>CASDUP010000016.1 GCA_949283955.1 uncultured Verrucomicrobiota bacterium | reverse complement strand
AAGTCGGCCTGGTGGAGTATTCCGACTTTGAATGTTCGGAGCCGCTCGAATTTGAGCTGGGAGGAAAATTGGACTCCTTCAACGTCAGATACGAGACCTACGGCAGGATCAACGAGGACAAGTCCAACGCAATTCTGGTCTGCCATGCCCTAAGCGGAGACCACCACGCGGCGGGAGTCTACTCCCTTAGCGACAGAAAAGCCGGTTGGTGGAACAACATCATAGGCCCAAACAAACCTCTCGACACAAACAAATTCTTCGTAATTTGTTCGAACTGCATAGGCGGATGCCGCGGAACCACGGGTCCTTCGTCCGTAAACCCGAAAACGGGAGGCCGCTACAACCTCACCTTCCCTGCGGTCACGATAAGAGACATGGTTGCCGTACAAGAGAGGCTTATATCGCACCTCGGAATAGAAAAGCTCGAAATGGTCATAGGAGGCTCCATGGGCGGAATGCAAGCCATGCGCTGGGCCATAGACTTTTCGGACAGGGTCAAAAAAGTTTGCGCCCTTGCAACCACATCGAGGCAAAACGCGCAGGCTATAGCTTTCAACGAGGTTGGAAGGTCGGCTATAATGCAGGATCCCGTCTGGAACGGCGGAAACTACAACCTGGACAGAACCCCGAGCGTGGGTCTCGGAATAGCCAGAATGATGGCACACATAACCTATCTTTCGGACAAGGGAATGGAAGGAAAATTCGGGAGGCACAGAGTGGCAAGATCACCGGACGACTTTTTCAAGCCCTCTTTCGAAATAGAAAACTACCTACACCACCAAGGCCAGGTTTTCGTAAATAGATTCGACGCCAACACCTACCTTTACTTCACGAGGGCACTCGACGTGTTCGATTTGAGAGACGCCAACGGCTCGTTTGCCGAGGCCTTCGAAAAAATTTCGGCAAGAGTCTTATGCGTGGGATTCACCTCCGACTGGCTATTCCCCCCAGAACAAAACCGGGAAATAGTAAAAGAGCTTCTAAAACTCCACAAAACCGCCTCGTACGTGGAAATAGAAAGCAACCTAGGACACGACTCCTTCCTGATAGACTCGCCCAAGCTGTACAGCCTGGTGCGTTATTTTTTGGAGCTTTGAAAAATGGACAAAAAAGGCAGCTCGAAAAATCGCGCAAGACGCAAAGTTGAACTCGATGCAGTAAGCAGCTGGGTCGAGGACGGCGCGAGCGTGCTCGACTTGGGTTGCGGCCGCGGAATACTGCTCGGGGAACTCGTGCGCCTCAGGCACATCTACGCCGTCGGAGTAGATTCGGACTTCAAAAAAATCTCCCTCTGCCTAAAGCGCGGAATAAATTCCTACCACGGGGACATACTCGACGCACTGTCCATATTCCCCGAAAAATCCTTCGACTGGATAGTGTGCTCGCGAACCCTGCCGGAACTGGAAAACGCCAGCGAAGTTCTCCTAAGAGCCCTGAAAGTCGGCAAGCGGGTCGCCGTTGGTTTCGTCAACCACGCCTACTGGAGAAACAGGCTCGCCACCCTCCTGACCGGTGACAGAATCGTCAACGAGGTCTTCCCCTCAAGATGGGAAAGTTCTCGCCCAATAAACCCCATCTCGGTAAAATCCTTTAAAAAATTCTGCCAAAAGAACGATATTAGAATAATAAGAAGCCACTTCCTGCGCGGAGATTGGGAAAGATCGTGCAAAATAATTCCCTCTCTCTTTGCCGGATATGCGATTTTCGAAATTCAAAAAGACTGACCAAACAAAGTATGAAAAACGAAGAGTGCAACGATGATAAGAAGGGAGCCTCGACGCTCTCGAACGAAATCCAAAAAAAATTTCTCGAAGACAGAAAAATTTTCCTCTGGGACGAAATAACCGACAAGAGCGCATCAGAAGCGGTGCAAAAGCTGCTCTACTTGGATTCGGTAGATTCCACGAAGGAGATAACGGTTTATTTGAGCTCCCCGGGAGGCTCCATAAGCGCCGGAATGGCCATCTACGACACCATGAAGCTAATAAAATCCCCCCTGAAAGTTGTCGTGATGGGAATAGCGATGAGCATGGGCTCCATTCTGCTGAGCGCGGCTCCCAAGGGAAAGCGCTTCCTTTTCCCGCATGCAAGAGTGATGATACACCAACCCCTCATAATGGGCGAAATGAGCGGAACGGCCGTCGACATACACATACAGGCCATGGAAATGGAAAGAATGCGTGCGGAACTAAACCAGATTCTCTCCGAAGCCTCGGGAAAATCGCTCGAGCAGGTGACCAAGGACACCGACAGAGACTTCTTCCTTACAGCCGAGGAAGCCATAGAATACGGTCTGGCAGACGCAATCACGAATTCCCTTTAGTTTTGAAAAAATCCCCCGGATTCCCCGGGGGATTTTTTTGCCCCCCCGAATTTGAAAAAAATCTACTCCCGAAAATCCGCTCCTAAAAGCCCCCCTCCAAACGTCAAACCTCCGCAAAAAAATTTGTCTTGAACCTTGCAAGGCTTTTCGGCAATATTCAGCGAAACAACTTTCTATTTTCCATTTAATCAAATAAAATGAAGAAGATACTCCCACTAATTACAATCGCGGCCTCCGCGCTCGCGTTCACTCAATTTGCGGCCGCGCAAGACAACGCCGCCGAAGCCCCCGCCGCCGCGAAGGCCGACAAGCCCACAACGGTCGCCACGGAAAAAACCATAGCAGATATGTGGGAAGCGGGCGGAATAACAATGTACCCCCTCGGCTTCATGGCCGTTATGGGCATAACGCTTGTAATTTTCAACTTTATCAAAATCCGCAAGGACAAGTTCCTCAATCCCGCCGGAGTTAAAACCGTCGAGAAGATGTTGGGAGCCCTTAAAATCAAAGACGCCGTCCAGTTCTGCGAAAAAAATCCCTCGCCCATAACCAATATCATAGGCGTCGGACTCACCCGCACAAACGACAAGGAAATCGACTTCGAATCGGTCGAACAGGCCATGGAAGAAGCTTCCGTGGAAGAGCTCGCCGGACCGTATGTCTATATCAACTATCTCTCGCTGGTTGCCTCGCTCTCCCCGATGTTGGGTCTGTATGGAACGGTTAGCGGTATGGTTAAGGCCTTCAACACCATAGCAGCAGAGGGAGCAGGTAGCGCCCAAAAGCTCGCAGACAACATCTCCGAGGCCCTGATAACGACGGCAGCCGGTATGATAATCGGCATTCCCTCCATGTTCTTCTACTTCCTATTCAAAAACAAATACGGCACCATCACCTCCGGAACCAGCCGAATCATCGGTGACTTGGTATTCACCCTCAAGAGCGCCGTAAAATTCGGCCCGCAGGAGATAGTAGAGCTCGACGAGGAAAAGCCCTCCGCCGAATAGGAGATTTTCAATTAAGGGAAAAATCGACAGATGAAACTCTGGCAGCCCGATCAGGAAAACGAAAAATTCGAAATGACGCCGATGATCGACGTCGTGTTCCTGCTCATTACATTCTTTATGACGGTAACCAGTTTCGCCAACGCCGAAATGATACAGGTCGTCATGCCCCTCGCTCCCGACGCTAAAGTTCCGGAAGAGATGGGCAACAGACAATTCATCTCGATTACCGCCGAAGGCGAATATTGGCTCGGGGCGCACAGATCCACTCCCGATGAAATCTACGCAACGCTGACCCACAAGGCCAACGAGAAGGATTTTAAGGGAATCTATTTGCGCGCCGACGCCACCACCCCGCACCGCTACATAAGCGAAATTATGAAGAAGTGCGCCGAAGCCGGCGTTTACAACGTAATCTTTGGAACATTGAAGGAATAGCAAAATGGCATCCAAACGCGACACGCTCGCCTTCATGGCGGACACGGACACTTTCGACTTGACGTCGATGATAGACGTCGTGTTCCTGCTCCTGATATACTTCATGTACCTTCCCATTCAACAGGAGGCCGATATTCCCTTTTCGCTTCCGGCCGACGTGAAGGCCCAACAGCCCAACGCGGTACTTCCGAGCGAACAGATAGTGGAAATTGCTCCCGACGGAAACGTGTTCCTAAATTCCGCCCCGATGGACGTCGACGCGATAGTCGCGCAAGGGAGGGATTTTAAAGAGTTCACGGAGCTTTCTTCCACCCTCGCCAAACTTCGCGCCAGCGCCTCTAAGAGCGGCGTCCAAACGATAGTTTCGATATATCCCGACGCAGACTCCCCGCACCAAGCCGCAATATCCGTTCTCGACGCGTGCGCCAAGGCGGGCATAACTCAGGTTTCGTTCGCGGAGGCAGATTAGCGAGGTTCCCATATCGGAGAAATTTCAGGCGCCGCCTCGCCAAGAGGCGGCTCTTTTTTTGCCGGGTCAAAAATTGAAAACCTCAGCCTAAAGAAAGTGTTGCCCTGGGGAAATTTTTAACACACAATCCGAGGGTCTAAAATGAAAGCAAAAGAACTTTTCGAACTGCCGAAATCCCTTCAAATTTTTTCGGAATTCTTCGATCCGGAGGCCGCCCCGTGGGAATGGGTTGGCTGCATAAAGAAAGCCCTATCCGGATTGGACTTCTCGTCCCTGCCGGACGCAAAGAAAAAGGAGGAGATTCCCGCGGGAGTCGCGGTAGAAGAGAACGTTTTTATCCACAAGAGCGTCAAATTGCCCCCGTACGCTGCCATAAACGGACCTGCCTGGATAGGAGCCAACACGGAGATTAGAATCGGAGCCTTTGTTAGGGGAAGCGTGATAGCCGGAGAAGGCTGCGTCTTGGGAAATTCCTGCGAATTCAAAAACAGCCTATTGATGGACGACGTAGCAACCCCCCACTACAATTACGTCGGAGACTCCATTCTCGGGAACCACAGCCATCTCGGAGCCGGAGTGATATGCGCGAACTTGAGGCTAGACCAAAAAACTGTAATGGTTGCAACTCCCGACGGGCGGGTCGACTCCAACCTGCGCAAGCTCGGCGCTATATTGGGCGACCACGCGGAGGCAGGGTGCAACGCCGTACTTCAACCCGGATCGATTTTAATGAAAAAAGCCATAGTTCTCTCCTGCATGGCATTCTCGGGATACCTTCCGGCAAACGTTATCGCCGGAGAGCGGGTGGAAGCGCGCAGATTGCCCAGGTTCGGATTTTAGACGTTTTTTTAACCCCAAAATATTTTAGCAGCAATGGACATATCTATAGTTGTTCCGGTTTACAACGAGGAGGAAAATCTCCGCCCTCTCTTCGATAGAATAGTCGAAACGATGGACGGGCTCGGAAAATCGTGGGAGCTGATATTTACGAACGACGGAAGCAAGGACAACTCCCTAAAACTCCTAAAGGCATTCCACGAGGAAAGGCCGGACGTGGTGAAAATCGTGGATTTCAACGGAAATTTCGGGCAGCACACCGCAATAATAGCGGCGTTCGAGAGGGCTTCGGGGAACGTGGTCGTCACTCTGGATGCGGATCTTCAAAATCCTCCAGAGGAAATAGTAAAGCTACTGGAAAAAATCGACGAAGGATACGACTGCGTCGGAGGATACAGAAAGGAAAGAAACGACACTCCCGGCAGAAGATACGCATCAAGACTCGTAAACTTAATGCGCGAAAAAATGACCGACATAAAAATGCTCGACCAGGGCTGCATGCTCCGCGCATACAAAAAAAATATCGTCGATGCCATTGTCAAAAGCAGGGAGCGTTCGATGTTTATACCGGCTTTAGCCTACACCTTTGCGGCAAATCCCACCGACGTGGAAGTAGAACACAGCGCCAGAAACGCTGGAGAATCCAAATACAGCTACTATAAGCTTATCCGTCTAAATTTCGACCTCATAACGGGATTTACACTCGTCCCGCTGCAACTCTTCACCCTGTTCGGTTTTGCGGCGAGCATAGGCTCGCTTGCACTCGTGATAGTGCTCCTCTACATGAGAATATTTTGCGAGGACAACACACACGGAGTATTCACTCTTTTTGCGGTGCTGTTTTTCCTAATAAGCCTATCCATGGTTGGAATAGGGCTCATCGGAGAATACGTCGGAAGGATATACCAAGTAAGCCAGGCCCGTCCGAGATATATTCTGCGCGAAACCGTCGGATTCGACAAAAATGGAAAATAGCGACAAAAGAATAATTTTTTTCGGCTTTAGCGACGTCGGATACAACTGCCTGAAACTGCTGCTCGACAATGCTTGCAAGGTTATCGCAGTGTTTACCCACGACCGCGATCCCCGTGAAAACGAATGGTTCCCAAGCGTGGAAGAGCTCGCCAAGGAAGCTGGAATAAAAGTCTATAAGCCCTCATCTGTAAACACCGACAAATGGATTAGAAAGATCCGCTACATGAAGCCGGATCTTATTCTCTCGATGTTTTACAGGAATTTTATTCCCGAAGAAGTAATATCTTTCCCTCCCCTTGGCTCGTACAACATGCACGGCTCGTATTTGCCCTCATACAGGGGAAGAGCTCCCCTGAACTGGTCGATAATAAACGGCGAAAACTACTGCGGAACTACGCTCCACGTCATGGGAAAAAAATTCGACTCCGGAGACATAGTTTCGCAGGAAAAGGTAAAATTCGGCGACGACGAATATGTTGGCGAAATACAGCCTCGAATAACAAAGGCTGCCGTAAGAACCCTTTCAAAAGTATTGCCGCTGCTACTTTCCGGCAAGGCCCCCCGCACAAAGCAGGACGAATCGCAAGCAAGCTACTTCGGGAAGCGCACCCCCGAAGACGGCAGAATAGATTTTAAGCTTTCTGCCAGGAGCGTTTACAATTTGATACGAGGCGTAAGCAAACCCTATCCCGGGGCTTTCACCGATGTTTTGGGCCACGGAAAAGCCGTAATTTGGAGGGCTTCCATAGGGGAAAAGACTCCGAAGGGAACGAAACCGGGAACGGTAATATTTCCGAAGGAATCGGGAGCCAAAATAAAAATAGCCTGCTCGGACAACTTTATCGAGGTGGAGGAGATGGAATATTCCCGTTGAGGGAAAACGGCGCGTTTTTTAACGGGGGAAAAATAAATAAAATATTGACTAACGGCGCCCAATACGGATTGTAGAGGGATTATTTCTTCGCCCGGGTGGCGGAATGGCAGACGCGGCGGACTCAAAATCCGCTTCTCGCAAGAGAGTATGGGTTCAAGTCCCTTCCCGGGTACCGACAATCTTCGGTCTTTTCGCCGAAATTTAGCTCGCGGACATTTCGATTTTTTTTTAGAAGGCGCACCATGATCTATCGTGCGCGTTTTTTGTTTTCCATTTTGCTTGCCGCTTCGCTTTTCGATTCGGCATCGGCTGGGTTCCCGCAACAATGCTTGAAAATCCCGTTTTATTCAAGCTTCCAAGGCGAGCGCTGGCATCTGCCCGAATCCGCAAAAATAGACATTTTGCCCAGCGGGATAGAAAGAATAACTTTAAAATCTGGAGAAAATCCCAACGAGGCCGCCGTTTTAACCCTCAATTTAAAAGACAAAGAACCATTTTATATCGTGTCTGAAGCGGAGGCCATAATATCCAAGTCGGGAAACAAATCCTACGAGGGGCTCAAATTTCAACTTTCTTACAAACTCGGTAAAAAGACCTTCTGGAAAGACGCCACGCACAACAATAACGAAAAAATCTTCAAAAAAAAGAAACTGTCGATTTTTGTCGACCTTCCCCCAGAAGCGGAAAATCCCACCCTGCTCCTCGGGTTTCAAAACGCGTTTGGAAAGGCTTCCTTCGAAAACTTGAGGATAATGAAACGCGACACCTTCGTCCAAGTAGATGAAAATTTTAAATGCCAATATTCCGACAAGGTAAAAAACACTCCGCCTCTGAGAGGCTTCATGAGCCCCACTAAAGTAAGTGAATCCGACATAGAGGGAATAGCCGCCATGGGAGGAAACCTGATTCGGATCCAACTCAACAGAAATTGGAAGGCGGAAAATTCAAATATGGATATTTCGGACTTTGCGCTGTGGCTGGGAGAAAAAATAGCCGAAGTAAAATCCGTTTCGAAATTGGCGGAAAAACTGGGCGTTAAAATAATATTGGACATGCATTCCCCAGCGGGAGGAAGGTCGGAAAATTACGAAATGAGAATGTTCCACGAAAAGAAATATTCCGAGGCATTTGTCGATATTTGGAGAGCAATAGCGCGCTCATTGAAGGGAAATCGGGCTATATTCGCCTACGGGCTGATAAACGAACCCGTTCAGAATTTTCCGGCTGAATCTGAAAATTGGCACGAACTTCAATTCAAAGCCGCAAAGGCTATTAGGGAAGTAGATCCCGATATTCCAATAGTCGTATCCGCGCCCGATTGGGACTCTCCGGAGGGATTCTCGAGAATGCGGCCGATTCCCTTAAGGGACATAATCTACGAAGTCCACATGTATGTCCCCCATTCGTACACGCACCAAAAGGTACACGACAAAAACGACCCAGAATTCTCTTATCCGGGCGAAATACAGGGAACATTCTACGACTCGAAAAAGCTCGAGGAGATTTTAAAATCCGTATCCGATTTCCAGAAAAAGTACGGAGCCCGGATATATGTCGGAGAATTCAGCGCAATAAGATGGGCACCCAACGCCCACCTATATATCTCCGATTGCATCGGCATATTCGAGAAGAACGGCTGGGACTGGAGCTACCACGCCTTCAGGGAATGGCACGGCTGGGACTTGGATATGGGTGAAACGATGGGAGACAATGAACCGTCAAAACAAATTTCCCCGAGAAAAAAAGTTATCTTAAAAGCTTTTGAAAAAAATTCCCCTAAATCCAAAGGCTTTTAAGGTCGTTCATTTTCGAGCGGAGAGCTTCTATATTCTTGGGAATATCGCACGAAGGCGAGAAGTCGCTGACAAATTTTAGCAGGGCGATATTTTTTCCCAGCGCCTCCGCCGCTCTTGCAAATGCGTATCCCTCCATGTCGACGAGCTCGCACACCCTTCCGGCCGCCGCCCTGGCCTTTTCGGAAACCACGGGCCTCGAGGCCGATCCGAGCGATTTCCTAAATTTCGCAAGAGCTCCGAAATCTCCGAACTTGGAAATATCGAAAACGATTTTTTTCGGGTTGTAAGGCTCGAGACAAACCGACTTTTCAATCAAAGCAAAATCTCCAAAATTCAATCCCGACCCCACGTCGCCGGCAGCCCCTACATTTATCGAAAAATCAAAATCGTAGTTCTTTGCCGCCCACGCAAAACACGCCGCCGCGTTCACCAAACCCACTCCGCTTATAAAAACATATCGGGTGTCGTTTTCCCACACCTCAAAATCCGCGAATACATCTGGTCGAATTTGAACAAAACCAAACTCGCGGCAACCGAGAGCCTCGTCCGCCTCGCGTCTGGTGGCTAAAAAAACAGCGGTTTTCACTTCAAGCCAAGTTTCAAGTTGGAAATTAGCGAGTCGGAAATGCCCGACATATCGCGGGAATATTCGTTGACGAAAGCGTATATGTGCTTCTTTAAAACCTCCGGAGCCAGATACTGGGCGTATCTTGCCACAAACGGATACGTCTCCTCCTCGTGAAGGAAGGCGTAATCCAAGCTCTTTCTTATGAGAGTTTCCACCTTCTCCGCCGACTTTTCAAAGTCGCGCCTTACGCAAATGCAACCGAGAGGAACGGGCAATTTCGTCTCTTTGGTCCAAAATTCGCCAAGATCCTCCTCGAGAGCGAGGGAAGAATCTTTAAAGACAAAGCGACCCTCGTGTATCAAAACTCCAAACTCCGCCTCCCCGGAGGAAACGGTTCCTATGATTTCTCGAAAATACTTCGGGATAAGCCTCAGCCGAACCGAATCTCCGAACCTTTTGCGGGCGTAAAATTTCAAAAGCAAAGCCGCAGTGGTGTTGAGCCCTGGTACTATTACGGAAGAGTCTTTTTTTAGCTCCCCGCCCCTCTTTACGAGCACGGGGCCCGTTCCCAATCCGAGAGCCGCTCCGGCATTCAAAATCCTGTACTTGTCGGCGTTTTTCATGTACGCAGGAAACGACAATTTCGTCACGGGAAACTTTCCCTCGTCGGCGCAAAGATTGAGCGTCTCTATGTCTTCGAAGCAAAAATCGAATGGAGAATCTATCAAGCCCTCCATGAGAGCCCTATATGAAAACGTGTCGTTGGGACACGGGGTTATTCCGAATTTTATATTTTTCTCGCCCATATTATTTCCGAATTGTCTCGTACTCTCCGTCGCGCTCTCTAGGGGAAAAGCCCGCTCCCCTCACCACTCCCTCCATCTGTGCGGACGAAGCCTTGTTGTCTATTCCGGCTGCTCTTACGACCATTTCGTCCATAAGAACCCCTCCCACATCGTTGGCTCCAAACCTCAACGCCACTTGGGCAAGTTTCAATCCCTCGGTTAGCCAGCCGGATTGAACGTACTTGACGTTGTCCAAATATATTCTGCTAACGGCAAGAGTCCTTAAAAATTCGGGCGCCCCCGCCCTCTTGACCTCCTTCTCTATCCGAGTGTTTTCCGGAGCAACGGGCCATGCGATAAACGCCTTAAAAATTCCAAGCTCGTCCTGGACCCTCCTTATCACGTCGAGATGCTCTATCCTCTGCCTCAAACTCTCACCCATTCCGAATGTCATCGTTGCCGACGAACTCATTCCATTTTTCGCAAGAGCCCTCATCACCGATATCCACTCCTCCACCGTGCACTTGTTCCCGCAAAGGCTCCTCCTTATTTCAGGAACCAACAAATCCGCCGCACCAGGAACAGAATCCGCACCTGCCGCGCGAAGCCTGCCTACGCACTCGCCAATCGAGCAGCCTGAAGCTCGAGAAAACCACACTATCTCGGAGGGAGAAAACACGTGCAGCCAAAGACCGGGAAAAGACGACTTTATTCTCGAGACCAAACCTTCGGCCCAAGCTAGGGTAAAGCGCGGCGAAAGCCCTCCTTGAAGCATTATCTGCCTTGCCCCGCGCGAAACCGCCTCGGAGCATATCTCGAATATTTCTCCGTCATCGAGAACGAAAGGAGCAACCCTGCCAGCCTTTGCGTGGTAGGCGCAAAATGCGCATTGAGCGGCGCACACGTTGGAATAGTTTACCATTCTGTTGACTATATATCCGACCGTTCCGCCCGGATCCGCCAACATGCGCCTCGAATGCGCGCAAGCTCCAAGTTCGTGAAGCCCCGCCCCCTCTAAAAGGGAAACCGCCTCCTCAAACTCTACGCGCCTAAGCGATCGCGACAAATCATTTAAAATCTTTTCCATTTAGAGCAATTTCTACGCACTCTCCGTATTCGCGTTCCGGCAGTTTGAAGGAGAGCCTGCCGTAATACTCGTCGAGCTCCGACTCGGAAATTTTTTCTCCCTCGGATTTAAAAAACTCGACAGCCGCCTTTTTCACGCTCTCTTTTCTCGACGAGAAAAATCTTTTTAAAGACGAGTCGAAATAGGAGGAAATTTTCGGAAGAACCTCGTCGTATATTTCCCTTTTTGCAATCACTCCCGCATAGGCCATCGGGACTCCGTACGCCGACTTCCATAGCTGGCCAAAGTCGTACTCGAACGAAAATCCCCCCCTCTCCGCCGAAAAACGAAGCGCCCTGTTTCCTATTAAAAATACGGCGTCCGCATCTTCGGCAGATTTGGAAACATTCGGGACAAATCTGTAAACCTCGGAGCACAGCTTCTCGAACGCCCTGACGGAAGATCCCGACTCCGAAGTCAAATAAATTTTCCTTCCGCCCAAGCTCTCTATTGGAAAGCGCGAAAACAACTTCACCGACATTATCTTTCCGTCTCCGAAAACTCCGTAGCAGGGAACCAGCTTGTACTTGTCGGCAAATTTTGGATAAGCCCACATCGACAATATTGAAACGTCGAACTTCCCGTTGATAGCCGCCTCGTTCAAAACCGAAGGAACTGCCGGAAAAAAATCAAAATCCGGAGATGCTCCCAAAGCGAAGAGCGGTTCCACGTTCACGTAGGAAACTCTGCCAAAGCTATATGGCATAATTTGAATTCGTCTTTACGGGAACAAATCCCGCCGATTCTATGGTCTTGCGAACGAACTCCTCCGTTCTCAATTCGCGGGGGGCTCCCGCCGACGAGGCAACCTCTTCAAACCAGTGCGTCCCTCCGACGTCGTCCGCTCCAAAATTCAACAGAACCTGAGCGAACCTCGCTCCAAAGTGCGGAAGAGGAACCCTAACGTGGGGAAAATTGTCCAAAAAAATGCGCGCCAAAGAGCAAATCTTCAGATCCAAAACCCCTCCTCCGCTCGACGGAATTGGACTGGCTCCGCGCCTGAAGGGAAGCGGAACAAACGCCTTAAAACCTCCCGTCTCGTCTTGCAAAGAGCGAAGAGCTTCTAGATGGGACACTATGGATTCGGGAGTTTCTATGTGCCCGTAAAGCATTGTTGCGTTTGTCTTCAATCCGCATTTGTGCGCCGTCCTCATCGCGGAAATCCACTGTTCCCCGCTTATTTTTTTCGGGGTTATTTTCGACCTGACGGAGGAATCGAAAATTTCCGCACCCCCTCCGGGAAGCGCATCTACCCCGGATTCCCTCAGAAGATTCATCACCTCTTCAAGTCTCTTACCGGATACCTCCGACATCAAAACGCATTCCGAAACCGTAAACGCCACAAGATTCACATCTCCCGCCGCCTTCACCGCCTTGCAAACGTCCAAATAGTAGTCCAGAGGCAATTTCGAGTACACCCCGCCTATTATGTGTATTTCCTCCGCTCCTCTTTCCGCGTAGTTCCTTACTTTAGCATATATGTCTTCTGGGCGGAGCAGATAAGCTCCTTGCTCCCCTTCCCTGCGGGCAAAGGAGCATATCGGACACATGGAGTCGCAAATATTGGAATAGGAAATAGCGGCGTTGACGGCGTAGTACGCCCTGTTTTTGTGGAGAGAACGGCGCAAAGAATCCGCCCTCTTGCCCGCCGCGAGCGGATCGTCCCCGCGAAGAATCTCGAGCGCCTCCTCCGCCCCCATTCTCTCTCTTCCTTCTTTTACCATTCCCCACATGTTGAACCAGCAAACTTTAATGTCAACATACATTCCCACTCCAACTTTTCATCTAAAAAAAGTTGCCAAAAAAAATTTTTGGTCAAAAACGGAAAACTGAAAGTTATGGTCAAATTTCTAAGCGATGTCAGGGCGTATTCGGAATTAGTAAAATTGCCGCACACTTTGTTCGCGCTGCCGTTCGCCCTTTCGGCTGTGTGTATCGCGCAGTCCGAAACTTGCGGACTTACCGCGTACAAATTGATTTTCATTGCTCTGGCTTTCGCCTCCGCGAGATCCTTCGCGATGGGATTCAACAGAATCGCCGACGTTAAAATTGATTCCGCAAATCCCAGAACCTCCTCTAGACCCACCTGCACGGGAGAAATATCCCTGAAGGCCGCCTCGCTTTTTACGGCGTTATCGGCCTTAGTGCTAGTGGCCTCCGCCGCCGCAATAAACTTTCTGTGCTTTATACTATCCTTCCCGGCGCTTGCATTGCTGGCTGGATATTCCTATGGAAAAAGATTCACGGTGTTTGTCCATTTTATTCTCGGAGCCTCCCTTGCATGTGCCCCTATCGGGGCATGGATAGCCGTGGCCGACTCATTTAGCCCCAAAATATTGCCTTTGTCGCTCGGACTGCTATTCAACATTGCCTCCTTCGACATATTCTACGCCGTTCAAGACATGGATTTCGACAGAAAAACCGGGCTCTTTTCCATTCCCGCAAAATTCGGATTGAAGGGAACTTTCGCGGCATCTTCCCTGTCTATGGCCGCCGCATTTCTATGCTTTGCTGCCACGGCAAAAATATTCGGCGGAGGACCGGCTTTCTTTGCCTGCGTGGCGGCAATAGGAGCTATTTATATCGCGGCTCAAATCGTGTTTTTTATTAGCGGAATAAAAAAAATAGACCTGGTTTTTCTCTATATGAATATATCCATTTCTCTCCTTATTTTGCTTGGCGGAGCCTCCCTTTTGCTTTAGCTTCGCCAGGGTAAGAACGAATTAACGGAATTTTTGGACATGCAAACTTTATACAGATACAAGAAGAGATTCGTAGTAGCAATCACCGGAGCAAGCGGCGTGGTTTACGGACTCGAGCTGATACGCCATCTGCTCCTGCAGGAATTTCAAGTTCACTGCATAATAACAGAAACGGCTCGGCCAATCTTGTCGGACGAGATATCGTCGAAGAACTACTCTTTCATAGGAGGGCTGGGCGACGGAAAATTCGAGTCTAAAAACCCCGACTTCTTCATATACAAAGAGGACGATTTCCACGCCCCGTGCGCGAGCGGCTCGTTCAAATTCGAAGCGATGGTGGTCTCTCCGTGTTCCATGAAAACCCTTGGAAAAATCGCAAATTCGATAGGGGACAACCTCGTAGTGCGGGCCTCAGAAGTGGCGCTAAAAGAAAGAAGAAAGCTCGTTTTGGTCCCGCGCGAAACACCCCTTGCTCTTACCCATCTGAGGAACATGGTGTCGATAACGGAAGCCGGCGGAATAATACTTCCTGCCTGCCCCGGTTTCTACCACGATCCGAAAACCATAGAGGATTTGGTAGACTTCATAACCGCGCGGACTCTCATGACCATCGACGTGGAACAAAATTTTTTGAGAGAATGGGGCGATGAATAACCCTTTCGATTCCCTGCGCGACTTCATAAAAGCGCTCGATGAAAGCGGGGAACTTTTGCGCATCAAAGATCGAGTCTCCCCCGAGATCGATGTCTCCAAAATAACCGACGCGGAATCGAAAAAACCGGGAGGCGGAAAGGCTCTCCTGTTCGAAAACGTGTTCGACGGAGGAAAGCGCTCGTTTCCCATAGCTACCAACCTATTCGGCAGCGAAAAAAGAATGTCGATGGCTCTGGGAGTAGGGTCGTTTTCGGAGGCGGAAAAAAAGATTGAGGAAATTGTCAAACTGTCTCCGCCAAAAAACTTCTCGGAGTTTTTTAGTACCGCCTCAAAACTTCTTCCGCTTCGAAAAATATTTCCGAGAAAATACCGCAGAATGGGAAAGACCGCGCCATGCCAGGAGGTTGTTGCCCTGGGAGAAGAGGTCGATTTGTCGGAAATTCCAGTGCTGAAGTGCTGGCCTAAAGACGGAGGCAGGTTTGTCACTCTGCCGTTGGTGTTTACGAAGTCGGAGGACGGAAAGCGCAGAAATCTCGGAATGTACCGGCTGCAAGTGTACGATAAAAACACTACGGGAATGCACTGGCACGCCCACAAGGACGCCTCGCATTATTTCGGAGAATACTCGGAAAAAGGACGAAGAATGCCCGTGGCTGTAGCGATAGGCTCGGATCCTGCCACGATATACGCCGCCACGGCCCCCATGCCGCGCGACGTCGACGAATTGCTCCTTTCCGGATTTTTTAGAGGGAGGGGAGTAGAGCTGGTAAAGTGCAAAACCATCGACATGGAAGTACCCGCCAACGCAGAATTCGTAATCGAAGGCTATGTGGAACCATCTGAGAGAAGATTGGAGGGGCCCTTCGGAGACCATACGGGATATTACTCCATGCCGGATATGTATCCGGTTTTCCACGTCACGGCAGTCACGCGCAGAAAAGATCCGATATATTGCGCCACCCTTGTAGGACCTCCGCCCATGGAAGATTGCTACATGGCCAAAGCCACGGAAAGAATATTTTTGCCACTCCTAAAAACTGTGATGCCCGAGATTCGCGACATATTCATGCCTTGGGAGGGGGTATTTCACAATATTTCCATAATATCCATAAAGAAAGAATTTCCGGCGCACGCTCAAAAGGCGATGGCTGGAATATGGGGCCAAAATCAAATGGGATTTTGCAAGTGCGTGGTGGTAGTCGACGAAAATATCGACCCGGGCGATTTGCCTTCCGTGTGGAATCTACTTTTGGAATCTTTCGACCCTTCCGTAGATATAGTTCGCGGATTCGGAATTCTCGACGCGCTCGACCACTCCTCCCCCACCCCTCTAATGGGTTCAAAGCTCGGCTTGGATTTGACGAAAAAAATATCCGGCGAGACCCCGAGAAACCCGTCAAAAAGAAAAATTTCCGGTGCATGCGAAAAAGCTATCCTCGATGCCCTAAAAGGATTTCCCGGCTTAAAGAAGGCCGAAGTGCTCAAGGGGTTTGTTTCTATATTCCTGGAAAAAGGCGACAGGAAAGGATCGGATATTCTGAAGGAAATTTCCGAAAAAATAGCTCCTTTTGAATCTGGAATTAGGGCGCTTGCAATATTCGATTCGGATCCTGCGAATGTCTCGAAAATGCTGTGGAAAATCTTTAATAATTGCGATCCTTCGAGAGATTTTCTGGAAACTGAATCCGGAACATTCCTTTTGGACGCGTGCAAAAAAAACTCCTCCGACGGATACGGAAGAGAATGGCCCGATGATTTATCTTTCGAGTAGTTAAAAAATTTGTTGAACGCGCGGGAAAAATGGCGATTATTTCCGTCGCAGGGCAAATAAAAATTTGGCTATAAAAATGGATCCCGAAACGCTTGAAAAAATCGACCACTTTTACGCGGGAATTTCGGATTGGATAGTGTGGATTGTGGAGCTGTTCCGCACCGCATGGAACCAGCCGTACGCTCCCGATATGTTGGGAATAGCGCTCATACTCCTGTGCGTTCTGGTAATGTACAGAAAAATCAGAAAGCGCTACGCCCCGATGAGGCTGTTCGACAATAGAGTCGGGGTCGTTGAGGTATCGAGGAGCGCGCTCGACGAACTCGTTCAAAGTGTCTGCTACAGCATGGGAGCTATAAACCGCCCCGAAGTCGACATTTATACGCACTTTGGAAGGCTCTGCATGAGAGTGTCCCTAAAATTGGAATCGAGCCAAAAATTGACAGAGGCTTCGGCGTACATACAGACAGCACTGACCACGGCTTTCAGGGAATATCTGGGAGTGGAAAAGCTCGGAAGAATAGATGTGAGGGTTGTAGGGTTTAAGGGGCTTATATACAAGCCCGAGCACAAATTTCTCCCACCCTCCTCGGAGCTTGAAAAGGAATCGTCCGATATAGCCTTCGACGCTCTGGACGATTCTAAGCAAGGCAAAAAGGATCCGGAAGAATCCGGAGGAATTTTGCCCTAATATCGGACTGCGGAACGGACATGGTAAAACAGTTCCTCTACGGAGCAGTCTTCTATGCTATATTGGACACGGGATACGTATCCAGGAGCGATGCGTTTTGCAAATGTTCCCAAATTTTGAAGAGCGGAACTAGAATAGTCCAGCTTCGGGCAAAAAAGGAAAGCCGAGATGAGAGAAGAAGCATAGCGCTTGAAATTCTGCCCCTCTTTAAAGAATCGAACGCAAAACTTATCATAAACGACGACGCTTTGTTGGCGGCGGAATTGAATTTGGGCCTGCACATAGGACAGGACGATTTGTCCCCTGAAGAGGCTCGAAAACTAATAGGCCACGACTCTATTCTTGGACTTTCAACCCATTCGATAGAACAAGCAAAAAAAGCCGACAACATTCCGGAATTGCTCGACTATTTCGCGGTGGGGCCGGTTTACGCCACCCAAACAAAGCCCGGAAGGCCCGCCGTAGGGCTCGAACTTGTTTCAAAGGTTGCTGCAATGAATCCAAAGCTTCCGTGGTTTGCCATAGGCGGAATAAACTCCCGAACGGCCCGAGACGTTTGGCGTGCGGGAGCAAAAAGAATCGTCGCCGTATCAGACGTTCTCTCCCCCGACGATACCTGCAAAGCAATATTAAATCTGACAAAGTCGTTCCTTGGAGAATCAGAATAAATCCCCCTCCAAGAGAAATTCCGTTAAAAAATCTTGACAAGCACCGCGAAGCCTACGAGCATCCGCGCCGTTCTTTTAAATACGGAGCGGATTCTCCGCTTCGGATTTTGGGCGATATCTTCGCCCGAATTTAAATGTTCGTACGCAAACGGAAGTCCCGTGAAAATCGGGCGCGGTCTCGCCGCTGTAATCTCCGAAGCGCCCCAAAACCACTGTAATGGGAAGGTCGGGCGCGTGTCGAATTTTCGACTTTGGAGTAAGCCAGAAGACGTGTGTGCCGAACGTCCGCTTAAAATTCTCGAGTAAAGAATTCCGGACTGCGCAAAAATCGCCCTCGGCTTTTGTTCGGGTTGCCGTTGGCGGTCGCGCCGCGCTCGTTTTGCGCGCGGGTCTTGCTACGTTTGGTCTTCCTTTTCTCGAGAATCCAATCTCGAATGAAGAAAGGAAGACAAATGAAAATCAAATATCTAATAGCACTCTCGCTATTTATGGCATGCCGCCTCGGGGCGGCTGTTCTCGACTTTTCGTCGGCCGTTCCGGTTTACGATTCGTACCGCGCTGAGGGAAACAATTCCGGATACCACTACTACGACGGATTGTCGAGCGTTGCCACAGTCGGGTTCAACTGGAGCAATTCGTCAAGCGAGTATGGATCCTACTATAACTGGACGGGAATCAATGTGTCCTCCGCAAACGACCTAAATGCAAATCCCTCCGTCAGCGTTTATCCAAATGCGGGTGAAAAAGCCTCCTACACTTCCATAACCGGAACCGACGGCGACGGAGTTTCCGGCGGCAACTACGCCGTATGGTACGGATCAGCAACCGATTCCTCTTGGGCCCCCTACCCAGACGGCATATCGAAAACGGAGGACGGGTCCGGATACATTGTGTTTAACGAGATGGTAAATTTCGAAAGCGTGCAAATAGCAAACACCCTGGTCACTAGCTACTACTTGAACAATTACTTCGACGCCGACGGAAACAACTATAGCTATGAAGTCATTATTTACGGCCTCGACGCCAACGCCCAACTTACGGAAGCGTCCGTGAGAGTTTCGCTCTCCTCCCCGGAAAGCGGAGTAGAAGACCAATGGATTACTGCGGATTTGAGCTCCTTAAATACCGACGAGGGACTTCTCGGTCTGGCGTTTATGACCCAAACAAACGACTTTGGCGCTTATGGCGCGAACTCTCCCTCGTATTTTGCGCTCGACAACGTCGTCTATACACCGATTCCCGAAGCTTCCACTTTCGCGGCCATAGCGGGAATAATCTCACTGCTTGCAACCATCGCTTTAAAAAGAAAATCCTAAATTTCTTTCCTGCTATTTACGCAGGAAAGGAGATTTTTTTATTTCCAAGCATTTTTAAACCATGAAAATTTGCGCGAAAAAATTTGCGGCAATATCGCAGATAGCGGTATGCGCCGCCGCTTTCGCGCTGGAAGAGGGTGATGATATAAAAGTTCTCGAGGAGACGAGCGTCACCGCTTACAGATTCGACTCCCTGCCCCTCGAAACTCCGATAAATTCGACTTTCATAGATTCGGAAAAGCTCGACCAGTCTCCCTATTCCAACGTGGCCGACGCCATAAAAAATTATGGAAACATCAATTTCCGAAGCGTTGTTGGATCGTCCGCTACCGGGGATTTTTCCATGCGGGGATTCGGGGAAAACTCCCAGACGAGAATACTTGTATTAGTTGACGGGCAAAAATTCAACAGGCCCGATATGGGCGCCATAAATTGGCTTCAAATACCGCTGTTCGATGTCGAAAGCATAGAAATACTGCGCGGGGCTCAAAGCGCGATGTACGGATCGTCCGCGGAGGCGGGAGTAATAAAAATCACCACTCTTGCCCCCAAGGAAAATGGATTAAAATATTCGGGAAGGATTTCGTACGGATCGTACAAAACGATTGATGTTGCGGCGAGAGCTGTTGGACGGGAAGGCGATTGGTTTTTTACCGCAAACGGCGGATACTTTTCCAGCGACGGCTGGAGGGAAAATTCCGAGAACCAATCCCAAAGCGGCAATTTATCCCTCGGAGTTGACTTGGACGATAAAAATACTTTCGTTTTGTCGGGAAATTTCACCCATTCCTCCATCAACTATCCGGGTGCTCTTACTCTCGAACAATATCTCGAGGATCCCACTCAAAGCGACGGAAACAATTCGAGAGCACTGTCAAAAGACGGCCTTTGCACCGCGACGCTCAAAAATAAATCCCCGCTCGGAGAAGGCGAAGTGGGCTTGGGTTGGAACTTCAGAGACATAAATTGGAACTTGGGGGGTAGAAGTAGAAATTTTCAATGGGCGGCTACTTTCACTCCAAGATATAGATTCAATTTGGGAGAATCGGCCCACATCGTTGCGGGATTCGACGGAACCTACGACGATCTCGATTTTAAAAAGTACTACCTCGACACCCAATACACAAAAAGCAAGGCCTTCGCCGACAGAACGAGTCTTGCTCCATACTTCGGCGGAGACTGGACTCCTTTCGAAAACCTTTCTCTTAGCGCCGTGGGAAGATTTGAGACGCAAAGAACCTGCGTATCGAACACGGAGTACATAGACAGCACTATTCTTCCTTACCGCGTGGTCGTCATCGGAGGCAAGAAGTACACGGTTCCAAACCCCGACTATCCCGCCAAGGAAAACTCTTCCACTTCGTACGATGGAAACTCCATCAGGCACAGCGGCTGGAGCGCAAACTTCGGCGCCAATTACAAACTCCGCAACGACACTTCGGTGTTTTTCAAGTTCGACCAGATTTACCACACTCCGGTAATGGACGAGATAGCCGCATACCAGGGAGCAGTGTTGCCCACTATGTTCAATTTCAATCTAAGGCCAGAAACCGGTCAAAATTACGAGGTGGGCGCAAAATACATGACCGGAAATTGGACCATCACAGGCAGCGTTTATCTAACCGAGCTAAACGACGAAATCGCTTATAGCGTAAACTCCGACGGGGAATGGCTAAATGTCAATCTTCCGCCAACCCGTCGCTACGGAGCCGATATTGAGGCGCGCTACGACGAGGAAAGATGGGGGGCATCAGTGATGCTGTCGGCGGTGAGGGCATACTTCACGTCCGGAACAAACGATGGAAACGAAGTCCCCCTTGTTCCGAATATAATCGGAAGCGCCTCGGCGTACGTAAAGCCCCTCGAATGGATAACATTATCGGCAAGAATTAGCTTTCTTGGAGAACAGTACGTCGGCAGCGACTACGAAAACAAAGTGGAAAAAATTCCCGCGTACGCCCTTTTGGATTTCCAAGCCAACTTCAACATCACCCGCGAAGCGTCTATATTCCTGGCAATAGACAACGCCCTCGACAAGCGGTACATATCGTGCGCGTGGTCATCGGGATATTACCCCGGAATGGGAAGAATGATGCGCGCGGGAATAAATATACGATTCTAAAAATGAAAAAACGCATGAAAAAAACTCTGGCTCTCCTGCTCTGTCTCGGCGCCTCAAGCGCCTTTTCCCAAAGCATTCCGGACCCGTTTTTCCCAAAAAACGAATACTACTCCTACGATTCCACTCTCGGAATAGTCACCGGATTTGCAAACTGCGTCGGAGATGCCGGCAATACAAACGCCGCAATCCACGTAAGCGGAAAAATTTATCGAGACGGAAAGCTGCAGGACAAATATAGCTTCTCGGGATGGGCGTCAGGATACAAAGACTACCTTCCCGGAAGCGGCATAACGGGAAGCGGAACGGACTTCTCAGCAAATGTCTGGATGAATCCTGAAAACGCATTGGGAAAGGCCTCCGCAAGCGATACCTCCGCGGTTGTGGTTCTCGGCGACGGAGGAAGCATAGTTCTGACTTTTGATAACCCTATCTTCGACGGAGAAGGCTACGACTTTGTCGTTTTCGAAAACGCACTCAACGACACTTTCCTCGAATTGGCTTTCGTGGAGGTATCGACCGACGGAGAACATTTTGTGCGGTTTCCCAATTTTTATCTCGGGGATTCCCCCGTCGGAAGCGACGGGGAATCCGGAGACAACGATCCTGTAAAAATTTACAATCTTGGAGACAAGTATAGGATAGGATACGGCACGGGATACGACATCGGAGAGCTTGACGACGTTTACGAATACATATCCTCCCACGGCGGCGGAGCCTCCGACACCTGCATATTTTCCGACGAGTATGTCAGCGAATTTCTATCGAACTACTCTTATCTCAATACCGACGAAATAAACTATGTAAGAATAGTCGATATAGTCGGCGACGGAAACACTTTGGACAGTTCAGGATCCCCCATTTACGACGCCTATCCCACCACCGGAACTTCCGGATTTGATCTCGATGCAGTAGGCGTAATAAATGCAAATATTCCGGAAGCTTCGATATTCTCCATAGCAGCCGGGCTGTTCGCCCTCCTGTTTGCGCTTCGTAAGAGGCGGTAATTTTCCCCTAAAAAACGAGAAAAAAATCGGGTAAGCTGAAAAGTTTGCTTGATTTTTTTTTGCGTAAAAATTCTCTCTGCGGTTTTCAAATTTTGATTCGGCGAACGGGAATGGCATTTTTATCAGTCAAAAAAGCGAAACGAATGCTGGCTATATTGTCCGCGGTCCTTGCGCATTGCGCTGAGGCGTCTGACAAAATGCTGCTCGACTCCCTGCTTGCCGACGGAACCATAAGTTATTCGGAGGCTTCAAACGCAGCAAAACTATTGTCCGAAAGCGTTCAAATAAAAAATCCCGAAACAAAATCCATATCGCTTTCCGGAGGGATCCAAGCCCAATTCATGGCCTCCGGAGTTCAATCCGAGGAATTAAGCGGAAAATCCTCCGCAAGAAAGGGGTTTGCTCTCAGGAGAGCCGTAATCACTGCAAAGGCAGATTTGAGCGACAGTTGGAGGGCCAAAATGTCACTGGATTTTTCCCTGTCGAACAAATTTTTGGGCACATTCATAGCAAAAAAAATCGACTCGGAACACCTCAGCGGAGAGTTGCGTATGGGCTACGACAAAGTGAAATTTATGTTTGAGGAAAATACGTCGGCCTTCAGGCAACTCTGCGCGGAAAGATCCTTGGCCACGAGGTATTGGTGTCTCGAAAAAGGCGAGAGGAGACCCGGATTTGGCAGTTTTTCTACGGGAGTTTTTTGGAATGGAAAGATTCCGGAAATCGAAGGGTTCGAATACGGAGCAGCAGTTTCCAACACCGAAAACTACAACCTATACGGCTCAAAAGGCGATATTCCAAATTTTTGGCTCAACGCCTCGCTATCGAAAAAAATCGGAAAAGATTCCGGATTTAAAGCCGGAATAAACATGGGATACGGAGCGGACGCCAACATCAACGACTCCTCAGAATGCTCATCAACTTGGGGAATAAATCCATATCTGGCGGTAAACTTTGGAACTTGGATATCGGTTGCCGAATTCGTGATTTCCGGAATAGACGACTCGTGCTCGGATTTGTCGGGGCTTTCAAAAAATACTTTTCCTTTTGGAATAAATTTCACCTTGGAAAAAAGTTTTTATATAAGTGAAAACATCGGAAGGATAGCTCCGGTGGCGAGGTTTTCGTACCTATATACGGACGGAAACGGTGTGCTGCCTTCGGACGTAATCAAATGGGGCGCCAATGTGAGCGGAGACTTCCCCTATAATGAGGCGTTTTCTATATATGTCGGAGCAAACTGGTATCTCGAAGGGGAAAGCATCAAATTTCAGCTGGGATATGAATATTCAGAATTCTCCGGTGGAACAAGCTCCGCCGGCTCACCGCCGCGTCACAGGCTGAGAGCCGACACTTTGCGGGCTCAACTCCAAATACTCTTCTAAACCCAGAGGCCGCCTTTACTTGAAGTACTTCACACCGGACGAGAATATCGGCTGGATTTTGTTTCCGCAAATATTCTTTCCTACATTCAATCCGAAGCGCTCTGTGTGTCCCATTTTTCCCAACACCAATCCGCATGGACTCGTTATGCCTTCTATCGCCTCAACAGATCCGTTCGGATTAAACGGAATTTCGGCGGAAGGATTGCCTTTGTCGTCGACATATTGAGTGGCTATCTGGCCGTTCTTGGCAAGAAGCTCTACCTCGCTCCTGGAGGCCACAAACCTTCCCTCTCCGTGCGATACAGGTATGGAATAAATGCCGTCGCAATCCGAAAACCACGGCGAAAGTTTGCTTACGACTTTCGTCCTGACATAGCAGCTTACGTGCCTTGCTATATTGTTGTAAGTTAAAGTCGGGCTGTCTTCAGATAGAGGCCTTATCTCTCCGAACGGAACAAGTCCGAGCTTTATCAAAGCTTGGAATCCGTTGCATATTCCCAATATCAGCCCCTTCCTATCTTTTAAGAGGCGCATGACAGCGTCCGAAAGTTCCGGATTGCGAAACACCGCCGCTATAAATTTTCCGGAACCCGCCGGTTCGTCTCCCGCGCTAAATCCTCCGGGTATCATCAAGATTTGGGACTCGTCTATCATGCGGCGCATCTCGGATATCGAATCGGAAATATCCTTCGAATTCATGTTTCTAAACACGAATGTCGAAACATCCGCCCCCGCCTTCTCGAAGGCCCTTTTCGAATCGTATTCGCAGTTGGTTCCGGGGAAAACCGGTATGAAAACCTTCGGCTTGGCCCCCAAGGAAATTCCAACCCTTTTCTCATTCGGAAAATATGAAGCCTCCACTCCGAAAAATTCACCATTCCGGGCCCGGGTGGGAAACACCGACTCTAACGGACTTTCCCACGCTTCCTTCAATTCGGAGAGATCCATCTTGGACGATCCAACCTCCACCCGCTGCTCGGAAATAGTCACCCCCAGCGGAAGCGCTCCTATCTCCGACATGTCGAAAGCATCTGAAACCTCCACGATTATCGCTCCGACGTCCAAAGAGAACAAATCGAAATCCGATTCGAATCTAAATCCTACAGAATTCCCGAAACACATTTTTGCCACCGCCTCGGAAATTCCTCCGAACGACACGGCCTTGGCCGAGACAACCCCGCCCTTTTGTATCGCTTCAAAAAGAGCCTTGTATTTTTTCAAAACGTCGGACCATACCGGAACTAGCTCCGGAGTTTTCTCTATTCTCAAGACACCGACTCTGCTGCCTGGCTTCTTGAATTCCGACGATATAACTTTCGAGACTGAACACGGAGCCACCGCAAAGCTTACGAGAGTGGGCGGAACATCTATTTTATTGAAAGATCCGGACATCGAGTCCTTCCCGCCTATCGAGGGAAGCCCGAGAGAAATCTGGGCATCGAGGGCTCCCAACAAAGCCGCCAAAGGTTTTCCCCAGCGAGCAGGATCCCCGCGCAATTTTTCGAAATACTCTTGGAATGTGAAACGGACTTTCGAAACGTCCCCTCCCGCCGCAGCCAACCTCGCCAGCGACTCCAAAACCGCGCACTCGGCTCCGTGGAATGGACTCCATGAAGATATGTACGGATTAAATCCAAAGGAAAACAAGGTTCCCGTGTCGGTCTCGCCGCTTAAAAGCGGAATTTTAGAGCACATCGCGTCCTCGGGAGTAGAGTGGGTTTTCCCCCCGTAGGGATGAAGAACCGCCGAAGCGCCTATGGACGAATCGAACCTCTCAACAAGCCCCCTCTGGGAACAGCAATTCAAACTCGACAAATTTTTCTTCCACGCCTCCAAAGAGCCTCCGTCCAACTTCGACGACGAAGTAAGGGGATTTTCCGATTTCGGAGATTCAATTTTAGCCTTGGCTGAAGCCGTAGTTCCGTTTGTGTCGAGAAAAGCCCTCGACAAATCCACAACTCTCTTTCCCCTCCACTTCATCACGAGACGGCCGCTGTCCGTGACTTCGGCCACCTTCGTGCATTCGAGATTCTCCTCCGAAGCAAAGCGCGAAAATTTTTCGGCGTCCTCCGGAGACACCACAACCGCCATGCGCTCCTGCGACTCCGATATGGCAAGCTCTGTCCCGTCCAAACCTTCGTATTTCTTCGGAACCGAGTCGAGGTCTATCTCAAGCGAAGGAGCCAATTCTCCTATTGCGACAGAAACTCCCCCCGCTCCAAAATCGTTGCACCTCTTTATCATTCTCGAAGCTTCGGGATTGCGGAAAAGCCTCTGCAATTTCCTCTCCATCGGCGGATCCCCCTTCTGGACTTCGGCTGAATTCTCCAAAGCATGCTCCGTGTGGTCCTTGGAGGAACCAGTGGCTCCGCCGATTCCGTCCCTGCCGGTTCTCCCTCCCACCAAAAGAATAAAGTCTCCCTTCTTCGGAACTCCCCTTACTACGTTCGCTCTCGGCGCTGCCGCAACAACGGCTCCTATCTCCATTCGTTTCGCGACGTAGCCCTCGTGGTAAATCTCGGCGACTTTTCCCGTCGCCAAACCTATTTGGTTCCCGTAGCTGCTGTACCCGTTGGCAGCTTCGGTGACTATCTTCCTCTGGGGCAGCTTCCCCTCCATAGTCTCGGCAAAACTCTTCCGGGGATCTCCCGCCCCGGTCACCCTCATCGCCTGGTACACGTAGCTCCTGCCGGATAAGGGATCTCTTATCGCTCCCCCAAGACAAGTCGCAGCCCCCCCAAAAGGCTCAATCTCCGTCGGGTGGTTGTGCGTCTCGTTTTTGAACATCACAAGCCATTCCTCAACCCGGCCATCTACATCGACTGGAACTACAATGCTAGCCGCGTTTATCTCGTCGCTCTCCTCCAAATCGGGAATCTTGCCCTCCGAACGCAGCGCCCTCATTCCAATCAGCGCTACGTCCATTAGGGATATTTTTTTGCCCTTCTTCTCCAATCCAAGTTCATTCCTCAGCACAAGATATTTTTCCCACGCCTTAGAAATTGGTTTCGTTAGGAGAGAATCTTCTATTTCCACCCCTTTTAGCTCGGTAAGAAAAGTTGTGTGGCGGCAATGATCGCTCCAATACGTGTCCAAAACCCTAATCTCCGAAACAGTCGGATCCCTGCCCTCCTCCTTCGAAAAGTAATCCCTGCAAAACGACAAGTCCTCTACGGACATAGCCAAAGACATCTTTTTATGCAATTCCACCAAGGCGGATTCGTCCATCTTGCAAAAACCCGCTATCGAAGCAACGTCCGAAGGAGATTTTGCAGCCTTTGCGAGAGTGCTAGGCTTGTCCATCGAAGCTTCCCTGCTGTCGACGGCGTTTATCAGGTACTTCTTTATCCTCTCCACGTCCGAATCGGAAACACCACCGTCTAAAACGAAAACCCGTGCGCAGGCTATTTTCGGCCTCTTTAAAAGAACTATCTGCGAACATTGTTCCGCCGAATCCGCCCTCTGGTCGAACTGCCCCGGAAGGAACTCTACAGCAAACGCCCTTTGGCCATCTGAAATGGGAAACTCTTCGTCGTAAACGTCTTCTATGGGTTTTTCGCGAAAAACGAGATCGCGTATTTTTTCGTACTCTCCGGAATCCAAACCTTCCACGTCGTAGCGCTGAAGCACTCTGACTCTTTTCAAATTCCCCAATTCCAAATTCGACACGAGGTCCGCCAGCAGTCTCTTTCCTGCCGCGTTCTCCCTATTTTCGACAAATGCTCGCCTAATCATGCGCCAATTTTCCATTCTAATATTTCGATGCCTCCGCTTCCCATACCTCAAAGCAAAAATACTCTACCAAAAAATAAATAGTCGCAATTCTTTTTTCCCTGCCAAAAATTATTTTTCAAAAAAGTAAATTGAATTGCTAAAAATTTAAAAATTCTTAACGATCCTCATGCTATGATAGTGAGAATTTTTTTTGTAGCGGTCCTCTCCGCGGTTTGCTCGGCGCAGGTTGCCCAGGCAAGAATAGGAGTTTACGCGCTTCCTGCCGACTACGGCATAGGACAGAGAAAGGCCGATTGGACCGAAATCAATCCCGAAACTTGGGACGTGTTCACCAGTTTCGACTCCGAAGAAATCTTTGTGGGAGACCCAAAGGAAAAGCGGCTTACAACAATTCAGACGGAGTTCTCCACCTCAACAGTAATAGAGGGAAGAAAAGTAGGAGATGCCACCGTTTTGGCGTCCATATCGGACAGGGGGTCGTTTTTTGGCGGTGAAGGATATATGGACCTCTACGGATTTGCCCCGTTTGGAAAGGAGTATGCCTCGCAAGTTTTCTTTCTGGGAGGATGGAGATACGACGTTTTAAAATATGTGGACATAGATATAGGGGGAAACATTGTGTACTCCGACAAAAAAATATCAGGCCCCGGATTTACAGATTTTGGAGGAAGCCAGTGGAGAGGCGACATATATGTCGGCTTGATGTTGAGGGAATTGTACCTGAACCCTTTCGTGTACGGGGCGTATGAACCATCGTATGACGCCTGCAAATTTTCCGCCGGAATATCCCCTACCTTTGATCTGAAAGACCTGACTACAATCGACGGGCTTTCCCTTGAAGTACAGGTGTTTTACGGATATATAACTGCCAACAACTGGGCCGCGGACGATCTAATAGACGGAAAGCGCTGGAGAAATTCCTACTCCTATGTGAACGCCGAAGCAAATCTTGTATATCTTTACGACGGTCACATAAAGACCCACGTGGGAGTTGGCTGGTCGTACAACAACGACGGCAAGTACGCTCCAAACGGAGCCTATCTTTCCCCGAGCAATGCAATGTGGTTTACTTGCGGGATTGGATACGTGTTCTGAGAAGACAAATTTTTGCAACGCATGAAACAAAATACTCTAATAATCGTACTGCTTGCGCTAGTCAGCGTATTGCTTGTGGCAAACCTTTTTAAAGAGAGTATTTTTGGAACTTCACGCGAATATTTCGATGTTCAAACGGCGGATTCTCCTACTGTTTCCGCCCTTCCCACTGTCCCTGCTGCTTCCGCTGTCCCCGCTGTTTCCGCCCTTCCCGCTACTTCTGCCGTTCCCGCTATTCCCGCCGAAAATTTGAATTTTCCCGCATTCCCCGAAGAAAAAATCAACGAGACTATACCCAAAAGTGGCGGCTTGCCGGACAAAAAAACGGGAACAGTTTCCCCCGTAAAGGTGGAGAAGCCGACGCAAAAACCAAATCTTGCCCTTCCGGAAACTGTTAAAACAACAAAAGTTCCTTCCCAAAAGCCGAAAGAGTCCCCTCCCGAAAAAGGCGACAAACAAAGCGGGTTGGTTGCTTCCGATTCCCATTCCGAAAACGCGGGCGAAAATATTGATGCTTCCGACGAAGATGAAAAACCTCTCGTTGAAACGGAGACCAAAAGCGTTCCGAAAGGCTCTCCAGACATTCAAAAAAATCCTCCTATAGAAAGCGTAGATTCCCCTACAGACAAGGAACACTCCGCGCCGAAAACCTCCACGCAAAAGACTTCTAACTCCAAGACCTCCGCTTCCAACAAAAGCGCAAAAACGAAAAAATCGGGCGACTCAAAAGAAACGAAACAAGTCATGACAAACGACCAGCGCAACGCCATTGTAGCCATCAACGGCAAATCGGCGGCTGGAACGGGATTTTTTGCGAAGTTTCAGGGAAGATTTTTCATAGTATCCAATGTCCACGTAATGTGCGGGATCCAAAACGCGGTGGCAAAAACAATGACGGGAGAATCCTCGCAGGTAATAGACAAAGTTTTTTCCGCAAACGACAGGGATATAGCCTTGTTCCCCGTGGAAAAAATTCCGGAGGGATGCCACACACTGACATTCGACGATGATCCCAGCAAAAGAGTTCAAATCGGTGACGACGTGGTTATATGCGGGAACAGTCTCGGAGGGGGAACCATGACGGAAACCTGCGGAAAAATCGCATCTATCGGGCCTGATATGATAGAAACCGATTGCAAAATTTTTCCGGGAAACAGCGGCAGTCCGATACTCCATGTAAAAAGCGGAAAAGTTATCGGAGTGATATCTCACCTGGTAAACATCGGAAAAAGCACTCCGGATTACATCAGAAATGCAATAGGCAAGAAAAATTCCGCAATAAAATACAACGTCAGATATTTCGGATACAGAATAGACAACGTCCCCAAATGGGAGTTCGTAAACTGCAAGACCGCGTTTCAACAAACCGAAACTTTAGAGCAAGCCGAAAAGAAATTCGACTTTATGCTCAAGTGCCTAAAGAGCGGAATAGGCGTTCCCCACCCGCCGTACAGAGACATCGCTCGGGCATGGGAAAAAGCCCGCAACGAGTACACCTCGTCCGGATCTTCTGTGAGGGATTTTTATCTGAGACTCGCACAGATAGCAAGAAACGACGCGGCAAGAATACGGTCGATGCGCGTCTATGAAACTTTCGAGAAGCGCAAAAATAAAGTTGCGGATGCACTGGAAACCTACCAAAAGAGCGTCTATCAATACCTGAAGCGCTAAATCAAAACACCAGCCAATCTACTTTTTCTATACTCACACGGAATTTTTACGATCTGCGATTTCTTCCGTTTGAATCCTCTTTCTTCTGCTTAGCAAACGCCCTACTCCAACTGCAAATGCCCTAGCAAATATCCTCCGCGCTTTCCCTTTTATTCGCGTCACCACCATTATCGAACGCGCCATTTGCGCGAAAAAACAAGTTCTGTTGCAAACGAACCTTTCCGATAAAAAACGCTACCTGGTACAACTTGATTTTAAAGCCGCGGGAAATTTTCCGAGCTCCTCCAAGAAAAAATTTCTCCTCAAAAAAAATGATTGATGGGCGAAAATAATTTCTAAATAATGGGCCGCATTATGTTTGTGCTAATACTTGCTATTTGTATCGCTATGGGGGTTAGTTTTCTTTGTTCAATCATGGAGGCTGCTATTTTGAGTTTAAATCCCGGAAAGCTCGCCGTGTTGCAGCAGCGCAACCCGAAGGCGGGAAAACTCTGCTCCGAATTCAAAAAAAATATAGAAAAGCCGATTGCAGTAATTCTCATCTTAAACACAGCTGCCCACACTTTCGGAGCCGCCATAGCGGGGGCGGAATTTGACAAGCTGTTCGGGAGCAGCTATATTTGGCTCTTCTCGCTAATATTCACAATCCTGATGATTCAATACACGGAAATTCTTCCCAAAACTCTCGGGGTACGGTTCAATCTGCGCGTAATGCAGTTTACGGCGGGATTTTTGAAGTTTGCCATAGGAGTTATAAGCCCGATAATATGGTTCGTGCATTTTATGAACAAACCTTTTGAATCCCCAAAAACACAAGAGGAAAAAAATGCCTCTCTCGACGAGCTCGACGCGCTTGCTACCGTTGCCCGCAAAGAAGAATCCATCACCAAACTTCAGGAACACGCCATACATGAGATACCGGATTTGCAAGAAGACAATGTGACAACCATAATGATTCCGATAGATAAAGCGATTTGCGTCGACGCAAACATGCAAAAAGACGAGCTGTTGGAAATCATGAAAAAATATAAACACTCGCGCTATCCCGTAAAAATCTCCCCCGATTCCGATGAATTTGCAGGAGTGATAGAACTCCGCAAAATAATGTTTTGCGAAAATGATAATTGGCAAAGCGAGATAAGCTCCGCTCCAAAAATAGACGGCAATGAAAAGCTGTTGCACATCGCCGAAAATATCCGCAAGTTCGATTCAAAAATACTTTTTGTTAAAGACGAAAATGATCGAATAAGCGGAATTCTGACCACGAACAATCTCTTCATGCATCTGTTCCCCAAAAGCGAAGCCGTAGCGCAATAAAAGATATTTCCTGCGCCTCTAAAATTTCTTCGCCGTCATTTTACTGAGATTAGCTCGCCGCCCTTTCCTGAAAATATTTTATCCGGCAAGGCGGACAGGTTTGAACTTGAATGCAAAAGTAAATAGTAGGACAATTATAGTATGAAAGTTGCGATAACATCAGAAGACGGAAAAATTTTTCAACATTTTGGGCGCACTCCGGAATTTGCCGTATTTGAGATTGAAAGCGGAAAAATTATTGATGAATCCGTGTTGCCAAGCGGAGACTCAGCTCACGGAGCGCTCGCCGTGCTTCTCAAAGAGAACAACATAAACACCTTGATATGCGGAGGTATCGGAGGCGGAGCGATGAATGCCCTCTCCTCACTGGGAATATCCGTAATTGCCGGAATTGAGGGAAGCGTGAGAGATGCCGCCCAAGCCTTAGCCGAGAATAGGCTCGAACCTACATTCGATTTTACATGCAAACACCACGAACACGGAGATTCCCATGACGGAAATTGCCATTGTCACTAACGGCAATACGCAAACCTTTTTATGCGCACAAAAAAATTTTTGAGCCTGTTGCTTCCCATAAAAATTTCCGCGCCTATTATTTATTCCACTTGCTTTAACAAAGCCCGTTTTTTTTGCCCACCTGCCCGCTTCTACAAAGACCTTTCAGAGCACTCAGCTTCATAGACCACCAGACTTTCTAAACGCAAACATGCACTCAGGCGATGAGGGATCCCTTAAACATCTTCTGCAATGTCGAATTTTTATCTAAAAATTTTCGACAATCTCCTCCGAAAAATTGTCGCGAATCCTGTCGTAGCGCGAATCCCATCTCGGAACGTATATTTTTGAAATATTTTTATTTCGCCCCCTAAAATAGACCGGCGGATTTATCAAAATAAAGTCGAGGCCTTTGTCACCGCTTGCAAATTCCGAACACGAACCAATAAGAATAAACTTTTCCACCCGAGGCAGGCCAAATCCACTCTGCCAGGAAGCGCTGCAAATTCGGACTCCGTCGAAAAGCCCAAGCTTTTTCAAAAGCCCCACCGCCGACTTCAAGTCGAAATCGTCGTCAAAAAGAGCTGTACAATATTCCGAAGCGTCGCTGTCGCGGACGAAAATATATTCTTTCTCTCTATCCACCTTGGGGAAAATTCGCCTTCCCGACGATGTCGACAAAATAGTTGCAAAAACACACGCCGCAAAAATCGGAATGAAAATTTTGGATCTAAACCTTCCCCATGAAAGATAAACAACAAGCGCGCAAAATATGAAAAAGACAATATACGAACAAAATAAGTTCATATTCGTCAAATATTCGAACTTCGACGGATTAATCAATACCTCCCAGTCGAATACCGTCGATAAGCTTGACGAAACCAACAGCGAACAGAACGATATTAAAGCCGCAGTTTTGAATTTCGACCTCTTAAAGGAAGACATTCCGCTTCCTAATGCGTAAAGAATTAAAACAATCCAAACGAAACCCGCTATAAATCCGAATTCACACAGCAAAGTAAGATGGCTGTTAATTAGCGTTCTACAATCTATTCCTTCTGGAAGAGTAAAAGCCCCAATAATTTCCCCGGAATTTCCAAGTCCTACCCCCATCGGATTGGCCGCAAACAGCAAAATGCCCGCCCGCCAAATATCCAATCTGTTTAAAGCCGATGAATCAAACGTCAGACGCTTCCAGCCCTCGGAAAAAAGGAGCGCAATAACCAAAACCACTCCCAATATGAGAAATAATTTCCAATATTTGCGCCCTCGCAAAGCGATAAATAACACTATCTCCAATGCGCAAACGAGCAATCCGCTCCTTGAGTAAGTATAAGATAAAGCGACAAACAAAAGCGCCGAAAGTACGCCCCCGACAACCACCGTCCAAAGTTTCTCGTACAAAAACAAGATCCATGTAAACGGAAGAATCGCACATATTAAAGCCGCCGCATGGTTGGGATTGTAAAAACCGAAGCCGCAACGAACAAGACCATCATAAGTAAACTCCATCAATGAGCCTCCCATAAAGTTTTCAATGCTTCGCTCGTCAGAAAATTTCGGAATTCGACGTCTATTTGCGAAGCCTTTTCAGGAGACAATATTCGCATAGTATCATCTTCCCCCACATATAGAGTTTTATTTCTATCCGACAGAACGTCGTCGAAAAACTGATGGGCTAATTGTAGCGCCTCCTTGTTCAATTCGTGTCCGCCCTGATACTCTTTCCAGATTAGTTTGCCTCCGCGCTCCCTGTATCTGTAAATGAAATCTTTGCTTATGCGAACCCGTATATCGTCCTTTGCCCCGCAGGTTATAAAAGCCCGAACTCCCCTCTTTACCGGATTGATAGGATATACCCCGCATGCATGCAATCCCCACGCCTCCACCTGCCTAGGCATGTAATTGTAAAAAAGATTGGAACATTGCCCTCCCGCAGAATAGCCGTAAAATAAAAGCTTTTTGGGCTTCAACCTATACTTCTTTTCAATAGTCTTTACGGCAGATTTCAAAACCTTTCCCGACCACTTCTCCGGTTCCCAGTATTCGTTGTCTTTGAACGACGGAGAAATCAATATGAGAGAGTATTTATCCGCCAGCTCGTCGAATTTAAACATTCGTATTGCCTTCTCCCCCTTCCAATTTCTTCCCCCAAAAAGAACCATTATGCGCGAATTGTACCCGAGATTTTTCGGCAATCTGCACGCAAATTCGATATCGTCCACCGTGAAAGTTTCAATCGCTGCAAAAAGCGACAGCGGGAAAAATAAAAACATGGCAAAAAATTTTTTCATCACGGCATTTTCGCGCTTTTTGCCCACGCCTCGGCAAGTTCTTCGGAGTAAAAATAAACTTTGTCTTCGTCGTAAATTTGCTTAGCGCTCGGAGAATCTGCCGGATATATGACTCCGTCGACGTCGTCCCCCGTGAAAATAATCTTTTTGGACTCTTTCGGACGCGAAGCCGAAGAGTCCAAATCGCAAGCGTACAATCTGTGGTAATATTCCAAAAAAGCCTGAGCAAGATATATGGATCCCGTCGGAACATCGTGAGGATGATTCGGAAAAGATTTCCAAAGAATATTTATCCCCAGATTGCGATAAGTTCCGATAAAACGATGGTTTATTATAAGCCTCCGCCTGTCGGCATCGCCACAAGTCAAAAGCCCCGCCACGTTCTTCATGCGCACGTTGGGCTTGTGAAACACCCCGCATGCGTGCGACACATAAGCCCTCGATTTTTGCGGCATCCACGCGGGAAAAAGATTTGAACATTGAGCTCCGGCCGAATACCCGTAGTATAAAAATTTGTCGTCGCATATGTTCGGATACATCTTTTTTAGGCGCGCCACCGCCTCCAATAATGCCATGCCCGACCACCTTTGAGGTTCCCAATAGTTGTCGTTCTTGTAAGAAGGAACTATGAGAACAATGCCGTTTTTATCGCACCAATCGGACCAAGTCGCGTCTTTTATTTCTCTTTTTCCAGTGGTGTTTCTACCGCCAAAATAAATAAGTACGCGATATTTGATTTTGGTTGAATGGTCGTACCCTGCGGGAATGCGGTAATGAAAATTCGCCTTGGAGTTTTCTTTGGAGAATGTTTTTACCGAAATCGAATCGATTTGCTGCGCAACAACGCCGCAACAAGCAAACCAACAAACGCAAACCGCAACATATAATCTAAACACAAGAACAATGTATTGAAACAAAATTCTCATGTAAAGTTAATTTTTTTTAAAAAAAATTATCATACAATGAGACTCAGAAAATTACATCATAAAATTTTTCGAGTTTTTCTTACCGAGCAATGGAATGAATTAAGGAATGTATCTTACCATTAAAAACAAAAGAAAAAAATGGTCGTATCACTCAAAAAATATTGGTATAATATAAAACAGAATATATATCGCGATCTTTCGATAACCTTATCGAGATCCGTTTGCATTATCCCATATTTCAAACATGGCCGCATAAGTTAAAATTTGAGATTTGTTAGTTAAACATAATGCTACTACAGAAACTAACGTAT
>CASDUP010000015.1 GCA_949283955.1 uncultured Verrucomicrobiota bacterium | reverse complement strand
ATGCAAGGCCAATACCGTCGTTATTGCCACAGATTTTTTCATAGTCGTCTCCCTATTTTTCCCTTATTTTTTACTATTTATATGAATTCTTCAAACACAAAACCTCGTTTAAGAAAGATTTTCCCCTTTCTGAGTAATTCGAAAACATTCCGAAACTTGAAAAGCCCGGGCTAAACAAGACGTCTCCTTTTACTTCAAGCGCCATTTCGAAACATTTCTGGACTGCTTCCTTCATGTTTTCGGCTTTTACCGCCTGCAATCCTCTCTCGGAGAGCTCCGAAGACATTTTTTCCGCAGTTTGGCCAATCAGAACGGCGCATTTTGCGCGTTTTGCGACGGTGTCGGCAAGCGTTTCCAAATCGCAAAATTTGTCCTTTCCGCCGCCCAGCCAAACTATATTTCTACCTTCCTGCTCTTCGAGCGCGGCTATCGCGGCGTGGGCGTTTGTTGCTTTGGAGTCGTCGTAAAACCTAACGCCCTCCACCTCCTCAAAAGCTCCGAACCTGTGTTCTGAAAGCGAGAAGGTTTCCGCGCTCTTCTCGAGCTCCCGAAGCCCTATTTTTGCCCCTTCGAATAGTCCGCCGGCTTCCTCGAAGAAATATTTTGCCGCCAAGAAATTTCTGCCCTGCAACTTCGTGTCGAACGGTTTTGGAAAATCCCCTTTCGAGACGGAATTTTCGTCGAAAATTTTGGCTCGCTTCGGAAGTTTAACCCCGAACTCTTCGGCGGCTTTTGCCACGGAACTTCCGGCCACAAAGATTTCGCTTTTTAAATTTTCTACGAGCCTGAATTTCGCTTCGAAATACTCTCTTAAATCGGAGTGCCAATCGAGGTGGTCCGGAGCGAAATTTGTCCACGCGATTGCGTCTGGTCGCAGTAGCTTGGAGCGCATCGTCTGGAAGGAGCTCAGCTCGCAAATAGCGACTCTTTTTTCCTCGCTTTCGCCGAGTATAAATTCGCACAGCGGAGTTCCGATATTTCCAGCGCAAAACGATTCAATCCCGGCATCGTTTAGCACCTTTGAAATAAATCTGCAAAGAGTGGTTTTGCCGTTTGTTCCCGTAACGGCGACGATTTTTCCCCTCCATGCGGCGGCGGCTAGATCGGGCTCGCATATTGATGAGAGGCCCTTGTTTTCGGCGATTTTTAGCCATTTGCAATCGGGCCTGAAGGCAGGGGAGTAAACGACGAGGGAATGTTTGAGGCATTTTTTTTCGTCGAAGATTTCGGCGTGTTTTTCGCTTTCGAAATTTTTCTCGTCGTAAAAGTCCGATTCGATGCCGAATCTCGACAGTAGCTCAGCTGCAGCTTTTCCGCTTCTGCCCGTTCCGAAAACGGCGACTCTCTTGCCGCGGGAGAGGCGTTTTAGCGTTTCGGATATTTTTTCTTTTTCGGGCATATTTGGGCTATCTAATTTTTAAAGTCGCCAGGCCCGCCAGAGCGAATATCAGAGACAGGATCCAAAATCTTGCCACGACCCTTGTTTCTTTCCATCCCTTTAGTTCGAAATGGTGGTGGATTGGGGCCATTTTGAAGAAGCGTTTTTTTGTGAGCTTGTAGGTGGATACTTGGATCATAACGGAAGTTGCCTCCATTACGAAAACCCCTCCTACAATCACAAGTGTGAAGGGTTCGTGGACCATGAAGGCGATTATTCCTACCAATCCTCCGAGGGCTAGCGAACCCGTGTCGCCCATGAATATGTCTGCCGGATACGAGTTGTGCCACAGGAAGGCGAGCGAGGCTCCGAGGGTTGCGCAACATACGACGGCTAGTTCTCCGGATCCCGGCATAAAACGCAGGAAGAGATATTGGCTGGCAATGGTATTTCCGCAGGCGTAGGCGAATATTCCGAACACCATAATCGCGGATATTGTGCAGCCTATGGCAAGGCCGTCGACTCCGTCCGTCAAATTTATAGCGTTGCTTGATCCGGCGAGAACGAAGAACAAAAAGATTCCCGCAAACCACACGGGCATGGACGTCCAAACTGGAGTTTTGAAGAAGGGAGCGTAGAGGTCGAGCATTGCGTCCCTATATTGGGACGAAAGCAGGATAGCCAAAGCCGCGGCGGTAATTGCGGCTTGGGAAATAAGTTTTATTTTACCGGGGACGCCCTTGGAGTTTTTTCTGAGTATTTTGAGGTAGTCGTCGGCAAAACCGAGCGCGCTAAGCCCCGCGTACACGAATAGGGCGGTCAATACTAGGGCGTTCATTTTTGCGAAAAGCAGGCTTGCCGATACAACTCCTGCGAAAATTATGACTCCACCCATGGTGGGGGTTCCCTTTTTGGAGTCGTGGAGTTCCGCGAGCTTGCCTACCTCGTCCTTCGTCCTAAAACTTTGTCCGAATTTTATTCTGTGCAGCAGAGATATCGCATAGGGAGCTATTACCATGCTCAGAACAAATGCGAAAACTGCGCTTCCTGCGCATCTGAACGACAGGTACCTGAACAGTCTGAGAGGGCCCCAGAGCGAGTCTAAATTGGCAAGTTCGTAAAGCATTAGATTTTTTCCCTATCGTCTTCGTCGTCGATTTCCGGTTCCAGCTCAAAATTCTCGTATTCGGAGAACTCATCCTCCTCTTTGTCTTCTTCTTTGGCTTCCTCCTTGGGTTGCGAGGAATCCTCTTCGGAGGGATCCTCTTCGGGGAGATCCTCAGTTTTTTCGGAGTTTTCGACTTCGGAGTTTGTCAGCGAAATTTTTTCCCTTACTGAATCGGGCAGGGAGTCTTCGAGATGGCATATTCTGCTGCCTTTTACGAAGGCAAAGCCCTCGAAATTTTCGAGATAGTTCTTAGCTTTTTCTGGTTCGTCGAAGCATAAGATGGACGATTCAGGCCAGCCCGAGGAAAGGAGTCCCTCTTTATATATGTTTACATTTTTGCCGATTAAAACCGCTGCGTCCCCGTCCCTGTATGGAATTCTAGAAGCGGTTTCCTTGTGGTGGCGCAAAGAGGCAAGCCCCAGTTCGGCCATGTCTCCGAGCACGTAGACTCTTTTGGGAGACTGTTCGGAAAGCAGCGCGAAGCGCGCGAGGGAATCGCGCATCGAAGTGGGAGAGGCGTTGTAGCAGTCCACAAGCCAACTTGATTTTTCGAGTTCCACCACTCCGCCTCTCATAGGCAGGGGCGAGAAATTTCTGAGCTTTGTGGAGAGGTTCTCCTCCCTGGCTCCGAGCATTAAAGCGGCTGCGAAGGCAAGCACGGCGTTTTCGGTCATGCCTTGGCTCATTTTGGAGATTTCGAAGCAGTATTCGTCGCCTCCTTCCACGCACATGTCTATCTCGGAGTAGCCGTCCCTTTCGTTTACGGAATATCTAAAGATAAGGTCGGCTTTAAATTCTGGTGTTTCTGCCGGGGCTACCACAGCCCTTTTGCACTTCAACTCGTCGAATGCCTTCCAGCTGAGCAGGCTGTGGTGCATGAGGCACCATCCGTTTTGGGCGCAGTGGGAGGCGAGAACGGCTTTTTCGCGCGCCACATTGGCAATCTCGGAGAATTTTTCAAGATGTGTAAGTCCCACGTTTGTGATGATGGCAATATCCGGCTCTATCATTTCGGCGAGAGGTTCCATCTGTCCCGGAGCCGCAACTCCCGCTTCGACTATGGCAAGCCTGTTGTCGCGCATGTCTATTTTTGTGAGGGTGAGTGGAACGCCTATCTCGTTGTTGTAATTTTTTTCCGTGACGGCGGGATTTCTCCAGCCTGTCAGGATTTTCAACATTTCTTTCGTGGAAGTTTTTCCGCACGATCCGGTGATTCCCACCACGGGATTGTCGAAGCGAAGCCTGTGTATTTTTGCTATTTGCCAAAGAGCTTTCAGGGGATTTTCCACCACGAGGGTGGGTACGGGAATATCTGGAAGTTCGCGCTCGGCTATCACCGCGCTTGCTCCGTTTTCGACAGCGGAAGCAGCAAAGTCGCATCCGTCGCGGGCTCCCTTGAGGGCCACAAACGCGAAATTCTTTTCCATGTTTCTGCTGTCGGTGGAAAACCCGCGTATGTCGGGTCTATTGGAGGGATCGTAGTTAGTCCAAGTTCCGCCCGTGCAGGCCTTGATGTCGTCGCATTTAAAGAAGGGCATTTTTTTCGCTTTGTTTTAAGTTGTGTCGTTTAAGCCGGAAATTTTTTCGTCCGGAAACCCGCCGGGCCGCGGGCAGTCCAGAACTCAGCCCGAATTTCTTTTCCAAAAATCGGTTTTAGGCAAGTCCCTTTAATTCGAGAAGTTCTTCGGCAACGCGCTTGTCGTCAAAAGGAATGATGGTGTCTCCCAGTTCTTGGAAGGTCTCGTGGCCCTTCCCGGCTATGAGTATGCAATCGTCTTTGTCGGCGGCGTCTATGGCGAGATTTATCGCCCTGCGCCTGTCTTCCACAAACGCTATTCTCGATGGATCGGAAACTCCGGCTTTCATGTCGTCGAATATTCTTTTCAAGTCTTCTCCCCGCGGATTGTCGGAGGTTGCCCAGGCTATGTCGGCGTACTTTTGAACCACGTCGACCATTTTCGGGCGCTTGGTTCTATCCCTTTTTCCACCGCATCCGAAGACCACGAGAAGTCTTCCTTTGACTACTTTTCTCAACATTTCCAGTCCGTTTTTCAAAGCGTCGTCCGTGTGGGCGTAGTCGACGAATATGTCGATTTTGCCGCGGACCTTCTCCATTCTTCCGGGTACGCCCTTGAATCCCCTCAGGGACGAGCTGCATTTTTGCGGGTCGAAACCGTTTGCGTAGAGGCAGGCCAGGGCGGCGAGCGCGTTTGAAACGTTGTAGTGTCCCGGCATATTAAGGAATATCTCGACCCTGTTTCCGTCCGGATACACGGCTTCGAATTTCGACGAGCGGGAATCCATAGAGAGATTTTCGGCGCGGACGTCGGCGTCGGAGGAATTTATTCCGAAGGATACGAGTTTAGTTTTGCGGGAGAGCCTTTCGGCGATTTTTCTTCCGTGCGGGTCGTCGAAATTTATGACTGCCCGCTCCGGCACGGATCCTATTCCTCCGGTAAAAAGCGACGACTTTACCTCGAAATAGTTTTCCATTGTTTTGTGGTAATCCAAGTGGTCCTGCGTCAAATTCAGGAAGCACGCGGTTCCGATTTTTACGCCGCGAACCCTTTTTTGCGCGATGGAATGGGAGCTTATTTCCATGGCGGCGTACTTGCATCCGGCGTGGCGCATTTGGTTGAATAGGGCGTGCAATTCGAGAGCTTCGGGGGTGGTTCTGCTAGCAGGCAGGCATCTTCCTCCGAGGTCGTAGTGGATTGTTCCCACCAGGCCGCATTTTCCGGAGATGTCGGAGAGCATTTTTTGGATCATCCAACTGACGCTGGTCTTGCCGTTGGTTCCGGTTATTCCGAAAATTTCGAGAGCTTCGTCGGGCTTGTCGTAAAAACTTTTCGCTGCGTCGGAAGTGGCGTCTGCTATGTTTTCCACTTGGATCCAGGCTGCCGGAAAGAATTTTGCTGGGGCTGGCCGTTCGGAGACTATTGCTACGGCTCCTCTTTGGGCGGCTTCCTCCACGAAGTTGTTTCCGTCAGTGTTGTACCCGGCGGCGGCGAAAAACGCGGCCTGGGGAGCGACCCTTCTGCTGTCCGAAATGAGGCTCATTATTTTTGCGGACCTGTCGCCCGAAACCTTTACGGCGCGCACGGCTTTGGCGAGTTCGTCGACTGTGTAGGAAGGCTCGCCGCCCTCGCTCATGGCAAAGGGCATTCTTCCTATGGCCGCGCCGCAAAGGCATATAAGTCCGTCCAAATTGGAAAATCCTATCATCTTTGAGTAAAATTTTTGATTGTTGAAAAATTTTTGGTTTAGAAGTCGCGCCAGGCTATCATTTTCGAGAATTCTTCGTCGTTTTTGATGCCGAGGTAATCCGCCGCCTGTACAGCGATATTGCTAAACGCCGGAGCCGCTATCGTTCCGCCGTACCCGACTCCTTTCGAATGGGGAGTATCGACTACTACAGTGATGGCCAGGCGGGGTCTTTGGGCGGGAAAGAATCCGGAAAACGAAGCTATGTGTTCTCTTGAACTGTATTTTCCGTCCACAATTTTCTGAGAAGTTCCCGTTTTTCCGGCGACTTTAAATCCCTTGATATGGGCTTTGGTTGCGGTTCCTCCCGTTTCGGTGACTTCGGACAAAATTTCGCTCATGAGTGCGGCTATTTTCGGCGATACTACTCTTCTGACAGCCTTTGGAGGGAAGTTGATCACGGATTTTCCGGATTCGTCGGAGACCCGCTTGACGAGCTGGGGCTTCATATAAATTCCCTGGTTTGCCAGTACGCACATGGCGCAGTGGACTTGAAGGGGAGTGGCGGCTATTGCATGTCCCATGGGAAGCCTCGTAATGGTCAGGCCGTCCCATTTTTCGGTCGGGGCGAGAATTCCGTCCCTTTCGCCGGTGAGTCCGAGATCGGTCTTTTTGCCGTATCCGAATTTGCGGGCGTAGTCGTAAAGAGTGTTTTCGCCCATCAGAACCGCGAGGTGGGCGACGCCCCTGTTGCTGCTTTTTTTTGCAATTTCGCGTACGGTGAGGGAGTCGTAGACGTGGGTGTCTTTTGGCAGGCGCAAAATTCTTCCCCGATAGGAGACGGTGGGAGTTTTGCAGTCGAAGGAATCTTCGGGCCCTACGAGAGCCTCGTTCAGAGCCGCGGAAATCGATACGATTTTGAAGGTGGATCCGGGTTCGTAAACGTCGCAGATGGCTCTATTTCTAAGTGAATCCTGGGGGTATTTGTTGTAGTTGTTGGGATCGAAATTAGGGTAGCTGGAAAGGGCGAGAATGTATCCCGTGGAGGGGTCGCTTACTATGATGCACGCGCTCTTGGGATTGTATTCGTCGACTATTCTCTTCATTTCGCGGTGGGCCATTTCCTGGACGACGAGGTCTATGGACAGCTCGACTTTCATTCCGTCCTGTGGGGGAACGTCTCTCGTTCTGAATTGGACAAGCTCCCGTTTTTTCCCGTCGCGCTCTGTTTCGCGGAAACCGTTTTGGCCGCGCAGATAGTAGTCGAACTGGTTTTCTATTCCGCACACGGCCGTAAATTCTTTATTTACGAAGCCGACTGTATGTGCTGTAAGGGCTCCGGAGGGATATACCCTTACGTATTTTCTATTTCCGTAGATTCCTTTGATTTTTAGTTCCATCGCTCTCGCGTAGGTTCCCGAATCGAGATTGTCCGCTATTTTTCTCCAGCGCACTATCTTGAATCCGTCCCTTGCGACGGGTATTCCTCCATTGGAGACCCCGCATTTTTCGAACAAAGACGCCTCGTCGACTCCCACGATTTCGGCGAGCTCGCGGAGTTTTTTGACGAGGTCTCCCTTGTTGTAGCGTATCATTTCGGGATCCACGCCAAGCTCGATTATGGGCCTGCTTGTGGCCAGCAAATTTCCGCGCGAATCGGTGATGTCGCCCCTGCGCGCGTCTATAACGTCGAACCTGTTGCGGACTCTTTCGGTGATTTTTTCGCACCATTCCGACTTGCCCATGTGTATGTAGCAGAGGTTTGCTGCCAACGCCGCAAAACCCAAGCAAAAGGCACCCGCGAGAAACTTAAATCTCGCCGGGGAAATGAATATAGCCGTTCCTCTTTCCTTGTCCGCCATTTCGCCCTCCTATCTTGCCGTAGCTTTAGATTCGTTCCTTTCGGGTAGTCTGAAGGATAGAACCTTTTGGTTGTTAGGTGAGAATTCGATTCTTCCGTTCTTGAAATTCTCGAATCCCCAAACGACGAGTTTTGCGTCGGCCCTGACCAGCCTGTTGGAGGCGCGCCTTCCGAGCCACGAGGGATTTTCTTGCTCTGCGATTTTCACAGACAATTCCTCGTTTGTTCTGCGGAGTTTTGCTATCTGTATTTCCCTTGTTCTTATCTCCTGGGCTATCTCGACTCTCTCGCGCCTTTCGAACAATATCATGCCTCCGACCCAAAAAGAGCCGGACAGCAGCACGGCAAGCGTTGCCAATATGGCGAATGTCGAAGTTTTCATGTTATTTTTGTTCGATTTTTGGGGATTATAATTTTTTTATTGCCCGAAGTTTTGCGCTTCGCGCGCGGGGGTTTGATAAAATTTCTTGTTCGCTTGGTCGCTCGGGTTTTTTCGTGAGAATCTCTCCGAGCTTTTGCCTGTCCTGTACGGAGGAGCGGTCGAACCTGTCCTCGGGCAGTCCGGCGATGCGTTTAAAGAAGCGCTTGACTATTCTGTCCTCGAGGGAATGGAAGCTTATAGCCGCCAGAACCCCTCCGCTTTTTAACGACGAAAACGCGCTCGGCAGGGCGGATTCTATCTGGCCGATCTCGTCGTTGACGGCTATTCTCAAAGCTTGGAAGGTGCGGGTTGCGGGGTGGATTTTTTCGTTCGAGGGCATGGCGGACTTGAGGGCTTCGGCGAATTCCACGGTTGTTCTTGCCCCGGATTCGGCGGCGTATTTCAATGCGCGGGCTGCCTTGCGAAATTTCCTCTCTTCCCCGTACCGGCTAATGAGGTTGCCTAGCTCGAATTCGTCGGTGTTCAAAATCAATTCGAGAGCTCCGGCGCCGTCGTTGGGATTCATTCGCATATCCATGTTTCCGTCGCGCAAAAACGAAAATCCGCGCGAAGCGTCGTCGAGCTGGAAGGAAGATACGCCGAAGTCGAATAGAACTCCGGCGTATCCTCCCGTGCGTAGTTTGCCCAAATTCGCAAAGTCCGACAAAACAAACTCGAAGCGCCCTCCGAATTCTTCCTTCAGTTTTTCCGCCCGCCCTGCGGCGGCTGGATCCCTGTCCAAAGCAACAACCTTGCAGTCGGCTGCCTCAAGAATTGCGCGGGTGTGGCCTCCTCCCCCGAAAGTGCAGTCCAGATACGTTTCGCCGTCCTTCGGCGCAAGCAGGGACACAGCTTCCCTCTTAAGCACAGGCTTGTGTCCTTGCTCTAGTATTGCCGAACTGTCACTTTCTCCATATTGCATCAAAGATAATCCGTAGAAAATTTTTGCGTTTTTTAGGTTTTGCCTCCCGTTTTGCGATGAAGGGCGGGGGAGCCATAAACTCCCACTCCAAACGCGGATCGTCTTTCATGTCGCTCAAAATACCGGAAAACATCAGTCGTTTTTCAAAGCTCATTTAAAATCCTTTGTTTCCTTTTCTCTAAATACCCAGCTCCTCGAGGGCGGACGACAAATCGACGGGACCGCCTTGTTTCGCCCACTCGTCTCTGCGTTTCGGGTTCCAAATTTCAAAAGTCGATCCAACGCCCACCACGCGAGCCTCTCGCTCTATCCCGGCATGGGCCAAAATTTCCTCTCCGAGCATCACTCGGCCTTGCTTGTCGCAACCAAACGGTTCGCTTCGCTCCAGAATGAGGGATATGGCGCGCCTTTTTTGCGGATTTGCCAGACTGACCTTGGAGACTGCCTCGTAGATTTTTTCGACCATTTCCGGAGGCAGCACTGTTATGGCTCCATAGGTGTTGGGCATTGCCAGAAAGGAGTCTCCCCTCCACTTGGCGGGAATCGTAAAACGGCGTTTTTCATCAAGAGGCCTCGTGAAGGCTCCCGCGTAAAAAACTCTCCTGTTTGCTTCCTCCAACATTTCTACCTATTCACCATTTTTCACCATTCTTTGACATTTTCCTCCATTGTCAACAAATTTTTTGAATGGTTCCGACTTTTTTACAAAATTTTTTTATCGGGGAGGAGAATGAGGATTTATTTTTTTATTTATTTATCTTTAATAACTTGAGTAAAACATTTCGCTTGTAGTTTGCATCGGGAAATCGGGAGTGCGTTCATTTTAGGGCAAAAAATGGGTTTCCGGAGAATTTTTTTGCGGTTTGGGGAGTTTGCAGGGGTAGAGTTTCCGAAACCGAACTTGGAAAAAAGTAGCGAAATTTGAAGGCGAGTTTTAATGTTGAAGAGAGAAGATTTTTTCTTAGATCCTCGTTGAAATATGAGCGTCGAAGAAACTAGGATAGGAATAATGGGAGGGTCGTTTGATCCCGTTCATTTGGCGCACGTCAGTTTGGGCGGAGCCGCCTTTAGGGGGGCGGGTCTTAAAAAGGTTGTTTTTTTGCCGGCTTATTCGGCTCCGCTGAGAAGTTCCGCTCCGAAAGCTGGAGCGTTAGACAGATTGGAGATGCTTAGAATAGCGTTGGAGGAGGTCGATTATCCGGTTGAAATTTCTGAATTGGAGGTGAAGTCCGGAGAGGTGCGCTATTCTGTGGATTCGGCGAGGGAGTTGTCTGGGATTTACGGGGGCAGGTTGTTTTGGATAATAGGGGGCGACCATCTGGTCGATCTCCATTTGTGGCGCGATGCGGAAGAGCTTTGCGAACTTGTGTCGTTTGTTTGCGCGGCGCGTCCCGGTTTTTGCAAACCTTCGAACATTCCCAAAAATGCCGACATACACTTGGTGGATTTCGAAGAAAGCGACATTTCATCGACTTTCATAAGAAAGTTGCTGTCCGAAAAAAAGTTTTCCGAAGCGGGGAAGTATTTAAATTCCGGTGTCTTAAAATATATTCTGGAAAAAGGCCTGTACATTTAGTAGGAGTTTATCGACAAGAAAATGGCGGATACATCAAAATCGAAGAGTGCAGCGCGCAAGCCGCGCGCGAAAAAGACGGAAACTTCCGAGCCTGTAAAAGCGAAGAAAACGAGCCGCAAAAAACCGGAAGCAGATCCGGTTCTCGGTGAGATAAGGGCGTGCGTGAAGGCCCTGGACGAGAAAAAGGCAGGGGATTTGCGCGTCCTCGACATGAGGGGAAAATCTCCGATAACGAATTACGTCATACTCGCCACGGCGACTTCAGAGCCCCACATGAGGGCTTTGGCGGGGGAGCTGGAGCGCGTATTGAAAGATTTGAACGTGTCTCCGGTCAGGAGGGAATTCGGAGGAGGAAGCGGCTGGTTTGTCGTCGACGCGTTCGATTTTATGGCGCATATATTTTTGGCGGAGCAGCGCGGGGCGTACAGAATCGAGTCGCTGTGGAAAGACGCTCCGGAGGTGAAGTTTTAGGAGGAGCTTTGCCGTTGCCGGAGATATTTTTGGCGTTTGAAGAATTTATTTGAACGCGACCGGGGCATGCGCAGTCTCAATTCCAGCGATAGTTTGTATTTGGTTTTTTTCGCCGCGCTCCGTGATGGGGCGCGGCGTTTTTTCATAAGGGAACGCGTTTATAGGATAGCGAGGCTATTTGAGGTCGAGCGCGAAGATGTAGTCGTTCATGAAAAATCCGTTTCCTATGTCGAAATCCCCCTCGGAGTATTTGTACATTCCGCGTTTTTTGTAGAAATTTTGGGCAGATTTATTGCTTCTATTGACGTTTAACAGCATCTTGCAGGGAGAGGGATGGACCCTTCTTACATGTTCCACTGCGGTATCGAACAGAATTTTTCCGAATCCCTTTCCGCGAAATTCCTTCAGAAGGTAAATTTTTTGAAGATGGAAAACGTCGTCTGATTCTTTTTCGACGGAGACATAGCCGCATGGAGTCTTGTTGTCTTCAGCGTATATTATGTAGAAAGTGTGGTTGCCCTGCATCTGTTGCAGCAAGCTGTCGCGCGAGTACATCATCTCCATCATGTAGTCGCTCTGCTGCGGGGTGAGTATTTCGGCGTAAGTTTCCGGGAAGGCGCTCTGGGCGATTTTTCTGATGATCGGAATATCGTTTGGTGTTGCGGTAATAATCTTTGGCATAATTTGCATTAGGCGATAGCTATTCGCTGATACGCCGGGAACTTTACGCGTGCGAAGTCCAAATTCAAGCAAATTGATTTTTCTTGAAAAACAGAAAAAAAGGTCCCTAATCGGGCGGAATAAATGGAAAAGGTCGCGGCAATTTTGGCTCTCGAGGACGGGAGCGTTTTTGAGGGACGGGCTTTCGGAGCGATGAGAACCGTAGTTGGGGAAGCCGTGTTTAACACCTCCATGACGGGATACCAGGAGATTCTTACGGATCCGTCGTATTTTGGCCAGATTGTCGCGATGACGTCTGCCGAGATTGGAAACTACGGAGTAAATCCGGAGGACGAGGAGTCGGACGGAGTCAAGGTATCGGGATTTGCGGTTAGGGAGTTGAGCCCTCTGTTTAGTTGCTGGAGGGGAGAGGGCTCACTTTCGGAATATCTCGAGAAGGCAGGAGTTCCCGGAATAGCCGACATAGATACTCGTGCCCTGACAAAGAAGCTTCGCAGTGCTGGAGCGATGAAGGCTTGCCTATCGACGGAAGGAATTTCCGCTGAAGAAGCTGTCGGCAGGGCGAAGGCTTGGGGGGGAGTCGTTGGGGCGGATTTTGTGAAAGAGGTCTCCTGCAAAGAGAGGCACGAGTTTAAGTGCGGAGACTGGAAGCCCTTTACCGTAAAAGGCACTTCGCTGTACAATTTCAAGCGTGTCGAGCCGGTGTTCAGGTGCGCGGCGATAGACTATGGCGCGAAGGCTTCCATATTCAAAAAGCTGTCGTTTTACGGGTTTGACGTCACGGTGTTTCCGGCCGGCGTAAAGGCCGAGGAGATAATAGACTTTTCGCCCCAATGTTTGTTTTTGTCGAACGGGCCCGGCGATCCTGCAGCAGTGACATACGCGCATAAATGTGTATCAAAATTGTTGACAAAGTTCCCGACATTTGGGATTTGTCTGGGGCATCAGATAATAACGCTGGCATTGGGAGGCAAAACTTTCAAGCTGAAGTTCGGACATAGGGGCGGGAACCAGCCCGTGAAAAATCTTGAAACGGGCAAGGTTTCGATAACGTCCCAGAACCACGGTTTTGCGGCTGACGCCAAGTCGATAGAAAATTTTGGAGGCATAGTGACGGAGATAAATTTAAACGACGGGACGGTAGAGGGGCTTCGACATAAGGAGCTGCCGGTCTTCTCCGTGCAATACCATCCCGAAGCTGCGCCTGGACCCAACGACGCCGAGGGTCTTTTTGCGGGCTTTTATTATTATACAAAACTACACACTTAGCGTTCGCGGCGTGAATCCGATTTTTTTTACCTAAAGAAAAGATGAAACAAACCGAACGCCGAGGAGACGTTCGGTTTTTTTATTGAACAAGAAAGCAAAAGAAAGAAAGAGTCAAAATGGCAAGTAGCGAAAACGACAAAGTCGAGACATCCACGCAGAGATGGCTCGGATACAGGAAAGAGATAAAGGTGCTCGACTGCACGATAAGGGACGGTGGCTTGATGAATTCTAGCCGATTTCCCGACAGCGTGGTCAGGGCGGTTTACGACGCGTGCGCCGACGCTGGAGTCGACTACATGGAAATGGGCTACAAAAACAGCGCGAAGATTTTTTCTCCCGACGAGTACGGGGCGTGGAGGTTCTGCAAGGAGTCGGACATAGAGAGAATAATAGGAGATTCTCCCCGCGATATAAAGCTCTCTGCGATGGCTGACGCCGAGAAGAGCGACTACAAGACCGACATAGTTCCGAGGGAGAAGAGTCCTCTGTCCATGATAAGGGTGGCGACGTACATACACCAGATGTCGCTGGCTCTCGACATGATAAAGGACGCCCACGACAAGGGCTATGAGACGACGGCCAACATAATGGCGGTTTCCACCGTGCGCGAAGCAGAGTTGGACAGGGCTCTAGAGATGCTGGCCGAAAGTCCGGTGGACGTGGTGTATCTTGTCGATAGTTTTGGATCTTTCTACGGGGAGCAGGTCAACTACATGATGGCTAAATACCTCGCAGTGTGCAAGGCTGCGGGGAAAGAGGTCGGCATACACGCCCACAACAATCTCCAGATGGCGTTTTCGAACACGATAGAGTCGATAATAAGCGGTGCGAACATGCTCGACGCGACTATGGCGGGCCTTGGCCGCGGTGCTGGAAATTGCGGAATGGAGCTGCTAATTGGTTTCCTGCACAATCCGAAATACAGGGTAAGGCCAGTTCTTCAGTGCATAGACGAGGTGATAGAGCCGATGCGCAAAAAGCTCGGTTGGGGATTCGACTACCCGTACATGGTGACGGGCTTCATGAACTGCCACCCGAAAAGCGCGATAGAGTTCAACTCGAGGCCCGAGAAGGGCAAGCTTGTCGATTTTTACGACGAGATGTTGAAGTAGGAGCGAATAGAAAAAGAGCCGCGGAAGCGGCTCTTTTTTTTCGCGATGGAGAGAAATTGTTAAGCTGTAGTTTTGCTGGATTGCCTCTCGTATAGTTCCTTGTAATAGGGGCAGCGTGAGTAAAGTTCGGAGTGGGTTCCGAAGTCCAGAATTTCGCCTTCCCTAAAGACGATTATCTTTTGAACGTTGCGTATTGTGCTGAAGCGGTGCGCTATTATAAACATTGTGCGCTCGTGCATTAGCTTGTCTATTGCCTTCTGAATGGACGCTTCGCTTTTGACGTCGAGTGCGGAAGTCGCCTCGTCCAGCACGATAATTGGAGGATTCTTGAGGAACACCCTTGCGATTGCGATTCTCTGTTTTTGCCCCCCCGATAGCTTGTCTCCCCTTTCTCCGACTACGGTCTGGTATCCGTCTTCAAGTTCTGTGATGAAATCGTGGGCGAATGCAGCCTTGGCCGCCGCGACGACCTCCTCCTCCGAAGCGTCGGGACGCGCGAGAAGAATGTTGTTATAGACGGTGTCGTTAAATAGGACAGGATACTGCGGAACGGAGCCCAAATTTTTTCGCAGGTCGAAAGAGAGCATATCTTTCAGGTTTATCCCGTCCACCGAAACGGAGCCGGAAGTGGGATCGTAAAATCGCATGGCTAGTTTTGCGAAGGTGCTTTTTCCCGCTCCGGATTCCCCTACCAGAGCGCAGCTTGTCCCGGCGGGAATTTTTATGTTTACGTTTTTCAGTACGGTTTTGTCGGAGTAGGCGAAGTCGACGTTTTTAAACTCTATTTCTCCTTTTAGGGAATCGACTTTCACCGGATTTTTGGGGTCGGGAACCGTAGAAACGTAGTCCAGGATTTCGTTGAGGCGGTCGAATGAGGGGGTGATTTTGATAAAGTCCGATACCATTCTTATGATTCGCTTAATAGGGTCTATGGTGAAATAGAGAGCCAGTCCTATTGCGGCGAAAGTGGAGAATTCTATCTTGACCTTGTATGCGTAAACAAAAGTTATGGAGACCATGGTTGCCGCCAGAACCTCCATCAAAGGCTGTTGGATAAGTTCGTATTTTGTGATTTTCAGAATCAGCCTTTGGAAGTTCAAATTCATGTTCCAGAATTTTTTCTTTTGGGGTTCCTGGAGGTTGAAAATTCTGACTTCGTGGGCGGCGGCCAAATTCTCGTTGAATTGCTGGGCTATAGAGCCGAGGGACTCAGCGGACATTTTAGCGTATCTTTTCAGGTTTTTTCTCATCGCCTGGACGGGAATTATGCAGAATGGAACGGCCGCTATGAAAACTAGAAGAAATATGATTTCCCCCTGTGTGATGCACATGTATCCCAAAAAGGCGAGAGCTCCTATAACCTGCACTGGCTGCCGTATCATTTCTGAGGAGAAAGAAAGCAGTATGGTCTGAACCGATTGAGTGTCGGTAGTCAGGCGCACGAACAAATCTCCGGTCGTGTGCTTGTCGAAAAACGAAAGGGGATAGTCCTGAACCTGGGAAAATAGATCCTGCTTTATTCTGCGAAGCACCTCGAGAGAAACAAAACTCATAAGGTAGCCGCTTACGTAGCCTGTTATAGCCCTTATAAAGAATATCAGGGGAATTAGGGCGGCCACTCCGAATATGTACCACAGGCTGTATGTTTCGCCGTTTTCCGGCATGAATATTCTCTTGAGAACTTTGTCGAAGATGATGGGCATTCCGAAACCGCTCGAAACTCCGAACAGGAGTCCGGCGCCCAAAGCCCCGACCAAATACCAGATTCTCGGTTTTAGATACTTAAAATAGCGTGAATATCTTTTCATCGACAGGGAGTTTATTCCATTGTCGGTCAGTA
>CASDUP010000014.1 GCA_949283955.1 uncultured Verrucomicrobiota bacterium | reverse complement strand
AAGCCGTTTTATGTTTGTGTTTTGACTTTACAACAAATTGATCTTTCTCAGAATAGTATTGACATAACTCATTAAAACTTTGAGTGTTGTCCCATATTTTTGTTGTAAAGTCTTAACTGATTTTGCCGAATTTGATGCTCTACCTTGTACCATTAAATTCGGCATATTTTTTAAAATAGGAGAAAATTGTTTTTCTCGTCGACCTTGCGATTCGAAGGATTATCGCTTAGTTCTGGAAAAAATTCTATTTGTTCCGGAACTTTTTCCAATTTTTTGGAGGTGCGGCTTATTAGTTTGCTCATACCCCATTGCTTATCGGTAAAAAATAGCAATCTTACTTCTCCCGTGCGTGGAGCGTAGGATTTTACTCTCTCGTAATACTTCATCATGCGTTCGAGAGACACGCATGGGCGGGAATAAACGGAATATTGTATCATTACAAAACCGTCGTCCAAAAGAGCTTTTCTAAAGCGCGCGGCCTCTTTGCGTTCCTCGTCGAGAAGAACGGGAAGATCGAACATTGCCATTAGCCATCCCATTCTGATAGGGCTCTTTTTTTCGAATTTCATGTGGTAAGTCTTGGCAGCCACAAATTGTCTGCTTTTTTATGGCGATAAACATTCGCAAGGCTTTCGCACATTATGTCGGACGCGTCCAAAAGCTTTACGCTTCCGGTGTTCTTTTTTACACGCATATCTGCCAAAAATCTTCCGAAATGCACGCACCAAGAACGCATGTTCGTATCGACGTTCGAGAGCGAGTACTCGTACAAAGCGTAATCCACGAAAGCCCTAAAGGGTTCTATTAGATCGTACACAAGCGGAGTGTTCTTGTAATATGTCTTATGGTTTACGCCCAATAGGCTATTTAATCCTGAAACGATAATGCTTCGATGTATTATTCCTCCCATTACTCCATATCCGTAATTCAACATTTGATTCGCGCGCGAAGATTTGTCGCCCGGATCTCTCCTTTTCCCATATTCTCCTAGCAGAGGAAAATATTTCTTCCAATATTCCCTCGCAAACCAAGCTTCGTTTAGATTTCCTTTAGCTTCTTGAAACATAGCTGAGATGCGCGAATTCACCACGCCGGCGCGTTCCAAACACGCTACGTTATTCTCTATTTTAGCATGGAGCAGTCTCCGCCATATTGCCTCGTTTAAATTTTTATTTCCCGAAGCTTGATTTAAGACCACCCGAGCGTCATAAGTTCGACAGTTGGGGATAGTAATTCCGATAGGTTTGAAATCTTTGCAATGTATTATTGCGGCGTCGCTATCGGCAAGAGCGCTTATCACCGCCCCGCTGATTGAAACCATTTCGTTTAATAGAATAACAGCGCGCAAATCTTCCAACGCTATTTTTCCGGCAACGAAACCGTTTTTCTTGCATACAAGCAATCCTCTTTCCTTGACAAGCTTGCAACCATAATCCGACACATGCAAAACATGGTAACTCATTTAGTACTCCATTTCGATCCTCCTCATTCCCGCTCTTGCCAAATAGGTTATGTTAATCGCCGGACTCTTTATTCCGTTCGGATCGGTTAAAATTGTACTGCCGGACGTCATAATTGTATTCAGCATGTAAACTCCAGGGGCTAACAAGAATTTGCCTTTGTTATTTTCGACCGCCTTCTCTATTTTTACGAGACAATGGCTCCTAAAGAAACCAACAATGCGCAAGAAATCGGGATTGGCTCTTACTTCTTCCAGTACCGCCGCTTTTGAAGAATGCACGTATATGGGCGCCACTCTGCATTTGTTTTTCTTATCCTCCCAAATAATTTGCCCCTTATGCGCGTCTCCTTTTCTGAAAGCCCCGCAGGAGTCTTTTGAGAGGTCTTTATACTCATCTGGGCTTCCAACCTTAACGAGAATTCTTATAATTCTTGAAGCGTTTTTTCCTCCGGGCGGCATTCTTAAGTTTGAACACCAATTTTTCCACTCATTCTCATCGGGATTGGTTTTGACAAAATCTCCCACCAATTTCCGAATGACCGGATTTATGATCGGCGGGTATTTTTCATCCTCCAATAATTTTTCAATCGTTCCAATATCGTAAACCGGTTTCAACCCGCTTTTATACGCAAGATCCACGAGTTTAAATTTTCGGACTATAAACTCTTTGCCCCCAATCATCCGCTTTGAATACATGGCGTCTTCCAGCTGGGGTTTCTTAGGAGCAATTTCGTTGGGAACGATTTTATCGATGTACTTTTTGAAGTATTCCTCGGCATTGGATGCGATTTCTTTCGGGAGAATTTGCTCTATACGTAAACGCTTCACGTTTCCCGAAGGGACAAAGCACAAACACATGGCATCCAAAGCGTGGTGCTTTTTATTTTTCCTATTCTTCTTGTCCAACTCGCACTGAAGATTGACTATTTCAAACTCCGTCATCTTCGTTCTGTCGATATCGGTGTTGTGCAAAATCTTGTTCAAACCGAATGCGCTACGAATGCGAGCCGTTGTGTTGCCAGATGCAGTGAACACCCGCTTTTTGCCAGTGGTTCCTCCGAATTGGAATCCGAAGTGCATGCATGCCACGCGCTGGGCAAGCTTTGAAATCCATGCCGTTTCCGCGAGCGCCTCGTATTTGTCGACAAGCTCTTCGGCATTCTTCCCCAAAAGCAAAGCGCAGCGCTTTTTTCCAAATTCCCCCGCGCGAGAGCGGACTCTTTCAACATAAGCCCTCCATTTATCGACGTCTGCGGACAACCACTCGTAAGGAGTTCTGTTGCCCTTTTCCTTGTTTGTCGACTCGAGAGTCAAAACGTAGTTGTACTGTGCATCGGGACCTCCCCTGCTCCTCGGAACGATATGTTCTATTTCCAAGTTGGGCAAATCACTTTCGAGCAGAGGTTCGCCCGTGTACGGACACACAAATCCCTGCTTTCGCAATAATTCAAGCTTCAAGAGCATTTTGCCGCCTTTGTATCCCGCTTCGTCGAGCTCCTTTGCCAAATTCCGCTTTTCCGCAAAACGCTTATTTAAATAATTGTTCAAATCTTTTTTGGCCTCCTTTCCCATAAAGTCTTCGCGAACAAACTCCAAAATTATCCTATCGGGAACGCCAAACTTTTGTGATAGAGCCTTGAGCCTCTCATAAAAGAAAGACAGCCTGTGCCTGACTACGGGATCATTTTGCGAACCAATAAGTTTGTTTATGCTCGCCTCCGAATCGGCATTGACGCGCATGGCGTACCTGTACGTCTCAACGTCCGGAATAAAAATTCCGTTCCATGGGCAGTCTCCCATCAGCTTTACAAAATCCAAATCCTCTGACACAAGTCCCTTGTTGGGATCGGTGTTTGATATTAGGCCTATTTTTTTCCCGAAAAAATCTGACGGAGCTTCTCCCGAAAATATCAGCTCCTTCAAAATTCTCATGGCCGGACGGGAAAACGAAGACCTTCCAGAACTCCTGGGAGCAACTATCTCAGCGTCTTCCCCAGCGGAGGCGTTTATGGATTTTAAATATTTTTTTAACTTGGACTTCGTTATTCTATATTTATCTAGTCTCCCGATTTCAAAAAGCTCCTTGAATTGCTCGAAAGTTAAAGCGCAACTTTCCGAATCTTTAAAGAAACGCAAATTTAACAATTTCAAAGCCAACGTTATTTCGTAGTGGAGCAAATCATCTTCGGATCTTGCCTCGTCGAGCGGCCTTATCCTGCAAACATTTAACCGGGGTATCAGCTTGCATTTGTCGATGATCCGATTGTCAAAACGTGGGATTTTCTGCCCGAGAGCAGTCCAGTCGGACTCCGCCCCCCTCTTAATGCCAAACTTGTCCCTCAATTCTTTGTGCAGCGAAGCATACGGAGTTTCCGTTATGCCGTACAGAATAAACATAGCTCTTCCCTTCAACTTGGGATACTGAAGCGACGCCATCTCCACAAGCCTTACAAATTCCGCCTCTACGAATTTTCGAGGAATAACATAACCTTTGGCTCTCTGCGCAGTGTTCGTTATTCTCAGGCCAACCTCCATCGGATTCGACGGATCCCAAAGACCCATTTTACAAGCCTTGAAAAAACACGGGAAATCGAAAAGTTCCCTGTCGTTCCCGCTAGGCAATCCGTCTAAAATTTCTTCCTTCTCGCGTTCGTACACATCTTCAGAAGCTTTCTCCTCCTCCTTTTTCGAGGAATCCGAGGTTTCCTTCCATGGGATATTCTCATCGTACCCGCGATGCTGGATAGCCGAATTCAACGCCTTAAATATTTGCCAACTTTCCAATTTCTCGCCAAGAATAAGTTTGCAGCGCAACGCCACGGAATTGTAGCAGACGTTCTCATTGCTCGATGGAAATTCTTTTTCGAGACGCTCGTCTCCCTTTGAAATAAGCTTCCAGCACCCGTTTACGATGCCTACTTCCCTGCGCCTAAGCACTTCTATGTCGCAGTCTTCAAGGCACTTTTCAAGCCACTTTTCCCTAGCTTTGTGTGCCTTGCGCGTCCTCATCTGGCGGCGCCTTGCAGAGGCGTCCTTCGTGGAGGCAAAATCCTTGTCTAATATTAACGACTGGACGTGTTTAAATTCGTTTCCGATTCTTACGGCCTCTCCAAGGGAGCCCTTGCCCATATCGAATCCCCAAACATGTTCAAGCATAGGATCATTCATAGGTTCGAAATAACACCGCGAAAGAATTAGTCAACTTGTTTCGTGAATTTAATTTAACTATATTTTATAAAATATATTAAAGAACTATTTTCAAAATAAAAATTACATTAAAAATCTTTATTCTAAAATAATTGGTAAAAGAAATAATTTTTGAATATAAAATAATATTTCGAACACCCTCCGACAAAAAATTCTCCCTCAAAATAACTTCCGCCCTGCCAAAAAAGCTTTTAGAAATCTATACAATCGAAATAGCCGCGCGGGGTTTCCCAAAGGGCGCCCAAAAAGTGCGGTTTTTGAAACGATAATTGCGCGCCTCTTTAGATTGAAATGCGCAAAGAAAAAAACATTGCCCTATCGAATCGCTCCTTCCGGCAGACAAGATAGAAATCCCCACGGCTCTAATACTTTTTCGCCGCTTCGGGGAATGTCGAACAACTGCCGACAGATCAATCGGCGATGCGGGCTGAAAAGGCAAAAATAGAAAGTGTCTAAATGGCGACAAAAAGCGGTTTCTTTACAAGAAAAACGCGCGCTGCTTTTGCGACAAAAATTGCGCGCCATCATGCGTATTTGCGCTTTTTCACGCACGCCCCGACTGTTTCCACGGCACCTTTGCAAACTGTGTTTATCGTACGCGATAGTATATAAAAAAATAATAAACAGACTCTGTCCGGCCAATTTACCTTTTGGAAAAATTCTACTTTGCACAATGGAACAAAAAATTTGCCACTTAAAAAAATCAAACTCCCCAACCGTTGAAAAGGAAGAAAGGCGCCGCGCAATCCGCCGTTGAAAGTGCGGCGGAAAACAAGCTACTTCCTCGCCTGACCACTGCCACCAAACACGCGGGCCGTCGCATTTAGATACTCGTAGCCATGGAAATTATCCGGTTCGAGATATTCCCCCTCCGTCCACTCGTTCCAGGCGTTTATAAATATCAACTTCGGATTCCCTTCAGGTATGTTTTTGTCGGCCCAATCTTTTGCGATTCTCAGCGACTTTTCATACTCCTTTGGACATTTTCCCTCGCAAATTTCCGTAAATTGGTTTTGGGGAAACCGAGGATTGTTGTCCCATCCGGTCGATACTATTGGAAAGAACACCCCGAAGTCGGATTTGCACTTTTCCCAAAGCGAGACATTTTTATCTCTCCATGCAACGTACCCTTCTCTGCGTCCGGATCCCCAATTATACCAGCTCATAGAGTCTATTCCATAGTAATCGGCAACCTCTTTTGATGTACCTTTTGCCTTCCCCGGAACGGGCGCACCACAATAAAAATTCATAATCATAAAGTGAACTCCCGCAAACCCCGCCTTTTTGCATTCTTGGTCCAAAAATTCCATCGCCGCCTTCGTCTTTTCCGGACTTCCGAATCCGCGAACAAGATTCCTCATGACAAACAACGCAAGAACAGGCTTGTTGTTTATCTTGTAATAATTGGGCTTCTTAAAATAATCCAAAAAACGCGGCACTAAAACTTTTGTGAATTCATCGTATGACACGTCCGCGCTCCATATAATTTTTTTCTTGTCCTCGCCCCCCACCTTGTTGTTCCACAGATAATCTACATCGTGGTTGGCCCACATCAAAAAGAACTTCATTCTCCCGTTGTTGGGAGCCTTTAAAAATCCGTCGTTGAGCGCCCCTTCGAGAAACGGCCTATTTTGGTACCAGTACCAATCGTACATGAATACGTTTATTCCGGCGGCAAGAGCCGCGTCTATCTTCCGCGCGACAGCTATAGGATCGGCTTCGTTTTCGTATCCCCACAGCGGAACTATAGGCTGCTTGTGCCCTTCAAATTTCGGCTTTGCCTCGTAAACGTTCTGCCATTCGCCAGTTCCATGAGGAAAAATTCCCAGCTCCTTCCATCTTGGTTCGGGATGGTATGCGGGCCACACTATTGCGGCCACGTCGTACTCGCCCTTTCCGACCTCTGCTGCGGCAACGTTTCCACCGCTTGCCTCCGCGCGATTCGAAGTTTTTTCAATTTCCGGCTGCGACGCGCATGCCCACAGCAATGCGCAAACTAAAGGCATTAGTATATATCTCGACATAATGTTTCGGTCCCTATAAGAGAGCTCTAGAGGCATATTCTTTGTTATTCAAGCGAAAACATAAAACCCTTTGCTGAATTTGAAAAATTTATTTTTGCGACGAACCTGTAAAAATTCTTTTCAAGATTTTTCAGACACATGGTTGCGATGAAAGCCCAGCTTGCATCTCCAGCAGCAATCCAAAATAGTTTTCTATTGCATTTCACAATCGAGTCCCCCGATTTCACTATTGCTCGAAACCGCAATCGAAAATATGGAATGGAGCGATAAAAAGATACTTCCAAAACCAGAAAAGTATTGTCCAATCCGAAATTTCCGCACAACATGGAAAAAAACTGAAATAGGAAAGTTATGAAAAAAACAGTGTGCAGTGTGTGCGGTTATGTATTTGAAGGCGAAATTCCGGATTTCTGCCCCCAATGCAAGGCTCCGAAATCGAAATTTGTCGTAAAGGACGACGGAGGAGAGCTAGTATTTGCCGACGAACATAGAATAGGGGTAGCTAAGGGACTCGACGAGGAGGTCGTGGAGGGTCTTAGGGCGCATTTTACTGGCGAATGCGCGGAAGTCGGAATGTATCTTGCAATGAGCAGGCAAGCGGACCGAGAAGGCTATCCGGAAGTGGCGGAAGCGTACAAGAGAATAGCATTCGAAGAGGCCGAACACGCCTCCAAATTTGCGGAACTCTTGGGAGAATGCGTGTCCGAAAGCACGAAGGAAAACCTCGAAAAACGGGTCGCTGCGGAGCACGGAGCCACTGAGGGAAAGCTCGCCATAGCAAAGCGTGCAAAGCAGCTCGGCTACGATGCCATACACGATACCGTCCACGAGATGTGCAAAGACGAAGCGCGCCACGGCAAGGCTTTTCAAGGTCTTCTGAAGCGCTACTTCGCCTAAAAACTAGATGAGTTTTTGTTGAAAGAAAGCTCCGGAGCAAATATTGCCCTCCCGGAGCTTTTTTTGCGAAAGGGCCAGCCGGCGGCCATATTCGGGGAGTTATCGACTCGAAGATCCGCCGAAAGCTACGCGAGAGTATTCCAACGACTTCAAAAATTCCGCCGAACCATTTTTGCCTCAAACGCAAATTGGCAACAAAGAGTTGTACTGATCTTACCTGCGAAGGCCTTTTTAGAATGCTGGAGGTTATACCGTAATTCGTATAAGCGAGTGTTTTGAACAAGAACCAAGAAATTCTCCAGAATGGAAATCGACCTGCAAACCGACAAAATAAAGCGCGGTTAGCGAGCGTGCAATGTCCCAATCCATCTCAATTGCAAGGCGCTCCCGCAAAAAACAAGCAGCCGGGTTGTGCGCCTATCCCAAAACATCGACATGCAGCAAAAAAATGGAACTCTTGCCTACCTCAATTCCTCCGCAAAGATTCCATAGCCTACTCGAAGGGAGCCCTATTTGGCCCTCTTTAGGCTCCTTATCTTTTTAAATCTTCAAAATTTTTGGAGGAAAAATATTCCCGAGCGTATTCAACCGAAGCAATTTTTTCGAGCAAGTCTGCCGGAATGTAGAAATAATGGTTCGAAGCTTCATATCCGATATATTCGTCTTCAAGAGCAAGATTGTACATCTCGCGCGCGAGAAGTTTTTCGTCGTCCAACAGCGAAAGTATTTCTTTTTTGTCTGTTTCGAAGGCCTCCTTTGAGGGAGAGCCAAATATGCGATCCCTAAGAATTATAAACCGAGCCTGATTGGCGAAACTTTTTAGGCTTATACTCGCGCAACGCGCATAGCGCATCTGGGCGGATATTTCTCTTTTCATATCGTCTCCCAATCCACCTATCCTATTCGCTTCAAGCAGAGACGCGACGCCCTTATCCATTCCCTCTACTACTTTTCCAAGTTGCTCTATCAAGACGTCTCTGGGATATTTAGAGCGCCATGAATCCAAATCGTCATAGGGAAACCCGACCATAGTCGCCCGGTATCCACTGGGCTTTGCGTATATGGGGTTCGATACTCCCATGTGTTGGGCTCCCCTGTAAGCCAGCTTTATGTCAAATGGATATTCCCTCCACGCGTCCGAAAACTCCCTCCATGCACTCAATATGTGGGTGGAAGCCTTTTTTCCATAGCGACGGGAGGCGATTTCTATCAGATTTTTTTCCAATGGAACGGACTTGTTAAAAGAGTTGAATACCTCGATATTTATCGAAGGATATCCGCCCAAGCTCCAATTTAAAAGGACATTGTCGACGCCCGCCTCTCCTAGATTCTTCGCGTGGATTGCCGCAATATCCACATACGGAATGTATGGAACAGGGGAAAACTCCCAAGATGTGTTCAATTGAACTTTCGCCATGGTGCGCATTCCACGCTTTTTTGCCAAGCTCCAAAGATTTTTCGCCCGCGGTCCGGGAGCAGAATCGGAACAGGATATTGAATACTCGTTTACTTTGCTCTCTACAGAACCTCTCTTAAACGGAACATCCCATTCGCTCACGCACATCAAGATGCAATCCTTTTCCAAGAGTTCCACCGTATCTTTGACCTCTTCCGCTTTCCAGCCCCAATCCCAAACTATCATTTCTGCGTCTTTGCTCGCCGACCTCATTCCCCGGAAAATAGCGTTGTTTACCTCCGATATAATAGTCGGCCCTCCGCGCGCGGAGCACGTCTTGCATATATCTTTTGTCCGCCTGTGCGAGAGGCAATTTGTGAGGCATTCAGACGCCGTTATGGTAAACACTCCACCGAGTTTTGGAGCCGCTTTAAAAAGCTTCTCCGTGGAGCGTTCGAGCCAGTCCAAAACGGGTTTTTGCGAGGTGCAAAGCGCTACCAAACCTCCGTAGCAAGTGCCTTTTAAAGCTGCTCTCGAAGGAGATGATTAGAAAAACTTGGGAGGCATCGCGCGCGGCTCATTCAAATATAGAAAAACCTTTATGCCGTATTTTTCGGCGCGCGAAATTAGCTTGTTGAGATTTTTTATCCTGCGTCCGGCGTCTTGGGAATCGTCGTAAACGCCGCCGTTTTCTACGAGATTTCTAAGCACAACATGCAACCATACCGCATTTACTCCAATACTCCGATAACGCCTCAAAAGCTCCTCTGGATACGAGGATATCTCGTCGTCCATAAGGCAATCCCCATATTCGGAAAAATAGGGATGGACCATCACTATATTTCTTTCCTTTGCAGAATTCGCCTCGCCCTCCGGCATGAGAGACATCTCCTCGTTAAACCTAAATCTCTCCACTCCCTCGAAAAGCCTTCCGACTCCCTCCTTCATCATCAGCTTTTTAAATTCGGAACACTTTTCCAAAGTTCTCCCGTCTGGCTCGACGTACCTTAACTCGCCGCATTTGGGTTTTACGGAGCCAAGCTTTATGTAGAGAAAGTCGTCGTTCATGAGCCTAAACTCAAGCTCCTCCGGCGATATTCCAAGCAAGGTCAGAAGCTGCGGGTAATCGAGCAAGTGCCAATTTCTCCTAAGAACCGTTATATACCCCTTGTCTTTCCAGCCCTCCTCTATCGATCCCTGCTCAGGCAAACCAAGCTGCGCGGCTATGGAACGTATTTGTTCCTCCGTGCCCCCCACTGTTTGAGCGAGACGGCTTGCCGAAACGCAAGTCCAATTCCTAAACACGAACGCATGCAAACGGCTCGGGAAGTAGGAGCAATCCACCGCCGGGCGATTTCCATTTTGTCCGGGCAAGGAAATGTTGGAATCCGCCCGCGCGCAGATAATAGAAAAAAACAGCAAGATTGAAACGAGCCCAATCGTTTCCCTAATAGACATCTTCCCTATATCGAATTACTTTTATCCCTGTTAAAAAACTATCGTCCCCCTAAAAAACGGCCCTACGACGAAACACTAACCAAGCCACGAAATTTACCAAATCATATAAGCACGCATATTACAAGTTCAAAATCAAAGATAGAGCCGCATTCACAGCACAAATAAAAATGCTTTGATGCAATAAATATTTAGCGCTTTTTTAAAAAAATTCGAACGGAGCTCGCCGTCGATTTCGTCGCCAATAAAATCCTTTATACGGCATATAACAAAATTTGCCTCAGCCCGCATAGAAAAGCTTTCATTGGACGAAGGGCAAATTTTCTCCCCTTCCCCTACAAACAAATATTCCGGGAATTTCTACGGCTTCCAAATGCGCTCCTTCGCAGACAAAACTCAAAACAAAGATAAACCTTTTTGGCTTCATTTTGCGCAAGAAACGCATATTCCCCCTCGAGAAAATATTAGAAAAAAAGAGCTTCCGGAAAGCTCAATAAAATGACGAAATCCCTTCCCTTGGAGAAAGAACGAGAACTCCCGCCGGCGCCGCAGCGAAAGCTCCCTCAAAGCGAAATAAATATCCCCCCGCAAAACTTAGTAGCGCTGCGCCGGAGAACCCACGCCTCCCATTCCGGGAAGACCGCCCTCCCAAGACGCCGGCCTATCCCAAGGAAGCTCCGAGGAACCTTCCCTCGAGGGCTTTTCCAATCCCTCTTCGGATTCGCATGCCGCCAGGGTAAAAGTAGAGATCGCTAGTAATGCGATAAAAATCCATTTCATGGCTTTAGATTTCTTTCTATGCTGCGCGTTTTGCAAGAAAAAAAGAACTTGTTTTACATCAAAAAAATCGGCGCGCAGGTTGAAACCTCCGCGCCGACTGGAAATATTTTTCTACCAAAAACTACGCCTTGGGCTCTTCCGCGGGCTTCGGAGCCTCGGCAGCAGGAGCAGCCGCGTTCAAAGCTTCGGGAGAGCTCATCTCCAGCAAATCCCCAACTTCTATAGTTTCAGGAATTCCAACCTTGCGGTTGATCAAGAGAGCCGCGTTGTTGTCGTAAATGTCGCACACGATAGCCTCCGCCACGAGCTGGCCCTCGCGGAGGAACACAATCTTCTGCTGAATCTGCAATCCGTCCTTCGCGTTTTTATTGATGAGCACCGCCTTGGCGTCCGCGTCGAAATCGAGAACCGTAGCCATGTCGCCTTTGGGCACATAGGGCTTTTTAACGATTTTCTTCGTCACTTTCTCGCCGGTCTTCGGATCTGTCTCGACGACCTGAATCACCTCTCCCTGCTCGAGAATTTTGAGCTTTGTCTTTGTCTCTTTGAGCTCGCTTTCAGCCTTGGCGAGTTTTCCCTCCAAGTCCGCAACCTTTTCTTTCAGGTCGTTCTTCGGAGACTCTTGAGTGAGATTCGATTTAACCGCGACTATCTCTTTCTTCAAGTTTTCGATGAGGGTGTTCTTTTGCGAGAGCTGTTTTTTCAAAGAAGCTATCGAAGTGTTCGCCGCGCGAAGCTCTCCGGAGCGCTTAGAAAGATCCCCGCTGAGCTGAACCGTCTTTGTGCGCTCGCTTTCGAGGTCGGAATTGGCCTCGGAGAGCTTGCCTTCGAGATCCTTGTTTACCTTGTCTTTTGCGACGAGCTTCTTGTCCAACTCTTTTTTCGCGTCGGCAAGCGCCACGGCGCTCTCCGATTTTTCCACCAAGTCGACGCCGTTGAGCCCCGCCTTGTCGAGGTTTGCACTCGCAGTGCTTATTTTCCCGCGAGAGTCCAACCACGCGTAAACACAAACGCCCGCCGCAGCGAGCGCGGCAAGTCTAAGTATAATGGAGACGAATTTCATATTTGTTTATTCCTTTGTAAATGAAGAGTCAAACCCGCTACCCGAAGCGCGAACTCCGTTCTGAGAATTGACCGCCAAATGTTTAAGGACTTTAAAAACTATTTCCGTATCGTTTTCAAGATTTATTTCTTTGGCTATCTCGTCGGCGGTTTTTGGGGTGGAGGAAAGTTTTTCCGAAATTTTGCGCTTTATTTCCAAAATCCGGGCCGCAGCCTTCTTTCCGGCTTCCACTCCGGGCTGGTGGTAGGCGTTTATATTGACCATATCGGCGTAGAATCCGACAGTTCTGTCGTAGAGGGCTATCAAAAGGCCCACCGAAAACGGCGAAACATCCTCGACTGTGATAGTTATATTGTCGCGATTCTTCGCCGAAACTGCCTCGCGAGTTCCAAGCATGAACGCTTGGAGATAGTCGCCGGAGGTCGCTCCGGGTTCCACTTCCGGACTTTCTCCTCCGCGGTCCCTGAGAACCTCTATAAAAGTTAGGAAATAATTGTTTATTCCGTCGCGCAGCTGCTGGACGTAGGCATGCTGGTCTGTGGAGCCCTTGTTGCCATAAACGGCTATACCCTGCTCCACTCTATTGCCGTCCAAGTCGAGTTCCTTGCCCAGCGACTCCATTACGAGCTGTTGCAAGTAGCGAGAGAACAACAAAAGCCTGTCTTTGTAGGGAAGGACGACCATGTCTTTAAGCCCCTTCCCTCCCGTGCATTTGTACCACATCAAGGCAAGCATCATCGCCGGATTCGAAAGGGCGCTCTTTGCCCTGGTGGCTGCGTCCATCTTTGCGGCTCCCTTTATCATGGAATCTATTTTGATTCCCTGCAAAGCGGCTGGAAGAAGACCCACCGCCGAAAATTCGCTCGTCCTTCCGCCGACCCAGTCCCACATCGGGAAAAATTCGAGAAAACCGCGCTCTTTGGCATAGTTGTAGAGTTTGCTTCCTACTCCCGTAGTCACAACCGCATGCTTGGCAAAATCCAAACCTTCCGCCTTCCACTTTTCCTCCGCCTCGAGCATGGCATTGCGGGGTTCGGGAGTTCCGCCCGATTTTGACGCAACCACCGCAAGGGTTCTGCCCAATTTTCCCTTTAGTTGGGAAAATACTATATCGTATCCGTCGGGATCAGTGTTGTCCAAAAACAACACCTTCATTTTATCCTTCGGGGTGGAGAGGGCCTCGCTTACAAACTGGGGCCCAAGCGCCGATCCACCTATACCTATGCAAAGAACGTATTTGAATTTTCCGTCAGAACCTTTGATCTCCCCCGAATGCACCTTCTTTGCAAACGCCTTTATATTCGAAAGATTTTCCGAAATTGCATCGGAAAGCTCTTTGGAAGGGGCGAGCTTTGGAGCGCGAAGCCAGTAGTGCCCAACCATTCGCTTTTCGTCGGGATTGGCTATCGAGCCGCCCTCGAGAGCCTTCATATCGGCCACGGCCTTTTTAATTTTGGGCTCCATCGAAGACAGCCATGCGTCGTCGAAGTCGACTCGGCTGACGTCGAGAGAAAATCCCAATTTGTCGAGATTGATCAGATATTTCTTAAAACGTTCCCAAGACATAATTTTGGAGAGCCTATTTCAAAACCCTACCCTGTCAAACGAAATGAAAACCTATTTTTTTGCTTCCGCAAAACACCTCTACTGCGCGAAAGAATTTTTCGGCAAAAATCCCATTGAATAAAAAGCCCCGCTCGAGGAAAACAAATGCGGTTTAAAAGCCGAAGCTTTCGAAAAATTATTGCCCTGAAAGGCCGCTGCGTACGCCTCCGATAGCTTGTAAAAATCCGCCTTTGAAGGCAGCCTGCAAAATTCAACCGATAAATACCGCTGCGCCGCCTTGGAAAAACATACAGCTTCTATTTAAAGTGTGTGCGGATAAAGGTCCATTCTTTCCATATCTTGCAAAGCGAAAATATCTACAAAAAATAGTTTGCATTCCCGCCGAAGAGTTAAAACGCAATAGGTAAAAAATATGGCAAGTTTGGAAAATGCGGAAAAAAAATAAAAATTTTTTGATAAAGATTTCTCGCGCCGGATACTTTTGCCCGAGTTTGCATAGAAGCTTTGGAATGAACAGCGTTTTCCCAGAGCAAAGCATGGAGCGCATTCTAGCGACCCCCCGTGGAAGGTAAAAAGCGAACCATGAAAGCGCCTTTTTATCTGCTTTGGCATTCAAAGGCATCAGAAGGCGCGGAATCTGTAGCCATGCAGTCAAAAGCGACTATTGTCTGCAAACATGGTCAAAGAAAGCGGGACAAGCTTGCCAAAACCGCTCGGGAAGCTCTTCTGCTACGAAAATTAGCGTAAGAAATTTCACATTTGCCGGACGAAAAATATCTCTTGAAACGGTTCCATTGGGAGGCGCCTGAAAAACGCCTCGTTTTTTTTGTATTGAAACTTGCGAAAGTATGGTTAACAGATACCGGATTATATTTTTCTTAACATCACAGTAATTTCACGAACCTTGCGCATTATTTAAACACTAAAAGGAAGGATATTAAAATGCCTACAAAGGTCTATACAAGCAAAGACGCGAAACCCGCGGTTCTAAAAAATAAAACACTGGCCGTAATCGGATACGGTTCCCAGGGGCACGCGCACGCCCTCAATTTGAAGGACAGCGGCTACAATGTAATCATCGGACTCTATCCGAAGAGCAAGTCCATTGAAGTGGCAAAGAAGCAGGGCTTCAAAGTCATGAGCACTGCCGACGCTGTAAAGGCCGCCGACGTCATAATGATAGCCGCCCCCGACATGAAGCAGGCCGACATATACAAGTCGGACATCGAGCCCAACCTTTCTAAGGGAAAAACTCTTATTTTCACGCACGGACTTTCGATTCATTTCAAGCTCATCAAGGCTCCCAAAGACGTCAATGTAGTGATGGTAGCCCCCAAGGGTCCCGGCCACGAGGTTCGCTCGCAATACAAGGAGGGCAAAGGTGTTCCCGCTCTCATAGCCGTCTATCAAGGAGGCAAGGTAGCAAAAGAAATCGCCCTGGCTTGGGCTTACGGAATCGGAGCCACCCGCGCGGGAGTTCTCGAAACCTCTTTCAAGGAAGAGACGGAAACGGATCTCTTCGGCGAGCAGGCAGTTCTCTGCGGCGGAGTAAGCGCCCTTATAATGGCGGGATTTGAAACTCTGGTCGAAGCCGGATACAAGCCCGAAATGGCGTATTTCGAATGCTGCCACGAGCTCAAACTCATCACGGATTTGATAGTCGAAAGCGGAATTTCCGGAATGCGCTTCTCCATCTCCGAGACCGCGAAATACGGCGACATAACCCGCGGATCGAGAGTTATCACGAAGGATACGAAGAAGAACATGAAGAAGATTCTCTCCGAGATCCAGAGCGGCAAGTTTGTCAACGAATGGGTCAAGGAGTACAAAGGCGGCCTGAAGAACTACAAGAAGCTTCTCGCCGAGGGCGAAAAGCACCAGATTGAGAAGGTAGGCCAGCGTCTTCGCGCGTTCATGCCGTGGGTTGCCAAGCGCAACATCAAGGGCGTTCAGGCGGCTTACGACTCGAAAAGCGGCAAATAATACTGGCACAAATTTCGCGGAGATCTCGCTTTGGGATCTCCGCTTTATTTTTGGTTCGCATGGGAAAAGCGATCAGGCTGGCAACTCGAGGCAGCGAACTTGCTCTTAAGCAGGCTCGAATGGCGGCGGATTGGCTGGGCAAGAAAATACCCGGCTTTAAATTCGAAATAGTGGAGATAAGAACATCGGGAGACAAGAGGCTTGATGCCTCGCTCGAAAAGGAAGGCGGAAGCGGGCTGTTCACGAAGGAAATAGAGGACGCCCTGCTGGACGGAAGGGCCGACGCCGCAATTCACAGCGCGAAGGACTTGCCGACTAAAATCGCCGACGGGCTTTCCATATCGTGCGTCCTTCCGCGAGATTGGTGCGCCGATGTGCTCGCAATAAGGGACGGCGTGAAAGTTCCGTCTCTGATAGCCACTGGAAGCCCGAGAAGAAGAATGCAGCTGAAAAAAATTTTTCCGCAGGCGGTATGGACGGAGATAAGGGGAAACGTCACCACGAGATTGGACAAAATCGTATCGGGAACCGCCGACGCTACAATCCTCTCCGAAGCGGGAATAAAGAGGCTTGGAATAGAGTCCTACGCGGGAGTGTCGTTTACCCGCATAAAGCCCGAAATATGCGTTCCTGCAGTCGGCCAAGGAATTATAGCGGTCGAGACGAGATCGTCGGAAACCTTCGGTTTTGAGAATTGTTCCGATTCAGAAACCTGCGATGCCCTCCGCTTGGAAAGGGAATTTTTGGACGCTCTCGGAGGCGGCTGCCAAAGCGCCTTCGCAGCAAATTTCGACGGAAAAATCTTCCGATTCTTCCACGAAAATTCCGGTTTTCAGCAGATAAAATTTCCCGAGGGAAGCTCTCTTGAAGAGCGGATAAAAACAGTGAGGGAATTTGCCTCCGGACTTGTTTAGGCACCCTCCCGCAAAGGGAGAGCGGGCTGTCTTAAATTTCGCCTCAAAATGGAATTTAAAAATCTGATAGTCGACGGCTGGAACGCCATACACTCCTCCCGGAAGCTGTGCAAACTTTTGGATTCGTCTTTGGACTTGGCTCGCGCGGCGCTCTTCGAGGAAATATCGGCCGTGCACGACTACTTGGGATCGAGAATAACCGTAGTTTACGACGGTTCAGGTGACGAAATTTCAATAGAAAGGCCCTATCCGGAAATCAAGACCTTTTCCGAAGTGTTCACTCCGTCGTTTCTGACGGCGGACGAACTGATAGAGCAACTCTGCTCTAAGGCAAAAGTTCCGTCGGAGATAGTCGTCGTAACGCGCGACAACATGCTGAAACTGACCGTTTCGTCTTTCGGAGCCCTCGCTTTGGACCCAGAATCGCTGTGGGAGAGCTCTAAAATCGCCTACGAAGGAATTGCCAAAACAATCGAGTCGAACTCGAGGTACACGGAAAAGTTGTGGAGATCCGAAAGAATAAAGCTTGAAAATCTAAGCTTGCCAAAGGACTCAAAGGGCTCCACTCCCCTCGTTTCAAAACGAATGAAAAAGCGCTTAAAAAAGAATTCTATCTTGGAAGAACGCAAAAAGAAGGCTCTTTCACTCGGATTGGAGCTAATTTCGGAAGATGTCCGGCGTGAAGCAAAAGAATCCGGACGGGAAACGAAGGAAGAAAAAAAATCTTCACAGAAAATTAAAAGCTTTGATTTTATAACTTTTAACGGCGAAAGGCTCGGTATATCGGAAAGCGGTAAAAAACGCCGATCCCGCTGATTCTCACTCCGCAAGGGTTGCGTTCGCCTCTCCCGAGTTTATCTTTTCTATTCGCCCGGATTCCGACTCCACCAACAATTCCCCGTTTTCGGTTATTCCCTTGCCCACTCCGAAAATCGTCCTGCTTCCGCACTCCACTTTCAGGTCCCTTCCCTTCAGCCAATCGAATTTCTCAAACTCGGATAAATTCAGAGGCTCCTTCCTTCTCATCGATTCCGCCGCATCGAAAACCGCTTCCGCCAACTCCGCAACCAATTTGTCGGCTCTTGGAACCTCTCTTGAAATGCCGCTTAGGGACGAAACCTTCCTATCCCCCGGAACCCCCGCCGGAATTTCCAAATTCAATCCGACCCCAAAAACAAACAGCGCTCGGTTCGACACCCTTAGTTCTGCTAGCATTCCGGCAAGTTTTCCCCCGTCCCAGGAATACAGGTCGTTTGGCCACTTCACGAATATTCGCGCTCCCGCAAGAACCGAAAGCCTCCCGCATATTTCAAGCCCCGCCCTCACAGTCAACGACGCCATTCCCTCCGGAACCTTGTCGAACGACATTCCCATCGAAACGCAAATCGTCTTTCCCCTATTTGAAACCCATCTTCTATTTAAACGTCCCCTACCGCCCGTCTGCTCCTCGGCTGCAACCACAATTTTACGCAGAATTTCCGCCTCCTGCAAAATTCGAAATGCTTCGTCGTTGGTGCTACCGCACGATTCCAACGCGAAAATGCTCGCGTTGTACTTTGAGCCCATTCTTTGAAATTCCAAAGCGATCTGTCCAGTAGAGTACATGGTTCTAGTATTCGAGTTTCGGCTTGCGAAA
>CASDUP010000013.1 GCA_949283955.1 uncultured Verrucomicrobiota bacterium | reverse complement strand
CCTTTGGAATTGCCTTGGACGACATCTGCGAGTTGCCGATAATATGGAATCCGATGAAGTAGGGGTCGATAATATCTATTAACGGATTGTCGACTTGGAAATAGCTCACGCAGGATATTCCGCGTTTTTCCAATTCGTCGATTGCTCCGCTTCTGCACATTGCGCGGAGGCATCCGCCATGTCCGTCCGGGGTCATGGCTACTTTGGACTTCGACTCGAGAATTATTTTTCCGTTGGAATCAACCGCAGGCATGAGGCCCTGCTTGAAGAAGATTACGTCATTTTGGTCTAGACCGAAAAACGAGTTATCGGCGAAAAATTTTCTGGTGGCGTCGTTGTTGGCTTCGCTGGTCATTATAAGCCAGGGAATTTTCGCATTGTATTTTTTCTCGGCGTTTAAAATTTTCTCGGCGAAGACCTGGAATAGGCTTTTTCCCCGAACCGGAGTGACGGGGAAGAGTCCTTTGGGGGCGTCGAAACCGAGTCTGGTTCCCATTCCTCCAGCGACGACGAACGCCGCGACTTTTCCGCTTTTTATCGCTTCCTCGCCCGTTTTTTTTGCCTGGATCCATTTGGGATCCGAATCTTTGTTTTTGGGCAATTTTTCGAAGGGGGCCGGGAGCAATTTTTTAAAGTCCACGAAGTTTTCGCCTTTGCCGAAGACGAGAGAATTGTTGAGCTCCGAGAGTTCGTCCAAATCTATGCTTTGGAGTTGCCTGCAAAGGGAGGACTTTTCGTCGTCGCTCAATTTTTCGATAAAGCGGAAGACGTGGGTTTGTCCCGCGTTTTCAAATTCCTCGAATATCTTTTTCATTTTAGTTGGCTCGTGTTATTTTTTGTCTCCAAATCCGTCCGGGTGCGATTTATGCCATCTCCATGCGGTTTCGATGATTTCCCGGACGTCGTTGTATTTTATTTTCCAGCCGAGTTCTCTTTTAGCTTTGTCGGAGTTTGCGTAGAGCATGGCAGGGTCTCCCTCTCTGCGCGGGCCGAACTCCGTCGGAACTTTCAATCCGGTGACTTCCTCGACTCCCTTTATTATTTCGAGTACGGAATTTGGCGTTCCGGTTCCCAGATTGTAGAACAGAGAAGTTCCGGGAGTGGAGAGTTTGTCGAAAGTGGCGATATGGGCTCGGGAGAGATCGTCGACGTGGATATAGTCCCTCAGGCATGTTCCATCGGGGGTTTCGTAGTCGGTTCCGAAGACCGATATGCACTTGCGCTTTCCCGTTGCCGCAAATATGGCAAGGGGTATTAGGTGCGATTCGGGTGAGTGGTCTTCGCCTATGGAGCCGTCTTCCACCGCCCCGGAAGCGTTGAAGTAGCGAAGAGCCGCGAAACTTAGCCCGTAGGCCTTCGAGCAGGACTTTAGGAAGTTTTCGACATCCAGTTTCGTCTGTCCATAGGGGTTTATCGGCAGTTGCGAATGGTTCTCGTCGAGAGGAAGTTTTTTGGGAACCCCATAGGTGGCGCAGGTGGAGGAAAAGACGAATTTTTTCACTCCGTGCTGAATCATAGTGTCTATTAGTGCGATTACACCGGCGAGATTGTTGTAGTAGTATTTGATGGGGTTCTGCACGGATTCTCCGACGTTTATAAACGCCGCAAAGTGCATTACCAGTTCGATTTTTTCCTCGTCCAAAATTTTACCCACAAGAGTTTTGTCCTCGAGGCAACCCTTGTAAAATTTCACTGATGGGAGCAAGGCTCCCACGTGGCCGTACACAAGGTTATCGAGCACTACGGGTTTGTGTCCTGCCTCTATGAGCTGGCGCACGCAGTGGCTTCCGATATAGCCCGCTCCTCCAATTACCAATACATTCATCGAGTTTCCTTTTTGTGTGTGATTTTTTTCGCGAAAAAACTTCTTTTTCGAAAAATTTGCTTATTTTAGTTTTAAAAAAGCACTTCCCTTCGCGCGTTTCTTTAGGAGGCGCGATAGTCTGGGAGAATGCGCGTTTTCGTTAGATCGCCTTGGCCCCGTCGGAGGCCGAGCACGTTATCACCGCCGGCTTAACGCCGAACTTCTTTTCATATGCCTCGCAAATTGCCGATGCCTCTTTCTCGCCGAAAGAAGAGTCAGTCAGGGCCATAATCGCTCCCCCGAATCCTCCGCCGCTGAGTCTGGCCCCGTACACACCGTTTTGGGAGCAGGCGGCTTCCACCAAAAAATCTAATTCCTCGCAGGAATTTTCGAACAGGTATCTCGAGCTGTCGTGGGAGGCTTTCAGCATCTTTCCGACGCCTTCCATGTCCCCCTTTAACAGAAGGTCGCGAGTTTTCAACACTCTGTCATTTTCGGATATCACGTGTTTGGCTCTTCGGTAAACGACGTCGTCCATGGAGCTTTTAGCAGACTCAAGATCTTCGAGAGAGAAGTTTCGGAGCAGTTTTGCCTCTCCGTTTCCCGATAGGATTTTTGAAGCTTTCATGCACTCCTCGTGCCTTTCGGCGTAGAGCCCGTCGACAAGGGCGTGTTTCTTTGAGGAATTAAAGAGCCAAATTTTGCAATCTGGAGAGAGCGGGAAATTGGAAAAATCCTCAGTCATGCAGTCGATAAACACCAAAGCGTCCTTTTTCCCGAAGGCTGAGACGCCCTGGTCGAGGATTCCGCAGGGCATGCCGACGAAGAGGTTTTCGCTTTTTCTGCCGGCGCGCGCCATAGTTTTTAGGTCGGCGTCAAAGCCGTAGAGTTTGCAGAATGCCATGGCGCTGGACATTTCTATAGCAGCCGAGCTGCTCAAACCCGCACCGGCAGGAAGGCTGCTCATATCGAGCATTTCGAAGCCGAAATCCGCCTTCAGGCCCGCCTCCATTAAAAATTTTAGGACACCCAAGGGATAATTCACCCAGTTTTTTGAGCGATCTAGAGGCGCTATTTCGGAGACTTCGATTTTTTCCCCTGTTTTGGCCTTGGCGAAAACGAATTTTTTGTCGCTTCTTTTGGCGAGGGCAACCATTACGATTTTGTCGATTGCCACTCCCATAACCACGCCGCCGTTGTAGTCGGTGTGGTTTCCTATGAACTCGACTCTTCCGGGGGCTTGTGCGAACACCTCGGGAGTCTTTCCGTAAATTTCCACGAAACGTTTTGAGAGAGTATCTTTCATCGCGCTGGAATGGTGAAATTTTATATGAAAAGGCCCGAGAATATCACGTAGAGAGCCACGCTTACGGCTAGTACTCCGGCTCCGGCGAATTTCACGCTTTTAGGAGAGCTTAGGTCTATCTTATCATTTACCGGCATCTCGATTTCGCGCTTATTTGGTTTCAAAAGCGTAAGCAGGATCATCAAGCCGAGGCAGCAGCCGAAGGTTATTGCAATTCTATTCAAGAAGGCGATATCGTTAAAGAAGAACTGCAGTATTCCGTAGATGACAGGGCTTGCGAGTATTCCGAGGGCACCGGCGAATCTCGGAGTTCTGCCGCAGAACATGCCGATTATGAACACCGCGAGAATTCCCGGAGACATGTATCCCTGGAATTCTTGAATGAATGTGAATATTCCGCCGAGGTTTGGATTTGCGAGCATGGGAGCGACTACGCATCCGACTATGGCGAATAGGATTACGCAAATTCTACCGACGAGAACCTGGGCCCTGTCGGAGGCTTGCCTTGATATAAATCTGCCGAATATGTCGATGGTGAATATAGTGCTTGCTGCGTTTAGCATTGCAGCCAGGGAGCTGACCACAGCTCCGAGCAGGGCCGCGAATATGAAACCGCGAAGTCCGGTATTTTCGGGAATGAGCTTGCGGATCAGCAGTCCGAAAGCCGAATCGTACTTATATCCGAAGAGCTCTTTTTTAATGGTATCGCCGTTTTGCTGGGCTTTGTGGGAGGCGTTCCAAAGGTCGACTTTTTTCGCCTGCTCGGGATAAGTTTTTCTCCAGCCGCTGTCGGCCACAAATAGGTATTTTGAAAGAGTTCCGTTAGCTTTGGCGTCCTTGTAAGATTTTATGGCTGAGTTTGCCTCGGCTTCGGAGAGCACCTTCATTTCCGGAGAATTTTTTCCTTTTGGAACGGTGTAGAAGTCGACCAAAGCCTTTGCCGAGACCGGTTTTCCAGCGGCCTCCAAATCGGCTATATGCACGAAGGAATAATTTTTTGCATTTGATTTAAGTATTGAAGCGTCCCTCAAAGCTTCGGCTCTTTGGTCGGCGGCGAAGAGGTTGAAAGCGATGATGCCCGGAATGACGATTATGAAAGGTATTATCAGCTTGAGGCCCGCTGCGAACATTATGCCTTTCTGTCCCTCGCCAAGCGAGGAGGCCCCAAGAGTGCGCTGAATTATGTACTGGTTGAATCCCCAGTAGTAGAAGTTTGGTATCCACAGACCTATTACCAGAGCCGTCCACGGTATTATGGAGTCGTCGGCGGGTCGGAACATTGTCAGTTTATCGGAGTTTAGGGTAAAGAACTTCTCCATTACGCCCGAGTTTTTCATTGCGTCGAGCTGTTCGGGGGAGAAGGATTTAGTTGTGGAAATCGAGTGAATATCCATGGCGCCGAGCGCATCGAAGGCGAAGTATGTGATGATGGCTCCGCCCGCGATGAGTGCCGTGCCCTGTAGCAGATCGGCCCAAGCGCATGCCTTTAGTCCGCCAGCGCAGACGTAAATGGCGGCGATAATTCCTATGGCCCAGCAGAAGAAGGGTACGCTAAGCTGTATTCCCATAATGGAGTTTCCTTCGAATACAGTGTCGGCTACCGTAGCCCCGGAGAATATCACGGCTGTGATGTTCACGCACACGAGGACAATAACCATGAGCATGGACATTATAGTTCTGGCCCAGATATTGAATCTGTATTCGAGGAATTGCGGTACGGTGTACATGCCGCTTTTCAGGAATTTGGGGAGGAAGAAGAAGGCTACGAAAACGAGAGTTATAGCGGCCATCCATTCGTAGCTTGCGATAGCTAGCCCGACTGGGCCTGCGGCGTTGCCGCTCATGCCTACGAATTGTTCGGTGGATATATTGGCGGCGATCAAAGAGATGCCGATGAGCCACCAACTCAGGCCTCTGCCAGCGAGGAAGTATCCCTCGCTGCCGCGTTCCCCGCGGCTCTTATAAAGGCCGAGCAGTACGACGGCCAGTAGAAATGCGAAAAAGACGGCTATATCAAGTGTGCTAAAACTCATTTTCATATTCATTGAAATATGTTTATGTTTTCATTTTTTGTCGAGAAAAATTAGGAATGTCAATACAGACAAGGTAATTGCGAATTGAGAATAGGAGTTTTTGCCGAAAATCCGCCAATTTTTGTCATTGAGGAAAAGTTTTTATAGTACAAAAAAAGCCGTTTTGCGTTTGGAGAGGCAAAACGGAAATATTTTTTGCATGCAAACTTCGATGGGGGAGAGCTTACTTTTTCTGGCTGAAGGTTACCACGGCGATAAGCTCTCCGCGCTTTGTGATGGTCAGGGAGCAGTTTTTTATTTCGACATTATTGGATTTTGCGTATTCGTTTATGCTCTCCTCAATGTTGGAGATCATTGTGTCATTGAAGATTTTGACGTATGACGACACGGTTTCGGCCGCGGAGGCGAGGGGGAGCGTCGCCGCGAAAAATAAGGCAGAAAATAACAGCGTTTTCATAGAACGTACGCTACATTTCTGAAATTTTCGTGTCAAGAATTCAAACGTGAAGTCTTAAAATGGAGAGTTTAATTTTTTACATCGATTGCAATGGATGCGGGCTTTATTTTTGCGCTACTTGCGTCGACCCTTATCTCACCTCTGTTTCCCGAGTCCGATTCGATTACCGCCACCAATTTTCCGGAAAACAGTCTCATGCACGAGGCTGAAAACGGGGTGTAGTCGGTGGGATCTCCGTTGCAAAGAGCCTTGAGCTTTCCATTTCCCGACACTCTGACAAATATCGGAGTGTCGGCCGTGGGGCATGGATTTCCGTCTTTGTCGAGGACTTCTATTGTCACGAAACACAAATCTTTTCCCGAGGGGGTAATTACTTTTCTATCGGGAGTCATTCTTATCGCGTGCGGTTCGCCGGCAGTTTTTATAGATGTTTCCGCGGCAGGCTTTCCGTCTTTGTCGAATGCAACGACTTTCAATTCGCCCGGTTCGTAAGGGACGTCTTCCCACATCAGGCGGTATCTATCCATTAAACCTTTTGGATTTTTTTGTCGCGTTCCAAGGCTTTTTCCGTTCACAAAAAGCTCGGCTTTGTCGTAGCTTGTGTAGCAATGAACGGGGATTTTTTGGCCGTCGTTCCAATTCCAGTGGGGCAGGAGATGCAAGGTAGGCTCTTTGTCGTTCCAGCGGCTGCGGTACAGGTAAAACTTGTCTTTTGGGAGGCCCGCCAAATCCACGCAGCCGAAGTAGGAGCTCTTTGCTATGGATTCGGAATCATAGGGATACGGTTCTCCGAGATAGTCGAATCCCGACCACGCGAATTCTCCTAAAAGCCGAGGATTGTCGTCCTGCACTATCCACTCTTTCTCGATTACGGAGGTCCAGGGCGGAAATTCCGTATTGTAGGAGGAAACATGCAGTTCTTTTCTCCATGGTTTATTGTTGACGCTTGCAGGGAGGAAGTATTTTCCGCGGGAGGCAACGGTGGAATCCGTCTCGCTGCCAAAGAATGGTTTGTCCGCCAAAGATTTTGAGAATTTATCGTACTGGTGCGGCTTGTAGTTTAGTCCCACCAAATCAAATTCTTTCATGAGGCCGTTTCTGAAAGATTCCTTGGAAAAATTCATACCGGAGGTGACGGGGCGGGTTGGGTCGGTTCTATGGGCTATGTCGACGAGAAATCTCGCTATTTTTGCGCCGTTTTCGGAGTTTTTTTGTTCCTCGACTTCGTTGCCGACGCTCCAAATGATTACCGAGGGGTGGTTGCGGTCCCTCTTTATAAAGTCTATCAAATCTTTTTCCGCCCATTTTTCCCACAATTTGTTGTATCCGTTGTCGCACTTGGCATCTTTCCACTCGTCGAATGCCTCGTCCATAACGAACATTCCAATTTCGTCGCAAATGTCGAGCAGTTCCGGAGCCGGAGGATTGTGGGAAGTTCTTATGGCGTTGCAGCCCATGTCCTTCATGATTTCAACTTGCCTTTGAAGTGCCCGATAATTGACCGCCGCCCCGATTGGTCCCAAGTCGTGATGCATGCACACTCCCTTGATTTTTACCCGTTTTCCGTTGATGGAAAATCCGTTGTATTTGTCGAATGCTATGGTTCTGAAACCGAATTTAGTGGAGCAGGAGTCGACCTCTTGCCCGTCGACAAAGATTTTAGTTTTTGCGGTGTAGAGGTTGGGAGAGTCGGTGTTCCAAAGTTTTGGATTTTTCAACTCGATTTTTTGCGAGACTTTTGACTCGCCTTCTTTTGCTTTAAAATCGGACGACGCCGAGGCGACAACGTTGGAGTTTTCGTCTATAATTTGAGTTTCGAGTTTTGCGTTGGAGTCTTTGGAAAAATTTTTCACTGTATATTCGATGTCGCAAACGCCGAGATTTTGGTCTGCTTGCGGGGTTTTGATAAAGACGCCGCAATAGTCGATGTGAATTGGGGATTTTTCGACGATTCTGACGTTTCTATAAATTCCCGCTCCGGGATACCAGCGTGAGGATAGAGGTTTATTTTCTAGCCTTACTGCAAGCAGGTTGTTTTCTCCGAAATTGACGGCAGGTGTCAGGTCTATGGAGAACGACGAGTACCCGTAAGGGCGTTCGCCTAAATACTTTCCGTTGAGCCATATTTTTGCATTTGACATTGCCCCGTCGAACTCGGCAAAAATTCTTTTTCCCTCGGAAGATTTTGGTATGTCGATATTTTTTCTGTACCAACCTGTTCCCACAAACGGAAGGGCTCCGGAGCGGCCTGTTCTGGTTCTGTATGTTTTTTCCCCGTCTGCGCTTACCCGGACTTCTTGGGCGTCTATAGAGATGTCGAAATTCTTGTCTATAGCCCAGTCGTGGGGAACGCTTACCGTTTCCCATTTTGAGTCGTCGAAATTTAGAGATTCCGCGCCTTTGGGGTCGGAATTTTCGAATTTCCAATTTTTATCCAGAAGTTCCACGTTTCTGGCGTTTAGAGTAAACGCGGAACACAAAGTCAAGACTACTGCTATACTTGATGGAATGCAAAAATTCATAAGATAGGTGTATTCGAAGGTTTGGCGAATTTCAACAAAAAAACAAAAATTTGCCATTTTGGTGACTCTATTAAGCTTGCGAAACAATTTGGATAAACGATAATGGCGGATTGTTTTTTCGATGATTAGATCCAAAAAGATTTTGTGCGTGGACGTGGGCAATACTCGGACGCATTGCGCGCTTATAGGGGTTCCGACGAGATGTCCGGAGCGCGGGATTAGTGCGTCGGATTTTAAGATTTGGTTGTCTCGCGAGTATCCCACGGAGAAATTTTTAGAGATTTTCTCGTCGATTTCTGAGGGGGAATTTTCGAATGCCGAGGCGGTGGCATACTGTTGTGTTGTTCCCAAAGTGGGGGAGAAATTTTTTTCTTGCCTGGGAAAATCTCGTTTTGCCGAAGATTTTTTCAATCTCAATCCGGAGACTTCCCCCATGCCGATAGACATGAAAGATCCGCATAGCGTGGGTCAGGATAGGATAGCGGACGCGGTGGGAGCTTCGCTGTACTTGAAGGCTCCGTACATAGTGGTTGATATGGGGACGGCGGTGACGATAGACTTGGTGGATTCGAGGGGAGCTTATTCCGGAGGTGCGATAGCTCCGGGATTGCATGCGTTTGCGACGTATTTGTCGGAGAGGGCGGCGCAGTTGCCCGAGTTGGATTTGTCGGACGACAGGCCCATACCAGACATAGGGAAGGACACAGTGGAGGCGATGAGGATAGGTTGTGTGAAGGGTTTTTGGAAACTCGCACAGGGGATAATATCCGACATTGAAAATTCGGCGTTTGGAGGGGGGTCGTCGGGAGGCAAGACCATATTTACGGGGGGCAGTTTATCGCAGTTGCCCAAAAAATGGCTTGCAGAAAGGCTCGTTGAGTGCAATCTTGCACCCATTGGACTTGCCTACTCTTATTTTCTTAACAAGATAAAATGATAAATATCTACATGAAAAGAATCATAGTTGTACTCGCGGCGTTTGCGGCGTTTTTGGCTGCGTTTGCTCAGGAAAAAACTCCCGAAATGCTAAAGAAGAAGGAATTGTTTTCCAAAACCGAACTATTTGAAGATCCTGCGATTTTCTCAAATCTCCAGGCGAATTCGGATCTGATATCGGAGTACGAATCCAATCCGTCGGCGTTTAAGGACGACCAGCTTTTGCCGTTGGTATCGTGCTATATTTCGCTGAAGAACGTGGATAAGGCGAAGGAGCTTATAGAGAAGTACGTGAAGGCGGTTCCTTCGAACATGAGGGCGATTCGCATGCAGGCGACAATATCCCTGATTTCCGGGTCGGTCGATAATGCGATAGAGCTATATAAGAAGGCGTACGCGATGGGGGACAAAGATTCGGTAAAATTTTTGGCGAGCGCGTACATAATGTCGCAAAAGGCGGACGAGGTGACCCCGTATTTGGGCGAGTTGAAAGAGCTTGCGAAGGGTAATCTGGAGGCGTTGAACATTTGCATGTTGTACGCGCTTCGCGACTCGAAGAAGAACGACGACGAACTGATAAAAGAGGTTCTGAACAACGCCGATTACGAGAAGATAATGGCCAGTGCGACGCCCGATGGCATGAACACTCTGCTTAGAATTTACATAGCCAAGAACTCCATATGGCCCGCCAAGGCTGCGTTGATACCCGGCAGGGGAGCGATAGCCGCCGAGGCGTGGACGGTAGCCAAGCAGGCGTATGGGAAGGTATTGGAGAAGGATCCCAACAATGTGGATGCGCTGAAGGGAATGGGAGTTGTAGAATACAGGACCGGAGACGTGATGCGTGCGGCGCAGAACGTCAAGAAGGCGTTGGATTTGGGCGACAAGGAGGCTGTTAGCGACGGAATGATGCTGTTTGTTCGTTCCGGAGACAGCCGCATATACGAAATGTTTTCCGATGCAGCGAAGAATGCGGCAATAATACCTGTCGTGCGCGCGGCGATGGTTCAGTACTCGGTAAATGCCGGGGACAAGCCCGAAATATTCTACATGGCTTGCATAGGGGAGGGGTCCGACCTTCTCTACAAAGATTCCGTTGTTCGCGATTTGATTTCTGAAGGATTGAAGAAGTACGGGGAAGATTCGCGTGCCGGAAAAGTGAAGTCGGTTTTGGATTCCACGAAGGCGGAATCTCCGGCCAAGTAGGGATTGTTGCGCGAAATTCCGCGATGGATATTAGAGTGGCGCATCGGGAGTTGACGGTGCGCCTTTTTTTGGAGGAGAGATGATTTCGAAGGGCAAAAAGAGGAAGGTTGATTACGGTGCGCTGAACAGTCCTTTTATGAGGATTCCCGGAATGGACGTGCGCGGTGCGCGCGGTCTTTTGGATATTGGCGTGAGGGAAGTGTACGAACTGCGCGGAAGGGATCCCGAGAGTTTGTTTACGGATTTGAAGAAGAAGAGGATAGCCTTATCGAAGGATATTTTGAAGTTTTTTAGGTTGGCAGTGGAGTTTGCAGAGAGGGAGGAGTAGCTTTTAAAAGTGGGGTTGAATCCTTCAGATTGGCGTGGGCGGAAGGCTGAAAAACTTTTGGATTGCGATGAGAAAAGCTCGGAATTGAATTGGTTTTAACATGGGAATTTTTCTGTCATTTCTCGGATTGGTTTTGTCGAAGCTACCCGACTGGTTGTTGAGGGGACTGTGTCGGGCGGTGGGAGATTTCATATTTTTGTTTATGCCCGGAAGGGCGAGGGTTGCTCGCTCGAACATATTTCACTGCTTTCCGGAGATGACGAACGAGGAGAGGGAGAAAATAGCGCGCGAGTCCGCGTACAGAATGGTGGAGATGGCTCTATTTGTATTGGCGAGTCCGTTTCTGTCCGAGGAGGAGTTGAGGGATCGCGTGAAGATATCCGACAGCGTCAAAGATGAGTTGGAAAATTTCACTGAGGGGGAAAAGTCGATTTTGCTTATGGTTCCCCATTTTTGCATGATGGAAACGATAACCATGTTTCCCGTGGTCAGCGACAGGCCCATACCTCCTACGGGTGTTTTTTACCGACCTTTTGATTATCCGGCGCTTGAAAGGTGGGTGAAGAAAAGCCGCGAGAGGTTTGGGATAGAGTTGTTGTCGCGCAAGCAGGGGCTCCACATGGCGCTGAAGTATTTGCAAAGCAGGAAGGGTTGCGTGGCGGTGCTGTACGATCAAAACGCGGGCGGAGCTGGGCTGAGGAGCCTTTTCTTCGAGAGGTTGTGTTCGACGAGCGGATTGCCCGGAGTTTTGGTGGAGGGAACGAAATGCGACGTTGGAATTTTTTACGCTAGGAGGACAGGATTTTGGAGGTCGGAGGTTTTGTGCGAGAAATTCGACTCTTCTGATGCCGTAGATATAACGATAAGGGGAAATATTTGGCTGGAGAGGAAGCTGAGGGAGGACGAGGGAGCGAGATTCGATTGGCTGTGGCTGCATCGCAGGTGGAAGATAAACAACGAGGAAAAATCCTGCTTTAGGCTTCAGGACAAGAGAGGTATTTTGCCCGAGACGTTGAAGTACATGGGATTGTCGGAATTGCCGAGGAAGCTCAAGGTGTTTGTTTCGGCGCCGGACTCGATGTCGTCTGTTTTGTCGCTGTTGCCGTTTTTAAGGACTCTTAGGGAATCGCGTCCTGACGCGCGGGTGTGCCTTATTTGCGACGCGCGCGTGTCGTTTTTGGCGAGGGCGTTTCAGATTGTGGACGAGGTTGTAAGTTCGCCGTCGGAGTGTGCGGCGCGCGGGGAGCGCGTTGGATTTTTCAGGTACATGGGGGAATTTTATCCGGACTACTTTTTGAACCTTAGGTTTGGGAACATAGCCGACGCAGAGGAGAGGGCTTTAAAGGCGGAATACTCGTTTTCGATAGAGACAGAATCGTCGCGGAGGTTGGCGAAGCGCAAGCTGAAGATTTCCGATTCCGAGTTTTTCGGGGAGACAGAGAAGCGGATACGCGAAAGATTTTTCAGGAATTTTGGAATGGTGGGTGAGGTAGATTTTTCGCCCTTGAAGATGGCGGGGGATTCAGCTGGACTCGTGTCGGGATCGCGCAAGTACGCGTTGCTAGTAGGAGACGGGCGCGGAATGGCGCTTGACGAATGGCGCAAGGTTGTCCACTCGATAAATGCGGCGGTGGACGGAGCTGAATTTTTGATAGTGTCGGACACCGACGAATACGCGTATTCCATAGTGAAGGATTTTGAGCATGTGGAGGCGGAGATATTGAGGAGCGGGTCCGAAGTTTTTAAGACGGCGAGGAAATTGACGGAGTGTTTCGTGGCGATAGCGTCGGACTTCGAGTTTGCGTCTCTTGCGAATGCTCTCGGGATAAAAGTGGTGGCGCTATTTGAAAAAGGCCTTTCCTTCGATGGGGAAGTTGTCAGGGTGGAGGCGACTTCGGAGGGGATTCTGAATGAAATTTTAAAACAGGAGAGATGAAAATGTTGAAGATAGGTACGGTATTTAAGGAAAACGCCACTAAGGCGATGTTGCTTGGCAGCGGAGAATTGGGCAAAGAGGTCGCGATAGAGCTGAAGAGGTTTGGGATTGAGGTTATAGCGGTCGACAAATACGCCGATGCTCCAGCCATGCAGATAGCGGACAGATCGCTCGTATTTTCGATGCTCGACGGGGAGGAGTTGGAGAGGGCCATTTTGAGAGAAAAGCCCGACATTATAATTCCCGAGGTTGAGGCGATAGCAACCGGCAAGCTTATGGAGCTGGAGAAGAAGGGATACAGAGTTATACCGACTGCTTCGGCGGTGAATTTCACCATGAACAGGGAGGGCATAAGGAAGCTAGCTGCCGAGACTTTGGGACTTAAGACGTCTCCGTACGAGTTTGCGTCGAACTTTGAGGAATTCGAGAAGGCGGTGGGAAAGATAGGTATTCCATGCGTTGTAAAGCCCATAATGAGTTCGTCGGGGCACGGGCAGAGTGTTGTAAGGGATTCGTCTCAAATTTTGGGGGCATGGGAAAATTCCCAAAAGGGAGGCAGGGCCGGGAAGGGCAAAGTGATAGTGGAAGGCTTTGTGGATTTCGACTACGAGATAACTCTTCTTACTGTCAGGCATAGTGGAGGGACGTCGTTTTGCGCCCCGATAGGCCACGAGCAGATAGACGGGGATTACCGGCGCAGCTGGCAGCCGCAGGAGATGTCTCCCGAAGCGCTCGAGAAGGCCAAAGATTGCGCAAGGAAGATAACTGACGCGCTCGGAGGGAGAGGAATATTTGGAGTGGAAATGTTTGTTAAGGGAGACGAAGTTTTGTTTAGCGAGGTATCTCCCCGCCCCCACGACACCGGAATGGTGACAATGATATCCCAAAATCTGTCGGAATTTGCCCTTCACGCCCGCGCGATACTGGGCTTGCCGATACCGGAAATAGAACTTTACTCTCCGTCGGCGAGCCGTGCGGTTGTCGTCGAGGGTAAGAGTGGAATGTTGGAATACTCTGGCATGGAGGAGGCGCTGTCCATTCCTGGAACTGACATGAGAATATTCGGAAAGCCCGAGGTCGACGGTCACAGAAGAATGGCGGTTTTGCTTGCTCGCGGCAAGACGGTGGAGGAGGCGGACGCAAAGACGGCTAAGATGCTCGAGAAAATAGAAGTGAAATTGTACTGATTTTTGCTTTCGGATATAGTGCCGACAAAACCGCGGCACATTAGCGGAGAATGAGGGCGCAGGCGATTGCGGTACAATTTATCCATTCCGTCCCGGGAGCGGGGATAGGCGTTTTTATTTTGAAATAGGGACGGAAATGGAAGTCGTTTGTTTTAAGCTTTTATTTTGCTCATTCATAAAGTGCCCGGCCAAATGCCCCATTGTTTTGAGCCCGGTTCGGGCAAATGTAATCCAATGCTGCAGGCCTAGAGGGATTAGTTTTTCCCGAAGAATTCCCAGGCAGATTCTTGCAAACCTGAAAAAGCTCTAATACAGGCGGACTTTCCGTATTTTCGGACTCAAGCTTGAGTCTGCTTTTTTGCTTGAATTGGAAATTCGGAGCAAATTCTTTCTTCTAAAAATACCGTTTAAAAAATTTTGGAGGCAATTTTTTATTTTTGGGAAATGGATTATAATTAGAGTTGATCGAGGTTGTCCCCGAGGTTCATTTTTTTATCGCACCGCCTCAGTCAATCTCTTCCCATGATTCAAAAAATGTCTTTTTTTAATTTTGCTCTTCCTGAATGCCCGCACTTTTAATTCTTCGCCCGTTCCAATTATTGCATTTTTCTTACCCTGAAACGCCGCTGTTGCCTTCTCTCATTCGAGAAGCTCGTCTTTCGATATTATCGAAATGCTAGAGGTCGATTTTGACGTTTCTCCTCATGTATGTGGGAACGTCGAGGTCTTCTCCCCCCCGCATGTTTGGCGGAGTGTCGGCGAAGAATCCGCGTTGCTGGGACATTTCCACAAAGGAGAATTCGTTTTGTTTTCCCAAATCGTCCGTCTTTTTTTTCGAAAAGCCGAAAATTCCGCTCTTTTGTTCGGGGGATTTCTTCGGCTGAATATCGGGGATACTCTCGGGAATTTTATCTTCGCTTTGGATTTTGGAATGGAGCGGCCGCTCCTCGGGTAGGCTTGATTCTTCGTTAAAATCGCTAACCTCGTTTTCCTCTTCCGTTATCGGAGTTTCATCGTAGATTTTTGGAATTATCTTTTTCGTTCCGATTCCTACGGCGCATATTTCCAAAGTTTCGGATTTTCCCACGCAAGCTCCGAATGCTATGTTCTGGGGATTTCCCAAAATTTCCGCGATTTTTGAGAAGGAGGATCGCATTTTGAGAATGTCGAAATCCGGAGGGCACTCGAAGTTGACGATGGCGCGTTTGATTCCGATATTTTTGTTGAACAGAGGGCAATTTTTAAATGACTCCACTGCATTTTCCGAGAAGTTTTCCCCGCATGCTTTTCCGATTGAGAAGGCTGTTTCGGAATCTCCGACATTGTCCGAGAACATTTTTGAGAAGGCGGAGAAATCGACGTTTATAATGCCGTTTTTTCTAAACATTCCTGATAGGGCCGCTGCCGCTCTTGCGACGCACATGTTGGCTTGGGCGAACGCTTCCGAAAGCCCCACGCCGCCCTCGGAGGGCAGCAGAGAGTCGTTGGGCAGGGCCACTGCCGCGCGCGAATATTTTTTTGTTTCGGCGAAGTCCCTTTCTGCTTTTTCCCTTTTTCCCGATCCCTCCGCCGATAGGGGCATTATGCAAAAAGCGATGGTCGGGATTCCGCGTTTATGGGCTATTCTTGCTATGGAGCCGGCCAATTCGCTTCCTGTTTCGCCGCCCATTCCCGCCATTACGACGAGAAGTTCCACACCGTTTAAAGTTTTTAAGACAGCTTCTTTAAGTCCTATTTCGAATTCCTCATCTTCCCGCGGGCGGTTTAAAAATTGGGCTGTTGAATCGCTGTTTATAAAGATTCGCTCCGATATTTCGGGTGCGTCCGCTAGGGTTCTGTAATCCGTGTCGAAAGCCGCGCATTCGGCCCCGAATTCTCTTCCGAGAGCCGAGAAAGATTTTGCGCAGTTTGAACCTGCTCCGCCGAGGCCGAGTATTTTAATTTCGGGAAGTTTCATATTTATATCCCAAATATGCGGTTAAAAAATCCTTTTTTTTCTTTCGATTCTTTTGCGATTTCCGCGCTTTCGAAATTCAGCAGTCCGAGGGCGGTGGCGTACTCGGGGTATTTGAGTTCCTTGTTTACGGAGTTGTCGAATGTAGCCGGATAGCAGGGCACTCCGAGGACGTAGTTGGCGAATTCGCAAATTCCCTTCAATTTCGACGTGCCTCCCGTAAGGACGATTTCCTTCACGCATTTTTCGTCGAAATATTCCGACAAATCCGAGCGCAAAATCGAAAACAGTTCCTCCAATCGGAGAGAGATGATTTTATTTATAGCCTCCATTGGAATGCGTCTATCGCCGATTTGTTTGTCGCCCGTAAGCCAAATTTCGGTTTTTCTTTCCTCTTCCGAGAGTACGGCTTTTCCCTTGTATTTTTTTATGCGCTCGGCGTTTTTGCGGCTTATTCTCAGTCCGAAAGAGAGGTCGTTTGTTAGGTGTTCTCCTGCCACAGGAATGACGCCTGCTTGGAGGGCTTTTCCGTGTTTATAGAACACGTAGTCGGTTGTTCCGCATCCTATGTCGACGGCGAGCACTCCGTTTTCCCTTTGTTCGGGCGAGGTAGTCATTCTTCCGCTTGCGATACCGGAGAAGGCGATATTGTCGACGTTCAGGTTCAGGCTTTCCACTATCTGGATTGCCTCCCTTATTTTTTCGGAGTCACCGTGAAGCATCCAGAAGTCGGCATAAACCCTCGAGGCTTTTCTTCCGACGGGATTTTTCACGAATTCCTGGTTTTCGTCCAGTCGATACCCGCAGGATATCATGTGGATATAGCTTCTTCCGTCGGCGGGGGTTTTTGTTTTTGCGTCGTCTTTTGCCCTGTCGAGGTCGCTTTTTCTGACGATGGAGTCGCTTCCGGATACGTTTGCGGAGCCGAGATTTCTAAAGCCTTTTATATGGCCTCCGCTTATTCCGAGGCACACGGTGTCCAATTTTACGGAGGCTGCTTTTTCGGCGTTTACTATGGCCACTTGGGCGGATTCTGCAGCCGCCCTGAGGTCTATTATGTCGCCTTTTTTTACTCCTCTGGAGGCGGATTGGCCCATGCCGACCACGTTGATTCGGGACGAGTCCACCAATTCTCCGACGAACGCCTGCATTTTAGAGGTGCCTATATCAAGAGCCAATATTGTTTTGCTTTCACCCATCGTTATTCGGCTTTTTTTACGATTGCCCTGTCTTTCAGGGTAAGGTCTATTTTTTCAAATTTGGACGCGTTCTTTTCCTCAGCGTAGCGCAGGACGTATTCGAGCCTGTCGAACTGTTTGTCGTAGTCGCGGGCCAGGAAGACGATTTTCAATCCGGAGGAGGTTGTGACGGTAAATACGGGCAAGGTTATGCTCGAAACTTGCGAGGAGTCCACCACTTTCCACGATTTAAAAAATTCAGGGACCCTTCTTTTGGCTACGTCGAGGAATTCGGCTATTTGTTGGGCGTTTGGGCAGACGGTTCTGCCTTTTTCGTCGAATTCCATTTTTGCCCCCTTAATTTCCACGAATAGTTCGGCTATATCGGCGAGATCGCCTTGCGGCTTGAAGACGAGTCCGTCTCTCGAGAGTGCGAAAGTTCTGTTGTCACCCGGGTTTATTCTCGCGAAAGCCGAGTTTTCGAACACGCTAATTTTTAGGGTGTCCGGATATTTTCTTTCCACGTTTGCGTGGTGGATTTGGCCAACGTTCTCAAGTTTTTCTTTGATTTCGAATATGTCTATTTCCGAAAGCGAAAGGTTTTTGGGGACTTTGTAGAAATTGACGAACCATTCTTCATTCAAAACTCCGTCGCTTTTAAATTCGAGTTTGGAGAGGGGCTTGTCCGGGATTTCGCAGATTTTGTCCCAATTTTCGTGGGCGAACCAAGCGGCTGCCGCGAGTGCGGCTACGACAAACAGCGACGATATTTTTTTTATAGCCCGGGAAAATTTTCTCCATCTGGCGTTTCGCGTTTCTGCGGCGGCCGCGGAAGGGCCTCCCCGTTTGGAGGTTTTCGGATTTTTTCTCTTGAGATCCCTCCAAGTTCGCGGCGGAGATGGAGATTTTTTTTTCTTTGGGCTCATTTTGAGGAATGTCGGGATATAGCTCCCTCGAGCATTTTTGAGCAGAGTTCTTCGAAGTTTAACCCGACGCACGAGGCGCTTTTTGGCATCAGGCTTGTGGGAGTCATTCCGGGGAGGGTATTTATTTCAAGGGCGACAAAATTCGTAGAAGTTTCGTTTATGAGAATGAAGTCGACTCTTGCGAAATCGCGGCAGGAGCATGCTGAGAAGGCGAGTTCGGCAGCTTTTTTCATTTTTGCCGAGCACTCTTCGGATATTTTTGCGGGGAACTCGTAGTTTGTGGAGCCCTTTGTGTATTTTCTGTCATAGTCGTAGACTCCGCCTTCTGGTATGATTTCTACCACGCCGCAGGCTTTTCCGTAGAGGACTCCCACCGAAAATTCCCTGCCTTTGCACATTTCTTCGGCGAGGTACTCTCCCGTTGTTTTCCCGCGGAAATTTCCGAAAAATTCGTCTGGAGAATTTACCAGAACAAGTCCGACGCTGCTGCCCTTGTCTGAAGGTTTCAGCACGGCTCCGTTTGGAAAAAGTTTTGCGAGGGCCTCCGGAGGCGGGGGATTGTCCGATGGGAATTCCAAGCCGTTTGGAACAGGGACTCCGAATTTTCTCATTAGGGATTTTGCGGCGGGTTTTGTCATGCAGACTCTGCTCGACAAGCTCCCGCAGCCTGCGAAGTCAAAACCGTCCCGCTCCAATTCCGCCTGGAGAGAGCCGTCTTCTCCGTAGTCTCCGTGCATTGCCGGAAACACTATGTGCGTTTTGGGAGAGAGCCCTTTTGGAATGGAATTTTTTTCGAGCACAAAAAGATCCACGTCGAAATTTTTCGACAGAGCCTCCGCTACGCACTTTCCGCTTACAATCGATATGTCGCGTTCCGGCGAGATTCCGCCGCTAAATACTGCAACTTTAAAAGCACTCATTTTTAGTTGAATTCTCCTTTTCGCGAACTCGGTTTTCTTATATTTTTTGGGCGTGGAATTTTCCAGAAGAAACTCGCGCTTCAGCGAAAAATTTTTTTGCGTCGAAATAGGCGTCGCCCGCTCCGACAACGGCAAAAACAGAATTTTTTGATTTTAATGCCTCCGATGCAAAATTTTTGATTTCGTTTTTTTGCAGGATATTTTTTGGGAAATAGGCGGTATCCGGAGACAATTTTTCGGCAGCCTCGGAAATTTTGTCGCTTTCGGAGTTTTGGTCGAATGGCTCGCTTGCCGCGTACACCTTGGTCAATCTTATTTCGCATGGATTCCCGAGGGATAGCTCCCTGTGCGAGAATTCGACAAGCTCCCGTGCAAAATCCTCCGCGAAGCGTTTGGTGCGGGTATATCTGTGCGGTTGGAATAGCACGAATTTTGCTTTGTCGGGATATTTTTCGGACAGCCACTTTAAGAAGGCCCTCAATTCGCGTGGATGGTGCGCGTAGTCGGCAACTGCGGTGAAAGTTTCACCAGAGGCGAGTATTTCCTGCCGCCTCAACAAGCCTCCGTAGTCGTCGAAAATCGACTTTGAAACTTTTTCTTCGAAAATTTCCTCGAATGTTGCCGCGGCCATTTTTCGGTTTATTGAGTCGAAGTCCTCGTCTGGGGAAACGTCGACAATTCTAACTTTGGCGTTGGAATTTTTTGCGGCTCGGACGAGCAAATCGTCTCCGGAAGGTATGACAATCGATTTTGAGGTGCGGGAAAAAAGCCTCGAAAACATTTTTTCGAGGGATTTTTTATCGGGATATGTGTCGACGTGGTCGAGATCTCCGTTTAGGGCGGTGCAAATTTCCGGGGAAAATTTTTCTATAGTTCCGTCGCTTTCGTCGATTTCTGACACTAGAATTTGTCCGGTTTCGGAATATTTTTCCGGTTTAAAGTCCAGTGGTATAGCTCCGACCAAAAATCCGGAGCCACTTTTCCCGGTTTTTAAAATGGCGTGCGCCAAGAGTGCCGACACCGAACTTTTCCCGTGGCTTCCCGTCACGGCGGCCAATCTTCTCGAAGAGCAAATCTCCGACCATTTTTCTCCCCGAAGTTTTATGTTTAGGTTTGGGAACAACCTCTCCAGTTCTCCGATTCTACGCTTAAGTGCGGAAGAGATTACGCACTCGTCGAAAACTTTTCCCTTAAAGTCGTCCAATTTCCCGATTTTTACTCCGAGATGTTTTAGCCACTCTGACATGTTCAAATCCGGAGAATCGTCGAATCCCGACACGTTTTCCCCCGAATTTTTCAGGAATGCCGCAAGGGGAGCCATTCCCATTCCGCAAATTCCCCCCATTAAAATTTTACGATTCATGTTTGCGTTCCGCTATTTTTTCAAGATCCGAAACAATCTTGGACATGTCGTTTAGTTCGTCGACCCTCTCCAGATTTTTTTTCATGTTGCGACGCAAATTTGCGTTGGAAAACAGCTCCTCCACTTCGTCCAGCAGAGTATTCAGCTTGTTTTGTGATACCACGACGCACGCACCCTGGCGCTCGAAACATTTTGCGTTTTCCGATTGGTGGTTGTTTGCGGCATAAGGGTAGGGAACGAGAATAGCCGGCAGCGAACATCTCGCGAATTCCGCTATTGAACCGGCTCCAGCGCGCGCAACCACTACTGTGGCGGCAGACATTGCAAAAGCCATATTGTCGCAAAACTCCAGGAATTTTATTTTTCTCGTAAAACCTTTGGCGTCCTTTTCCTCGGAATCCGAGAATTTGTCTTTTCCCGGTCCCGTCACGCAGAGCACGTCAATGCCGATTTTTGCTAGCTTTGGAAAATTGTCCCTTGCCCATTCGTTGAGAACTTGTGCTCCTTGGCTTCCTCCCAGAACGAGGAGCACATTCGATTTCGGCGCGAACCCGAACATTTCCTTGCTTTTTGCGGAGTCCCGCTTTCCTATTTCGCTCCTTACGGGGTATCCCGCGTTTTTGACGAGGCCGATTTTTCTCCTCGATATTTCCACCCCGTAGGGAACGTAGATTCTCTCCGCGAAGCGTCCGAGAAGTCGGGTTGCCTTGCCGGGTTTTCTGTTTGCCTCGTGCAGAACCAGCGGCACTCCTAGTAGAGCCGCCGCGAGGCTAAATCCGAGGGAGTTGAAACCTCCGAAACTCACGACAGCGTCGCATTTTCCGCTTTTTAGTTTTTTTATTCCGAGAATAATTCCTAGAGCTAGTTCCCAGAAAAATTTTGCCGCCCGGATTGGATTGGCCGAAAATCCGACTCCGGGGGATTTTATAACTTTAAGTTCGGGATATTTTTTCATCAGCCTGGATTCGACCTGTTTCTTGCTAGTTACGAATTCCACTTCGTTTCCCGCTTCCAGCAAAGCTGTCCCTATGGCAATTCCGGGTGCCAAATGTCCTCCGGTTCCGCCGCACAATATGATAAATCTGCTCATTTTATAAAAGACATTTAAAGGCTTGTGACTTTAATTTTTTGCGGTCTGTTCCACGATATGAGGCAGTTCAATATTAGTCCCGTAAACGCGAACATTGCCACAAGGTTGGATCCTCCATAGCTGATAAAGGGCAGAGATATTCCCTTTGTAGGCAGGAGACCCGTGACCACGCACATGTTAAAAAGCGCTTGTCCAACGATCATCAGGAGCGATCCTGTAGCCACGCAAAATTCGAAGAGATTGGGTGCTTTTTTAAGGCTGGAGACCGTCGATAAGAATATCATAAGGAAGGCGGCTGCAACTCCGAGAGTGGCAAATAGCCCCAGTTGCTCTCCTATCGGGGCGAATACGAAATCCGTGTGGGCCTCCGGCAGAAACGAGAGGTGTTGCCGTCCCTCGCCGACTCCCGTTCCACTCACTCCGCCGGACGCGAAGGCTACCACCGACTGGTACAACTGCCATCCACCGGTTTGCTTGTTTGCCTCAAAGTCGAGGAAGCTCAATACTCTTGCCAATCGCACGGGATCCAGCCACACCATCACGCAAAACGCGAGTACAAGCATAAGGAGTGACGGCAACAAATATTTCAGCCTTGCTCCCGATAGGAAAATCAGAGAGAAGCCCACACCGCCGCAGAGCGCCGTGGTTCCGAAATCCGGTTCCAGTATAATCAGGGAGCAAAACGCTCCCACAATTATTAAAGGGATTACGAATCCCCTCCAAAAAGTATCCATATCCCTCTTTGATTTCCCGAGGTAGGCGGAGAGGACCAAAACGAGCGAAATTTTTGCAAGGTCGCTGGGTTGGAATCTTTGTCCGGAAATCTCGAGCCATCTGCGAGCCCCGTTTACTTCGACGCCCACTTTTGGGATTAGAACAAGAAGCAACAAGAGCAGCGAAAACAGAGCGATGGGAATTGAAAGTTTCTTTAGAGTTTTTAAGTTTACGAATGCGGCGAAGATTCCTGCAACTAGCGCTATAACCAGGTATATTATTTGTCTTTTTACAAAGAAGTAGTGGTCTGGTTTATCCGGAGCACCTATGCTCGAGAGTATTACTATTCCAAGAGAACAGAGCGCCAGGACCGATATTGCAATGATCCAGACGCTCAAATTCGAAATTTTGGAGGAATTTCCATCTGCGGACATTCCGCGAATTCCTTTCTTAGAAATCCATGTCCACAGGGGGAATGCTTTCGTCTGTTTTTACAGGATTTGCGGAAGTGTTTGCTTCGTCTTTCTGGACTTGCACCGTCGGGGCGGGGGGAGTGGTTTCGGGTGCTGAGGTTTCGGCCTGAACTTTTACGGGTGCGGGAGCTTTCTTTTCGGGGGCTTTAGATGGTACGTACAGGGTTTTCCCGACGATTATTCTCGAGGGATTTTTTATGTTGTTTCTCTTCATTATCGCGCTTACGGTGGTTCCGTATTTGAGGGCGATTTTTCCGAGTGTGTCTCCGGATTTTATAGTTATGGCCTCTTCTCCGTCGGCGGCTTTTTCGACTGGTTTTTCGATTTTAGCAGAGGAGTCTTTTGCATCTTTTTTAGATACGGTCAATTTTTGTCCGACCCTGATCATATCGCTTGAAAGGGAGTTTACCGACTTTAACGTAGCTACGCTCATTCCGTGTTGAATGGCGATTTTGCCCAAGGTATCGCCTTTTTTGACGGTGTAAGTTTCCGTTTCTGTTCCGGGCAGGGAGGGTTTGAGGTCCGAGGGCTTGACCTTCGGGGTTCCGACGGCTTCGGCGCTTCCGGGAATTGCGATGGATTGTCCTATTTTAAGGACGCTCTTCATGTTGAGGTTGTTTTCCTTGAGCAATTCAGATAGAGAAACTCTGTGCGCTTTGGCGATTTTACCCAAAGTGTCGCCCTTTTTGACGGTGTAGTATATAGTGTCTTTTTTAGCGGGGGATTTGGGCTCCAACTTTTCGGATTTGTCGGAGTCGAGTCGCGTTTGGCCGGCGTCGTTTTAGATGAAATAGTCCGGTTAAAACAAAATAAACACCCCGCCAGGGGGGGCCGTGCGCACGGCTAGGCAGGCATACGGACGCGGTT
>CASDUP010000012.1 GCA_949283955.1 uncultured Verrucomicrobiota bacterium | reverse complement strand
TTCGGAATGTTGAAAGACAGAAATGTGGCAGTATTCATGGGCGCGGTGGTCGTATGGACGGTCGCGTTCACTATCTATTGGATGTACGGCTCGTTCCTTAAAACTCTCGGCGTGCAGAACATCACACCCACTTTGAATGTGGGGCAGGTTTCCGAACTCCTCTTTATGGTTCTCGTGCCGGTTTGCGTTAAGACTATAGGCTTTAAAAACACGATGGCTCTTGGGATATTGGCTATGCTTGCCCGTTATTTGATGAGCGCTTACGCCATGGACTTCTCGGGACTCTATTGGGGAGCGATAGCCGTTCACGGAATAATATTCGGATTCTTCCTCGTGGTGGCCCAGATGTACATAGACAAAAAAGCCACCGACGACATCAAGGCTCAGGCGCAGGGATTGTTCTTCTTCTTCTACGGAATAGCGCAGATTGTGGGAACGTATTTCTCGACTTGGCTTATAGATTTCAACACAGTATCTTTGGTCTCTGGAAGCGTGACGGAAACTGCAAACTCCGTGGTGGAGGCCGTGAAGCTTCAGTCGGGTACGGATTGGAACTCCATATTTATGGTGGAGTCGGCAATTTCCGCTGTTTTGCTGGTGGCATTCTGCCTCCTGTTTAAAAACGACGTGAAGTCCGCATAGAATCCAAGGCAGCTTAAAAGGAAAGAGCCGCGGCAATTACGCCGCGGCTCTTTTTATATCTGCCAATTTGAGTGCGCCTTTTCGAATTTGCAAAAAACGGATTTTATCAAATCCGAACGCGGCCCACGATTGCCCCAAATTAGCAGAATTTATGTTTGTTTACCCAGTCGTAGAAATCTCTGTTCTTCAATAGAGAGGCTGCTTCCTCGTCTATGAAAATCGAAACGGACTTGTGGAATTGGAGTATTGTGGCCGGGCAGCTCGAGGAAACCGAGCCTTCCGCCATAGATGCTACCGCTTCGGCTTTAGCTTTTCCAAACGCTAGCAGTATTATTTTTCTCGAATCCAAAATTGTTCCTATTCCCATCGATATAGCGTGGAGGGGAACTTTGTTTACGTCGTTTCCGAAAAATCTGGCGTTGTCCAAAATGGTGGACTTTGCGAGCGTCTTTACACGGGTGCGCGAATTAAAGGAGGAGGCGGGCTCGTTGAATCCTATGTGTCCGTCGCTTCCTATTCCGAGTATTTGCAAATCTATTCCGCCGGCGGCTTTGATCCTTCTTTCGTACTCTTCGCAGAAGGCGGGCATATCCTTGGCGAGCCCGTCGGGAACAAGGGTGTTCCTCTTGTCTATGTCGATCTTATCGAAAAAATTCTCGTCCATGAAGTGCCGGTACGAAGCCGGATCGTCCGGAGAAAGCCCGACATATTCGTCGAGATTGAAGCTCCTTATTTTTGAGAAACTCAATCCCTCCTCCTTGTGCATTCTCACAAGCTCTTCGTAAAGAGCCAGGGGTGTTCCCCCTGTTGCAAGGCCGAGAACCGCGTGGGGTTTTTCAACAACAAGCTTCGCGACGAGTTTTGCGGCTTCTTTTGAAGCCTCTCGCGCGTCTTTTAGTATGATTATGTCCATAGTGCTAAGATCCTTTAAAATATTTTGCCAAACGCCGACTTCAACGCTTCCGCTCCGGTAGGCAGGAACAGTCCGCCCTTGAACGCACTGCGCCACTTTCCGTCCTTCGAGCGGATTTTGGCGTCGTAAATTGCCCCCATGTTGAAGCGCGGGGCCTCTTTGCCCATTCCGCCCACTATCTCGCCTCCCCTGCGAACGTTGTCGGCAAAGTATGCGGGCAATCTGACATGGTAGTCGTTGCGCGACACCTCCCCTTTGTGCCTCGATATGCCAAATACGAGCGATGCGGCTACTTTAGGGGACACTTCCACAAGCAAATTTGCCCTCCACATGGCTCCCCAGAACTCCGTATTTATAAAGTATCCGTCGAAGTTCGGAAGCAAAGCCAAGGCGTCTTCGGCAAGCAACGCGGTTCCCATGTGGGTCTTGTTCCAGTCGCGTTTGTGCGGGGCAAATACCACATCGGGCTTTTCCTTTGAAATAATGTTTGCCAATTCTTCGGCCTGCGCTTTCCACGCTCCGGGATTTTTTCTTCTCGAATTTGGATTTATCGAGCTGAATCCCTCTCCGTTTGAACAGATTTTTAAATTCCAGCCGAGGGCTTTGCACGCGTCTTTCAATTCAGCTTTACGGGCTTTTCGGCGAGACTTGTTGCTGCCGAGAGTGATTGCGACGTTCGTTACTTTTGCCCCAGCTTCGATTTGGAATCTGCGGGCCAAAGCTCCCGATATGCACTCGTCGTCCGGGTGCGGGGAGAGAATCACTACTTTTGCTCTTCCGCGGGCTTCTGCGCGTTCCAACGAAGAATCCCCGTCCGGCGACAACTTTCTTGCCTTGTTTAGCAAGACATCAAATTCTTCGACAAACTCCAGGAAGCTCTTCATTTCCTTGGAATAGTTAGTTTAGAGTTCTTTGTTTGCAACAATTTTACCTCGGCCGTTCTGCGATTTTTTTAATATTAGCAAGTATAAGAGAATTTTAAGTCAAAATAATTCAATCGCAATTTTTTGTGCCTAAACATTTAGCTTTCTTAGTTCGAAATGGGCGAATAAAAAAGGCGCGGCAAATTTTTGCCGCGCCTTTTTTGAAAATCTTTCGA
>CASDUP010000011.1 GCA_949283955.1 uncultured Verrucomicrobiota bacterium | reverse complement strand
AGGCGGCTACATTTGCTCAAGAGTTTGTCTGACGAGGTATTGGAATATTTGAAAGCTTTGAAATTGAAGGAAGAAACTTCGCTATGTTCTTTTAGGAGCCTATATGAGCTTTCCAGTTTTCCAAAACCTCTGCAACTCCAACGATTGAAAGATAAAATAAACTATAACTAATATTATAAAACAATAAAAAATGCATTTAACGTCATAATGCAAAAGATGTGGTTTTTTGGAGCGGAATAGGGCAGTTTTTTGGAGGGATTCAAGGTGATAAGACGAACCGGCGTTAAACAGAATCTCTACACAACTAATTTATAGTCTCTTAGATACAAAAAAGCGAACCGTTCTGTTTAACGCGGTTCGCCTCTTCGCCAAATGGTGGGGACACTCGGACTCGAACCGAGGACCCCCTGCGTGTGATGCAGGTGCTCTAACCAACTGAGCTATGTCCCCTGTGAAAGCACTACAGGGTGTAGTTTCGTTATTACAAGTCAAGTTTTAAAACAGAATTTTATCATTCGCTTGTTCTTATTTTTTAATTGAAAGAAACCCTCAAAGATAATTCATTCTCCCTTATGAAAAAGTGGGGTTTTAGGTCTTATTCACTAAATTGGAGAAATATTTTGATTTTAGGAGGAATCTTGGGATCGCATTTCGGATACTGCTCCGAAGCTGTTTCTAAAACTGATCCTCTTTTTTATACTCAAGTTGTTGAGGCTGTATTTTCCACCGAAGACCAAGCTAATTCGGTATCGGCAAAAATTGCGGAGCTCCCGGACGGAAAGAAAATCGCCTTTTCCACTCGTTGGGACGACACCAATATAAGGCATGTAGATACCGTAAAAATGCTGAAAAAACACGGTTTAAAAGCTACGTGCTATCTCACGGGAGAGAAATTAGACAAAATTCATAACGTCGGAGAAAAAATTTTAGCAGAAGGCGCCACAATAGGTTCCCACAGTTTGTCGCACCAGAGGTTGGATACACTTCTCCCCAACGAAATATTCAGGGAGATAGCAATAGAGCGCCCCATACTCGAGTCGGCCTTCAATGTTCCTGTCACGGCCTTCGTCCTGCCATTTACAAAGTATAGTTGTTCGATAGATCCGAATGTCGCCGGATACATAGCAAACTCCATAATTCGGGTCGGGTATCTCGCCCAGCCTGAGCCTTTCCCCAATACGACATCTCGCGCTTACGGCTTGCCCGAGGAGACAATTTTTTCTTCCGCAACTTTTTCGGCAAACGATCGAAATCCAGATGAAGAGTTATTCGAACGAAATTTGAAAATTGCGTTTTCGAAAATCGCTGAGAACAAAATTCCCCACATGACACTCGGCATTCATAGTTGGCAGACGGATGCCGGGTTGGTAAAACTCGGAAAGATGATAGATGGGATAAAAAGCGACATTTATTGGTACTGCAACGAAAATGAATACGCTGCATACCGCAAACAGTTCCTTTCTTCAAAGATAGAGAAGATGTCGGTCGACGGAAAGAAGGCTTTTTTCAAGCTCATCCGGCCTCGCGTGCGTGAGCTTGGAAATGAAATACCTATTTCCATGGAATTTTCTTCGGCGCCTGTAGCGGTCTTGGGGGTAAAAGCCGAAATTTCCGACAATGTTTGCAAGGTTTACCATGACGATTCGGAAAGAAACCCCGCGCGAATAGATTACGTGAAAATTTTGAAAGGCAACAAGGCTCATTCAAAGAAATTTAGCGAAATAGAAGTGGAAATGAAATTGAACCTTGAAGAAAATCCGAAGATTTCGCTGGCAATAAATTCCTCTAAAAATATCCACAAAGGAACGGTGCAATTCATTCTGCCGCTTTGTTACGACACTCCTGAAATTTTTGCTTTTGACGGGGAAAGGAAAGTGTCTTTCGACGCGAATCTGGCGACCGAGAATAAAGGTGCCATACCCGATTTATTCAGGGAGGGAAACATGATATTTTTTGCAAGATGCGACTTTATAATGGACGACAAGCCTTGCAGAATATGGGTTTCAAAAGAAATAAAGCAACCGATTACGGAGTCCGATTGCACTAGGGATCTCTCAATATCCACAAACTATTTTTCCGTAAAGGACGCGAATTTTTCCTCTGTGAAAAAAATGTCGATTCCGGGAGCGCGCCTCAAAAAGGTGGCTGGAAAGGAATGGAAACATTCGTTGAAGGGAAAGAAATATAGAGAATTTCTGGCTTATTACAACGGATATGGAGCCTTGAAGGAGACTCTCGATAAAAAGGAGAGCGAGGATTCCAGAGCCGGTCTAGCGTGCGCGGATTTTGAAGCGCCCAAAGACGGAATTTATGACCTATTTGTGGGAAGATGCACTCGGAGCATTTTTGTCAACGGGGAATCAGTTGATGTCTCGAAGGACCCTATAAAAGTTCAATTCAAACGCGGAACTAACAGAGTGATTTTGGAATTTAGAATGCGCGGCGGGCCGCAAATATTCGCTGTAAAAGACGAAAACGGAAAGTTTTTAAATTGCGTTAAGATAAAATAAAAGGGGCGCCCGATTTTCGGGCGCTCCTTTTTTGGCGGATTAAACTTTATTACATGTCTATTCCGAGAAACTTTCCGTTCTTGTCGAACTTTATCTCAAGACCCGAACTTAATTTTATCTCGCATCCGTAAACTTTACATTCGTAGCATACTATTTTCTGTCCGGCGTAGTTGGAAGAAACGTAGGCTATCACATTCTCGGGAACCACGGAATTCGGAAGCCCTGCCGATTTGTTCTTGACCTCTTTCAATTCTCCATTGGGTCTGAAATCCAACTCCGTTCCGTCTGAGAGCATTACTTCGTAGTCTTCCACTACGATAAAATCTTTGTCTATCTTTATTCCGGCTATTTTTGCCGAAGGGAAATGTTGGGAGATATAAGTTCTTGCAGCTTCCGGCAACTTTGAAGCATCTTGCGTAAATTCGTCGGCCGCCCACGCAGTGAACGTCGACGCTATCGTTAACAATAGTATCAATATGGGATTTTTCATTTTCGTTTATAGTTATTAGTGGATAAAGATTTCAAACGTACTGCGCTTTAGACGCTCTAAAGGAAAGAACGTTCTAATTTTTTTCAGATCGGCTCAATTATTTTTTTTGATTCGTAAAAATTTTTTCCTCTAAAGGAAGTGAAAAATCAACCTGGCGGCCAATGCAAGGAACGACCTCCCAATATATGAATATGGAGATGGGGAACGGTCTCGCCTGCTTGTACTCCATTGTTTATAACGACCCTAAATCCGTCCTTTAAACCGCATTTCTCCGCAATTTTCGGAACGCAAAGCATCATGTGCCCAAGAAGCTCGGCGTGGCGGCCTTCTGCCTTTTCCAGGCGCTCTATCGGTTCAATGGGGAACAGCAACACGTGCGTCGGCGCTTGGGGATTTATATCGTTTATTGCCGCGCAAAAATCGTCTTTATAGACAAATTTTGCGGGAATTTCCCCGTCGGCAATTTTTTGAAAAAGCGTTTTCATTTCGGGAAAAGTAAAAAATGAAAACCCTCAGATTTCAAGTTCAAATACTTATTCGGCGATGTCGAGCAGTTTAATGGAGGTTCTTTTAAGCAATCCGAAAGACCATTTTAAAATTACGCAACCTCCGACAATTCCCATAACCGGATCCAGAAAAGCCCAACCCAAATACTTTCCGAAAAGCAGGGCTATTATTGCCAAAAGCGAGGTGAGCGCATCGGCCAATATATGCAAATAAGCCGCGCTAAAATTGTCGTCTCCATGGTCGTGGGAGTGGTGAAAATGGGTTCCCCCATTCATTATTGCGGCGCAGACAAGATTGACGGCCAAGCCTAAAACTGCCACCCATATAGCCTCGCTGAAGGAAATATCGACCGGATTTACGAATCTCGCCAAGGATTCCACCACGATTCCTACCCCAGAAAGACCAAGAAACAGCGAGCTGGAAAATCCCGCAAGCTCCCCGATTTTTTCCGTGCCGCTTTTAAATTTTTTGGAATTGGAATATTTCCGCATGAAAAAATACGCGGCCACCGCTATAGAAAGGGCCAAAGCGTGCGTGCCCATGTGAAAGCCGTCCGCCAAAAGAGCCATCGATCCGGAGGCGATGCCCACGGCTATTTCGGCGAGCATCATTAGCAAAGTAAACCAAACAACCAACAGCGTGCGTTTTTCTCTTTTCTCGTCCATTTCCAGCACTTCAGCGAATTTTTCGAATTTGGGCAACCACGTCGTCTATCACGTCGTCGTACTTTTTACCGGAATCCACCGATTTTCGCAGACAGTTGCGAAGGTGCCCTCTCACAATTTCGAGCCAAACCCCCTTTAATGCGGAAATGCTCGATGATATTTGGTTTAGTATCTCTACGCATTCCCTCTCTCCCTCCACCATTTTTTGGAGGGCCCTTACCTGCCCTTCTATGCGCTTTAGCCTGTTTACGGCGTTTTGCGAATCTTCAAAACTTCTGCATGAACCCATATTTTTTCTCCTTTTCGCTTATAGGGTATAGTCCTACCCCCTATAATTTGAAAGCCTATAAATTCCCTTCTTTACGCAAAGTCAACAAGAATTTTCTTCCGCGCGAAAATTTAAGCGCCAAATTGCAATTAAGAAAGCGAGGAAGCATCGAAATTCGAATATTTGTCGACGGCTGATTCCCACTCCTTATATAGGAGCGACAATTCTTTTTTTAGAGAATTGTATTCGTTGGAAATTTGGGCGCAGCGCTCGCCGAACTTGTGGAAGTCGGGGGAGGACATTTCGTTTTCGATTTGTATAATTCCGGACTCGGCCGCCTCTATTTTCCGCTCAAGCTCTTCCACGCTCCGCTTGAGTTTTCCCCTTTCTATGCGCGCGGCAGCCTCCGCGGCTTTAACAGCCTTTCTATCGGAGCTCTTTTTCGGCGACTTATTTTTAAGAAAAATCTTGCCCTCTTTTTCTATTTTTTCCACGTAGTCCGACAAGTTTCCCTCGAAGAATCTAAGCCCCGACGGGGACAACTCCATTACTTTGGAAACCAGCGGATCCAAAAAGTCCCTGTCGTGGCTGACGATAAGAAGAGTTCCGTCGTAGGAGGATATACTTTTTTGGAGAACGGCTTTTGAATTTATGTCGAGATGGTTTGTAGGTTCGTCGAGAAGCAGAAAGTTAAATTCCCTCAACAGCATCTTCGCCAGCGCCAGCCTGTTTTTTTCGCCGCCGGATAAAACTCCAACGCTTTTTAAAACGTCGTCGCCCGAAAAGAGAAACGCACCGAGAAGATTGCGCACATCAGACTTTCTCGACATCGGAGCGAATTCGGAAGCCTCTGTTAGGACATCGTTTGTTTTGTCGAGGGTATCGGTTTGGTGCTGTGCGAAATAGGACATTTCGACGTCGTTTCCGAGCTTTACGCTGCCCGAATCGGCTTCTAATTCACCCGCTATTATTTTTGCAAGAGTGCTTTTTCCCGCCCCGTTTACACCCACCAGAGCGACCTTCTCTCCCCTTTCAATCCTAAAGGAAATATTTTTTAATACCTCTTTGTTTCCGAAAGATTTTGAGACTTCTGATACCTCCAAAACAACTTGCGAACATCTTTTAGAAGGCGGAAAGGAAAATTTTATCTTTTTCTCGGACTCGCCCGTCTGGATTAAATCTATTTTTTCCAAAGCTTTTATTCTGCTTTGAACTTGTGCCGCCTTCGATGCCTTGTATCGAAAGCGCTCTATAAAGCGCTCCGTTTTTTCGATTTTTTTCCTTTGATTTGACGCGGCTCTTTCTAAATTCTCAGCCCTTGCTGAAGACTCCCGCAGAAAGTCGTCGTAATTTCCCGAGTAGGTATCGAGGCGCCCCCGCTCCAGGTGCCAGATTCGGGAACACAGAGCGTTCAAGAGCGCCTTATCGTGGCTGACAAGCAACACTGCTCCCCCGTACGACTTCAACCAGTCCTCCAGCCACGCGACCGACTCGATATCGAGATGGTTCGTCGGTTCGTCCAACATTAGCAGAGATGGTTCTTTCAAGAGCAATTTAGCAAGAGCAACCCTCATTTGCATTCCGCCGGAAAATTCTCGGCATGGGCGGTTCATATCCGACATTTTAAACCCCAAACCCATCAACACGCTCTCCACGCGGCTCTTCAACTTGATCTCTTCAGAAAAATCCAATTTGTGCCTGATTTCCCCCATTGAATCCAAAGCCGCCAAATATTCAGGGGAATCCGGAGAGGCTGAAGCGATAATTTTATCGAGGGCGCTTTCCCGTTTTCTCAGAGCTACCACGTCATCAAATGCCGACTCCGCCTCAATAAAAAGTTCCCTATTCCCCGCAACTATTTCTTCCTGCTTTAAATATCCAATTTCGGCGAAATTGGCCTTTTCAATTTCGCCAAAATCGGGAGTTTCCTCCCCTGACAAAATTCTGAGCAGTGTTGTTTTTCCGGCCCCGTTAAGCCCCGCTAAGCCTATTCTGTCTTTCCTGTTTATTGAACAAGAAATCCCGTCAAAAATTTTTCGAGCTCCGTAAGAAAGCGATATGTTTTTTAGTTCTATCATGCCCGGCAAGCTGGATTCTGTTTCGAAGCAAAAGGGCTGTGTCTGAAAGGCACAAAAAAATACGTCCGCAATTTCAAAAAACCGCGGACGCCCTTTTTTCGGAAAGCCGCTATTCCTTTTTTTGCTTCTTTTTTTCCTCGGCTATTTCCGCCCTTCGAATCAGAGCTTTCTTTGCGGTAATCACTTTTAATTTCAATTCCTCCACCGCCTTCTGCGACTCCTCGTCGCCCCTGTTTGCCGCAAAGGTGTAATATCCGAGAGCCTTCATCTCATCTTTCTCAACCCCACGACCAAGCGCGTAGCAAAGACCGAGGTACTTCGCCGCGTCCAAAGACGCGCTTTCCGAGTAGGCTATCTCCCAAATTTTGACCGCCCTTGCCTCGTCCTTTGGCGCACCGTCCCCGGTAAAAAAGCACAATCCCAACGCAACCTGGGCAACGCTATTGTTTTTGCTTGCAGCCGCCTGCCAAAGGGAAAAAGCCTTCTTTATGTCTTTTTCCACTCCGCCCTCTCCCCTCGCATAAGCGTAGGCGAGGTTGCATTGTGCCCTATCCTGCCCCTGTTCGGCGGCCTTTTGCCACCAAAAGACAGCGCTGTAAACGTCGCGGAAAAACCCGAGTCCGTTGCAATAAGCCATTCCAGTAAAATATTGAGCGTCCGCGTCTCCAAGCTTGGCCGCAACCTGCCACAAACGCGACGCCTTATGGACATCCGCCAAAGTGCCTTGCCCGGAGTAATACGCGCAACCCAAATTCCTTATCGCGGGAGGATACCCGGAATTCGCAGAAAGAGTCCACCACTGATTGGCAAGCTGGTAGTTGGGGGGGAAATCTCCCGAACCTCCGCTGGCGTAATATTCCCCCAATTCGTTTTGCGCCTCCAAGCTGCCGTTCCTCGCCTCCTCCAACTTTTTCTGCAAGTCGAAGCGATCCTTTGTGTACTTTAAGGCGTTGTCTTCGCTCGAAGACGAGAAATCCCCTTCGAGGGAGTTCTGTATCTCCTTTGCAACCTTCTCCTCGGTCTCTTTTATTTTGTTTTCACCGTTGTCGGCCGCCCAAGCTGGCAAAGCGGAAACGCAACACAGAAGGAACGCCGACAAAAAAATTTTTCTAGAGATTTTCATACGGTTAAAAGATTTTTTGATTTTCTACGGGGAATCTCCCGTTTACAAGCTTTTAAAAAATATTTTCCTATTTGCGGCGTTTGCCTAAAATTTTTATCTGGTCCCTGAGAACCGCAGCCCGCTCGAAATCCAATCTCTCGGCGGCCGCGTACATTTCCTTTCTCATCTCCGCCAAAATTTCCTCTACCTCTCCCATGCTTTTTGCGGCCACCTTCTCGGCGAGATTCTTCCCGCCGGAATCGGATAGGGGAAGCTGAACCGGACGATGCACTCCCCTGGGAATTATGCCATGCTCCTCGTTGTATTTTTCCTGAATTTTCCTTCTTGCCGAAGATGTTTCCAGAGCCGTTTTAAGCGAATCGGTAATGTTGTCTGCGTAAAATATCACCCTGCCCCCGACGTGCCTTGCGGCCCTTCCAGCCGTCTGAATCAGGCTCGTCGAGCTTCTGAGAAAACCCTCTTTGTCCGCGTCTAGAACGCACACCAAGGCGACCTCGGGAACGTCCAACCCCTCCCTTAAAAGATTTACCCCAACGAGCGCGTCGAAATCACCAGCCCTAAGCCTCCTTAAAATTTCCACCCTCTCTATCGCGTCGATGTCGGAATGCAGATACTCCACTCTCACTCCGCTCTCCCTCAAGTAATCGGTTATCTCCTCGCTCATTCGCTTCGTAAGGGTTGTGACAAAAACCCTTTCCCCCCTGCCCGCCGACATCTTTATTTCCGACACACAATCTTCCACCTGACCCTTGATGGGCCTCACCTCCATCTTAGGATCTAAAAGACCCGTCGGACGTATTATCTGCTCGGCTACTACCGGGCTCGATTCAAGCTCGAACTTGGCGGGAGTGGCCGACACAAATATCGTCTGCCCGGTCAGGGAGGAAAATTCGTCCGGTTTCAAGGGTCGGTTGTCGAGCGCGCTCGGCAGGCGGAATCCGTATTCTATCAGCCTTTCTTTACGGGCCCTGTCTCCGTTGTACATTCCCCTTAGCTGGGGAAATGAGACGTGGCTTTCGTCTATGAATAAAAGCGTGTCTTTCGGGAAGAAATCCAATAGGCACCACGGTCTGGAACCGGCCTTTCTCCCGCCCAGATGCCTCGAATAATTCTCTATTCCGGTGCAAAATCCCGTCTCTTCCAGAAGGGCCAAATCCTCCTCCGTTCTCATTTTTATGCGCTGCGCTTCAAGAAGCTTCCCCTCCCTCTCAAACTTCGACACGCATTCTTCAAGCTCCGCCCTTATATTAGGAATCGCGGCGGCTATCCTGTCTGGCGGGGTTATAAATCCGGTCGCCGGATACAAATCGAAACGCTTAAGCGCTCCCAAATTCGCCCCGGTGATCGGGTCGATTTTTTTTAGAGAATCTATCTCGTCTCCGAAAAATTCAATTCTTAGAGCAGTATCGAGATACGCCGGAAAAACGTCCACCACGTCCCCCCTTACCCTGAAAATTCCTCTTTCGAAGGAAATGTCGTTTCTCTCGTAGCGACCCTCCAACAATTTTTCGAGAAGTTCGTCCCTCGAAATTTTTACTCCCGGAGCCAAAGGTATCATCATCTTGCCAAAATCCTCCGGCGAACCCAAACCGTATATGCAAGAAACGCTCGCCACCACGATCACGTCCCTTCTAGAAAGCAGGGAACTTGCGGCGGATATTCTGAGCTTTTCTATTTCGTCGTTTATAGATGAATCTTTTTCTATATATGTGTCGGTTTGCGGAATGTAGGCCTCGGGTTGGTAATAGTCGTAGTAGCTTACGAAATACTCTACAGCGTTATGCGGGAAAAACTCCTTAAACTCCGAAAAAAGCTGGGCCGCTAAAGTCTTGTTGTGCGATATTACAAGAGCGGGCCTGTCCAAATTTTCAATGACTTTGGCCATGGTGAACGTTTTTCCCGATCCCGTCACCCCGATCAAAGTAGTGTACTTGTTTCCCTCGAGAACGCTGTCGCAAATTTGTTTTATAGCCTTCGGTTGGTCTCCCGCGGGTTGATACTTGCTTTCCAAATGAAAGAGATTTCCCATTTCCTATAAAATTAAGGATAAAATCCGCTCTCGGCAAAATTCCGCCTTAGAAAGATTTTAAAAAAAGTGCTTAGCGTCCAAAGGGATTGCGGCCTTTCATGGAGGACATGGCTCTTGACATCTCCCGCATTCCCCTTCCACCCTTAAACATCTTCATCACCTTCCTCATTCCCTCGTATTTCTTTATGAGGGTGTTCACATCGCTCACTTTGGTTCCGCTGCCGTTGGCTATTCTCATGCGCCTGCGGGCGTTTAAAATGTTCGGATTTCTTCTTTCGGAGGGAGTCATCGACAAAATTATCGCCTCTGTGCGCTTCATCTCGCTTTCGGCCTTTGAGTCGAAGCCCGAGGGGAGCGAAGAAAGTCCCGGTATCATCTTCATTATTCCCCCAAGGCTACCCATTTTTTTCATCTGCCTAATCTGGGAAAGAAAATCCTCGAGATTGAAATCCGCCTTCCGCATTTTTTCGGCCATCTTCTCGGCCTCCGCGAGATCCATCGTCTCCTGGGCTTTCTCGACCAAACTCACTACGTCTCCCATTCCGAGAATTCTCTGGGCCATTCTGTCTGGATGAAAAACATCCAAATCCGAAATTTTTTCTCCCACTCCGATAAATTTTATCGGAGCCCCCGAAACGGATTTTATGGAAAGCGCCGCTCCGCCGCGGGCGTCGCCGTCCAACTTCGCAAGAGCCACTCCTGTCAGCTTCACGGCTTCGTTGAAAGCCTTTGCGACGTTGACCGCCTCCTGCCCCAAAGCCGCGTCCGCAACGAGCAAAACCTCAGAAGGCCCCACCGTCGACTTCAAGTCGACTATCTCGCGTATTAGCGGCTCGTCTATTTGCAACCTTCCCGCAGTGTCGAAGATCAAGGCGTTCGCGCCGTCGGCTAGAGCCTCCCCGGAAAGTCTGGAGGCCATGGAAGGGACGTTTTTGTCAGATCTGTCGGAATAGACCCTTACGCCCGCTTCGCGCCCGAGAGCCTCGAGTTGGTCTATTGCCGCGGGACGATAAACGTCGCACGCGATAAGCGCCGGAACTCTTCCCTTCTTTTTTAGGAGCGAGGCAAGCTTGGCGGAAGTGGTAGTTTTTCCCGAACCGTGAAGCCCCACCATCATTATTTTTAGGGGAAGAACTGCAGAAAGCCCGGAATCGCCCTCTCCCAAAAGTTTGACCAGTTCGTCGTTGATAATTTTTACGATTTGCTGGGAGGGAGTCACAGATTTTATCACTTCCCTGCCGACGCACTCCGCCTTTACCCTTTCGACAAACTCCCTTGCGACTTTGAAATGCACGTCCGCCGCAAGCAGCGCCCTGCGGACTTCGTCCAAAGCTTCCGACATATTCGACTCGGTAAGCTTTCCCACCCCGCGTATATTACGCAACGCCTTCGAAAGGCTCTCTGTAAGTCCTTCAAACATTTTATAAAGCCCGTCCTACGCTTTGCCGGAAATTCAACCTATGGTTTCCGAGCCGTACCATTTGCGAAGAACCTCGGGAACCCTAACTTTGCCGTTGTCGAGCACGTTGTTTTCCAATATCGCCGCAAGAACTCTCGGGACGGCAAGTCCCGACCCGTTCAGAGTGTAAACAAAGCGCGGTTTTCCGCCGTCGGAGGGCCGGAACCTTATGTTCGCCCTGCGGGCCTGGAAATCCGTGAAGCACGAGCAACTGGAAACCTCGAGCCACTTTTGCTGGCCCGCAGCCCAAACTTCGAGATCGTACTGCTTGGCGTGCGGAAATCCTATGTCGCCGGTGCATATCGCAAGGACCCTATAGGGAAGGTTCAATTTCCGCAATATTCCCTCCGCGTCTTTGCGGAGAGATTCCAGTTCCTCGAAGCCCTTGTCCGGATGGGTCCATTTTACGAGCTCGACTTTTTCGAATTGGTGCAGCCTGTTGAGACCTCTGACATCCTTGCCCCAACTCCCGGCTTCCCTTCTAAAGCACGGAGTGTATCCGCACCTTTTAATCGGAAGCTGGGACTCCTCGATTATTTCGTCCCTGTAAAAGTTGGTCACGGGAACTTCGGCCGTGGGAATCATATAAAAATCGTCCTGGGCGTCGTGGTACATCTGACCTTCTTTATCGGGAAGCTGGCCCGTGGCGGTGGCGCTGGCCGCATTGACCATTATCGGGCACATAAACTCCGTGTACCCGTTGTTTTTCGCCTCCTCCAAAAACAGCGAAATAAGCGATCTCACGAGGCGCGCCATGTCGCCTACGTAAAATGGGAAACCCGCCCCTGTGACTTTAACACCCCTCTGAAAATCCAGCAGCTTCTCGAAAAACGGAAGATCCCAATGAGGCACGGCATTTTTTATGGACGAGATGTCCCCCCACTCGTCGACGGTCACGTTGTCCTTGTCGCTCTTTCCGACGGGAACGGAATCGTCGGGCATATTTGGAATCGAAAGGAGCATTTGCTTCCATTTCTTTTCCGCTTCGTCCGCCGCTGCGGAAAGCTTTTTTATTTTCGCGGAAACCTCCTTCATTTCCGCAACTTTTGCCATAAACTCCGGCGATCCTTTGGGAAGCTCCGCCATCTCTTTGCTGGCAGCGTTTTGAGCCGCCCTGGCCTCTTCGAAGCTCGAGACTGCCTCGCGCCTTACCGCATCGAATGCTATTATCGAATCCAAGTCGCAATCGAACTTCTTAAGCGCAATTTTCGCCTTCAAAAGTTCCGGATTATCTCTGAGAATTTTTACGTCTATCATACGAAACGCTGGAGGATACAATACTTTTCCCCGAGCATTTCAACAGAAAAGCTCCCTACTAAGAAAATCGGAGCAATCGGATTTTATATCGTCCCGATCCGGCTCACTCCGAAAAGCGCCAATCAAGAAGGGTTATTTGAGGCGTTTTTCTTCTGTTCCACCTATTCCAGCCTAATTTCACCGCCAAATCCAAAGGAGCTCCCGGCGGCGGAAGCCTGTCCGCCATTCTCCAAGCCACCGCGTTTATCCACGAACCCCTCGTAGTGGGAATCTGGAACCTGAAATTCAATCCGTTTCCAAAAACTTCCGGAGGCTTGTCGAGAACAATCTTCATCAAGGCAAAAACCGGCTCCCTGTTGCCCTCTCCGTATGGGTGGAGCGTCTCCAATTCGTCGAAGAGTTCGGGGCAGACGTCCGAGGCGTCGAGCTCCAAATTTACCGAAAGCTTTTGGGTAAAATCCGGATTCTTTCCGCATTTTTCCACTATAACGGAATTCAACTTTTCCCTGAACGAATCTATTTTGTCGCTCTTTACCGAAACTCCCACCGCCATGGGATGCCCTCCCCAACTTCCAAGCATCTCATCGGAAATTTCTGAAAGGCATTCCACTAAATCCACTCCGTGAACGCTTCTTCCCGAACCCTTCGTGTAGCCTTCGGAGTCGACCTCTCCGAAAACTATCGCTGGTCGGCAAAATTCTCGGCTTATTTTTCCCGCTATGATACCCACCACTCCCGGATGCCAATCCTTGTCGAAGATAACTATGCAGGGATATTTGTCCAACTTCCTTTCCGAAACCTGCTTTAAGGCGTCCTCCATCACTCCGCGCTCTATCTCTTGCCGCTCCTTGTTTATGTCGTTGAGCTCGCATGCCGCTCGGTAGCAGGTGGTAAAATCGTCCCCCAAAAGCATCTCGAGCGGGAGAGACGCGTCGGCCAATCTTCCGCTTGCATTGATTCTCGGTCCAAGCTTAAAAGATATGTCCGTGGGAGTGATGTCCTCTCCAAGCGATATTCCGCTGGCTTGTATCAGCGCCTGTATACCGGTTCTGCGGGTACTTTTCAAGCGTTTGATCCCGTTCCTGGCCAATATCCTGTTTTCGTCGACGAGAGGAACCAAATCCGCCACGGTTCCAAGCGAAACCAGGTCCAGATAATCCTTGAGGTTTATTTCCCATGACCGCGGATCTCCCCTTTGGCGCATCTCCTTGACAAGGCCATGAGCCAATTTAAACACCAACCCAACTGTGCAAAGCTGGTGCCACGGAGCGGAACCGAAATCGTAAACATGGGGATTTATTAGTATGTGGTCATCGCACTCCTCGGATTCTTGGGACTGGTGGTGGTCAACCACTATAAGATCTATGTTTCGCGACCTAATCTGCCTCACAGAATCCCTAGCGTTCGTTCCGCAATCCAAAGCTATCATCAGGTTCGGAATTCCGTCCGACAAGGCTCTCTCCAAAGCAGCCTCGCTCAGTCCGTAGCCCTCCTCCATTCTTCTCGGAACAAAATACTTCGGCTCTATTCCAAAGTGCCTCAAAACGCTCACAAGAAAGGTCGTGCTCGTTATTCCGTCGACGTCGTAATCGCCAAAAACGAGAATCTTCTGCCTCTCGTTTATCGCATCTATAATCCGCAGAACCGCTGCCCTCAGATTCTTCAGCCTGAATGGGTCGTCCAAATCCGCCAGCCTCGGGCGCAAAAACATCTTCGCGCGCACCGGATCCCCATAGCCGCGCTGCAACAATAGAGCTCCTAAAATCGGGCTGACGCCCAAATAAGATCCCAAATCCCCGGCGAGTTTTTTATCGTATGGAAGAAAACTCCACTGCATCTTTTTCGATTCTGAAAACGCGGAATTCTTTTTCAATCCTTTATTTTTTCAGCCAAACGGGCAAAAAAAAGCGCCCCTTTCCGCCGGGGGCGCCTTTCTTGGAAAAGCCCTACTCTTCCCACTCGTGAACGACGTCCTTGTCCGATTCCTTCTCGATTCTAGCGCGGCTGCCTTTATGCCACCAGTAGAGAACCGGAGAGGCGATGAATATAGACGAGAAGGTTCCAGTTAGAATACCCAATATGAACACCAGCGAGAAATCCACTATTATTCCCGTTCCAAACAGGAATAGAGCCGCGGCAGCCACAAAGGTAGTAATACTCGTTATGAGGGTTCGGGCTAGAGTCTTGTTTATTGAATAGTTTATTACTTCCCTCAGGGTCATCTGGGGACGGAGTTTCAGCTCTTCGCGAATTCTGTCGAATATGATGATTTTGTCGTTAATAGAATAGCCCACCACCATCAATATTGCAGCAACCATCGAGGAGGAGAACTGTCCGGTTCCAATACCAAATATTCCGAGAATCACGTAAAGGCCTATGGTAAGCAAAACGTCGTGCAACGACGAAACAACCGCTCCTATTCCGTATCCTATCTCAAACCTTATCGCCACGTAAAGCAGCATTCCAAGAAGCGCCAATCCGACAGAAAGGAAAGCATTTCTGGTAATGTCGCTGCTTACCGCCGCCCCTATGCTGTCCTTCCCGGAAAGCGAAAGCTTGGAATTCGGGAACTTCTTTGCCAGAGTGTCGAACACGAGGTCAGATTTGTCCGTTTCAACCTGCACGGAAAGGTATTCTTTTCCGGAAGAGATGTCGGTTTTGTAGGAGGCCTGTATCTCGCCCAAATTCGAAAACGAAGATCCGCTCAGTGATAGAATCTCGTTTATCGGAGGCTTTTCCTCGAAGGAGATTGTCATGACCTCTCCTCCGGTAAAGTCGATGGAAAGAGCCCTCTTCCCGGAATAGACCAGAGCGCAAACCCCCAATAGGACGACCGTCCACGAGAGAATGAAGGAGACCTTGGCATACTTCATGAAGTCGACCTTTTCGTCTCCGGTCAAAATTCTAAATTTCAGAGAGCCTTTCAGCATTCCGCACTTTACCGCTATCTGAAGAAGCGCTTTGCTCAAAACGAGAGCGCAGAAGAGAGTGGTGAAAATACCTATCGAAAGGATAAGCCCGAATCCCTTTACCGGACCCGTTCCGAATATGTACAAAATAACCGCGACAAGAAGTGTAGTCAAATTGGCGTCGACGATAGTGGAGAAGGCCTTGTCGTAGCCTTCCATGAGGGCGCTCCACATGCTCTTTCCGGCTTTCAGCTCTTCGCGCATTCGCTCGAAGACGAGTATGTTCGCATCGACTGCCATTCCCATGGTCAAAACGAGAGCCGCTATGCCCGGCAAAGTCATTGTAGCATTTAGGCTAGCAAGCACTCCCACTATTATCAAAACATTAACTATAACGGTAAAAGTCGCTATGAGTCCCATTCCGAAATAGTAAAGCACCATGAAAAGAATAACCAAAGCTCCGCCTATTACAGCCGACATTATCGAGCTGTCACGTGCCTCCGCCGCAAGGGAGGGTCCAACTTCGCTTATCGAGGTTCTCTTGAGCCCGACCGAAAGAGGATTGTTAAGCGCGTTTGCAAGCTCTATCGCTTCTCTTCTCGTGAAATCCCCCGTGATGCTTCCCCTGTCCAAGAGCACAGTTTGAACAGTGGGAGCGCTCATCAAACGCCCGTCCAAAACTATAGCCAACTGCTGCTTTGTACCGGTACGCCTGTCTTCCTCGATAATCTGGCGGGTTACCCTCTCTATCGTCTTTGATCCTTCCGAAGTAAACTCCATGCTCACACTAAACCTGCTCATATCCTCCATCGCAGGAGCAGCATGCTTTATGATGTCTCCACCGGCCTCGGGAAGCTTCTTTACAAACATGGGTATTTCTACCAGCTTTCCCTGGCGCTCAGATTCCATCACCATAACTTCGTATCCGGCGGGAATTTCGCTCGGATGGGGCTTTGCCGACGAAGGCATCCTTCCCCTGTAAACAAGGCGAAAATCCAGCTTCGCAGGGCGCGAAAGTTCCTCTATTGCCTCCGGATTGTCCTTCAGGGAAACTCCGGGCATCTGAACTTCTATCGAGTTTCCTCCGACAACTCGAATTATGGGCTCCGTTACGCCAAGACCGTTTATTCGATTGTTGAGAACTGTCAAAACGTCGTCGAGCTGCCCTTTTCTGGCTTCGCTGTTGCTGTCCAATCCGGAGTCGTCTATCTCCAAAGTAAACGAAACTCCTCCTTGCAGGTCCAAGCCTTTTTTGAGGGCTCCCTTGCTCTGACGGTAAAGCTCCTTCATCAGGATGTCGTTGCGCTTTTTGAGGATCTTTATGTCGCCGACTGCTATGTCGGGAAAATATTTGAAAAGATCTATATTGTGCTTATCGGAATACTCGCGAAGCGCTATGTAGAGAGTGGGATACTTGTCTGGACTCGACTTGTAATTGGCCTTGTCGACGGACGCCTCGGCTTTTTGAAGAAGTTGGGAAAATTCCTCCTGGTGCGCCGTGGCTCTCGTCTTTATAAATTCCTCGAATGGAGTGTCCGAAAAGGGCATCATCGCTAAGAGAGCCCAGGCTAACACGAGAGCCGTTATGACTAATTTCCAGATTATTCCGCTATTGGTATTGTCGGCCATATATTTGAGTGTTTGTTAAAAAATCAAAGGGCGCGCCGGACTCCGCCCGACGCGCAAAAACAGTAAAAAACCCTACTCCGCCTTCTTTTCTCCTTCGCGGGAAGCTATCTTTTCCTGGACGGCTCCCTTCAATATTTCTATTTTCGTGTTGTCGGCTATCTTTAATATGTAGGTCTTTTCTTTGACATTCGTGATGGTTCCGAAGAGCCCTCCTATGGTGACAATCTGGTCTCCGGACTCCAGAGAATTTATCATCTGCTGGTGCTTTTTGCGCTGTACCTGCTGGGGACGTATCATCAAGAAGTAAAGAGCCGCCAGCATGAGAAGCATGACGATTATCATATTCATTCCACCGCCCTGCTGAGCCGGATCCCCCGCTCCGGCCGCTTGCGCCTGCGCGATAATTGCCGTTAGTTTCAACATATTTTTGTCCTTATTTTTTGGAAATTTAAAAACCCTTCGATTGAACCGGGTAAACCCCTCCCTTGCAAGAAAAATCGCATAGGCTGGGCCAATATCGAAAAAAAACGCCTCCCTTTTTACAGGGAGGCGCTTTTCCGCCCGTTAAGGCAAAAATTTATTCCTCATCGAATTTGCGGGCAAAAAGAGCCTCTATTTCATCGAGCATCTCGAAGGCGTTGGGCCCGTCGGCGTTAAACTTCAGCTGGGAACCTTTACCTGCCGCCAGCATCATCAGGCTCATTATGCTTTTTCCATTCACTTCCTCTCCGTCCTTTTCTATGGAAAGGGAAGTGTCGGGATACCTGTTGGAAATGCGGACGATCATTGCCGCAGGACGGGCGTGTATTCCCATCTTGTTGGCAACCGTCAACATTTTTACTGCTCTTGCTTCTGTCATCATCGCAATACGAGGGGGGTTATTCAACGAAATTACCGCATGTTGCCGCGACTTATCGTTTCGTCAAGAACTTTTTTCAATTATTTTTCGCCCTCTCGACGACCCGCTCCGCCTCGCATTGTATTTTGACGCAAAAAAAGCCTGAATGTTCAGGCTTTTTAAAAAAATATTGCTCTTTTTTAGAAGGAAATTCCCACTTGAAGGCTAACCACGTGGGCCCTGCCCTCCATATTTCCGCGTATTGTTCCAGACGCGTCCGTCTTGTTTATAGGAGAATCGTTGGGGAACATTATGTACATGTAGGACAGATCTACGTGAAAATTCTCATATTTGTACCCCACTCCTCCGGCAATCCAATATCTGTCGGAACAGGGGATTCGCACCGTTCTGTCGTAAACGGATTTTATCGGGGACTCGTCGTAGGCAAGCCCCAGGCGAAGCGTCCAGCTGTCGTCGACATAGTAATGCATTCCCACGCTCACGCGGGAAACGTTGCGCCAATTCTCTTGCGTGGGTTGTCCGACAGTTTGTCCGGTGTTGGAATTTTTGATTTCCAACACGTCGAAGGAATCCCAGCAAGTGTAAGAGTAGTCGGCCATTACCGCGAAATCTTTCATGACCCCCCAGAGCCTCTGGTAGATGCCTACCGTAAAGCTTTGAGGAAGGCAAACGTCGGCGTTTATCGGATTTGTGATAACATCGTTGACGCGCATATTGCCGTTCAATTTTTGGGAAACTTCGCTTCTCCAGCTAAACCCTATTCTTCCAGTTTCGCAATACTTCACGGTAAAACCCGCGTTGGCTCCCGCGCTCCAATCTTCGCCGTTCATTCTGACATGACCCTCGTATCCGGGGGCGAGCATGGTTGCCTGGGTTAAAATCGCGTGCATCCACTGCGCGCTGGCTCCCGCGTGGAACGACAGCCAATCCGTGGCCCTATACGCAACCGAAGGATTTATATCTATCGTCATCATGTCGGACTTTATTCCCTGAAACCTTCCTATCCAATTATTCTGGTAGTTGGTTTCGAGTCCGTACGTGGAAGTCACCGATAGGCTGACGGCCCAATCTTCTAAGGGTCGATAAGTGACGAAGAAGTTGGGAATGTATGCAAGCTGACCTGCATTTCCACCGTCCGTTCCAGTTCCCCCCATCGGATTTGTGCTTCCGTCGTTGTAAAACCTAAATGAGGAAATCACGAAACTTATTCCGGAATCCACCTTCAATTCTCCGACCTTCAAACCGGAGAAAAACGTCGCCGACGGATTCCAAAACGCCGCCGACGCGTCCGAATTGGCGTTTGCAGTCGAACCGGCCAATGCCGACCCGAGATTTGAGGCTCCCTGTTCCAAAACTTGGAAACCGGAACCGAACGCCGAACAGGCGCAGAAAAGAGCGCCGAACGCAATAGCCCTTATTTTCATCATAATATTAGATTTGGGTTTGAGGCGTCCCATAAACCGCCGAGACGCCCGTGTGTTAAAGTGGGCAAGGGATACACATTTTTTTTTGAATGAAAAGCTTTTTTTATCAAAATTTAAAAAATTCGCAAACTAAGGCGAATTTTTGCCCGCCGACCACAAAGCCCATATAGAAAGCGGAAGATTTGCGTTCCCGTATTTCGGATTCAGTGCAAGCTCCCCTATCCGAGTTTTTCCCTCTGGTGGGAGGAAAAATTCCAGCATATTGCCAGCCATAATGGGCGACGCTTCGATGGAATAAAGCGTCATCAGAACGAATATAGGATTGTCCGATAAAATTTTGGAGCAAGTTTCCAAAAGTCTCGATAGAGTTTTTTCAAGTTTCCAAAGTTCGCCTTTCGGACCGCGCCCAAATGCGGGAGGATCCAAAATTATTGCGTCGTACCTGGCCCCCCTCCTGTTTTCCCTTTCGACAAACTTAAGGGCGTCGTCGACTATCCAGCGTATGCGGTTTTCCGACATTCCGCTCTCGAAGGCGTTTTTTCTTGCCCAATCGACCGAAGGCTTTGAGGCGTCCACATGGGTCACCGCGTATCCGGCTTTGCTCGCCGCCAAAGTAGCAGCCCCTGTGTATCCGAACAAATTTAGCAACCTTGGAGCCTCCGCGCGGAAAGCCGGCATTGAATTCATTATAAAATTCCAATGGGGACTCTGCTCCGGAAAAACTCCCAGATGCTTGCTCCCCTCCATAAATTTTAACCGAAATTTAATTCCGTTGAAATTTAAAGGACGCAACCTTTCGAGCCCTCCCCTCTTGAAAAATTCCCAGCGAGAGTTCTTTTTGTCCTCGTCGAAATACCTGCAATCCGCCTCTTTCCAAATAGAGGGATTAGACTTTCCCCACCAGGCTTTCGGCTCTCCGCGTATCGCCACGCAGTCTCCGAAGCGCTCCAACTTCAACCTATCCCCGCTGTCCAAAAGCTCGTATTCTTTCCAATCGGAAAAAAGAACCTCTATGTCCGGTCGATTCATGGCTCCCTTATCCCTCGGCAATCCCGTTAATCTCCGCAAGATTAACCTTTCCCTCGTAAAGAGCCTTCCCCACTATCGCGCCGTCGAGGTTTGGGTACTTCAAGGACAACGCTTTCAAATTCAAAATGTCGCGCGAATTCGAAACTCCCCCCGAAGCGATAAGGTTTGCCCCAATGGGCGCAAGGAGTTTCAACATTTCTTCCTGGGTCACAAGGTTAGGCCCCCCAAGTGTTCCGTCCGTGCCTATATCTGTATATATAAAAGTGCCCACTCCGCCCAACGCCAACCTTTTCGCCAGCGAAAGCGCCGATATTTTCGAAACTTCTACCCAGCCTTTGGTTGCCACAAAACCGTCTTTGGCGTCTATTCCAACCGCTATTTTCCCTCCGTATTTCTCCGCCAAAAGCTCGGCAAACTCAGGTTCGGAACAAGCCCGGGTTCCTATTATAGCCCTCGAAACCCCGGCATTAAAAGCGTCGTTTACCAACTCCTCCGACCTCAAACCGCCTCCAAGTTCGACGAAAATTCCAAGAGAACATATCTTCTCTATAATAGCTATATTCTTCAAAGTTCCCCCAAAAGCCCCGTCCAAGTCCACAACATGGAGCCTCCTTGCTCCGGAGTCTATCAAAGACTTTGCCGCATCTACGGGATTGTCGAAGTAAACTGTCTCGGAATTGGCCTCTCCTCTTACGAGGCGTACGCATCTTCCGTTTTGTATGTCGGTTGCCGGATAAATCTTCATTTGCCGTCGTCAATCGAATCCGAAACCACTATTCTAAATCCAACCATTCTGTTGCGCTGATTGTCGCTTATGGTAGATTTTGCGAGGTCAAGCATGGAGTCGCTGGAAGTCTGGGCGCTTCCCCCTATAGTTATAATTTCACCTGAGGCGTTGTTGGCGACGTCGGGATTAACATATTCCGCAACGTTTCCCAACAAGTCGAAAAATCCCTTGTCGTTCGATTTTTTCGTTGCCACTTCGTGTATCTTTCCGCCGCTGTTGGCGTGATGCCAAGCCACATCGTTTAAATTCACGTACCTGAGAGAACCTATGGCGCTCTCGTAGGTTTTCATATCCGGCAGGGAAACCTTGCGCGCCAAAATCATGGAAAGCCTGGAACAAAAGCGCGATATGTCGTCCATTCTCACCGATTCCACGGGGAATTTGGGATTCTTTTCCGCCCTGCTCGGATTTTCCTGCATCACAAGCTCGTACAACTCCTGCGAAACTTCCGTCTTCAACATCTTGAAATCGGAAACTTCGTCAACTTTGCCGAGATTCTCCAAAACCAATTTCCTGATATTAGGAACTTCCTTGTGCATGTAGTTTATGTAGCGGAGGCTCAAAATCTGGGCGTCGTCGACGATTCCGCTCTGGGGATATTCCTTCCTAAACTCTTCCGACTTGCGAAGCAAATTCGCGGATATTTCGGCGGCCTCTTCGTACTTTCCTTCAAAAAGAACCTTTTTTAAGGCTTCCCTCTGCTTCAATATCTCGCTTCCCGATCTCCAGCTAAAAGCTTCGTTTCGCTTGGCGTCAAAAACTTTCACCTTCTCTTCGGAGGCAAATTCGCTCGCCGGGAAGAGCTTATTCAGTCGCCTTTGATATTCCGCGGCGTCAGCGTAGCGCTCGGCGGCGCTCATATAGTCCTTCTTTTCTTCGGCTTCTTTAGCCTTCTTTTCGAAATCGGAAATCTCCTTTTCGAGCGACTTCGACTTGAGAGAATCCAAATCGGACTCCATGCTCCTAAGGCGAGCAAAATCGGCATAAATGGAAGTGGGATACTTCTCTATCAACTCGCGCAATGCCTCTATCGCCGCTTCAAACGAGACTTGGGCGCGCTCCCAATCCTTTTTGTCAACCGCCTCCTGCGCGGCCCTCTCGCTCTCCGTCGATTTCATATACAGGGGGCGGGCTTCAAGCATCTTTATGGAACGGTCGTAAAACGCGAGCTTGCGCAAATCTCTGTAAACCGAAAGGGGATAGTTCGTATTTAAGCCCGCCTGAGCCTCGTAGGCGCTCTGGTAGAGGGTTATAGCCCTCTCCCTGCTGCCGGAATCCGACTCCTTTTCGGCCTCTTTCTCAAGCTCCTCTATTTTTTCGGCTATCGGTTTGGATTCGGCGTTCTGCAAAAGCTTCTGGAGTTTTAAAAGCCTGTCGTGTGGGGCCCTGTCGACAAGCCTAGCCCTTTCCATATACAATTCGTGCAACTCGAGAGCCCTCTTTAGCTTTCCGATAGCCTCCTCCGAGGAAAGTCCCGCCGCGGCGCTCTCCTGATATTGGGATTCCAAAATTTCCGATTCGCGCAGATACTCTATGGGGAGAGTGTTGGCATCTGCAGGTCTGTTTGAAGTGTATTCCGCCTTTTTTCCGGGACCGAACAACGTGATTACGTACACTCCGCCCAGCACCACGACCGCCGCGAGAATAGTGAATATAACTTTGTAAAAACTCATGTGTACAAATGCGTTGAGTTGTGCAAGGTGTCAGTTTTCAAAGAGAAAGTCAATCATGATCGGGTTCGACGTGTATCAAGACTGAAATTACTTCGGGGTGATTCTTGAAGATTAACTTTTTTATTTTCTTGGCGATGTCGTGCCCTTCTCTTACGCTCATATTCCCATCGACTTGAATGTGCATGTCCATCTCGTAAACATCGCCCAATTTGCGGGCTCTTATTTTGTGGTATCCCTTCACTCCCCTCACCTCGGATATGTGCTCCCTCAAATCCGCCAGAACCGCCTCCGAAGGGGCCGTATCGAGCAGGTCTTCGAATGCCGGAACAAACATTTTCACCCCTTCGAAACCCAGCCACAAAGCCAGCGCAAAAGAAAGAAGAGGGTCTATAAACTTGAATTTTTCCCCTCCTAACCATATCACCACAAGCCCTACCGCAACGACAAGCGAGCTGAGCGAATCCAACCTGTGGTGGAGCGCGTTGGACATGAGAACTCCCGAGCGGGAGTCTTTGGCGATATTGCGGGTCTTTTTAAAGAGCCATTCTTTTACCCCGAAGGATACCAGCGCCGCCACGAAGGCAAGAAGGGCGTTCACGTCCTCCTCTTTTTTTTCGTCGAAGAAGAATATGGTAGCCGATTCCCAAACCATGTAGGCGCAGGCTGCCATCAAAATGCATGCGATTAAAATTGTAGATATGGTTGCCACTCGTCCGTGCCCGTAGGGGTGTTCCGAATCCCCGGGCTGTTCCGCGAAAGTTATGCCGAGGAAGGCGAGGAAATCTGTCGCAAGATCGGAAAGGCTATGAAGGGAGTCCGTCACGAGGGCGTAGCTTGATGAAGCGATTCCCACCGCGAACTTGAGAGCGCTCAAAAACAGGTTTACGAACACGGACACCACCGTAATTTTTTCGCCTGCCTTCATATTTCTCTTTGCATTCGTGGAACTCATTTTTTACAATTTTTTGAATGAAGCCTTTTAGACGAAGGCTGGAAAAAATCAACAGCCAAAGATTTCTCCGCGAAAATTTTTAGGGAAGTGTTTTTTTAAGGAAACTTGATTTGTTTTGAAATATCGAATTTAATACCCGAAAAAATGAATTTCATCAGATTTGAACCTTGCTATGCGGATAGAGTTTGGGGAGGCAAGCTTTTGGAAAGGCACCTCAAAAGACACCTTCCGCCCGGAAGAAGCATCGGGGAAAGTTGGGAAATATCCGACAACCCCGCGGTGCGCACGAAAATAAAAGGAGGACGTTTCGACGGCAAGACGCTCGGAGAAGCGATAAAAGAGGATTCCGAATACATAATGGGAAGAAAATGGGAAGGCTCGTTTCCCGTAATAGTAAAATGGCTCGACAGCTGCCGCAAATTGAGCCTTCAGGTCCACCCTGACGAAATTTCGGCGAAAAAATTCGGTGCTGATTCCAAGGCTGAAAACTGGTACTTTGCAAAATGTGGATCGAATGCGAAGGCCATACTCGGCCTAAAGGAGGGAACGGACAGAAACACTTTGGAAAGGTTCTTAAAAGACGGAAATGTTGAAGAGATCGTAAGGGAATTTCCTGTCGAGGAGGGAGATTCCGCTTTCATACCAAAGGGACTTTTGCACGCGCTCGACGGAGAGAATCTGGTTTTGGAAATACAGGACAATTCGGACACAACCTTTAGGGTTTTCGATTGGGGTCGGGTTGATCTAAACGGCAAGCCTCGCCAACTGCATTTGTCGGAAGCTATGGAAAGCGTAAAATTTTCCGAAAGTGCCCCGCAAATTTTAAAGACGGGATTCGAGGATGCGGAACTGTGTTCGAGTTCGGGTTTTTCTATCCGCAAGAAAGTTTTGAAGGCCGGAGAAGAATTGTATTTCGAATCCCGCACCGACTCCAGAATACTAAGCGTAGTTGCGGGAAGCCTTCTCTCATGCTGCGGTGAAAAAGTGGATTTTTCCGAAAGCGTCCTGCTTCCCTTCGGGGAATCACAGCGATTCACCGCTCCGGGCAATTCGGAACTTATAATAACGGAAAACTTCTCGTCTAGATAGAGGCTTCCCGTCCGCCCGCGATACAAACCGCACGCGCTCTTCGATTTCTAATCGTTGGCATTCCTAATCGCGGACTATCCTGATTATGCTGTACGAATAGCCCGGAAAGACGGGAGACGTTTTCCCTTCGGGAATTTTTACCTCTTTGGGAATTACCGCGCCGGGATTGTCGGGAGTATTTTCAGCTTCAAGAGAGTCGGAGCAAAGAGTAGTCATTTTTTCTATCTTCCACGAATCGGAAAAATTTTTTACTTCCAACGCAACTTCGCGCGGCTTGCCCGAAAAATTCACCACGTACACCGCAAGTTCCTTTCCGTCGTCGGATACGGCCGCTGAAACGTCCAAATCCCCTCCGGAGGGAGACGCTCCCACCACGTTCGGCAAAAAGTTTTGCGTCTCCATCTTTTGTGCGTGGAAAGGAGGCATTCCCCAAACCTTGTCGTTTGTAAAAAATATCTGACCCTGCGACCAGCCATTTATGCCTTTTTTCCACGCCTCGAGAGCGTTTGCCGGACACGAAGTCATTATAAAATCAGCATGCCTGCGAACGGAATTCATCGTGGCCGCGTGTCCGAGAGCCCTCCCTTGAGAATGTTTTTTTCCATTCTCCTCCAGTATTGCACACTTCATCTTCGTGGCGGGATTCCACTCTTTAAAAAGCGACTTCATCTCCGCAATCGCACCGTCCGTCTTCAATCCATTTTTGCCGTCGCTGCCAACGTGAAGATCCCAATATTCGGAAATTCCGTCCAAAGCCCTAAACACTTTCTCCATCATCTTCCTCTCCTTGGGCTTCCACATTGTCGCGTTTATCAGGACTATCCCGGGATCTTTTTCCCTAGCGGCTTTGGCCATAGCCTTGAATTTTTCTATGTATCTGTCGTAGTCCTCCTCAAATCCCTTCCCTATAATCTCCTCGTTTCCAAGCTGGAGATATTTTATTCCGTAGGGCTCTTTTCTGCCGTTTGCCGCGCGCAAGGCACCCATCTTGGTAGAGGAATCCCCATTGAAATATTCCACAATATCTGCAACCTCCTCCGGAGTCTGATCCATGTTCACGGCAAATACGCACTCCGCCCCTAAAGCATCGGCAAAGCGCACAAATTCCTCGAAGGCAAATCCCAGCGAGGCGTACTTGTACCAAAAGCCCTCAAATATCGGACGAGTTTCGGGGGAACCCATCATGGAAGAGAATTTGTAATTTGGATTGTTGACCATAGTGCCCCCCATGCGAATAAATTTTATTCCGCTCTCCGCGATTTTATCCGCTATGTCCGACCTCACATTCTCTCCCCTCCACTTCTTGGACGAAACAAGGCGGACGAATCCCAACTCAGCCTTTCCCTCTCCCGAAAGTTTTACTGCAAAACTCGCATTTGGAACATCTCGGGAGGAAACGAGAGTAAAAGGACACTTCACAAAACCGTCGAGCTTGCTTCCCGACACAGATTTTACAGGAACTCCATTTTTTAGATCTATTTTTGCCGAGGCGACAACTTCTCCTCCCTCCCCCGAAGGAGCCCTGAGTTCCGCCGACAAATTTCCCTCCGCCTTTAAGACCAAAAATCCCTCGTAAGGAAGATTCTTAACGATGTTTATTCCAAGATCTCCCATTCCGCGATTTAATATGCCCGCCGTCTCTCCCTTCCGGCAGGAAAAAACCTGGACTTTTTTCCCGGATATTCTCTCGAGCTTATAGTCCGCTCCGGGCGAGGATTCGGGAATCGCAGACCATTTCCCGCTGATTTCCCGCGGCACCCCGCCGCCTTTGGGAGCCGCTTTCCTTTCGAGCTTCTCCCCCGCGTATTCCACTTTAAAATTTCTGTATTTGAACGAAACGTAGCGCGCTCCCACTCCCACTTTACCTTTTCCCAAAGGTTTGATTGAGGAATCCGAAAAAACTTTTTTACCGTCCAAATAAACGCTCATTCCGTCCTTTTTGGTCAGTTCCACTTTTAGTTTTAACCAAACTCCCCCCGTTCCTACACCAGTTTCTCCCGAAGGAATTTTCCTTATTGTTTTCGGCCTGGAGGTAATATCGTCTGTGACCATCTTGTGGTTTATCTGGACGTTGTTTTTATCCTCGACATAAATTTCGTATGAATTGCACTTCGAACCATTTTCGTCGGTTATATTGAATATGAGACCCCCCGCCGACGGGAAAATCGAAAACAACTCCACCTCCGCTGCTCCCTCTTCAAATTCCGCCCCTTGATAAGTTAGCCTCGCACCGAGTGAGGTCGGTTCCACTTCAAATTGCTCTCTGAAGAAAAATTCCCCCGTCTTGTTCTTAAATCCGAGATCCGGTTCCTCCGAAACAGATTCGTCGGGAGAATCAGAGATTCTCCATTCTCCGGATTGAGCGCTGAAATTTTCAAAAAGCTCCGGATTATACGGTGGCTCCTCGAAAGCTTCCCCGTAAATCAACTGCCCGTACAAACCTCCGTAAATTTCGCAATTTAAGTCCTCGAGGCAAGTCCCGTGCAAAGTCTCCGAAAGCCGACCCAGCTTCTCTCCGCAATCTATATTTATTGTTTCGCTCTTGTCGCACCCGAACACCCCAAAAATCGACAATATAAGTATAGCTAAACTCCCCGCACCATTTTTCATATTTATCAAAACTCGTTGATGATTATAACAATATCGGGGAACCTTCCCACGAGTGGTCGTCGAATTTCCCCGAACTGGTGAGACAAAATAACAGAGTAGTTTTTGAACACAATAAAAAAAACTATCGCACGCAAATTTGAAAAATTCGGATTTTTAATTTGAGATTTTTTGAAAAAAATTCAAACTCCCTAAAATTTAAACAAACGGATTTTCGAAATGGAATACGCCATAGGAATAGATATAGGGGGAACGAACACAAAACTCGGAGCGATAGACCGCAACGGGAATGTTCTGAGAAAAGCGGAATTTAAAACGACCGACTACAAGGATTTTTCGTCGTACGTGACCGGATTGATAGTGGCGATAAAATCGTTGATGAACGAGGGCAAATGTGTTGGTATAGGCATAGGAGCCCCCAACGGGAATTTTTATAGCGGCAATATAGAGTTTGCTCCCAATCTTCCTTTTGGAGAGAATGCCCCGATAGTGGATACTCTAAAGAGCGCCCTTGGAATAGAGAGGGTCTTCTTGACCAACGACGCGAATGCTGCCGCTCTTGGCGAAAAGTTGTACGGAGGAGGAAAAAATCTGGACCACTTCATAGTGATAACCTTGGGAACCGGCCTCGGATCCGGAATAATCGTCGACGGAAAACTGCTTTACGGGGCGGACGGAAACGCAGGGGAACTCGGCCACGTGTGCGCTGTCGAAAACGGAAGGCAATGCGCATGCGGCTGCAGGGGATGCCTGGAAACATACGCATCGGCAACCGGAATAAAGAGAACATTTTTCGAATTGCTCGCCAAATATAACGGCAAAAGCAAGATTGCCAATATGCCCTGGAACCAAGTCGACGCCAAGGTAATTGAAGACGCCGCCCGGGAAGGCGATTTGGTCGCCCAAGAAACCTACGAAATAACCGGAGAAATTCTCGGCAGATGCCTGGCGGACTTTGTGGCATTTTCTAGGCCCGAAGCGATATTTTTCTTCGGAGGTCCGGTAAAAAGCGGAGACCTGATTCTCAAGCCCATAAGAAGCGCCATGGAAAGGAATTTGATGCCCGTTTTTAAAGGCAAAGTGAAGCTCACAGCCTCCGAATTGCCCGAATCCGACGCCGCAATATTGGGAGCATCCGCTCTCGTTTGGTAAAAATTTCGTCTTGCATTTCTCCCAAACGAATGTGGAATGTGCCCGCAAGCGGTTTGGGCGAACGCATGTACGAAAACTTAACGCGTTTTAGCCGAACTAAAAATTTGAAGAACAGATAAGCGAAAGAAAACAATGGACACATCAAAAATGAAAAGAAAATCGTTTATAATTGCCGCAAGCGTCATGGCTTTCTCCATGTTGGGAGTAGTTTCATGCGCAAACATCGGTAAGGGAAAATCGACGCCCGAAAAAAAGGAGATAGGCGTCCAAATGTACTCGCTTAGAGACATGCTAAAAACCGACTATGAAGGAGCCGTGAAGGCCCTTGGGGAAATCGGATACACTTCTGTGGAGGCTGCCGATTACAGAGACGGAAAGTTTTACGGCAAAAATCCCGAAGACTTCAAAAAGGACATAGAAAATGCCGGAATGAAGGTTGTTTCCTCGCATACCTCGAGAAAACTAACGAGCAAAGAACTTGAAACGGGTGATTTCTCCGAATCGCTCAAATGGTGGGACGAAGCCATAGCCGCCCACAAAAAAGCCGGCATGAAATATATAGTAATGCCCTCCATGCCGCATAAAAACATCACGGAAAAAGACGTAAAAAGATATTGCGACTATTTCAACGCCGTGGGCAAAAAGTGCGCGGAAGCCGGCATAGCTTTCGGGTACCACAACCACAATTTCGAGTTCAGAAAATTCAACGACAAGTACATGTTGGATTATCTGATAGAAAACACCGATCCGAAGTACGTATTTTTCCAGATGGACGTGTACTGGATAGTCCGCGGTCAGAACAGCCCCGTCGACTACCTCAAGAAATACCCGAACCGCTTCAAGCTTCTGCATCTGAAGGACCACAGGGAGCTTGGCCAAAGCGGAATGGTTGGCTTTGACGCGATTTTCCGCTCGCTCAAAGGAACGGCTGTAGAGGGAGTCTTTATAGAGGTCGAAAAGTACAGCTTTGATCCTGTAAAGAGCTGCAAAATCAGCTACGACTATATAAACAAAGCCCCATTTACTCCGGCCACCTACAAAAAAGCCGCCTCTAAATAGGAATAAAAAAGGAATAAAAAAATCGGGCCGGGAATCCGGCTCGATTTTTTTTGTCCGCAAACGACGATTAAAAACCTTCCGCGCAAAATTTTTTCAAACTTCTTACATGCTATTGCCCTGCCTTCCCATTTTCCCAATAGCTTAATGTCTTTTGAAAAAGCATAAAAAGATTTCTTTCTTAGAAATACTAAAAAATAGCGCGCGAAAGTTTGGCTTTCGCGCACTTACCTTGTAGAAATATATGAAACTACTCGTTCGTGAAAATTTGAAATCCGTGGTAGGCTTCCATACCGTGCTCGCTTATATCAAGGCCGCAAAGTTCATCAGCTTCGGAAACTCTCAACCCCATTGTAATTTTTACAATGTAGAATATAACAGCGCTAATCAACAGAGCCGTTACACCAGCCGCAACTACTCCGATAAATTGAGGCAATAGCTTATAATCTGGTGAGAATATTCCCACTGCCAATGTTCCCCATACTCCACAAACCAAGTGAACAGAAAGTGCACCAACCGGATCATCGATTCGTATTTTGTCGAAGAAGTACACGGCAAACACCACAATCACACCCGAAATAATTCCTATTAAACAGGAGGCATTTACGCTCACGCAATCGGCTCCCGCAGTTATCCCTACCAATCCCGCCAAGCAACCATTCAATATCATGGAAAGATCAGGTTTCTTTTGCATAATCCACGATGTTAATGTTGATGAAAGTATTCCACAAGCTGCGGACATTGCAGTAGTCACAAATACGTACGCTACCTTAACCGGATCTGCCGAAAAAACAGAAGCACCGTTAAATCCGAACCAACCGAACCAGAGCAAGAAAACTCCCAGAGTTGCAAATCCCAAGTTGCTGCCCGGAATAGCATTAGCTCTTCCTCCGACATACTTACCTATTCTAGGTCCTACCATAATTGCTCCAACTAATGCGGCCCAACCCCCTACGGAATGGACGAAAGTGGATCCTGCAAAATCGTGAAAATTTATCTCTGCCAACCAACCGCCGCCCCAGCCCCACGAACCTATTATAGTGTACCCGAAGGCTGCGTAAGCGAAAGCGAAGGCTATGTAGGCAGAAAGTTTTGTTCTTCCAGCCACAGCACCCGAAACTATAGTTACCGCCGTTGCGGCAAACATGCCTTGAAATATAAAATCAGTCCAATAAGAATAGAGACCTCCGTTATATTCGATAGCTCCTGCGGATCCCTCTGGAGGACAAAGTCCAAAACCGGAAAAACCTAGAATTCCGTCTATAATCCAGTTATTTTCTCCCGGGTACATCATTCCGAACCCTATTAGAAAATAAACTACTAGGCCTATGGCAACCGTGAGAATATTTTTAGACAAAATATTCACACTGTTTTTTGCCCGGGTTAGCCCCGTTTCCACAAGTGCAAATCCAGGATGCATCGCAAAAACCAAAATGGCGCCTATCAAAATCCAGAGATTATTCACCGTGAAAAGTTCCAGGCTCACAGTTTTAGCCGGAACTTGAGCAGTCTCCTGTGCGCTTGCGATCCCGTAACAAGCTAATACCGACAAGGCGGCAATTATAGTATTTTTTAATGTAAATTTCATTTTTGTAACTCTCTATAAAAAAATTACTTTATGGGCTATCCTATTGCTTCTCCTCCTCGTTCCTTGGTCCTAACTCGGACACACTCTTCCAAATTCAGAACGAATATTTTTCCGTCTCCTATATTGTCCGTTTGGGCTCCGTCTATTATCGCCTCTATTGTAGATTCGAGATATTCATCGTTAACAGCTATTTCCAAGCGGACTTTTTTTAGAAGATGGACCTCTATCTGAGTCCCTCGGTAATTTTCGCTGTAGCCTCCCTGCCTGCCACAACCAAGTGCGTTAGTAACAGACATTCTGTTGATTTTTCTTTTAAACAGCTCCTTTTTTACAGAATTGAGCCG
>CASDUP010000010.1 GCA_949283955.1 uncultured Verrucomicrobiota bacterium | reverse complement strand
AGAAGAACGCCCAAAATAAATTTTCCTTTATAATACGCATTACCTTTCGGCTCAAATCGATTGCTGTCGCAACGCCCCCCAATCCGCTCTTTACCAACACTACGTCCGCCGCCTCTATTGCTATATCCGCTCCGGCTCCTACCGCAATGCCCACGTCCGCCGCGGCCAAAGCGGGGGCGTCGTTTATTCCGTCCCCCACCATGGCTACCCTCTTCCCCGATTTTTTGAGCTTCTCTATTTCGCGGACTTTTTCGCCCGGCAGCAATTCTCCCATAGCTTTGCCTATGCCCGCGGAAACCCTCGCGCGTTCCACCGTATTGCGATTGTCACCCGAAAGAATCAGCAATTCCACTCCGGAAAGTTCCTCTATCGCACTCCTGCTGTCGGGCCTGATAGAATCCTCAAGACCAATGGCTCCCGCCAACTTTCCTCCCACCACACAATAAACAGCGGTTTTTTCGGAATATTTCTCTCCATCAAAAGAATTTTTTATCCCGTTTTTCTCGAGAGCCTTCGCATTGCCCACAAAGCAATATTCCCCCTCCAACTCCCCTCCTATTCCCATTCCCGGTTCCTGTCGGAAATTCTTTGCATGAAATATCTCCGCCCCCGTCTCCTTTGCTTTGCGCACTATAGCCTCCCCTATCGGATGCTCGGAAAACTTTTCCAAGGAGGCCGACACCGAAAGAACTCTTTCTTTTGAAAATCCTTCTGAAACGTCAATGTCCGACACGGAGAGTTTCCCTTCGGTAATAGTTCCGGTTTTGTCGAAGGCCACAACCTCTACTGAACCAGTCGTTTCGATTGCCTCCGCCGATTTGAACAATATTCCCAGCGACGCCCCTTTCCCCGTCCCGACCATTATGGCTGTCGGAGTCGCAAGGCCAAGGGCGCACGGGCACGAAACAACAAGTACGGAAATTCCCATCAATGCGGAAAATTCTATTCCATATCCCCAAAACATCCACGCGAAGGCAGTAGCAAGGGCGGTTAAAATTACAATCGGAACGAAAATCCGGCTGATTTTGTCCGCCATGCGGGCTATCGGAGCTTTGGAGGCCGACGCCTCCTCCACAAGGCGTGCAATTTGGGCAAATGTAGTATCATCTCCTACTCTTGTCGCCCTCATTACAAAATGGCCCGAGGTATTCATCGTAGCGCACGCCACTTTATCCCCCGGACATTTTTCTACCGGAACGCTCTCCCCTGTTATCAAAGACTCGTCCAAAAATCCGCAACCTTCCAAGACAACCCCGTCCACCGGAACGCTCCTACCGGATTTCACGACAACCAAGTCGCCCTCCTTTACTTCGGAAATGTCGACTTCCCTCTCCTCCCCGTTCTGGGAAATAAGCGCCGTTTTCGGACTCAAAGAGACCAGTTTCTCAACAGCCTCCGAAGCTCTTCTGCGGGCCTTGCCCTCCAAAAATTTTCCGAGAGTTATCAAGGTGAGTATCATCGCCGCCGACTCGAAATAAAGATGCCCTCCCCCGGAAGAACCTGCCATTCTGAAAAGCGAAAACAGCCCAAAAAGAGTCGAAGCCCCCGATCCGAGAGCCACGAGGGAATCCATGTTCGGAGACCCCGAAAACAGAAACTTGAATCCCTTTTTAAAATACGCGAAATTCGCCCCCAAAACAGGCAACAACAAAAAGAATTGCAATAGGGCGTTTAATAGCGGCTTTTCTCCAAAAAACAAAAAATTCGGAAACTCCGCCGACAAATAGAAAATCGGAATAGTAAACGCGGCTGAAACAATCAACTGGTTTCGCCCCACATCCTCCGTCACGCCGGAAAATTTTTTTGATTTCCGCACCGACGCGCCGTATCCAGCCGCAACCACCGCCGATATTATATCATCTTCCGAAATAGCTTCCTCGTCGAAAACTACCACCATTCTTGAAGCTAAAAGATTTACGCTCGCGCTTTTTACTCCTTTCAGGCAGGAAACGATTTTTTCCACTCTTCCCGAACACGCCGAGCAGCTCATTCCACAAACATCAAATATTCGCTTTTTCATAGAATAAAAGGAGGCGATGAAAGCCCGAAAGTTAATCTTGGCTAACTTATCGTCAAGCAAAATTTCCTTTTGCCCAAAGCTCGAAACCCCAAAAACCGGCTTAACCGAAGTAAAGGCACCCTATTCCCGCAACAAACGCATTTACTTGCCGAAAAATCCTCTTCTTGAAAAAGTTCCCAAGAATTCTTTATCTTCGAAAAGCCTTTCGCGCTTTTCCATATCGGATTTGTATGTTTTGTTGCCCGACTTTCCGTATGTAAGGTATGTTGCGGCATTGCAATCCGAATCCATTCCGTTTATCGGATCCTCCGTTTTCAACTCGGAAATATTGTCTCCGATTCTCTCATAAACTTTTTCATTCTCTTCATCTATCACATACGAATATCCTATATCATTTAAGCATTCCAGATACAGGTAGCCATTGTTTAGCCTATAAACATGAAAATCGCTCAATCCGCAAGTATCCAGATGTATTCCTATTGTCTTTCCGCTGTTAAATACAATTTGCCTATCGTACTCCGGGCACATCGTAAATAGAGGCTTTAAACGCATGTGGCAAGAGTTGTGGATTTTTAAATTCTGAAATGTATTAAAGTACACAAGACAGTTTAATGCGAATATTCCTATTGTTAGAGCCAACGAAAATGCGAATCCCAACAGGAACGAAAGACATACCTTTAAAAAGGAAAGATTCTTTTTTCTTGCGCACAGCAGGAACACGAGAAATCCCGCCGCTATAATAGCCAATATTTGCGCAAAAAAAATCCATACCGTAGTTTGTTTTTGAAAAGTTCGAGATATAAAAGACAAAAGCGGCAATGTAAAAATAAATACCATACCCATGACTGCGCACACCATCGGTACGTATTTTAAAGTAAAAATAGCAAAATTGTACTTGGCAATTTTTCTATCAATAAGACTCGCAACCAAAGACACCGTTATTAGCGCAAAAAATGAAATTATTATGCTGTACATACTCTCGAAATAAATCCACAAAAAGCAAAGCTCCGCATGCCTGGCTACAGGACTAGAATACGATTAATGTTTTGTCCAGCGAATTGTTTTTTCGAAAAAATGAATAATCGACGAAGCGGCATACATCGAATTTCCCGTTCTAACCGAATGCTGTAAGTTTAAAATCAGAAGTAAAACGGTGTAGTTATTTGCTCTTTCCAAGCCACAACTTAGCGTGGAAACTGCAAGTTAGCTTTCCAAGCGCCTTTGCCGGCGCGAGAATATCAAACTCGAACGCGCTTGCGCTTGGTGCAATTTCAAAGCAAATCCCATCGGAAAATTTCAAACGATACCCCCGCGCGCAAAAAAAAATCCCGCTCCCAATCGCAACTTTCGAACAAAAAAATAGATTTCCCCTTGAATATCCTTTCCGAAAAAAATCGTTAACCCAGCTTGCTTCAAAAATTTAATAATTTTTGTTGACTGAATCTAAACAATTTCTGAACCTTACGAAATCACGCGGAAAGCGCGCCTCGAGGGGAGGAATTTGGCTTCCGTCAATTTAACAACATAAAAATATAACATACACATATGAAGAAAGTAATCGCAGTATCTGTCGCTCTTTTTGCGGCACTCCACTGTTTCGCCGACTGGAAACCGGCGGGAGATAAAATCAGAACTGAGTGGGCATCAAAAATTAATGTTAATAACGTGCTCCCCGAATATCCGAGGCCTTTGATGGAAAGAGCCGACTGGCTGAACCTCAACGGACTTTGGGACTACGCCATAGGTCCCGCGGAGGATAAGTGCGACTCTTCAGGCAACTCTCTCGTTTCCGAAGCCTACAAGCCTGACATTGTGCCCGCTTCGTGCCAAAAGCCCGAAAAGTTCGACGGAAAAATACTTGTGCCTTTCTGTGTGGAATCGTCGCTTTCCGGAGTTGGAAAGATGGTAGGAAAAGACAACGCCCTCTGGTACAGCCGCACATTCACTGTTCCGGAGAGCTGGTCGGGCAAGAAAGTGCTCCTTCACTTTGGAGGGGTCGACTGGAAAGCCGACGTGTGGGTAAACGGAATAAAAGTCGGTTCGCACACGGGCGGCTACACCCCCTTCTCGTTCGACATTACTCCGACCCTCAAGAGCGGAGACAACACCGTCGACGTGCGCGTCTGGGATCCTACGGATAATTCCTATCAACCACGCGGAAAACAAGTTGAGAATCCCAGGGGGATCTGGTACACACCCGTCACCGGCATCTGGCAAACCGTATGGTTGGAACCGGTTTCGAACGTTTACATCTCCAATCTGAAAACCACTCCCAATCTCGACGAAAAGAATTTCAAGGTCGAAGTTTCCGCAAACTGCCCAATAGGCTACGACACTGCTGAGGTAAAAATATTCGACGGAGACAAGCTCGTTTCCTCTGCCAAAGCTCTTGCCGGACAGCCGGTGGAAGTTTCCGTAAAAAATCCGAAGCTTTGGAGCCCCGACTCCCCAAACCTCTACAATATGGAAGTGTCCATTTTGAAGGACGGAAAGGTGGTAGATTCCGTAAAGAGCTATACTGCTATGCGCAAGTTCTCTGTCGCAAAGGACAAAGACGGTATCATGCGCCTTGCGTTGAACAACGAACCCATCTATCAGTTCGGGCCCCTCGACCAAGGCTGGTGGCCGGACGGACTCTACACCGCCCCGACGGACGAGGCCCTGCGCTTTGACGTTCAAAAGACTAAAGATTTTGGATTCAACATGATCCGCAAACATATCAAGGTCGAACCTGCGCGCTGGTACTTGCACTGCGACCAGCTGGGAATAATCGTTTGGCAAGACATGCCAAGCGGAGACTACGAAACGGTAGTCAACGGAAAGAGGCAAATGTCCTTGCCCGAATGGGTTCGCTTCAAATATTTCGACAAATCCGAATATATCCGTTCACCCGAAAGCGAAGCCTGCTACCGCAAGGAATGGAAAGAAATAATGGACTATCTTCACTCCTATCCTTGCATAGGAGTATGGGTTCCCTTCAACGAGAGGTGGGGCCAATTTAAGACTCCGGAAATCGTAGCTTGGACGAAAAAATATGATCCTTCCCGCATTGTAAATCCGGCTTCTGGAGGAAATCACTATCCTTGCGGAGATATCCTAGACATGCACCACTATCCGCATCCTGAAATCCTATTCATAGACGCCGGAAGAGTGAACGTTCTCGGAGAGTACGGCGGAATAGGAATGGCAATAAAGGGCCATCTCTGGTCGGAAAAGGGAAATTGGGGATACATGCCCAAGAAAAAGGACGGAACCCGCGAAAAGAGCAAGGTTGAGCGCTCCTCCGACGACGTATTCGCCCAATATGCGAAATATACCGACATGCTCGCCAACCTCACTTCAAAAGGTTATTCCGGAGCCGTCTATACCCAAACTACAGACGTCGAGATAGAAATCAACGGACTCATGACCTACGACAGAAAGGTAGTCAAGTTCGACGAGAAAAAGCTTCGCGAAGCAAACCAAAAAGTTATAAATTCCCTGAAAAAGTAATCTGAGGGAAAAAATTAAAAGCCTCGAAGTTCAACTTCGGGGCTTTTTTGTTAAAACTGAAGATCAATAAGTTGGCAAGGCCTCGACGGTTCAACTTCGCAGATTCTTTGTAGAAACTTCCGCAGGTTGCAGCCCCCAACAACAAATATTCTGTTCCGCTTTGGAGCTTTTTAGCCTTTCTTTGGAAGCGGACAGAGGTTTGTCGGCTCCGAGCTTTTTTGCTAAACCCTACTCCGCCTTGACCTGGCGGACCTTTTCGATATCCTCCGATATTCTGCGGTTCATATCCATGCGAAGACATCTTATCGCTATTTGAAGCGCTCCGGCTATTTGTTTGCGGTTGCTGCCTCCGTGAGCCTTCACTACCAAACCGTTCAATCCAAGAAGTGGAGCTCCCGCAAACTTTTCGACAGGCAACCGCTTTTTCAGGCTCTTAAAGGTTCCCTTCGCTATCCACATGCCCAACATCCTTATGAAGTTGCGCTTGACTTCCTCCTTTATCAGATCCTTCAGAAGAACCACCGCACCTTCCATCGACTTCAAAACCACGTTCCCCGTGAATCCGTCGCATACAACAACGTCAAAATCGCCGTCGAAAATATTGAATCCCTCGAGCAATCCTCCGTAGTTTAAAAGCAAATCGTTCTCCTTAAAAAGCTTGTGGGCCCTTTGGGTCAGCACATTCCCCTTGCCGTCCTCCGTACCGTTGCAAAGCAAGCCAACCCTCGGATTCTTCACCCCAAGGGCAACCCTCGCGTAGTTTGCACCGAGAATTCCATTGTCTAGCAAACTGTCCGGCTTGGGATCGGGGGACGCCCCCACGTCTATCATGATAAAATTCTTCTTCTTTCCGGGAATTATGCTGCCAAGAGCAGGCCTCTCTATCCCATTCATCGGGCGCAATTTCAAGGTTCCGGCCGCCATCAGCGCCCCGGTGTTTCCGCAACTTAAAGTGGCGTCGGCCATTCCGATTTTTACCATCTCTATGGCCCTCAGCATCGAGGCGTCTTTTTTGGTCTTTATCGCCTGAATGGGCTTCTCGCTCATTTCTATCACCTCTCCGGCGTGATAGACCTTGACCCGCCTGTCGCGCATTAGCGAATACTTCACCACGAGCGGAGTCAACACCTCCTCGTTGCCGACGACTATTATCTCCATCGCCGACCTATCCTCTTTGAGCGCGGCCCTCACCCCCGCGACAACCTCCTCCGGGCCCAAATCGGAACCCATCGCGTCAACCGCTATTCGTGGAATTGCGCTGCTCATTTTTTTATGGAAAAAATTTAAAATCCCCCGAACTTTTCTCCGCCCGGACAAGAAAACGCGGGAATTATCTCAAAAATAATTCCCGCATTACAACACAAAAACGACTTTAGTTTTTGCTACACTTCGACACTCTTCACCTGCCTGCCGCGGTAGGTTCCGTTGGCGGGATTAACCCTGTGGGGCATGAAGACCGTGCCGTCGGAGTCTTTGGAAACTTGCGGAAGTTTGAAAGAGTTGGCCGCTCTCCTTAGGCGGGAGCGCTGTTTAGATTGTTTGCGTTTTGGCTGACCCATTGCTGTTCTCTTTTTAAAATTATGAAAGTGCGACAGTACCCCCACAAAAAAACTTGTCAAGTGTTTTTCCTTACACGATTCGGAGAGGTTTTTCGAAGAAAAACAAATACAGTTTATTGTTGCGATTTTCCCCGCTCCAAGTAGCGTCCGACAAAAAGATAGTACGGCTCCCGAAAATGGGCACTCTCAACAAATATATTTTTAAACAGGTTTTCGCCGCGACCGTCATGACGGTCGCAATCTTTGTTTTCGTGCTTGTGGTGGGCAACGTGATGAAGGAAGTGATGGGAGAACTGGCAGCCGGCAGAATGAGCGTGGGATTTTTCCTTTACATAGTGGCGCTACTCATTCCGGGAGTCATACCCTACGCCCTTCCCATGGGAATGCTGACGGGAATACTTCTGGTTTTCGGGAGAATGTCGGCCTCGAGCGAGGTGACCGCCATGAAGGCCTGCGGAAGATCCATATACTCTATGGCTTCCCCAGTGTTCTTTCTTGCTATATGCGCCTCCGTATTCTCCGTCGGGATAAACTTCTACTACGCACCCCTCGCCGACTACACATACAAGAGCGCTCTAAAAAATCTCATACGAAACAACCCCCTGCAATTTATCCATCCCGGTTCGTTCATAAGAGACTTTCCCGGATACGTGATATACGCCGACTCCTCCGACGGAAAAGAATTGAACAGTTTCAAGATATGGGAATTGGACGAAAAGGGAAGAGTAAGGGTTTCCATTCAGGCAAAAAAAGGGGTTCTCTCCTACGATGACGACACCGACGAAATTCGACTCACTCTTTCCGACGGAACCGCGGAACGCTCGAAGGAGTCCGATCCCGAAGACCTGAAGTCCGTTCTCCCCGCGGCCCGCTTCGACGAGGCAGTGATAAAACTTCCCCTCAACGACATAATAGGAAACCGCGACACCGCAAAGCGCAAATTATCCCTCATGACCTTCGGGGAGCTGCTCGAGGCCCGCGAAACATGGCACCCGCGTCCCGCCGGAAAGACTACCCCGGAACTCGCATACAGGGACAAGATAGAGGTCCAGCTGCAAATACAAAAAAATTTCGCCATGGCTTTTTCGATATTCTCCATGGTTCTCCTAGCAGTTCCGCTCGGGATAAAGGTGTCGAGAACGGAAACGTTCGCGAATCTAGCTTTGGCTCTGGCACTTGCCATGACGTACTACATGGCCACCGTGCTCATTTCGTGGCTCGAAAAATATCCCCACCTGCGGCCCGACATACTGATATGGATACCCAACATAGCCTTTCAATGTTTCGGGGCTCTGCTGATGTGGAGAGCGTCAAAAAATTAGTTGACAGACCCTCTCCGTTAATCTTTTATCCGACCTTTTCAATAAAAGGAGAACTAAGATGAAGGTCGTTTCCTCAATCAAGTCGCTTAAGGGCCGCCACCCGGACAATAAGATTGTCCGCAGAAAGGGGCGCGTTTACATCATCAACAAAACCAATCCCCGCTATAAAGCGAAGCAGGGCTGATTTTTCGGAGAGTTTATGAAGAAAGAAATACATCCCGATTTCCATCCCGTCTGTTTTGTGGACGTGTCGTCTGGAGCGCGCTTTGTCACTCGCTCGACAATGAAGAGCAAACAGGTGGAGAAAATTGACGGCGTGGACCACTTTATTATCGTCCGCGACGTCACCAGCGATTCCCATCCCGCCTACACCGGCGAAAAGCGCTTCGTCGATACCGCGGGCCGCGTGGAGAAGTTCCAGAAGAAGTTCTCCCGCCGCAGAGGATAAAGCAACTTTTTGCCGCGCCCGATTCCTTTCGGGCGCTTTTTTTTTAGCATAGCAAACCATGCGCCTGTCCATATTCACGCTCGGCTGCCGAGTAAACCAATACGAAAGCCTCGCAATATCCGACTCCGCCGAGCGCGCCGGATTCGAGGTGGTCGGCTGGGGCGAGCGAGCGGATGCTGCCGTAGTAAACAGCTGCTCCCTGACGCTTTTGGCGGAAGCAAAGACAAGAAGCGCTATAAGAAATTTTTTAAGGCGCAATCCCGACGGGGTTGTAGCCGTGTGCGGGTGCTGCGCACAGACAAATCCGGAGTCTCTGAAAAAAATTCCTGGAGTAAAATGGATTATCCCGAATGGCAAAAAGCTCGAAGCAGCGCTTGAAATCTTAAGAAATCCCGGCGGGAATTTTTCGAACGAAAAATTTTCCCTTCCAAAAAACAACGATCCTGCCTCTCTGTTTTCCCGCTCCCCTATCGATGACAGGGTAAACCTAAAAATTCAAGACGGCTGCGACAACGCGTGTTCGTATTGCATAATTCCGAGAGCGAGAGGGCTTCCCAGAAGCAGAAAAGTATCCGATATTCTATCGGACGCTAGAAATCTTGTTTCAAGGGGAGCAAGGGAAATCGTGATAGCCGGAATCAACATAGCAAAGTTCGACGGAAATCTGGCAAAGCTGATAGATTCAATCGCCGAAATTCCAAAGATAAAAAGAATTCGACTGGGAAGCGTAGAGCCTTTCTCCGAAGTAAAATTTTCGGAACTGGCAAAGAGAATGGCCGATCCTTCGCATCCGTTCGCACCCCATCTGCACATATCCGCCCAAAGCTTTTCAAACGCAGTTCTGAAGGCTATGAGGAGAAAGGAATCGAGCGAGAATTTCCGCAGAATACTCGACGGCATATTCGAAATATGCCCGGATGCCGGAATAGGAACGGACGTCATTTGCGGACATCCCGGCGAGGGGATTTCGGAATTCGAAGAGACCCGCGAAGCGCTTGCCAGATGGGGATTTGCCTACGCCCACGTGTTTACATTTTCGCCTAGGGAAAAAACTTTTGCCGCCTCACTATCCGCTCCGCCGGCTTGGGAAGCAAAAAAAAGATCCAGCAACTTGCGGATCCTGGCAAAATCGCTCAGAAAAACTTTTATAGAAAACAGGCTCGGCAAAACCCTTCCCGCACTGTTGGAAAAAAGATTTCCCGACGGAAAATACGCCGCCCACACCGACAATTACATAGAGTCTGCAGTCTCGGGAGTTCCCGACGAAAACGCCAAGAACAGACTCGCCTCGGTTAGAATCTCGTCCGAAAAAAACGGCATAGCAGAATGCGAATTCGAAAAATTCTTGGATTCCGAAATCTGACAGATATTCGTCAACTTTTTACAAGCTCCAAAATTTTTTTCGCTAAGCTATCGAACACATCCATCGACTTTTCCGACGGCGAATCCGTCTGCAAAGATGGGTCTATGGGAATTTGCGACAGCACAGGACAACCTAGGGCGTTTGCCACGTCCTGGGCGCCTCCATTGCCGAAAATTTCGCTTTTCGACCCGTCAGGCATTTCGAAAAACGACATGTTCTCCACTATTCCGAGAATTTCGACGTCGGCCTTTTTGAACACCATGGCTCCTCTGAGCGCGGTTGCCGCTGCAAGAGAGTTTGGGGTAGTCACCACCACCGCCCCGTCAAGCTCGATTCCCTGCAAAATGCTCAGCACGGCGTCTCCGGTTCCTGGGGGAAGATCGAATACCATTATGTCGAGATCTCCCCACTTTACTTCGTTCGTAAACTGCTTCAGCGCGCTAGCGACCATCGGCCCGCGCCATATCAGAGGCTGGGTGTCGTCGACGAGCATTCCTATGGATATGGCCTTTATCCCTCCTATTTCGGGAGGAATAATCTTCTGGTCTTCATCGACGCGCGGATACTCCTTCTTCATCAGAACCGTAGCGGAAGGTCCGTGTATGTCGCAATCCATCAGGCCTACTCGGGCGCAACCGCCCTTCGGGGGAAATATTTTTTCGAAGGCCCTCGCCAAATTTACCGACACCGTGCTCTTCCCAACTCCCCCCTTTCCGGAGGCCACAGCTATCTTTATCTTCACGCTCTTTAGCGCGTTTTTCTTCGCCTCCTCCGCCCTCTTCTTGGCTATATCCTCCGCGCTTTTCGAGGGATCTTCGGAGAGCATCTCCATGGAAATATCCGCCTCTGGAAATTTTTCAGAAAGAAGCTTGGCAGCCTCTTCCGCAACTTTCTTGGCAGTTTCGGAACTTCCGCCGGTGAAAAGCTTTATATCGACCTTATTCCCGTCGACCTTGATGTACTTCACCATTCCGAACGAAACTATGTCCCTCGAATAGGGAGGATAATTTACCTTTCCCAATTCCTTTAAAATAGATTCTTTATCCATGTCTTATTTGTCTGAAAGAGCTCTTTTGAGTATTTCCTCGGTGCTGGGATTGTTTCCCAAAAGCGGAAGAACTTTTCTAACCGCCTTGTCGGCGTCGGAAAGTTTATAGCCCAACTCCACGAGCGCCGCTATCGCGTCTTTTGCCGAATCTTTTTCCACTCCATTGGAAACCGCCAAAAATCCCGCCCCGCCTTTCGATATGGCTCCTCTTAATTCCACCACGAGCCTCTGGGCCGTTTTGCTTCCTATTCCCGGACACTTGGAAAGCATAGCCACATCTCCGGCTGAAATGGCCGATTCGAGAGTTCCCACCGACATTCTGCTCATCATATTCAAAGCCGTCTTCGGTCCTATCCCCGAAACTTTTTCCACCAAAACGCGGAAAAAATCTCTGTCTTCTGCCGAGGCGAATCCGTAAAGGGACTGCGAATCCTCCCTGTAAATTGCCAAAGTATGGAGGAAAACCTCCTCTCCCACCCTCGGGAGCTTTTCCGCGGTGGTAAGAGGAATATTTACCCCGTAAAACACCCCTCCCGCGTCGACCACCGCCAAGAACGGGCTACTCGAAGCAAGCCTTCCTTTTAAAGCGACTATCATACCAATCCAAGAACGTCCTCCATTCCGTAAATTCCTGGAGCTGCCGAAACCGCCCAAACCGCAGCTCTAAGAGCCCCGTCGGCAAAGATTTTTCTGTCTTCGGCCCTATGGGTAAGTTCGAGCCTTTCTCCGTCGGCTGCAAACACCACAGTGTGGTCTCCCACCACGCTGCCTCCCCTTAAAGAATGCACTCCAACCTCTCCGGGCTTCCTCTCGCCCACAAGCCCGCGTCTTCCGTACATTATTTCGGTTGCGATTCTGTTCTCTCTTACCACCTCCAAAAGCTTCTCGGCAGTTCCACTGGGAGCGTCTTTCTTCATCTTGTGGTGCATCTCCACTATCTCTACGTCGTAGGACTCGGGAAGAATTTTCGACGCCACCTTCACAAGGTAGTTCAGCAAATTTACACCTAGGGAATAATTTCCCGCCCAAACAACCGGAATATTTTTCACCGCGCCCAAAATTTCTTCCCTCTGTTCTGGAGTGTGCCCCGTAGTACCTATGACGAGAGGCTTGCGGTTTTCGGCGCACAACTTCGCGATTTCTAACGTGGCGTCCCTGAACGAGAAATCTATCGCCGCGTCGCATTCGGAAAACTTGTCCAGCTCGTTCCTTCCTATATCGCAACCGGCAACAATTTCGCATCCCGAATTTTCCGCCCGGGAAGCTATCATTCTTCCCATTCTACCGTTTATTCCGTTTAAAAATATCTTGGTGGACATTATTCCTCCTCTATTTTAAAATTCCAACCCTTTCCATTTCCGCGCGAACCCTCTCGGAGTTTTGCGGCAACATCTGGCAAAGAGGCAACCGAACAAACGAATTCGGAATCTTTCCAGCAAGCTTCATCGCAAACTTCGCCGGAACGGGATTGGGCTCCACAAAAAGCGCCTTGAAAAACCCGTTCAGATTGGAGCTGATTTCCAAGGCCTTTTCTGTCTGCCCGTCGAGGGCAAGCCTTACCATCTCGACCATCTTTCCTGGAATTATGTTTGAAGCAACGCTCACGACCCCGCAAGCTCCGCTCTTCATAAAATCGAGAGTCAGCGCGTCGTCTCCGCTTAGAATTGCCATCTTGCCGCCAAGCTTGGAGTTGAGATCGGCAACCTTCTCGACCTTTCCGCCGGCCTCTTTCATCACGCAAATATTCTCAAACTTTTCCCGAAGCCTCACAGCGGTATCGTTGGAAATTTCTATACCGCACCTGCCCGGTATTGAGTACAAAAATATAGGTTTTTCCGTGCGCCTTGCTATCTCAGAAAAGTGCAGATAGACACCCTCCTGAGAGGGCTTGTTGTAATACGGAGCCACTATCAAAAATCCGTCGGCCCCCGCCGCGTCCGCCTCCTCCGTTAGCGCTATCGCCTCCAGAGTGCTGTTCGAGCCGGTCCCGGCTATCACAGGAACCCTCCCTCCCGAAAATTTTATGCACTCCTTTATTACGTTTATGTGCTCCTCCGGAGACAAAGTGGGCGACTCTCCCGTCGTCCCTACCGCAACTATACCGCTTACCCCAGACTTCGACTGCTCGTCAACTATCCTCTCAAGAGCAGGATAATCAACCCCGTTCTCCGTCATGGGCGTTATAAGCGCCGTCCAAACTCCCGAAAAATCTCGCATAGTAAAAGCATTAAAAATCGCCACGCCCCGCTTGCAACACTTTTTACTCCCTCTCCAAAGTTCCGGAAAGCTTTATAATCGTAATTTCCGGAGGACATAAAAACCTCACCGGAATCCTGCTCGTCCCGACACCCCTAGTGACGTACATATCCACCTCTCCCTCTATCCTGCCTTCCGCAAATTCGCGGCTCAATCCGCAATTCGAAGAGACGGCCCCAAAAAACGGAAGCCTAACTTGGCCCCCGTGGGTGTGACCGGCAAACGCTATCTTCGCCTCGTTGGGAATTTCGTAGTAAACCTTCGGCGAATGGGTCAGAAGAATGCATGGAACGTCTTTGAGAACACCATCGAAAGTTCTCGTGTACGAGTACGGCATAGTGTGCGGGTCCAATATACCGGCCACGCAAAATTTCCCCTTGGGGGTGCTTATTACAACGTTTGTATCGTCCAAAATTTTAACGCCCGATTTTCTCAATATGTGACCAATATGGGTTGGATCGGCGTAGGCGTCATGGTTGCCGTAGATTGCATAAACCCCCAACGGAGCCTTCAATTTTGAAAGCATGCCGGCGAGAACATCGGGATCCATCTTGGTCGCTCCGATTTGCCCGTTTAAATAGTCCCCCAACAAAAATATTATGTCCGCTCCTGCCTCGTTGGTCTTCGTTATTATCCTCTCAACCCTCCATTTCTCCCACGGAAACGCACCCGCGTGAATGTCCGAAACAAGAGCGATTTTTATTTCGCCGAGCGACTTGTCCCACTTCGAAGAAACCATGGGAACCTCTTTTACTGACAAAAGGCAAAAGGGCTCGACTACAAACGCCCAAGCCCAAAACACTCCCACAACAACCAATAAAACAATTTTTAAAAAAATTCTCATTTCCAGCGCGACTATACTTTTCAACCCTATTGCGGAAACATCACTCCGCGATTTCTCGCGGCAAAATCCGCGTTTATTTCGGCGTAGAGCCTGTCGTTTACGTAAACCTTCTTCGACTCGGGAACCTTGTGGTTTTTGCCGCTTGAAATATAATTTCCAAACACGCACTTGTAAGTGTTATCGCCTATTGACGCCACCCAGCCGGCAAGCATAGAAGTTTCCGTATCGAAATAATAAGTCCTGACTCCGCCGCGCGAATCCGAAGTCTGGAGGATCTCGCAGTTTCTATTGTCGAACACTCCGTCTCCGAGATACTTTATTCCGCTTCCTACATTCCTTCCCGAAGGATTGCCGACATTGAATATCTTTCTAAACAGCTCGTCGTCGGAATCCACTAGCATTCTGATTCTCAAAGCCTCGGAATTATCCAGTTCCTTCTTTGAGCCTGCCACGTTTCCGTCCTCGAGAGCATAAACGCCCGTTTTACCCGAATCTTCGTCCACAAGATAGCATTCTGAAGCTTTGCCAACTCCTATCTTTATGAATGTAGCCTCCGGTTTTTTCACGCAGAAAAATTCCTCTTTTCCCGTACCTTCGCGGTTTATAACACCGCGCACCGACAAGTCTCTAAACTTCCCCACGTACTCCAAATCCCCCATCGAAGAGTAGAATTTCCTCACAATCTCGTCCGCCTTTGTAAAAGACAAAAGCCAGCCCTCCGTCGAGCTCTTCGCGGGACTGACAACCCCGCTCTCCTCTTCGGTTTTGTTTATCTGATCGTAAAAATATTTCACCAGAAGAAATCCTCCGGCAAGAAATACCATCAAAATTACAACCGTTATGGAAAACCTCAAAACCGACGCGAAAAAATGCTCTGAATTGTCCGAAGAAATTATCTTTTCGGCAAGCTTCTCTCCCTCTTCCCGCATCTGAACAACCCTTTTGTCGTTCTCAATGGCTGCCATTTTTTCCGCCACCGAAATATTTTTTTGGCTGGTTTCTTCGGGGATTTCTTCGTACTGCGGATCTTCCTTGGGAAGAGGAGGACCCGCGAAAGGAGGAACAAAAGGGGGAGGAGGAATAATGGGTCCAAATTGCGGCGGAACCCCATAAAACGGAGTCGCGGGTGGAATATAATCTAACTCTTCAATCTCTTCTTGGGAGGAATCCTCCTCAACAAACTCCCATTCGGGAACCCCAAAAGGGGAAGCCTCGCGAAATTTCTTCAGGCGCTCAGCCGACTTCTTTTTATACTCGTCGAGCGATGAGTCCCTATTTTTCACGCCTTTCTTGTTGTTGTCCCGCGAACCAGATTTCATTTTCTATCGAATATTCAAGTAAACTCAAATTTTGTCGAGATTTAATATTGGACCATTTCGACGTTGATTTGGTTTAAAAAAATATTTGTAAAAAAGGCGGGAAACACCACTCTCTCGAACAGATTAGATGAAATTCGACGTTAAAAAAGCAAGGGAGGATTTTCCCATTTTAAAAACGGAATTGAAATGCGGGCATCCTCTCGTCTATTTCGACAACTCCGCCACTTCGCAGAAGCCGCTTTCGGTGGTCGAAGCGGTTTCCGACTTCTACCTCAGGTACAATTCCAACATTCACAGATCCGCGCACGAACTTAGCGAAAACGCAACGAGAGCGTACGAAAACGCAAGAGAGAAAATCCAGTCGTTCTTTAAGGCGGACGATTCCTACTCTACAATCTTCACCAGAGGGGCTACTGAATCCCTGAACATGGTTGCTCAGGTTTGGGGAGGATCAAACCTAAAGCCCGGCGACGAAATTATCTTATCAGAAGCGGAACACCACGCCAATATAGTTCCGTGGCAAATCGTTTCGGAAAAAACCGGGGCTAAAATAAAAGTCGCCAAAATTCGCGAAGACGGATCGTTCGATTTCGAACATTTTTTATCCCTTTTGGGAAAGCGTGTGAAGGTTGTCTCGGTGGCTCATGCATACAACGTTCTCGGGTCGGTAAACGACGTAAAAAAAATCGCTGCGGCAGCCAAAGAATGCGGGGCGCTGGTTAGCGTCGACGCGGCCCAGTCCGCACCGCATTGGCTGGACGCTCTATCCGGGGAAATCGATTTTTTGTCGGTGTCGGCGCACAAATGCTACGGACCCACCGGGATAGGGGTTCTCGTGGGGAAGAGGGAACTTCTTGACTCCATGCCGCCATGGCAAGGAGGAGGGGACATGATAGAAAACGTCTCTTGGGAAAAAACTACATTCAGAGCCTCCCCCGCCAGATTTGAAGCGGGAACCCCGGATATAGCCGGAGCCATAGGGTTCGGAGCCGCAGTGGACTACATGAACAGCATCGACTCCGAAGGAGCAAAACTCCACGAAAACGAGCTGCTGGCCCGCCTCGCAGACGCCCTATCCGAAATCAAGGGCCTGAGAATTTTTGGCTGGGCAAAGGGAAAACTTCCCATAGTTTCCTTTGCTTGCGACGGAATCCACCAGAACGACATATCGACATTTTTAAACACCCAGGGAATAGCCATAAGGTCTGGGCACCATTGCGCCGAACCCCTTATGAAAACTCTCGGCGTTTCCGGAACTTGCAGGGCGTCCCTTGCTTTCTACAACACCGCAGAGGAAGTCGACATTTTCGCGGAGAAATTGTCGCGAGCCGTAAAACTGCTCTCGTAGAGCCTCACTCCTTCTTCGAGCATTCCAAACAGCGTCCCGAAAGAGTGGTCGACACAGAATCGGGGAAGAAGCCTGCCTCTCTCGCCGCAACGCGAAGAGCAGTTTGTCTTTTGGTTGGTATATCGAAAATTTTTCCGCACTCGGAACATATCGCATGGGCGTGGTCCTCCAAGACACAGTCGAACCTGTCCCCGTCGTGCGTCTCTATTTTCAAAATCCTGCCGGCTTCGCACAAAACGTTGAGATTCCTGTAAACAGTGCCCAAACTTATGTTCGGAATCGATTCCCTAGCCTTCGCATACACTCTGTCGGCCGAAGGATGCTCACCCCTCAATGCCATTACCGAGCCGAAAACGACATCGCGCTGCCTGGACTTTCTCATAAAAATAGGAATAATTATTACTTTTGTGAGATAAAAAGTTTGACAACCGAAGCGTCAAGAAAAAATCTGTGCCAAGAATATGGAAGAAAACGCCACAGCAGCGATGATTCTTTCCGCGATAGCGGGATTGGCGACCTCGATAGGCGCAGCCGCGACTTTTTTCATGCGCAAAACGGACGTGAGGCTGTTCGCGCTTGGAATGAGCTTTTCGGCGGGCGTGATGATATACATATCATTCATGGATATTCTTCCGATGTCGATAGCCCAAGTTGCCGAAGGAGATTCGCCCCTATTCGGATCGGGAAAGCTTGCCCACGCATTCGTATTGGGAATGTTTTTTATCGGAGTGGCTTCCGCAGCGCTCATAGACTACTTTGTTCCCGAACATGTAGAAAGCGGAGACTTCGACAAAACAGGCAGAAAAAAAACAATGAAAGCCGGTCTTTTCACGGCAATCGCCTTGGCAATCCACAACTTTCCCGAGGGAATATCGGTGTTTGTAAGCGGAGTGGAAGACATAAAGGTTGGCCTGTTTGTCGCGGCAGCGATAGCAATCCACAATATTCCCGAGGGAGTTTCGGTTGCGCTGCCGGTTTTCAATTCAACAGGGAGCAGAAAAAAGGCGTTTGCAATGTCGACGCTTTCAGGAATGACTGAACCTTTGGGAGCGATGGTCGCCTACTTCTTCCTGATGCCTTATCTGGGCCCTTCAAGCATGGCTTCGGTGCTGGCCATTACCGCCGGAATAATGGTTTACATATCGCTGGACGAGCTACTTCCAATGGCAAAGGAATACGGAGAGGAACACTACGGAATAGCGGGAGTTTTTCTCGGAATGGCGCTGATGGGAGGAGTGTCCGTCCTGTTTTAGACGGAGCGCCGGCCGGAAATTCTGCGGGCCATTAAAGTTGAAAAGTTGGGAAGTATACGCTGAAATTGAGAGACCTCCTCGAAAGGAAGATTTTCGATCTCCTCGGCCTCCCAATGAGGAGAATTAGCAAAACAATCCAGTGCGAAATCGAAATATTCCCTGAAGTCTGTCCTGAAAAATACTACGGCATCGCGAGTGGAATGATTAGATAAATCCTCCAAAAATTTTTCCCCTATAAGCCTTCTTTTG
>CASDUP010000009.1 GCA_949283955.1 uncultured Verrucomicrobiota bacterium | reverse complement strand
ATTGTCACCACGAGCCACGTACGCCGACATATTGTCTATGTCGAACAACCAGTCATCGCCGGCTTTCGGGCCTGCGGTATTCACCCAATTTACTCTATTTCCAACGCTCGTGCTTGAAGCCCCTGTCCATTCGCTCAAATCGGCGTACGCGACAGAAGTCGCTACAAACGCAAATAAAGCACAGAATTTCAATCGTTCTATATGTTTCATAGTTTATCCTTTCTATTTGATTAATAAAATTGTTACGGCAACGAAGAGTTGCTCATTGCCCAAAAATTCAAAAGCATCTACAATAACCTAGCCTCAATTTCTCAAACGCGGAATCTGTATAAGGGAAGTTCTTTTCAGTCATATTTATTGTAGTAGACATCTATTTTTAATGATGCATTTATCTTCTCTTATGAATATTAAGTCAAGCTTTTTTTAGATACTCTCGATGAAAGAAAGTTTTTTCAAAATCCGCGACTGAATCGATGCCTGTTGAAATGTCTATTTTAGAAAATCTGCTGAAGCATCTACATAATAAAGCATTTACCAAACTGCGTTCTCCCCCGAATATTTTTTCCCGAATAAATATAGCCTATCGTCATTCATGCGATTTAAACTTCGTATAACTCCATTGTATTTGGATATATCTGCTTGCATCCACTTATATTTGCTTTACCTATATGCTGGAATTCAAATAGTTATGCACTTCTATTTCTTCATGATATTGTAAAAAATAGGAAGATTTTTCAAATAAGCAGGTGCAAAACGGCGAGAATTCGCGCCTTATTTTCCATATCTAAAATTGTATATTGCCTATTGCTACTTTAAATACTCCCAACAAATTGGAATTACCGACAATACTATAGTGGTATACGTTTGCCACTCGGTTAATACAAAGTTATGATCTTGCCCGATTGACCTACCAGTGTCTGCCTCTCCATACCCCGCCAACTTGTTTAAATTATTGGAGATGCACGCACAATGTCAGTCTTTACTGGCGTCTAGAGCACTAGCAACAGCCGTATTTTTACGGTCTTACACAAATTGCATAAAAAGATAAAAAACATTCACGCATGTACAAAGCAATTTAACCATCTGGCAATTCATTCGGCTTGCACAACACAAATGAGCTAATCGGACAAGTTTTTTAAAAAGCGGGAAGATAAGTCGAGCGAAAGTCGATGCCCATCTGCAAAAAGCAATTCAATACCAAGATAGGTCAAATTATGGGAACAAAAACATTTCTCTTCCCAAATATATTTTGCGTTTTGAGAGAAAAAAATCCCCTTAAAACGCAAATACTTTGGAATCTCTAACAATCCGGAATACGGACGAATACGGACAGACCACGTTTCCCCAAATCAACCCGTCTGCGATCGGAAAGATAAATCGACACGAAAAAGGTTAGATTTTCACGTGCCCGAGGCGGGCGGAAATAATATCCGCATAATGCCTGACTCTAGCTCCTATTCTCGGGATTTCCTCTATCATCATTCTCTCTCTCGGGCCGGTTATCCAAATGGACGCCACAGGATAGGAATGGGCGTCGAAAATCGGGGCTCCCACGCAATGAACACCTATGTTTTCCTCGCATATATCAGTGGCGTAGCCCTGTTCCCTGACTTTTTGAAGTTCCTTCTCGAATGGAATTTTCTTGTATATGGTGTTTTCGTTGAAACGGTCGAACTTTATTTTCTTGAGTGTCATTTCGAGCTCGGCAGGAGGCAGATACGCAAGCATTGCCTTCGATGGGGCCGAAGCGTTTATAGAGCATATCATTCCGACTTCGCCCAAGAATTTAAACGGATGTTTTCCGGGAGCCTGCTCCAATATAACCGTTCCGGTTTCAAGAAGGGTACCGAGCATTGAAGTCTCCCACAGTTCGTCGCGCATGGCGCGCAAGACGTCCATGCTTTTTTCCACGATATTGCTGTCTCCAAACGACGCGTATCCGAGGGCAACTAGTTTTCGGGACATTCTGAATGTTCTGTCGCTGCCGTTTTTAACTACATATCCGCAATCCTCTAGGGTGCATATTATTCTAAATATGCTGTTTTTCGAATACTTTGTCCTGCGCGCTATCTCGGACATGCCCAAACCCGCGGGATTTTTCGCCAAGAGCTCGAAAATTTCCAAAGCCCTCTTCAAATTCGGAATGTGATATCTTTCGTGAAGGTTATGTTTTTCTTCTTCTATCATGGCAGTTCAGTAATAAAATTAACCGTCCCCCACTATTTGAAATATAAAACATCAGTCAATACTATTTGCCAAAAAAATTTCTTTCGTTTTAAATGTCAAATTTTCCGGCAAAAAGCGCAACTTCTCTCGAAACTCTACGAATCCAACATTTTCACATTTGGAGATTTTCTCGGTATGGCTATAGAAATTTTGGTTCCCTTTCCACGCTTGCTTTCGACGTCTATTTTTCCGCCGTGCGCCCGCACTATTCCGTCTATTATCATCATGCCCAAGCCGTGTCCACCCGGTTTTGTGGTAAAGTATGGGCGGAATAGTTTCGCCAAATCCTCCGGAAGTATACCGCAACCCGTGTCCGAAAACGATACTCGAACAAACTCGTCGTCGCTTGTGGCCTTTATGGAAATCTCCCCTCCCGAATCCATAGCCTCCATGGCGTTTTTTAGCACATTAAAATAAAGCTGCTTTAAGAGGGACTCGTCTCCGAGCACAGAAGGCAGGTGGGAATCGGAGGAAACGTCGACTGAAATCTTCAAATTGTGGAGTTCAATTTTCAAGGTATTCAAAGTCTCCACTAGCGGCTTTATGGGATCGCATTCGCGAAGATCGGGTTTCATCGGCTTCAGCGCCTTCAAAAAATTTTCTATAATCGCGTCCAATCTGGAAACTTCCTCGGAGCAGATTTTTAGGGATTCCGAAATTTCCGCCACTTTTGAGGAATCCGAAAGTCCCGAAAGATTTTTCAAGCGGCGCATTGCCAGCTGCAGATGGATATTTATCGAATTGAGAGGATTTCCAAGTTCGTGCGCGACTCCCGCCGCCAAATTAACCACCGAGGCGATTTTCCCGCTTTCTATTCTCTCTTCAGTCGATAATTTTTCCTCGGTTATATCGGTAAACACGAGCGCCACGATTTCCGCTCCCTCCGACTCGAAATCAAGGGGGACAATCTGAACCCTGAGCGACCTTTTCTCGGGGTACGTCATATCCATTTCGCACACAGACGGGCGCAACGACGACAAAGTTTCCCTAACTTTTTCTTCGAGACCCGGCAAAATTTTATATATGGAAAATGGAGCCGAGTCGCGCATCGCGAAAAAATCCCTGGCAAAAGCGTTGGAAAAGCTTGTCTGGCCGCGCTCGTCGACTATCACGATCGCAGAATTTACGACGTTGAAAAACGCCTCCATTCTGGCAAGTTCGCGAGAGAGCCTCTTGTTTGCCCTCAGAAGATTTCCTATGTTTCCGTTTTTCATAGAGAGGGGCCGAGACGCTCCAAAAGCGAATTGCCGTGTGCGTCGAGGGACTCCATTTTAGAGAATGCGGCGACCGTCTTCGCCGCGAGTTTAAGCGATTTTTTGTCGTACGAAACGAAAGAGCTTCTCCTCATAAAATCCCTAATTTGGAGTCCGCCCGAAAATCTCCCCGTTCTTCCCGTTGGTAGGGTATGGCTAGGACCGGCAGTAAAGTCGCCTAGAACTGTGGGAGTTTCGCCTCCGGAAAGTATCGCTCCGGCGGTGGAAATCTCAGATGCCAAGCGCGCGGCCTCCGATTTTTCCACCTCCAACTCCAGATGCTCCGGAGCCACAAAGTTCGCCATTTCCGCCGCCGCCCTAAGATCTGGAACTATTGCCACAAAAGTCCCTTCTTTCAGAACTTTGGAAAGCTTGTCCGCCCTCGACAGTTTCCCAAGCTTCTTCGAGATTTCCCTCTCGACTTGAAGGGCGAATTTTTTTGAAAGGCACGCCAGAAATATTTTTTCCTTTCCGCTGCCGTGTTCAGCCTGCGAAAGAAGATCGCTTGCCACAAAATTGGGTTTGGCGGAATTGTCGGCTATTATCATGACCTCGCTAGGTCCCGGAAGAAGGTCGCATCCGACCTCCCCGAAGAGCTCCTTTTTTGCCGCGACAACATAGGCGTTTCCTGGTCCGAAAAGCTTGTCGACCTTTGGCACGGACTTTGTTCCCACTCCCATGGCAGCGATAGCCTGGGCTCCTCCCGCCTTGTATATTTCATCGATTCCTAGGAGAGACAGGGCTGCGAGAATGTGCGGATTTACCGTTCCGTCCGGCCGAGGGGGAGTGCAGACGCAAATCTGCGGGCATCCGGCCAATTTCGCTATGGTTGCGGTCATCACTACGGTCGACACGAGAGGCGCCGACCCTCCGGGTATGTAAATTCCCACTCTCTTTATGGGATAGAAATTTTCCCCTATAACCGCCCCGTGAAAATTTTTGGCCCTCCAATTTTTCGGCTTTGAAAGCTTGTGAAAATCCGAGACGCACTTAATCGCCTCCCTTATTGCGGAGAGGTCTTCCTTCGATACCGAAGTTCTCGCCCCGGCTATTTCCGGTTTCGACACCCTGATATTCTTCGCCGATATATCCGCACCGTCGAATTTTTTTTCGTATTCAAATAGAGCCTTGTCCCCGTTTTTTCTTATGTTTTCGATTACGGAGCGGGCCACTTCTGAGGCCGACGCATCGAACGCAGAACCCGCGCACGAGGCTTCAAGCTCTCTCCAAAAATTTTTCGACTTAAAATCAACCGTCTTCATTTTGGAAGACAAGATACCCCTAAAAAAGAGGCGCGCAAGTCTTTATATTCCGCCGCTCCGCCTCTTCTAAATTTTGATGGAAAAGCCTCTCCCCCTCAAAAAAAACTTTTGAAAAATTTGAACCTGATTGCAAATGCGAGAAATATCCCTCCCAAGCTCCCTCCCGAAGAAGCACGCAAAAAATTTTTCCATTTCAAGCAGCCCTGATGGTCCTACTTTTGGGTGCGAAGGAGCAAAAATCTTTCCGAAGCAACTCCGAAATTTCGGGAAGGCGGATCCCTGCCATCAAATCTAGAATAGTTCTCCCTGGTACGGGTTTTCCTTCTTTTCGCTTTGCGCGGAGGAGGGCGCAAGACTCTCGTCGAGCTCGGAAAACCTCTCGCGCCAATCCCGAAGTTTTTTCAGATAATAGCCGGGATCGTACGGGTGCGAGGAATCGGCAAGAGAAAGCGGACGTGCCCTCCTCCAATCCGGAACTTTTTTATCCGAAAAAACAATATAATAATTCACCTGTTCTCCCATGGAGGGGCGGGGATTCATCATTAAAGCCGCCTCGAATGCAGCCCTCCTGCCCTTGCCCTCCGAAGCCACTTCCCTCTCGTACACTTCGGGACTGCGGCTCAAAAATTCCGACTTGGCCAATTTCGCCGCATCGAACTTCCCGTCGGCAATCTTCTCCTCCGTATCGCACAGCAACTCGAAAAAGTCCGACCGGGAAACTCCGAGCTTCCAGTATATGAATGACTCCGTAAGCTCCCTCAAAAAGGGTTCCTGGCTTCTATTCTTAAAGGCTGAACCGGTTATAGATACTCCGCCGTCCTCTTTTAGAAGCGCGTAATTTTTGGCTTTGTAGCACAGCATGGAAGGATATTTGCCGTCGAATTCCAAATCTATCCCCTTCGGGAGACCTTCCGATACCTTTGCCAACAGATCCAACGGAGAGCCGAAATACTCCGGAGAGGACACGTATATTCCGTCGGTGTCCGCCTCCAATATCTCGCAGTTTGCCCGCTCGAACTCGCGCATGAGTTTTGACAAAATCTCCCTTCCCTTTGAGGTGACTTTCTCCGCAAGACCAGAATCTCCAAATACGGCTCCGTTTAGTCCCAAATAGCCGTAAAACGAATTTATCAATATCTTGAAGCTTGCCTGGCGAGCCGAATACTCCGACCTTAAATTCTCGTCCGCCGCCTCCCTAGCGAGCTTTTTGTACTTTAGCCTGTAATCTCTAAGGGACGACAATTCCCTCAGGAACACTTTCAGGTAATCGTTTTTCGGGCACTCTCCCAACAGTAACATTATGCTTGGATATAGCGAAGCCACGTCGTAATGGAGAACTTTTCTGAAAATCCCGCTCCGAAAACTCCTCGATATTGCTCCCTCGAAAAATCTATTTTCACCCGGACACGGCAGCGCCGCCCCCGCCGCAAAATATTTCTCCAAAAACAAACTTTCCACCTTTGCCCCGCTTCCCCTCAAAAGGCACTCCTGAAAGGTCATCGGAAAATTCTTCACCTGCGCGAAATAGGTCGGCAAAAGCATGTACGACAACCCCCTCGTCTCCCTAAGGTCGTCCTCCAAATATTTTCTAAAGGTTTCCCTGTCGGAAACGAACGCATCGCCTATCGAGTCTCCCCTGATATAGGTGCGCTCCTCCCTCTTGCTTATTCCAAAATGCAGCGCCGCGGACTTCAGCGAGTACGATTCCAATGCCCTGCGCGATATGTCGTAAAGCTGCAGCATAATGAGAGTGTCGGCCACTGTCCTTCCGGGAACGTCGCACCTCAAGTACTCCAGAGTCCTCTCCGCCACATTCAGCCTCGACTTCCTGAACGCGCATTCCCTACCAAACCTGCCCCATCTCATTTTCGCGCCCAGCATGCCCGAGCGGGTCCTTATGTAGTCCAAATCGAACCTGAAAATGTTGTGCCCTTCTATCACGTCGGGATTGCGCGACAATATTTCGTCGGAGAGCTTTTCGAGAAGCTCCCTTTCGGCGGGATCGGAAAACTCCGAGATTTCCAAAATCTTCTCTCCTCCCCAACCCGAAAGTCCGACAGCTATAATCCTGTCTCCGGGTATGGAGGGGTTTGAAAATTTCCCTGAGGAGGACTTGGTTTCTATGTCGAGCTGCAGCCTGCGGAGCTCAGAAAAGGAAAGCCCGTCAAACATTCTCTCCGAGCGAGACAAAAGCCACTGGTTTTCGAGGGAGGAAACCCTCTCTACCGGAAGCGACTTGTCCCTGTCCTTAAACCACGAATCCGCGGTTTTTCTGTTGGAAAATACGGCGAGTTTGTCGAGCCGGGCGAAATCCGGGCCCTCGAGCGGAATCTCATGCGAATTGAAATTCGGAATCTTCGCTTCCGAAGAGACCCAAATAAACGGGTCGAACTTTTCCCTTCTTTCCACCCTGCCCCCGTCCGCCGACGCCTCGCATATATCGATAAATCCGTCTTCGGCGACGTGCAATCCGCAGATTGGAAGTTTTTTGGCGTTCGGCATAGCGCAAAAATGCTTGCCTATTCCCGGAGTAATTTCAAACTTTTTCGACTGAGGTATGGACAAGAAGGCTAATTTAATTTTGCTTGGAGCTCCCGGAAGCGGGAAGGGAACGCGGGCAGTCGCGATTTGCAAAGTTTTGGGCATATCCCAAGTGGCGACCGGAGATTTGTTTCGAAAGAATCTTTCGGAAAACACCGATTTGGGCAAGCTCGCTAAGGGATACATGGACAGGGGCGAGCTCGTTCCCGACGATGTCACCGCAGCGATGGTAAAGGAAAGGCTGTCCATGCCCGACGTCCGAGCAGGATTCGTATTGGACGGCTTTCCCAGAACGGTAAACCAGGCGAAAATGCTCGACGATATCCTTTCGGAACTCGGGGAGAATCTCGCTTCGGTAATCTATCTCGACGTCTCCGACGACGAAATCGTCAAGCGTCTGGCAGGCAGGCTCGTATGCAAGAATTGCCAGGCTCCATACCACACGGAATTCACCCCTCCGAAAGTCGACGGGGTGTGCGACAAGTGCGGAGGAGCCCTTCTGAGGCGCGACGACGACAACCCCGAAACAATCCGCAAAAGATTGAAAGTTTTCCACGAGTCGACCTATCCCCTCATAGAATTTTATGAAAAGAAGGGATTGCTCGTCCGGGTGAAGTCGGAAATTTCGCCCAAAGGACTTGAGGCTGACATGAGGGATATTCTCGAAAAGATGGGTCTCTTGAAATGAGGATTCTCTTCATAGGCGACGTGGTCGGGAAACCCGGCAGAAAAATTTTGTCGGAAAACCTCAAAAGGTTGCGCTCTGAAAACGGTGTGGACGTCGTAATCTGCAACGGTGAAAATTCCGCCGGCGGGAACGGTATAACCCGCAATATGGCCGAAGAGCTGTTTCGCTCGGGAGTCGACGCCATCACGCTCGGGGACCATCTGTGGGATCAGCGCTGCTTCGAGTACGAGATAGATTCTATAGATGGAATATGCCGCCCCGCCAATATTCCGGAAAAGAATCCCGGCAAGGGATTCATAATTGTCGAGGCCTGCGGAATCAGGCTCGGAGTGCTCAATTTGCTCGGGCAAACCCTAGTGAAGATAAAATCCGACTGCCCCTTCGCCAAAGCCGACAAGATTCTAAAAAAGATGTCGAAATTTTGCGACGCGATATTCGTGGATTTTCACGCCGAAACCTCGTCGGAAAAAATGTCGATGGGTTGGCATCTCGACGGGAGGGTCCAGGCGGTAGTCGGAACGCACACCCACATTCCCACCGCAGACGCGAGAATTTTGCCAAACGGAACGGCATACCTTAGCGACGCCGGAATGACAGGACCGTGGAATTCATGCCTGGGAAGGGACTACAAAATGGTTCTTCAAAAATTCTTGGACGGACGTCCGAGAGCTTTCGGGGTTGCCGAGGGGGAAGACAGAATTTGCGGCTGCATCATAGACATCGACGTTCCGGCAAAGCGAGCCGTGTCGATAGAGTCCTTCATTTATCCCCCCATGAAGAACAAACTCTCCCCCGAGGAAATTCCCAGCCTTCCCAGAAAGAGAAAAACTAAAAAAAGCCCGGTGAAGAAATAGTCTATGTACGGAAAAATCGGATTAGTAAAAATTGTCCAATTTTTCGCGCTCGCGGCGGCGTTTTTCGCTCCCGGGGCGTGTTTTTCCGCGCCGCCTGACAAGCCCTCGATAATAATTTTCGCAGCCGAAGACCCCCTCGCCCCCTCAAACGCCGCCGTCCTGAGGGGAATAAAGGACGCCCTGCGCGAAATGGAACTCCGATACGGTGGAAAGTTCGAGGCAAGAATAGAAAATCTCGGAAGCGGAGCGGAGGAACAATCGAGAAGGCTCGGGTCGTTTTGCGTGGACGGGTATTCAGCCGCGATAGTAAGATCTTCGGAAGCGGAAAAAATTTCCGGAGAAATCGGAAGGCTAAAGGGGCTTAATTTTCCCGTGGCCCTCGTGGAGAAGGACTCCGAAGGAGACAGGATTTTCTTTGCAGGAACGGATTTCAAAAAGACTCTCGATATACTGAAAAAATCAATATCCGAGCTCGAAAAATCCGGAACGCAAATACTCTGCTTTTTCAAAGGCGAGGGAGTTCAAAGCATTCCCGCCAATTCCGAAAAACTTAAAGAGGCTCTCTCTCCAAATTTTACTCCGAAGGAATTTGGGGAGTTGTTTTCCCGCCCTCCGGCAGAAATTATATCGGCTAATTTCTACTCCGACTACGTCGATCTAAACAGGGGAAAAATAAGCATGTACGACAATTACGCCCTGGTTTTTTTCAATCCGGACGTAATATCGAACATACGCCCCTTCCCCAAGGACCCCGACAGAAACTTCTCTATATGTGTAGGAGCCCTGCCCCAGCTGTGCGAATATCTGGCAAGCGGAGACCTGTCCCTGTGCGTATACGACGACTATTACGGATGGGGATACGTAAGCGCCCGCGCTATCGCAGAAAAGCTTCGCGATCCAAAAAATTTCAAGCCCGGAAAAGTCCTGCTCCCCCCCCTGGAGGCCACCCCAAAAAACGAGAAAAGCTACAAAAAGGACTGGAAAAACTGGCTTAGATAGCAGCGGGAAAAATATTGAAACAAGAGGGCCTTTAGAGTCGTTGAATGAAGAGGGAAAATATGTTGGATTTTCCGCAAAATATTTTTATGTTGGAGAAACTTTAAAGGAGATGTTTATGAGAAAAAAAAGGGTAGGAATACGCAGGGCGTTTACGCTTCTTGAAGTGTTGTTGGCAATAGCGATGATATCGCTGCTTTCGTTTATAGTCGTGTCGAACATGGACACCTTGATGACCGGAGGTCAAACAAGCATAACAAAATCGTTTGTAAACAGTTCGCTTTCCGCGCCCATGATGTCCTACAAATTGGCGATGGGACGCTATCCGACAACTGAAGAGGGTCTCGTGGCGCTCATCTCCGAGCCTGCGAATTCCGACGGCCGCTGGCAAGGTCCGTATATAAGGGAACTGCCCAAAGACCCCTGGGGCAACGACTACATGTACCGCTGCCCGGCGGAAAAGAGCAAGGACGGATTCGATGTCTGGTCCATGGGCCCCGACGGCAAGGACGGAACCGACGACGACATAGGGAACTGGTAGCCCGCGAGAAGTTCCGCGGATATTTGAGAAAGATTCTTTAGCCGGCAGAAGATTTTGAAGGCGGGTTCTTTTTTTGAATAAAAATGAGGAGGGGATTCACTCTTATAGAGATAATGCTTTCCATAGCCCTGATAGCGGTTATGGCGGGATTGGCGGCGGGAATCCTCCTACCCTCGAGAGAATCGCTGGAGAGCCGCTCTCCCGAAAGCGTGATCATCGGAGCCGTAAAACAGGCGAAGATGGAAGCTCTCGATAGGGGGCGCGAGGTCTTCTTAAAAATGGAAGACGAATCGGTGGCGGTATTCGACCTGGAAAGCCGAGAAGAAATACTGAAGGCAAAATTGCCCTCCGGGGGATATTCCGAAATAAGCTTCGAAGCGCTGCTTCCCGAAAATTTATCGACTTCAAAAATATTCGGATATTCCCCCGACAACACTTTGAAGCGCTTGAGGTTTTCTCCCGACGGCTCCATGACTCCAGCCAGGATAGTGATAAAGGGCGTCGACGGAAACAAGTCGTATGAAATTGATCCGTTTAACGGATCGCTCGTAAAAAAAGATGGTTAGGAAGCGTCATTTTCAGAGGCGGGCTTTTTCGCTTGCCGAAAGCGTGTTGGCGCTGGCTCTGTTTGCCGCCGTTTCGTACGGAATAGGGGTGGTTTGCTTCAACTGCCTCTATCCGCTCGACATGAAGCCATCGGATTCCGAGCTTGAATTCTTCAAGGATTTCTCGACGCAAAAAATTCTCGCCGTCAAGGATTACGACGCCCTCAACGACGGAATCAACGTGGAAACCCTCTCCGGAGAATCCTCCTCCCTCACGGCCGAAGCGGATTACACCAAAATCTTGGATTTATTCGAAATACGCATAAAAGCCGACGGAGAGTCCGGTTTCGACGAGATAGTATATGCTGTAAGGCCTTCGTGGTATCAAAATTCCTCGGATAGATCCGATCTTCTGGAGGATTTGAAGGACGAAATAAAAGACCGGCGCGATTTAGTAAAAAACGCCCAAACTGACGAGGAGGGAAAATCCGTGGTGTATTCCCCTCCCATAAGCAAGCTCGCCAGCTCCGATGCTCCCGAACCTCTCACCGCATTCCCGAGAATTTCAGAGTCCGAGAAAAGAGATTCCGAAGAAAATACCGAAGAGGAAGACGGCGGGAAAAAGCTATTTGGGGGGGCGATAGAGGCTCTGAAGAATAAGGCTAGAAACTCGTTGGATTCCTCTATATTGAGGGAGAAGCTCGGGGTCGATTCAGGAACGTCCGGTTCTTCCAGGGGGAACGGAGGCTCGAAATGATTTTTCCGCAAAAATCCGTTTTTGCTTTCTCAGGGAAAGAGAAGAGAGATGCCTTCACCTTGGTGGAGGTGCTTCTTGCGCTTTCGATTTCCTCGGTGATAATGGTCGGCTGCGTGGCGCTGATGTTCGACATGATAAACATAGTGGAACATTTCGAGAGAGGTTGGAGCCTGAGATCCCACGCCGATGGAATAGAGAAATTTCTCCGCCTGAGAATCTCTACCTCGAAAATCTCCGAAGCACCGTCGAACGGAAGGGCAAACTCCTCTAAAACAATATACCTCGCTCCAGATCCCCAAAGCGGATCCTCCCAAAACGACAAATTCATCTGTTTCGGAATACCCGCCGACCACCCACTTCTGCTTTCCCAAACCGGATTCTCTAGCGGAGCCACATGCTACTTGGAGTGCGGAGACGACGGCCTGTCCCTAATCTGGACGATACGCGAAGAAAAGAAAACCATCAGCTCGGAAAAATCCATCTATAAGACTGTCATTTCCCCCTGGGTCAAACAAATAGGATACATCTACGAGGACGACGAAACCCGCTGGGAGGAGGAAGACGATCCCGAAAACCGATCCGACGAATTCCCGTCGGCTATAAAGCTTTATTTCAAGCGCGGGGACGAGGAGTTTTCGCGGGTGATTCCCTTCATGGATTTCACGGATTTTCAAATATCAAACTAAGATGGCTACCACCCGAAATATCCCTTCCGAAGCGAAAAAATTTCGCAAAGGCGGAGCTTTGGTATTTGTATTCGCGTTGTCCTTCATATTCTCCGTTCTAGCAGTCACCCTGATGGAGTATTCGATAAGGGAGCTAAAACCGAGAGCTTCAGCCCGCTTTGAAAACTCGCTCAGGCGCCACGCGTATTCGGCGTTAAATGCCGCCGTTGCTGTTCTCGAGGAATACAGGGAAATAGACGGGGGCCTCTACTCCGCCGACCAAGGCTGGAGGGAGCCGTTTGCCGACGGGAGATTTTCGTTCGAAGACGGAACGGAAGTGTACGCTCTCATAAGCGACGAAAGCGGAAAGATACCCATATCCTCCCTGACTCTATCCGATTTAAAAAACATTTTCGAGCTCTTCGGAGAAACCTCCTCCGACGCCGAAGAAATGGCCGGATGCCTCTGGGACTGGATGGATTCCGACGACAGCGCTTCGCTTAGCGGAGCCGAGGAGAGCGATTACGATTCCGGATCACCTCTTCCGCCCAATAGAACAATTTTGAGTTTCGATGAACTGCGCCTGATAAAAAACGTCTCCGAAAAAATGTTCGACGAGGACGGAAATCCCACGGACATCTACAAGGCTTTCGAGGCGGTAATTTCTTTGGAAAGTTTCCAAAAGACCAATTTAAACTCCGCAAGCGAAGACGTGCTCAGAACCATGTGCTCGATTGAAGGGAAGGATTACGAGCCCGAAATCTTGGACGCCATAAAGGGAAGAATAGGCAACATAAGCGACGGGGAAACCTGGATAAAAAGCGCGTCGGAAATATCGAACAGGGGAGGAGGAGTAAATTATCCATCAAAAAGCGCAATATGCATCTCCCAACTGTTGAAGATAGAAATAGTAGTATCTAGGGGAATGGCGGAATACTACCTGTGCGCCTATTACGGAGATCCCTCAAATACTGCAAAAAAAGTCGGCTCCATAGGCAACTCCGGCGGGCAAAACAAATCTTCCCAAAAAACGGGAAACTCCTCGTCCTCCTCATCGGTGGAAAAGGAAAAATCCCAAAGCGCGAAAGGAAGCTCTTCTAAGAGCTCCTCGAGAAGCGGAGGAAATTTAAAAATTTTGAAAATATTGGAGAGAGGTAAATAATCCTGTTAGCGGGCGCAAATACGAAATGATTTTTGGATTCGCGAGCTAAATTTGATTTGTTTGCGGACAAAAATGTATCGCAGTTTTCGGCAGGAGTTTTCCTAAAATATTTTCAAAAAAAATTCCGCAGCGAAAGCTACGGCTTGACGAATGACCCAAGCTTAAACCGCCCGCAAAAATCCATTCCCAACTCTTATCGGAGCGGAAAAATCTGCCATCTATCCCGCAAGCTCAAAAAGTCGCTTTATGGGAATCGGTGGATTTTTTTTGTTGCGCCTCGAATTTATGGAAGCATACTTGGAAGTTTAAAATTCGATAGGAATGGAAAAGACCATGGGCGACAAACCTTTAATAATGATAGGCCTCCCAAAGGGAAGCCTCGAAGAATCTACAATTGCGCTTTTCGGGAAAGCCGGCTGGAGAATAAATAAGAGCTCCCGCTCGTATAAGCCGTCCATCAACGACGACGAACTCGACGGAAGATTCGTTAGGGCGCAGGAAATAAGCAGGTATGTGGAACAGGGATTTTTCGACTGCGGACTTACCGGATACGACTGGATTTTGGAAAACGACAGCGATGTCGTAGAGGTTTGCGACCTCATTTACAGCAAGGCTACGACCTTAAAGTCGCGCTGGGTTCTCTGCGTAAAGGAAGATTCCGACATAAAAGACATAAACGGATTGCAGGGCAAAAGAATAGCCACCGAGCTGGTTAACGTCACGAAGAAATACCTCGAAAGCAAGGGAGTCAAAGCGGAGGTTGAATTTTCCTGGGGAGCCACTGAAGTGAAGGTTCCCGACCTGGTGGACGCCATAGCCGACATTACCGAGACGGGATCGTCGCTTCGTGCAAACAACTTGCGCATCATCGACACGATGATGTACACAAACACGAAATTTATAGCCAACAAAGCTGCGTGGGAGAATCCGGAAAAGCGCGCCAAGATAGAAAGCATAGCTCTGCTTTTGAGGGCCGCTCTCGACGCCGACGGCAAAGTCGGGCTTAAAATGAACCTTCCAAAGTCGAGCCTTGCCAGGGTGATAAGTTCACTCCCTGCCCTGCGCAAACCCACGGTATCGCCTCTTTCGGACACGGCGTGGGTCGCGATAGAAACCATAGTTGACGAAAAAGTCGTACGTGAAATAGTTCCCGCTTTAAAGGCGAACGGAGCCGAGGGAATTGTTGAGTATCCCTTAAATAAAATCATTCCATAAGCGATTTTTAGTATCGCGCGGAATCGCAAGGTTCCGCGCTTTTTTTTGCCCCAAACGAATTTTATGCCGCAAAAAATTTCAGCTCTGAGCGAAAAAGCCATTTGGTGTTTGCGCGCTAAATCCGTTTGTCGGATAAACTGTCCTAAAAACCTTCGGACCCTTTCCATTCCTCAAGGCGGCTGCATCTTCGTTCCAACTAAAAAAGCATTCCAATAAAAAAGGCTTCTTAAAAAAATTTTCCAAACACGTGCCAGGCACGCAAAAAATATTTCTGTTTTCTAAGCAGTACTTTTTACCCTCCCTTAAAAAAGATTTTCAAAAAAATCCTGCGATTGCGCACAAATATTATACATTATTTTGTTTCCCCTTTAGAAAAGCTTTCTCCCAAAACCTTCGGTGCGCTCCAGTCCCGCTATCCCTCCAAGCAACCATAAAAAAACACTTCAAGATAAACTTGAAGTGTTCTCCATTTACCTTTTGCTTTGCGTCGCCGCGCCACCCTAGCTGTTCGAAGGCTTTGTGGCAGGAGCGGATTTTCCCGCCGCCGCCGGTTTTCCCGTCGCAGATGCGGGTTTCCCCGTCGCCGGAGCGCCAGCTTTGGGAGAAGCAACGGCGGATTTTGTAGAAGCGGCGGGTTTAGCGGGAACAGCAGAGGGATATATGGCGGCTGCAACGTCGGAATTTATAGCAGGTGTGCGGAATTTTAGAATGCTTTTCGCATCGCTAAATAGTTCGCCTTTTGCAATCTCCTTCGCTTCGCGGGTATCCCACCACACAACAGTGTACTTGGTTCTCGGGGATCCGACGGGAATTTTATATTCGAAGGAGCGAACGGGGGATATTTTGCGATTGTGTATTTTATATTTCGTGTATGTCCAATTATTGTACCCTCCCCTGCGGAACCAAAGAAGCGAAGTATCCCCTTCTACATCTGTAAGACCGACAACCTTGACGTCGTTGAATCCTAGCTTGGATCCTATTCCCGTGATTTTCATGTCGGAAACATTGATATAACCCGTGCCGTTGGGAGAAGTTATCATCACGTCAAACTTGCTCTTTCCCTCGGGAATTTCAAGCCTCACAGACTTGTTCACCACCGCAAGCTCGTCTCCATTCGGGGCCTTCGAGGAATTCGGCGACTTTTGGGGATCGAATGTCTCAAGGAAAACTTCGTCTCCGTCGGAGTTGGTCACGCTAACCCTGCAGGCGTCGTTTCCATTCCTTAGAATCGAGGGTATTTTGAAGTGCAGGAAACAATCTTTCGGCATTGCATCGAACTTGAGAGTGATTATGGCATTGCTTCTCCACACCGAGGGCAGCGTGTTTTTCGCTACAGTGCGATCCGCGGAAATTTCAAGAACTGCCAAATCTGTAGAAGACTCTTTGTTTAGCTGCGTAAGACCGAACGCCGGCCTGATAAACATCACGTCGTCTTTGTTTTTTATGGACGGTATAACGTTCACCGTGGGAAGGCGCATCACCTCGGGTTTTTTCATCGGAACCACATATTTCGAGTTGAATTCAGATGCCGATTTCAAATTCGAGAACACTTGGGCACGGGCATTTTTATCCAGATCGGCAAGCGCCACTATCGGAGTTCTGGAAAACAGCGACGACCATATCGCGTTGTGCAGACCAACCCCGCTCAAATCCGATCCGTCCAAAACTCCGGACTTTAATATGCACACTCCCTTTTTGTACTTTCTGGAAAAATACTCCGAGTGGAACATGACAGAATCCGCAAAATCTTGAACGTTAAACAATTCGAAAGAAATAAGATCGGCAAAATCCCCCCTCCACAGGAAGTCGAAATCGCTCGAGCCGCGTATGGATATGGTAATGGCTCTGCCGAGCTTGTCCCTATCGCGTATGAAGGATCCTATTGAAGATATGGAGTAATAGCGAGTGTCGACCTGATCCGGTTCCCACGCGTCGATTCCGGAAAATATTTGCCAGGCTATTATGCTTTCGTCGGAGTCAAACCTCCCCATGAAATATCCCACGGCATTTCTATAGGCTTCTTGGGCGGCGGGGCTCATGAAAAATTCGGAGGGGCTGGCGGCTATTTTCGAAAAATACGTCTTAGAGTAGGCCTCCGAAGTGAATTCCTCTGCGGAATCGAAGCATATTATTACTTTTATTCCAAGCTCGGCGGCATCTTTGAGTATTTCCTCTGTTTCTGACATGGCCTTCATATTCGGCCAACCAGCCTTGAAAGATCCAGAATCCGAAGGAAGCACGAAGTTTGTTATAAAATCGAGATCCAGCCTGACGGTATTGGCACCGGACTTTTTTATCTCGTTTAGAAGATTTTTCTTCTCGGCGAGGGTAAAGTCGTGCGCTATCGAAGCGCCCACGGCGCGAACCTTGTGCCCGCTATCCGATTTGAAAAAGAATACGTCTTTTCCTTTTAGGTCGAGGCGGTACACTTCCCCTCCCTCAACGTCGGCAACATTAAACTTATATTCGCGAGAAGTTTCGTAGTCGCGTTTTTGGCGAACTCCAAAAAGGCACTTGTAAGAGCCCGCTGATGGAATTACCGCCTTCAGCTGCCAAGACGAATTTCCGCTCTTTCCTCCCATGAAAGCCAAGGGAACATTCATGCTTATTCCTGCGGCATCGTCAAAAATATACGCGTCAACATAGATGTCGTTGGCATCGAATGGATTGTCAAACTTCGACTTTATGTCGACCAGAGCGGTCAACACATCCCCCTTTTTCAGATTGTCGCCGCGAAAGTCTATGCTCAAGAACTGCGATTTTTCTGCTGCTTCCCTTGCCGCCTTTTCTTCGGCCTCCTTTTGCTCCCTCTCCATTCGCGCCCTAAATTCCTCGGGGGTCTCCATTTTGACCGACGACGACACAGTTTTTCTCTTTGCCTCCTCTTTTCCGCAAGACACGAGCGTCAGATACGACGACGCGAGCGCAACGCTTAAAATCGCAAACGTAATGTCCTTAAAAATGGGTTTCATAAAATGTAAGCAGTAAAATAAACTCTCAATCAGTCCACGATAGTCCATCGGTGGAAAATTGAAAGCTTTTTTTTCGACCACATTAGCGGGCTTTTTTGGAACATTCTATTTTGGTCTTACTTGCGGTAGGCACCTCGGGAAAATTTTTGAAAATTCCACAAAAAACTTGACTTGGGGAGATAGTTAAACATTTGTTTGAAACAAATGTTTGAAAATAATCTCATTTTTAAAATTGCCGACGGATGCGACTCCGACCCCAAGGTTAGGATAGCAAAAACCGCGATAGGCGAATTCGCGAGATTTTCGCTCGACGGGGCAAGAATCAGGCAAATCGCGAAAAATTCCGACACAAACATCGCCGCCATAAACTACCACTTTGGCGGGAAGGAGGGCCTATACAATACTGTGATAGGAGATCTGTCCGAATATTTCGAACACGAGGTATCCCCCTATTACTCCGAGGGCGAGGCAATAGAAAGGGTGCTTTCGGCAAAAGACGCCAAAAAGCTGATAAAAAAATTTGTTTTGGAGTGCATAGAAAGATTCGGGAGGGAGGGAATAGTGAAGTACCTGTGCCTGATAATGTCCAGGGAAGAGGTTTCCCCTTCGAAAGCTTTCTGTTCCATATACTACTCTATATATGAAAGGCCGGTAAACTTTTTGGCGAAAATGTTGTCCATCGCGTCCGGGGGCAGGCTAAAAAGGGACATGAGCGTGGTGTTTGCGCAGTCTTTGTGGTCGAGCGTAAGGGCGTATTCGGCCAAGAGTTCCGCGGTGATGAGGCTGCACAACTGGAGGGAATTGGGAAAAAAGGAAATGGAAATTTTGTCGAGATCGCTGGACAAAGTGATAGAGAAGGCTCTGAGATGACGAATTCCACGGAAAACAAAAAGCACGGGAGAACGGATATGAAAAAAATTTTTCGCGCGGCAGTCGAAATACTTGCGGCGGTTTCGGTTTTGGGTTGTTCGAAGGAGGCGGTTAAGTCTCCGGAAATTCCGGCGGAGGTGGTGGTGGCCAAGCCTTTGGTGATGGACGTGGACACATACGGAGTTTATTCGGCGAAAATGAAGGCAAGCGAGGACGTCGACATAAGGGCGAGAGTGGGAGGCTATCTCGAAAAAGTCCTCTTTAAAAAGGGCGCGCGCGTGGAAAAGGGCGACTTGCTGTTTAAGATAGACGACAAGCCCTACGCGGCGGCGCTTGCGGCGGCGGAGGCGAACGTGAAGGCTGTCGAATCCAAAATACTTCTTGCCGCAAGCAACGCCGATAGGGCCCGCAGACTGTTCAAAAGGAAGGCTATATCTAAGGAGGCCTATCAAACCCGCGAAACCGAACTTTTGGTGGCGAAGGCAAAACTTCTGGAGGCGAAAGCAGCCGAGAGAAACGCGAGGCTCAATTTGAGATACACGGACATTGTCTCCCCCGTCGACGGGAAGGTAGGGGAGAATTTTGTGGACGAGGGAAATCTCGTAAGCCCCAACCTCACGAGGCTCGCCCGGGTGGTAAACGACTCCACGATAAAAGCGTATTTCGAACTAAATTCGGCAGACGCTGCCCGATACAAGAATCTAGGAATTTTAAGGGAAATAGACAATGGCAATGGAGCCGAAGTCGAGATGGTCGACGGCAGCGGATCCGGAAAATTGTGCTACTACGACAACTCCCTCGGCGACGGAACCGCTTCGCTAGTAGTCAGGGCCGACATGGACAATTCGAACGGGCGCCTAACAGTCGGAGCGTACGGGAAAATCCGCGTGATGGAAGGAAAGCTGAAAGGAGCAATTCTTATTCCGGAAGAAGCGATAGGAACGGATTTGACAGGAAGGTATGTGCTAACTCTCAATCCGGACGACACCGTCAGGCAGACTCCGGTTGTGTTGGGATTCGAATCGAATGGAATGGTTGTTGTGGAAAAAGGTTTGGACAAGGACTCGCGGGTTGTCGTATCTGGCTTGCAGAGGGCGACTATTGGAAGAAAAGTGCTTCCGAAAACTGTCGAGCTGAAACTGCCAAAAGAGAAATGATAGGTTTTTTATGAAAAAATTTTGCGACTTTTTCATAGATAGGCCGATTTTTTCCACGGTTTTGTCGGTCGGGATAGTGCTGCTCGGAATCATAGGGTTTGCCAAGCTTCCTATATCCCAATATCCCGACATAGTTCCCCCCACCATAGCAATAGACGCCGCCTATCCGGGCGCCTCCCCAGAAATATTGATGGAAAACGTCGTCACTCCCATCGAACAAGAGGTCAACGGAGTCGAGGGAATGATGTACATGACAAGCAGGTGCAACTCGGACGGCACGGCAAGCATCGAGGTAGCCTTCGAACTTGGAACCGACATAAATTCGGCTCAAGTTTTGGTGCAAAACAGGGTCGAAGTTGCCAAAACGCGGCTCCCCGAAGAGACAAAAAACATAGGAGTAAGGGTATCCAAACGCTCCCCAAGCCTGCTTCTCGGGCTTGCCATATATTCCCCCGACGCATCTCGGGACACCGCCTATATAACCAACTACTACCTCACCCAAATGAGGGACGAAATAATGCGCATAGACGGAGTGGGAGACGTTGTCGCGTACGGTTCGCGCGAATACAGCATGAGGGTTTGGCTTGATCCCGACAAGCTCGCCGACCTTCGAATATCTCCTATCGAAGTCTATTCGGCAATAAGGACCCAAAACAACCAGGTATCGGCCGGAAAGCTTAACCAGTCCCCCCTGCCCGACGACAATGCCGCCTTCGAAATGCTCATAGACACCCGAGGGAGGCTGGATAAGGAAAGCGAATTCGGAGACATAGTGGTAAGGAGAATGCCGGGAGGAAAGATTGTCCGGCTGAAAGATTTGGCGCGGGTGGAGCTGGGAGCCTACTCCTACTCGAACAGGGCTTTTTACAAAGGCGGAGACGCTGTGGTTTTGCTTGTCTATCAAACTCCGGGCTCGAACGCTTCAAACACCGCAGGAGAGGTCTTAAAGGCCTTTAAAGAGATGAAGAAAGAGTTTCCGGCAGGGCTGGACTACGACGTTGGAATGGACAACACGGTTTACATAGCCGACTCCATACTCGCAGTGTTTAGAACGATTTTGGAGGCGACGCTCCTTGTCGTGTTCGTGATGATGCTGTTTTTACACAACTGGAAGGCAGCAGTCATTCCCCTATTTGCGATTCCAATTTCGCTTACTGGAACCTTCTTTTTCATGGCGCTTTTCGGTTTTACGATAAACAATCTCACCCTGTTCGGCTTGGTTCTGGCGATAGGCATAGTGGTAGATGACGCAATAGTAGTGGTGGAAAACTCCGAGAGAAATATGAAAGAAGGCCTCGGGACGAAGGAAGCGGTAAAGAAGGCAATGGGACAAGTTTCCGGAGCCCTCGTAGCTATAGCCTTGGTTTTGAGCGCGGTGTTCATTCCGACGGCCTTCGTAGAGGGCGTGACCGGAACTTTTTACAGGCAATTCGCACTTACGATTGCCTGTTCAACTTTGATATCGGCTGTCGTATCGCTGACGCTTACCCCAGCACTTTCCGCTTTATTTCTGGAAAAAAAGAGGGACTTCTTCACCAGATTCTACGACTTCCTGTTCGGGAAATTTTTCTCCGCGTTCAACGCAGGATTCGAAAAGCTCGCAAACTGCTACGGAAAAGCAGTCCGGGCAATTCTTCCCAAAAGCGCAATCCTTGCGGCATGCTACGCCGCTTTGCTGATACTGACGGCTCTTCTATTCAGATCGGCGCCCAAGGGTTTTATTCCTGCCCAGGACACCTGCTACTTTTACGTGGCTGTCCAGCTTCCTGACGGAGCGGCCTTGGAAAGAACTGCAAAAGTCATGAAAAAGGCGGAGGAAATAGTCGGAAAAACGCTTCCAGAAGCCGAAAAATACTTGAGCCTTGCCGGACTTAACATAGCCAATCTCGGAAGGCAATCAAACGGGGGGACCATGTTCATCCAGCTAAAAAGCAAGGAGGAGAGGGTCAAAGAGGGAAAGCCACTCGACAAATCCATATCCGAGTTGATTTCGGCGTTTAACAGGGAAATTCCGGAAGCTCTGTTTTTTGCGGTCAAGCCCCCCGTCGTTTCCGGAATAGGAATGGGGGGAGACTTTAAAGGATACGTCAGGGACAGGGGCTCGCACGGGCTTTCGGGGCTACAAAAAAAAGCAGCGGAAATAGCGGATTCGGCCCGCAAAACCCCGGGAATATCTACCGCCCTTACTATGTTTTCCATTTCCAGCCCGAGAATAAAGCTCGATGTGGACAGGGAAAAGGCCGAAAGATTGGGAGTTGGAACCGGCTCTGTATTCAACGCAATGAGATTTAACACTGGCTCTGTGTACGTGAACGATTTTAACATATTAAACCGCTCGTACAGGGTTGTCGCCCAAGCCGAAGGGAAAAACAGAAAGAGCGTCTCCGACATCATGAAGCTGAGAGTTCCCTCTTCAAACGGCGGAAACATACAAATAGGGAGCGTAGCCAAGGCAGAACACACCGTAGGGCCGGAAATCATAACAAGGTACAACATGTATCCGGCGGCGGAAGTCATGGGCAACGTGGCCCCCGAGAGCTCCACGGGAGAGGCCATATCTGCCATAGAGCAGATAGCGGAAAAAACCCTGCCCTACGGAATGGACTTGGAGTGGACGGATCTGGCATTTCAGGAAAAACGAGTGGGAACCTCGACTTCCATCATAACGTTTTCGCTTTGCGTGGCGTTCGTATTCTTAATTTTGTCGGCGCTGTACGAAAGTTGGAAACTGCCTCTTTCGGTAATACTGATAGTTCCGCTCGTGCTTTTGTTTTCGGTAGCGGGAGTCGAAGCCATGGGAATGAATGTAAACCTGTTAAGCCAGATAGGATTTATAGTGCTGATAGGCTTGGCGTGCAAAAACGCGATTTTGATAGTGGAATTTGCCCGGCAGAGGCAGGAGCGCGGAGAGGACGCGAAAACTGCTGTAAGCGAAGCCGCGAAAAACAGGCTGAGGCCCATATTGATGACGTCCTTCGCATTCATATTGGGAGTTGTTCCGCTTGTCGCCGCACGCGGTACCGGATCGGAACTAAGAAACGCGCTGGGAGTTCCCGTATTTTTCGGAATGCTCGGTGTGACCCTGTTCGGGCTATTTCTGACCCCGGTATTCTTCTACATAATCAGAAGAAACTACCGGAACAACCCCGAGAAAATCGAACAACGGATTGAGCCATGAAGAGAATATCGGTTGTATTTTTACTGCTCTGCGGCTGCACGGTCGGCCCGGATTACGACAATCCAAACGATTCCATAGGCAGGGAGGAGCTTTTAAATTTTGAATCGTTTGCCAACGAGAAGGGTCTTTGGAAAAGCGCCTCTCCGAAAGACGGGGAGTACAGGGGAAATTGGTGGGAGCTTTTCGGCGACGAGCTCCTATCGAAAATTTTGGAGGAATCCCGAGCCGACAATCCCGATTTAAAGTCGCTCTATTACCGTGTTGAACAGGCAAGAGAGAACGCCAAGATGAGCGAATCGGCTCTATATCCGCACGCGGCAGCCTCGGGAGATTGGTTCAAGACGGAGGTCGGGGACAACTCCCTGCTTAGGCCTTTGGGAAACAGGTTTGAAGACTGGGCCATAGGTGCCACACTGACATGGGACGCCGATCTATTCGGAAGAATTCGAAGCATACTCGCCGCCTCCCGCGCCGACGCCCAAGCACTTAAAAACGAGTATGAAAACGCCCTTTTGTCCCTCCAAACGAAAATCGCCGCGCTATATTTTGGGATTAGGGAGATGGAATCGGCGAGAATACTTCTTGAAAAGACTGTGGAAATACGCCGGGGGCAAACCGCGATGCTCAGGGACAGGACCGAAATGGGAACTGCCTCCGAAGCCGACCTCAACCGGGCGTTGGAGCAGGAATTTTCATCTAAGGCAAAACTGACGGATATTCTCCAAAACATCGCCGTTGCAAAAAATCTGCTCGCCAATCTTCTAGGAACTTCTCCGGCTAAGCTAAATATAAAAATCGGGCCTCTCTCCGGAAATCCCCCGGATATTCCCGAAACCCTTCCCTCCGAGCTGCTCGAAAGGCGCCCCGACATATCCGCGGCAGAGCGCTCTGTACTGGCGGCAAACCACAGGATTGGAGCGGCACAAGCGGCCTTCTTTCCCACGATTTCAATAACGAGCTCGCTCGGAACTGAATCCACCGCATTTTCAAAACTTCTAAATTCGAGTTCGTTCGCCTGGGGAGTGAGTCCCCAAATCTACATGCCAATATTTCAAGCTGGAAGGCTCGCCGCGCAAAAGAGGGTAGCCTTGGCGAGGCACAAGCAGGCTCTCGAAGACTACAAGTCGACTGTTCTAAAGGCGATTCGGGAAACGGAGGACGCCCTCGCGAAGCTAAATTTCACGAAAAGCAAGGTGGAGGAGTTGGAGTCCGCTTCAAGAGCCGCTTCGAGAGTTTGCAGAATTGCCATGGTGCAGTTCGAAGAGGGAGCCGCCGACTACTTCGCTGCAAGCGAAGCCCAAAGGTATTCGCTCATGGCAGAACTTTCCCTAATAGCGGCAAAAGGAGAGCAGTTTAAGGCGTCTATAGACCTGATTAGGGCCGTTGGAGGATCCTGGAAAAGCGAGTATGCTCCCACAAACCAATAAGGTATTCTAACGGAAGGCGTCTTTTTGCCAACGAACATTTTAAAGCTTCGCTGATGTATTTGCGACGAAAACTGCCCCATTGAGATTTGAAAATTAGTCTTGAACTGATAGATAGCGTTTTTAATATGGGGGCTATTATGATGAGACTTTACGCCAAACTGTTTGTCGCCGCGGGGCTGGCGACTTTTTTAAACGCCCAAGAGACCGAGTGGCAGGACGAAACCATATTCAGGGTGGGAACCGAAAATCCCTCGGCGAGCGTTTCCTTCTATCCGAGCAGATCGGAGGCGCTCGCAGGCGACGAAAATGCCCTGGCTATGTCGCTAGACGGAGACTGGAAATTTAGATTTTCCGGAAACCCGAACTCCAGAATCAAAGACTTTTACAAGGACGGATTCGACGACTCAAAGTGGGATACCATATCCGTTCCCTCAAACTGGGAAATAAAAGGTTACGGAACTCCCATCTACACCAACACCCTATATCCCTTCCATACAAATCCCCCGTTTGTGATGGACAAACCTCTGGATCCGTCATTCACGAACTATCCGGAGGAAAATAGAAATCCGGTCGGGCAGTACAGAAAGACCTTCGAACTCCCGAAAGATTGGAAGAGCGGATCGGTCTATCTGAAGTTCGACGGAGTTGACAGCTGCTTTTACGTTTGGGTAAACGGCCGCAAGGTGGGATATGCGGAAGACAGCCGCACGGCGTCCACTTTCGACATTTCAAAATATCTGAACTTCGGCAAAAACACTATATGCGTCGAAGTGTACAAGTACGGCGACGGAGCCTACCTTGAAGACCAAGACATGTGGAGATTGGCAGGCATATATAGGCATGTAGAGCTTTATTGGAGGCCGGCAGTCGAGGTTTCGGACGTATATGTTAAGGCGGGATTGAAAAACTCCTACAGGGACGGAACTCTCGAAGTGGAGGCTCTCGTAGAAAACAACGGCAAAAGCGACAGGAACTTCAAGCTCAAAGGGAGACTTTACGATCCCGACGGCTCGCTCGTTTCCGACGCGGTAAGCGTCGACAAGCTAATGGGCAACAAGGCCGTGCTATGCAAATGGAACTTCCCGAATATAGAAAACGTAAAAGCCTGGAGCGCGGAAGAGCCCAACCTTTATAAATTGCTGCTGGAACTCTCCCAAGACGGAGAGAAGTCGTCAATATGGGCGGCGATAAACGTCGGCTTTAGAACCGTGGAGCGCAGAGACGGATTCATTTTGGTAAACGGGCGCCCCGTGAAGTTCAAGGGGGTAAACCGCCACGAGCACCACCCCGAACGCGGACACGCCATAACGAAGGAAGACGCAATCAAGGATTTGTCGGAGATGAAGAAACTCCGCATAAACGCCATAAGGACCTGCCACTATCCCAACGCCCCCTTCTTCTACGATCTGGCGGACAAGATGGGATTTTATGTGATGGACGAGGCAAATATCGAGGCCCACGGACTGGATTTCATGAAAGATAGGAGTCCCCTTAGGGAAAGTCCTTCGTGGGGATCTGTTATTCTCGGAAGGATAAAGTCGATGGTTGAGAGGGACAAGAACCACCCCTCCGTAGTGATATGGTCGCTGGGGAACGAAACCCTCGACGGCAGGAATTTCTCCGACGCCGCCGGCTGGATAAGGGACAGGGATCCTTCCCGCCCGATACACTTCGACAGGAACGACAGCATAAGCTATACCGACATGATGTCCTTCATGTACGAGACGCCCGCAAAGGTAGTCGAATACCTCAAGAAGCAGAAGGGCGTTAAGGACTCCGACAAGAAGCCCGTTATACTTTGCGAGTACGCCCACGCGATGGGCAACAGCGGCGGCTGCCTTTACGACTACTGGAAGATAGCTGATGAATATCCCCAATTCCAGGGCGGATTTATATGGGACTACAAGGATCAGGGAATATTGAGAAATATTCCCCCGAGGCGCGTTGTTGTCGACGACGCCGATCCCTCCCGCAAGATAGAGTGCTACGGTACGCCCGGAAAGGAAGGGCTTGAAAAGGGAGGGGCTGTTGCCTTCCCGGGAGTTTTCGGGAAACCCCTTACGGAATTCACGGTTGCGGTGCGGCTTACCCCGGAGCCTCTGCCCGAATTCATGGGAGAGGAAAAGAAAATCAAATCCAACAAGGGCTACCGCTTCAACAGGCTTCCCGCCGACGAAACGATATTGGAACAGCAAGGGGCATTCTCTCTGCGCTTTTTCGACTACAAGAAAAGCCTAGCGTTCTCGGTTTGGAACGGAAAAGGCTGGGAAATTCTGATAGCTCCGGTATCGCTTAAGCCCGGAGAGGAAGCGGATATAGCCGCCACATACAAGGAGGGCGAGATTTCCCTTTATTTGAATGGAAAGAAATTGAAGTCCGCAAAGGCCGACAGCGCCTACTTCCTCGATTCTTCCCCGCTTCTGATAGCTCCGCAAGAGAAGCACATCAAGCTTTCCCTGACTCATGTTTTAGCCAAGATAGCCCAAGTGAAGGTTTACGGAACAGCTCTCGATGGCGGATTTTTCGAAGGTGATTCCCCCATTTCCTCGATAGACTTCACGAAGTCCTCCGCCGGGAGCGGGGATCCCGTGGAAGTTTTCGCCTACGGAGGAAACTTCGGCGACTGGCCCAACGACAACACATTCTGCATGAACGGAATCATGACTTCCGACTTGAGGGAAACTCCCCAGACAGAGGAGGTAAAGAAGTTCTACCAATGCGCCTCCGCTCGCCTTGTTTCGTTCGACAGGGGGATAGCTACAGTCGAGATAAAGAACGACAACTTCTTCAGGTCCCTCAAGGGATCCACTCTCGAATGGGAAATCAACAGGGACGGAGAAAACGTCGACAGCGGATCGGAGACGCTCGGAGACATAGAGCCCCAGGGAACTGGGATAGTGAGAATAGATCTTTCAGACGCCTTCGAGGACAAAGATGCCGGAGAGTACATGCTGAACCTGTTCTTCGAGGCCCCGGAGGGCGGAATGAACGGGATAGCAGAAGGTGAGCGCTTCGCCCAAGAGCAGATAAAAATATCCGGAAACTACGTCGAGCGCGAGACCGCCTCCGACTCCGGAACGCTCAACATTTCAGCCGACGGCGACAACGTTAAAATCTCCAACGAAAAGTTCGAAATTTCCTTCAACCGCAGAACCGGTTGGATAATGTCGTACAAGTTCGAAGGCGAGACGGTGTTGCTGCCGGAAAGCGCCCTAAACTTCTGGAGGCCCCTGACGAGCAACGACAGGGGATTCAAAGAGTCCGAAAAATTCAAGATATGGAAATCGGCGGGCAAGCGGGCCCAGCTTGAAAAGTTCGAGGCCGAGCAGATATCGACTGAAAACGGAAGCGTTGTGAAAGTCGAGACCCGCTACGCCATTCCCGCCAAGAAATCCTCGGCGAAATTCTCCTACGAGATACGCCCCGACGGTTCCATACTCGTAAACGGAGAAATCACCCTGGCCAAAGGACTGATATTTGCCCCGCGTGTAGCCATGAAGTTCTTTCTGCCGTCGTCGTTCGACACCCGCGAATGGTACGGCAAAGGACCGCGCGAAAATTACGTCGACCGCACCCACGGAAGCATAGTCGGAAACTTCAAGGACAATATAGAAATATTTCCGTACGCCGATCCGCAGGAATGTTCCAATGTGGGGGGTGTAAGGAAGCTCAAGCTGTCCGGAGGCGACGTAGATCTGACTATAGAGTCGAGAGGGGGCAACTTCTTCGAAGCCGCCGCCTATCCCTGCTCCACCGAAGACATAGAGCAGGCTCTCCACGTTCCCGAATTGCCAAAGAGGAATTTTGTAGAGCTCAACATCTCCGCCATGCAAACCGGAGTGGGGGGAATAAACTCGTGGTCTAGGGCTCCCTCTGAAGAATGCAGGGCAAACTCTGGAAGAACCTACAAATTGTCCTTCCTGATGAAGGCTTCGGACTAAAAATCCGCATGACTAAAAAAGCGCGAATCATAGCGGACGAACTCGAGCGGCTCTACCCCGACCCAAAGGTTCCGCTCGATGGCGAGACTCCGTTTACTTTCCTGATAGCTGTCCTTCTGTCTGCCCAATGCACGGACAAGCGGGTGAACGAAGTCAGCCCTTAGCTTTTCGCGCTCGCGGACACCCCTCAAAAGATGTCCAAGCTGAAACTCTCCCAAAT
>CASDUP010000008.1 GCA_949283955.1 uncultured Verrucomicrobiota bacterium | reverse complement strand
CATCGAAAATACATCTTTGCCGGCGTCGTTCTTGTCCGAGCGGAAATACGAATTGTCGTCTATCAAAACGGTATCGCCGTGCGCGTGCCCACACAACACGAGACGAATGTTTGGCGTGACTTTCACAAGTTTTTTCCACACGTCCTCCCCGCCGTTGAATTCCGGCTTCGTCTCGACCTTAACGTATTTAAAGAAGGGTTTGGCGCTCATGGAGCCGTCCATTTTTATGTAGTCGTGCAAGAGCAAAAACACTTTTCTGTCCGCAAAATCCTCGGCGCACTTCTTGTGAACCCATTCCAAAACTTCGTCCCTCGGACAAAATTCTATCGAAAACACCATCACTTTTCCCCATTTGCCTCCCAAATCCAGCTCGTAGCAGGCGTTTTCTCTCGTGCGCTTCCCAAAGGCATTCGGAAACATCTCGATTAAAATTCCGTCGGAGAGTGGATTCCTTCCCTCTTTAAAAATTTCATTAAAATGCGTATTCCTGTTCTCAAAACACCGAATTCCATAGTCGTGGTTTCCAGTGCAGGATATGTACGGAAGTTCTCCGTCCAACCGCTCAAAGTTTTTCGACGTGAATTTCCACTGTCCCTTGCTGTCCACGTCCACGTAAAAATCTAATTTTTTGTAGTACTCGTTGTTCTCGACGAGATCTCCGGTAAAAAGCGCGCATTTCGCGTTTAAGTATTTGTGGCGCTTACGAATCCACGATAGAATCATCTCTGAAACGGGCTGAAACACAGTATCTTTGGTATACCGCTGCAAATCGCCCACAAAGAAAATCGAAGACGAGGCGGGATTTGCGAGTTTCGGCTCTATGCCCTTGTCCCTGCGGCTCTTGCCCACTTTCCCGGCAAAGCTTCTAATCCCAGACAGCGAAAGCGCCGCCGCCATTCCAATTCGAATTAAAAATCCTTTTCTGTCCATAAATAGTAAAATACAACAGTGTTTTAAATTAGAAACACGTATTGAATATTTCAACCAAAATATGAGAAAAATTCCAATTATAGAATCGGAATGCAAATGCCAAAAAATCGTCGGGAATTTTTTGTTTTTGAAAAATTGGCGAATGAAAGTAAATCCGGGAAAATTTTCCAAAAAAAACTTTTAACCTTTGTCCGCCCTTCAAAAATTGCGCGGTACAATTTTTATTCTTCTTTTTCCCTTCCGATCTTCTCTTTTCCAAAAGAAGTTTGTTTTTCTTGCGATTCATATTCCGCATTCGATAGGCGAAATGCTCTCCGCAAAAGAATGCGGATAGATTGGAATATGTTTCTGGAAGCTCCCTAGATGCAACGCATGATAGGCACCACTTCAAGAATCACGGTTTCTGGGACTTCCCGAAATGCAAGAGCGCGGATAAACTAAGCCGAAAAAAAGCTTATCCGCACTCGAAAAAACAAACATGCAAAAACTCGAAGGGAAGAATCCAAGAAAGTCCGCCCCTACGCAAAGGAAAATCCGGTTCCAAGCTATTGTATCTTAAACGAAAATTCGTTCTTTTCGTTTTTAGGCCTGGACCTGGCTTTCGAATCCATCGACATAAACAAATAGGGGGAGAACGTGCTCACCCTAACAGTTTCCCCGTCGGGATCAAATTCTAGAACCCTAACCCAGCCGTCCGCTCCGTGCCCGTCGTACGGCCTTCCGTGCTGCGCAAACACCATCGAAAATACATCTTTGCCGGCGTCGTTCTTGTCCGAACGGAAGAACGAATTGTCGTCTATCGGAGTAGTATTCTTAGATGCGTGGCCATTCAAAACGAGGCGTATGTTCGGCGTCGTTTTTATGAGCTTGTTCCACACGTCCTCCCCGCCGTTAAACTCCGGCTTGGGATTTACATTGACGTAGTCGAACTTGGGCTTCTTCGTTCTGCTTCCGTCCATTCGAAGGTGGTCGTGCAAAAGCACAAACACTTTTTTGTCGGCAAAATCTCCCACGCACTTATCGTGAACCATCTGAAGGACTTCGTCCCTCGGGCAAAATTCCAGCGTAAACACTATGACGCTTCCCCATTTGCCTCCCAAATTCAACTCGTAGCAGGCGTTCTCCCTCGTCAGCTTTCCAAAGGCGTTCGGAAACATTCCAAGCAACATGCCGTCGGTGAGCGGATTTCTGCCCTCCTTGAACACTTCGTTAAAATGAGTATTCCTATTCTCAAAACACTGAATTCCGTAATCGTGATTCCCCGGGCAGGTTATATACGGAATCTTGCCGTCCAAGCGTCCGAACAGTTTTGATATAAACTCCCATTGACCCTTGCTGTCCCTGACATCTTCGTAAAAATTAGGCTTCGGGAAATACTCGTTATTTTCGACGAAATCCCCGGTAAAGAGAGCGCATTTTGAGTTCAAATAACCCCTCCGCTTCAACATCCATGCGAAAACCATCTCGGCAACCGGCTGAAATACCGTGTCCTTTGTGTACCGCTGCAAATCCCCGACGAAAAAAATCGACGTCGACTCCGGATTCACAAGCTCCGGTTCCAAACCGAAATCCTTGCGCCTCTTCTTTTTCTTGGTCTCTCCAAAACTTTTTAATCCGGCAATGGAAGCAACAGCCGCAAAGCCCAACCTAATCAAAAAACCTTTCCTATCCATATCTCCATCATTCCTTGCGTTTAAACAAAACTTCTAACTGCATACTCGATATAAAACAGAGATTTCTTTTTCAAGTTAAAAATTCCCTCAATTCGAACTGGCAAATATATATCAAAATGCAACAAAAAGCTTGCGCCTGTTCCGAGGATATGCGTTAATTCGGCTGGAATCTGGGAAAGCGGGGAATTCGTATCGCTCGCTTCCAGTGTTTTTACGCTTGGCGAAAAGCGCGCGTGGAGGAAGGTTCGCAGAGGTCGAACTCCGGAATGTTTTTTGGGAAATTTTGCGTGTTTGTTTCGCCCATTCGCGTAGCTCGATACCCTGTCGGACAGGATAAAGGCATATATGGAATATGAAAATCAGGAAAATCGCGGAGCTCTCGAAATAATCGAAGTTTCGGGAATATTCGCTCCCACCACGAACAACAACGGAGTGCTTTTGGATCCATCGAGGGGAGGCAAAACCCGCCCCACGGATCCGTACGTTCCGAAAGAGCTCGTGCGCAGATTCAATGTAAAAAAGGGGCAGTTTATAGTCGCCAAGGCCCACCAAGCTGGGGGCCACGCGAATCCCAAAGTCCGCTTCATAGAGACAATAGACGGAGTTCCCTGCATGGAGAGAAGAAAACTGCCCTCGTTTCAGCAGCTGACAAGCATAGCCCCCGAGGAAAAGCTCAAGCTCGAAACCAAAGACGAGCGCATGACCACGCGCGTGATGGATATTTTTTGTCCGATAGGAAAGGGAACACGCGGCCTTATAGTGGCTCCTCCCCGGACGGGAAAGACAACCCTTCTAAAAGATATAGCCCACGGGGTTCTCGAAAACCACCCCGAATGCCATCTCATGATACTGCTCGTCGACGAGCGCCCGGAGGAGGTGACGGACTTCAGAATGGACCTTCCCTCCGCCGAAATCTACGCCTCAAGCAACGACGAAAACACGGAGACCCACATAAGAATATCGGATCTTGCCATAGAGCGAGCGAAACATCTCGTCGAGGCGGGAAAAGACGTCGTTCTGCTCATGGACTCCCTCACGAGGCTGTCGAGGGCCCACAACTCCGCGAAATCCGGCAGGGGAAGGACGATGAGCGGGGGATTGGACATAAGGGCTTTGGAAAGGCCAAGGCAAATATTTTCGGCGGCCCGAAACACGGAGGAAGCCGGAAGCCTTACGATAGTCGCCTCGGCACTTGTCGAGACCGGATCCAGAATGGACGACCTAATATTTCAGGAGTTCAAGGGGACCGGAAACATGGAAATGGTTTTGGACAGAAAAGTTGCCGAGCTTAGAATTTGGCCCGCAATAAATCTCGGGGCGTCCGGAACGAGGCGTGAGGAACTGCTTCTTTCCGCGAAGGAGCTCGAGGCCGCCGGATTTCTGCGCCGCGCTATGGCAGGATCCAAAACGGACGCCGCGGCGGAAACTTTGGTGGAAAGAATGTCCCAAACAAAAAACAACGCGGAATTCATATCCATGATTCTGTAGTTTTTGGAGGCCGGAAGGGCGCGCGCAAAAAAGCTTGCCGACAATGCCCAACGTAAAATATCGTCTCGCAAATATCGTACTAAAGATGGATAGCGAAAAGAAAATACTCATTCTCGGGGTGAACGGATTTATAGGATCGTCCCTGGCGTGGAAAATTTTAAAAAGAACTAATTGGAAGGTTCTCGGAATGGATCTTGGGGATTCCAAAATTCTCCATTGCCTCCAGGAAAAAAATTTCACCTTCCACAGGGGAAACGCGCTCGAAGAAACCGGCTGGATAGAATCGGCAATAAAAGAATGCGACGTCGTCCTTCCGCTAATAGCGATAGCCACACCCTCGCTGTACGTGAAAGATCCTCTGAGGGTTTACAGGCTCGACTTCGAATCCAATGTGGAAGTAGTAAAGATGTGCGTAAAGCACAGCAAAAGAATAGTGTTCCCGTCGACGTCGGAGGTGTACGGCCTCTGCCCCGACGCGGAGTTCGACGAGTTCGAATCCAATCTGACTCTCGGCCCGGTCGCAAAGGAACGCTGGATTTACTCCTGTATCAAACAAATGCTCGATCGCCTTATCTGGGCGTACGGGAAACACGAAAACCTCAAATTTACTCTGTTCCGCCCCTTCAATTTCATAGGCCCCAAGCTCGACGACATAAACAATCCGAAAGAGGGATCGTCGAGGGTTCTGACGCAGTTTGCCCACAACATCATAAACGGAAAGCCCGTGAAGTTGGTCGACGGAGGAAAGCAGAAGAGAAGTTTCACGTTCATAGACGACGGCATCGAATGCCTGTTGAAAATAATAGAAAACAAGAACGGATGCGCGGACGGTGAAATATTTAACATAGGAAATCCCGGCATGGAATTTTCGATAAGGGAACTGGCCGAAATGCTCGTCGAGCTAATCGGAACCTACCCCAAATACGCCGAGGCTGCAAAGAACGCGAAGATAGAAGTAGTTTCCGGAGACGACTACTACGGCAAAGGCTATCAGGACGTTCCAAGAAGGGTTCCCTCCGTCAAGAGGGCCGAAAAAATACTCGGCTGGAAACCCACTACCGACCTCCGCACGGCACTTAAACTAACTTTGGACTACCACCTTCTCGGAAAGGACTACGAGCTCTCCCAATAGCGGAGAGAAAGCGAAATGAAACTCGGCATAAAGATAGATGTGGATACCTACAAGGGTACCCAGGCTGGCGTTCCTAATTTTGCACGCCTGCTGAAAAAACACTGCGCCCCTGCTACTTTCCTGTTCTCGCTTGGGCCCGACAACACCGGAAAATCGCTCTCGAGAATCTTCCAAAAGGGTTTTGTAAAAAAGTGCCTCAGATCGAATGTGGCAGGCAACTACGGCTTAAAAACACTCATGTACGGATCGATTCTTCCGGCTCCTGTCATATCGAAAAAATGCCCGGACATAATGAGGTCGGTTCGGGACTCGGGCTTCGAATGCGGGGTTCATTCGTGGGACCACTACAAGTGGCAAAACCGCCTGTTCAAAATGCGCGACACCGAAGTCGAGGCGGAGTTCATGAAAGCTTGCGCCGAATTCGAAAAAATAATGGGATTTGCCCCGAAGACATGCGGAGCGCCCGGATGGCAAATTTCGTCAGCGGCAATAGAAGCGGAGGACAAAGCCGAAATGCTCTACGCCTCCGACTGCAGGGGAAAATATCCCTTCTTCCCGAAAATCGGCGGAAGAGTTTTTAAGACGCTTCAAATTCCCACAACGCTGCCAACTTTGGACGAATTGCTCGGGCGAATCCCCATGGAGAAGGTCTCCGACGTGTACCTGAAAGAAATGGAAAAAGCCGAATTTTCCGTAATGACAGTGCACGCCGAACTCGAGGGAATGAAATACATGGAGTGGTTCGACAATTTTCTCACAAAAGTGTCCGAACTAAAGATAGAGCTCTTCTCCCTCGAGGCGCTCGCCCGAAATATACTCGAAAAAGGAAATGTCCCTTCGAACGAAATTTCCATGGAACCCTTCGAGGGAAGGAGCGGTTTGCTCGCGGTTCAAAAATGTTAGAATTACCATGAAGACTCTTCTTGCATTTTCCGTTTTTTTTCTCGCCTCGATGTTCAACGCCCTCGGGGGCGTGGACATATTAAAAGCCGCCCGCGACGGAGACCCGAAGGCCCAGATAGCGATGGCAGCCGAATTGATAAAGACGAATCAGCCGGACAAGATAGCGGAGGGAATAGAATGGTTGAAAAAGTCTGCCGAGAGCGGATTCGCCCCGGCTCAAAACTGGCTCGGGATAATCTACGGGGAGGGAAGGTTCGTAAAGAGGGACTTCGAAGAGGCAATAAAGTGGAGGGAAAAAGCCGCCACCAACGGAACTCCCGCGGACAAGTGGGCGTTGGGAAACACTTTCTTTGCCGGATTTACGCTCCCGAGGGATTGGCAGAGGGGACTATACTGGATTGAATCGGCAGCGGAAGACGGGCTGAAAGAGGCCATGGAAAGAAGCGCAGAAGTTCGGGCCAAGATGGGAGACTCAGAGCGGGAAAAATATTGGAAGGACAAACTTGCAAAAGTAGAGTTCGAAGAGGCAAAGAATGGAAATTCGGCCTCCATGTTTAAAACTTCAAAGAGACTTTTGAAGGGAGAAAATGGCTTTCAAAAAAACCTGCCCGAGGGAATATACTGGTTAAAATCCGCTTCGGACGCGGGAAATTCGGACGCTTCGGAATACCTCGCGTCGCTGTACATGAGGGGAAAGTACGTCTCTAAAAATTTCGGCATGGGATTGGAAATTTACGAAAAACTCGCCAAGAAAAATCCTGCCTACTACGCCCAAATATCCGCGCTCTACGGAGGAGGCAAATACGGATTTCCCACTGACGAAAAGAAAGCGAGAGAATATCTGGAAAAGTACGCCGAACTCGGCAATCCGGCGGCTGTCGGCTCCACCCGAAAATACTTGGCGTGGATTTACTGGAAAGACAAAAATACCGAAAAGGCTCTCTACTGGTGCGAAAAATATATGGACGAAATAAAAAAACACCCAGACAGCCAACAAACCATAGAAAATATCGTGTCTGTGGCGAAGGATATAGCCGGCGGAGAAACAGCCCCAGAAAAATTTAAAGATTTTGCGGAGCGTTTTTAGAAAATTTGATACTATAAAATGACTCCCCTCCCAAGGATATGGAATTAAGCTCAGACAACATTTTAATCGTCGGATCGCTCATGCTCTTTGTGAGCATTCTGATGAGCAAGATGAGCTACAGGTTTGGAATACCCTCTCTGCTCTTGTTTTTGTGCGTCGGAATGGTAATGGGGCAGGACGGATTCGGATTGAAATTCGACTCAGCCCAAACCGCCCAATTCATAGGAATGATGGCTTTGAGCGCGATTCTGTTCTCCGGCGGAATGGATACGAAAATTTCCGAGATACGCCCGGTAATAGCTCCCGGAATAATTTTAGCAACCTTCGGGGTGGTGCTTACGGCGGGAATCGTGGGAACTTTCATTTGGGCGGCAGCGAGATTTTTCGAGATAGACTTTTCTTTCCCGGAGTCGCTCCTGCTAGCGGCGGTAATGTCGTCAACCGACTCCGCGTCGGTGTTTTCGCTGCTGCGAACTAAAGGCCTGCTCCTAAAAGAAAATTTGCGACCCACTCTCGAACTCGAAAGCGGAAGCAACGACCCAATGGCATACCTGCTTACTCTCGCTCTGATACAGTACATTCAGACAGACAAAGTCGGCTTGGATCTTGCAATGAATTTCGTCACGCAGCTTTCCGTGGGAACTATAGCCGGATACCTCATGGGACGCGCCACCGTATGGATTGTAAACACGATAAATTTGGACAACCGCCCCCTATACTCCGTCCTTTTGATATCGTGCGTGTTTTTCACTTTCTCCGCTACAAACGCGATAGATGGAAACGGATATTTGGCAGTCTATTTAGCAGGCCTCGTGGTGGGAAACAAAAGAATGGTCCACAGAAAGACTATGGCTTCGTTCTTCGAGGATTTCGCCTGGCTTTGGCAGATAGTAATGTTCGTATCGCTCGGCTTGCTCGTAAATCCGAAGGAGCTTCTGCACGCCTCCTATTTCGCACTCGCGATAGGATTTTTCATGATTTTTCTTGGAAGGCCTTTGGCGGTGTACGCCTGTATCTTTCCATTTAAGCGATTTTCCCAAAAGGCGAAAATGTACATATCGTGGGTGGGTTTGAGGGGAGCAGTGCCCATAATTTTCGCGACCTACCCTCTGCTTGCGGAAATCAACAACGCAAGGGCTATGTTCAACGTGGTGTTTTTTATCACCATACTTTCCCTCGTTGTCCAGGGAATGAGCGTGAATTTCGCGGCGAGCCTTCTCGGAGTGGCAAAAGACGAGCCGGAAAAGATAGACGAATTCGGACTTGAATTGCCCGAAGAGATAAAATCCGCGCTTTCCGAAATAAACATAAACGAGTCCGCCCTCGCAAATGGAAACACTTTAAAGAACTTGAACCTTCCGGACAAGACGCTCGTAATAATGCTCAAGAGAGACGGCAAGTATTCAGTTCCCAAAGGGAACACGGTTTTGTACCCCGGAGACAAGGTTCTAATAATAAGCGACAACCAAGAGGAACTTCGCCTTGCTTGCGCAAGGCTCGGAGTCGAAAACTACACCATACAAAAGAACGCTTAGAGTTTCCGCTTCCCGGTCCGTCTCGACTTTAAAATTCCAAACTGAAGTCCCCTAAGCTCGGCCAATCCCTTCATTCTGCCTATGTAGGAATATCCGGGATTATCGGTTGGGGGCTTTAAGAGGTCGTCTGCCATGTCCCTTCCGTGGTCGGGGCGAAACAGTATTTTGTCACCCCCTTTGGCAAGCCTCTTTTCTTGCATCTCCAAAAGTTTCGAAACCACCTCGAACATCGGAACGGAACCCTCTATGTGCCCGGATTCTTTGAAACTTCCGTCGGAGTCCCTCTGGGTGCTGCGAAGATGCGCCACAAACACTCTCTCTTCAAGTTCGTTCAACATTTTAGGAATGTCATTTTTCGGGGACGCGCTCAGAGATCCCGTGCAAAATGCCACTCCGTTGGAAGGACTGTCAACCGAGCGGGTTATTCTTTTAAAATCGGAAAGATTGGACGCTATTCTGGGCAGACCCAATATTCCGAATGGGGGATCGTCGGGATGTATAGCGAGTTTTATTTCGTATTTCTCCGCCACCGGAACGACTTCTTTCAAGAAGAGATCCAGATTTTTTCCGAGGGAGGCTGCCGAAATACCGGAATACAAATCGAGCATTTTCCTGACGTCGGAAATTTTCAATCCCATTTTGCAGCCCGGAAACGTATCTATTATAGACTTCTCAAACTTCTTTTTCCCCGTCGCCGATAGCAAGCCAAAAAATTTCTCCGCCTTCTCAAGCTGTTTTTTAGAATAATCCCTCTCCGCCCCGGGACGCTTTAGAATGAATATTTCAAACGCCGCAAACTGCACCGGATCGAAGCGCAGGCACGTGGAGCCGTCCGGCAGCCTGTAATGCAAATCGGTACGAACCCAGTCCAAAACAGGCATGAAGTTGTATATTACAATTTTTATTCCGCACTCGCCGAGATTTTTTAAGCTCTCCTTGTAGTTGAAAATGTGCTCGTCGCGATTTCCCGCACCGAGTTTTATATCTTCGCTAACCGGAAGGGACTCAACGGCTCCCCATTTTAGCCCGGCTTTTTCGAGAGTTTTTTTGCGCGCTGCTATGGCTTTCTTTTCCCACAATTTTCCGTAGGGAATTTCGTGAAGAGAAGTGAAGACGCTCTCTGCGCCCGCCTGCCTGATAAACTCGAGGCTTACGGGATCGCGGTCTCCGTACCATCTAAAGCCCTGTTCCAAAAATTCCGGATTAACCATTTTTAAACTCCCGAAAAACACGAAAATCCCCCGTCTATTGGAAGAACTACCCCCGTTACGAATTTCGACGCGTCGCTCACAAGAAAATGCGCCGCTCCGAAAATTTCATCCGCCTCTCCGAACCTTCCAAAGGGAGTCTTTTTAATCACGTCTAAACCGCGGGAAGTAAAGCTTCCGTCGGGATTGGTCAGCAAAGTTCTGTTCTGTTCGCTTATGAAGAAACCCGGAGCTATCGCGTTGACCCTTACTCCCTCGCCGAATTTTTTTGCGAATTCCACAGCCAACCACTTCGTGAGATTGTCGACTCCCGCCTTCGCGTTCGAGTATCCCATCACCCTGGTGACTGCCGACTGGGAGGTCATGGACGAAAAGTTCAAAACGACCCCTTCTCGCTTCTTTTCGAAAATTTTTCCGAACACCAAAGTCGACAACAGGGTTCCGCCGAGATTCACATCCATTACTTTTTTCCAAGCCGAGAAATCCAAATTAAAGAAGCTTGAGTTCGGGGGAACCACCGCCCCCGGCATGTTTCCTCCCGCCCCGTTGACTAGAACATCAATGGTTCCGAATTCCCCGACTATGTATTCCCTCGCCCTCTTCAATGAATCCTCGTCGAGCACGTCGCACGCGAATGAAATCGCGTCCAAACCTTTGGTAGCCTCCTTCAATCTCTCCTCGGATCTTCCCAAAAACGCCACTCGCGCGCCGTTGCGAACGAAATACTTTGCAAGCGCGCCTGCCAGAACCCCGGTCGAACCGCTCACCACAATTGATTTTCCCGATATATCAAACAAACTTTTCATATCTACCTCGCTTTGGCGCGCCTCTCCATAAACATGTTGGATACAAGAACCGCCAATAAAAATCCGAAGAACAGCAATACTCCCGCTACGCGCAGTTTGCTCCACAACACCCACAAGCTCGCCACGCTCGATGCCAGAAGCGAACACGCCATTAGGGTGTTCCACAACACTCTCGCCCATCCCCTCGGCTTGTTTTCGCCCATTATCTTGGAGCTGTTCATAATCACCATAAATGCCCCGTACGCTATCGGCAATAGAACCATTGCTATAACGCCCGCATGTATGACAAGCCACATTTTCGCCCCCTCCCAAAACAGCGACGCGCACGCGCTAAACAGTATTAGAAACGATCCCCCAACTTGCCATTTCGCGCTTCCGAACTTTCCGAATATTTCGCAAAACGAAAGTCCGCAAATCAACATATTCATCAATATGGCGTTCATTGCCATTCCCAAAACCCCGAATCCGAATATGTATCTTGCCACGTCCTCGCCCACGAGCGGAGCAAGCGTTGCTGAAAGGTTCGAAGCGTCCCTTTTTACGAGCATTGCCGCCATTTCCCTCTCTCCCAAATCCAATTTTAAATAGGCTTCGCATCTTTCCTTAGGAGAGAGTTTAGAAAAGTTCTCCGCCCCCATGGACGCGGATATTCTGGAATCGAGAAGAGATATGTAAGAGCCCACGAGATTGCCTTCCAAATCGTTCGACTTTACGCAGAGCAGCTCGGAATATTTTTCTCCTGAAGAGGCCGGATTCCACTTTCCGTCGAAAAATGCGAGAGCCGGACGGTAGTCATGGGGAATTTTATCGGAGGAAACCACGACCCACGAGGCTTCGCTCAAACCTTCGGCGGGCTTTGCGTGAAACTGCGAAGAAGAAGCCACCACTATGCACGAAGTGGCGATTAAGAACGGAATGAAAAGCCCCGTGGCAAGGTCGAAAATCGCCAGTCCTCTAAAATCCTTATCCCAACCTTTTTTGAGCATCGAATAGGGAAACAAAAACGTCATATTTATTCCCACCGCCATTGCCGCCGACGATATTACCACGTCTATCTGCTGGGAGACTATCGTATCGGACCAAAATTCTGCCCCTTCTTTTCCGAGCTTTGATATGTAGGACATGAAGTCCGGGGACGGCTCCGAAAACACCGAGAAGTTTGGAACAAATCCCGACCATACTGCGTCCCAATTTATCGAACCTTCCCACGAGAGCCTTATTATCACTCCAAAGAAGCATATCACTATCGCCGCTACGCTTGCCTTTATAAAGAACTCGAATATTTTAACCCCTTTTCCTCCGGAGGCATAGAAGGTTATCATCATCACGGACAGGAGGAAGAAGAATAGAGTTATTATAAATTTTCCCCAATCCGCAGCGGCTCCGTCGGAAAAGAAAGCCGGGGCGATATTTTGCTCTATGGCCGCCACCGCCAGGGAGAATTGCGGCATTGCAAAGACCAGGCACGCGAGCATAGATCCTATTGCCCAGCCGTATCCGAGAACGGGGCTGACATTTTTGTTGATGGCCCGCATCGGCTTGTCGGAGATGGACAAAGTGACGTAGGAAATTCCCGCAAGCATCACTATACCGAAAAGCATTGCAAGCGGCTGGAGCCACATAAATCCGAATCCTCCGAGCACTCCCAAATAGAGGGCAGAAGCCAAGGAACCCCCTCCAAGAGTTGTCGCGCTCTGCATCCAGCCGGGACCCGACAGCTTGCACCACGCTCCGAGCAAAGCTAGCTTTCCCCTTCCTCGAGCTTCCAAGATTGTTTTCCTTTGTTTTTCGATAAGCTTGTTTTTTTCGTTCATAATTTCTCCGATCACGGCTGTACTGGCTTCTCCTCCGCTTTATTTTGCGCCTCAAGCGAAAGACGGGCCGCCTCAAAAGCGTGTTCTTGAGTCATGGCGTTTTCCGTTCCGTTTAAAATATCGAGTATAAAATTTCCGAAGAACGGAAACGTCATATTGCGGCAATCCTCTCTTCTTATGCCGTCTTTATCGCATATAAACAGTATTTGCGAAGGTCTGTCTTCAGCCGAATAGTCGATGTACTTTCTAATTTCTATGTATCCTTCCTCCCCGAGAATAAATGTCCTGCCGTCTCCCCATACCGGAAGCCCGTTCGGAGTGAACCAATCCACCCTGCAGTAGCACGACGCCCCGCTTGAAACCGTCACAGATGCCTCCCCGAAATCCTGAAGTCCGGGATAGTCCGGATTGTTGAAATTTTCCACTCGGGCGAAATTCACAGATCCGGTTTTCGAACCCGTAAATTCGAGAAACTGCTCGAACTGGTGCGAACCTATGTCCACCAAAATTCCTCCGTACTTTTCCCTCTCGAAAAACCATTTTGGCCTATCCGATTTTGATAGCCTGTGGGGGGCGAGTATCAACACTTGTATCACGCGGCCTATAGCTCCCGATTTCACCAGGATATTGGCCCGCTCGGCCGCCTGGTTGTGGATTCGCTCGGCGTAGTAGGGCATGTATTTTAAACCGGTTTCAGCGGTCTTTTTTCTGGCAGCCTCTAGCTGCTCGAGACTTGTGAACGGAGGCTTGTCCACGAAAAAGTGTTTTTCCGAATCCAAAACTTTCATTCCCACCTCGAACCTGTCGCAATTTACGGAGGCGTTTGCCACCAGCGAAATTTTAGGGTCGTCTAAAATTTCCGTTTCAGAGCGAGCCGGACGAACGTGGGGAAACCTTTTTAAAAATTCCGAAACTTTCGCGGGATCGGGATCCCAAACGTATACGCACTTCGCTCCGGCAGACTCCAATCCGGAAGTCTGCGCGTATATATGCCCGTGGTCGAGCCCAACGGCCGCGAATTGAAATCCGGAACAGACTTTTTCGCTCGAGCCGTCGGGAACGTAGTCGTATCCGCTAAAGTGCCTGCTCATCTGAAGGATTTCGAGAATTCCAGAATGAAGTCCGTCTCGGGATTCTCCCTGAGAACAGACTTGGATATTTTCTCCGACAAAATCTTGGCATAGGACGCGTCGTCGAACGGAAACTTAACATCGGCCCCCCTCCACGATGAAAGCAGCATGGCGTTGGCCAAACATACAGAATCGTACCCCTGCGAAATGTCGTAGTCGAAACGCGACCCCGACTCGACTGCCGATACGAAGTTCTTCAATACCCCCACATGCTGTTCTCCTTTTCCGGAAAACTTCTCAACCGTGGAAGTATATTCAGGAACTCCGAATACGTACTTAGTATTGAGCGTATAATCCCTAAGGTTTTCATCGAATATTCCCACATGCAACTCGTCGTTTTCAGCCTTTAGAAAACCCTTCTCTCCCGCTATCTCAAAGCGGTTCCCTCCGGGATGCTCTCCAGTGCATGTGCAAAACGAAGCGGTCATTCCGGAATTTTTCCCGCCGTCGTACTCCATAAATGCCGTAGCCTCGTCTTCGACTTCTATATCGTGGTATTTTCCAAATTTGCACCAAGCCCTCAAGCTCGAGGGAAGCCCGAAAACCCATGCGAAGACATCGATGTTGTGTATGGACTGGTTTATCAAAGCTCCGCCCGCCTCTCCGCGCCACGTTCCCCTCCACGTGCTGCTGGAAAAATATATCTGGGGCCTGTACCAGTTTGTCATGAACCAAGACGCCCTGTTTATCTTTCCGAGAGCCCCTGAAGAAACGAGCTCCTTTATGCGCGCGTATATTGGAGTGGTGCGCTGGTTCAACATGACTCCGCAGACCTTGCCCGACTCTCCCGCCAGCTTCTCAAGCTCCTTTACTTCGAGCGAGGAAAGCGCGGCAGGCTTCTCGACTAAAACATGCCTGCCCGCCTCCAAACATTTTTTTGCCAAGCCGAAATGGCTGAACGACGGGGTAGCCACGAGAACCGCGTCCACGTTTCCGTCTGAGAGCGTTTCGTCTATCGAACCGCATATTTTAAGTCCCGCAAACTTCTCGGGGTTTGCGACTCTCTCGTCGCAAACGCAGGCTATCTCGCAGTTTGGAATTTTCCCATCGAGAATGTTTTTTACATGCATGGAGCCTATGGCTCCGAGTCCCACTATTCCGATTTTCATATTGTGCCGTCTGTTGTGTTTAAAATCCGAAGTACGATTTTGCATTCCTGTAGGAGATGTCCGAAACGGCCTCTCCCACGAGATCGAAGTCACGGGGAAGAATTCCCGCTTCCATATCCCTCCCCAAAACGGAGCACAGTATTCTTCTAAAGTACTCGTGCCTCGAAAACGACAAGAACGAGCGGGAATCAGTCAGCATTCCCACGAAGCACGGCAGCAGCGACATCGCCGAAACTATTTCGAGATGGCGCTCTATACCGTCTTTTTGGTCGAGGAACCACCATGCCGCCCCGAGCTGCATCTTGCCGGCAAATGAACCGTCTTGGAAATTTCCGAGCATGCTGGCAAGCATTTCGGAATCCTTCGGGTGGATATTGTAAAATATAGTGCGAGCCAACTTGCCCTCGGAATTTAGAGTATCCAAATGTCTCGAAAGCGACCTCGCGTAATTCGACTCTCCCATCGAGTCGAATCCCGAATCCGGACCCAGCTTTGCAAACATTGCCGAATTGTTGTTGCGCATGGGGCCTATGTGAAACTGCCTCACCCAGCCGGATTCAAAATCCATTCTGGAACATTCCAACAGAGTCTCGCTGGCGAGTGCCTCCGACTCCTCCTCCGATATTCTCTCCCCGTTGGCCGCCCGCACAAACGCCTCGTCCAAGTGCTCTATGGGAAAATTCTCCGCAAAAGGAACGCTTGCCAAACCGTAGTCCGAAGACCTGCACCCGACAGAATCGAAGAAGTCGTGCCTTCTTTTTATTGCCTCGATAAAATCCGTATAGGACGATATCTCCACTCCCGAAGCCCCCGACAGCTTTTCGAGATATTCCGCAAACTTCTCCCCAGAACCAAACGACATCGCCTTGTCGACCCGAAACGTCGGGCAAACCTTGGTCGCAAAATTCTCGTCTTCGGAAAGCGACTTGTGCGATTCAAGGGAATCGCAGGGATCGTCGGTGGTGCACGCCACTTCGACTTTTCCCATCTCCAAACATTTTCTCGCGGACAATCCGCAGGAAATTTTTTCGTTGGCCCTCTCCCAAACCTCCTCCGCCGTTTTTTCCGAAAGGAGAAGGTCGTCTATTCCGAAAAATCTAGCCAACTCCAAATGGCACCAATGATAGAGAGGATTGCGGATCATCTTGGGCATTGCTCCGGCAAAAGCAAAAAATTTTTCCCTTCCCGACGCCTCCCCGGTTATTAAATCCTCCGGAACTCCCGCGCTTCTCATCGCGCGCCACTTATAGTGGTCACCTCCGAGCCATATCTCATATATGTCCTTCCACTTCTTGTCGCTTGCCATTTCCTCCGCGCTCAAATGGCTGTGAAAATCCACTATCGGAGACGGTTCGGCGTATTCGAAATAAAGCTTCTTGGCGCTGTCGTTGGCCAAGAGAAAGTCGTCGTTTATAAACTTATTCATCCTCTTCAATTAAAATTTTTCACGCCAAAGGCATGGAGCTCTCCCTTACAATAAGCTCCCCGCGCCTTATGAAACTTCCCTTCGTCTCCCCTTTGGCAATGAAGTTCATCGCCAAAGACGCAAACGATTCCACCGGCTGCCTGAACGATGTTATGGACGGAATGTAGTTAGTCGCAAACGAAATGTCGTCGAATCCCACCACAGAATAATCGTTCGGAACGGATTTCCCAATTTCGTGCAGCCTCTTTATTACACCCGTGGCAACTATGTCCGTGGAACACACGAACGCGTCCACTCCCCCTTCGAGCAAAGCCATGTCCGCGGCGGCGCACCCCGCTTCGAAATCTCCGGGAAAATCGCGCTCTCCGAGAAATTTCATCGAGCAACCCTCCTCCTCCGCCACAGACAAATTCGCTTCAAAGCGCGCCTTGTGCACCAAAGTTTTCCGACTTACGTAAAAGAGATTCCTTCTTCCTATGGATTTCAAATGCCTTACTATTTTGCGCGCCGCGTCCAACTCGTCCACGCTCACTCTGAACGAAATCCTCGGATCGTCTCCCTGACCAACTCGGCATACGGGCACATCTCCAAAATTTTCTACCCAGTCAAGATCTCCGTAGCTTCCCAAAATTATTATCCCATCGACGAAATGTTTATACAGCGGATCCAAATCGCTCGGATCGGGAACTCTGTTTAGAAACCCCACGAGCAAAAGGGAATAACCCATGGCATGTGCCATGCGCTGAAATTCCGCTATCAGCCTCGCAAAAAACGGATCGTGAAAATCGTAAACCACAAGCCCCAAAGTTTTCGTCTTTTTCCCCTTCAGGGCCAGCGCCGCCGATTGCGGAACATAGTGCTTGGAACGCGCAAAATCCAACACCGCGCGAATCCTCTCTTTGGAAATCCCCACCTTCTCGCCTTGTCCGGACAAAACTCTCGAAACCAGCGAAATCGAAACTCCTAGCGCTTCGGCTATATCTTTTTGAGTGATTTTTGACATGGCTAAATCTTCCGTCTATGTTTCTATTGCTGCAAAATTCCAGAAAATATCGGCTTCGTAAGCTAAATAAGGCAAATAAAAAGTCAAGCGCTCAATCGTTTGAGCGAAAAGAAATTTCACCCGCTTAAAAAGCACAAAAAAAAGCGGCGATATAAGAATATCGCCGCCAACAAGTTTTAGATGAGCTACTGTTTGTCCGAAGCCTCCTCCGAAGTAGCCTTCACCTCTTCCGGAGCTGTTGCAATCGGATTTTCCGAAACCACCTCGAACTCGAAGTCTATCTTCACATCCTTGTGGAGCTTTATGTGGGCCACATGCTTTCCGAGCTCCTTGACGGGCGCGGAAAGGTGTATGGCTTTCTTCGGAAGTTCCACTCCCTCCTGAGCGATGCGCGCGAGCAAATCCGCCGCCGTCACCGAACCGAAAAGCTTTCCGCTTTCCCCGGTTTTCACCGCTATGGCAATGGTGAGCGCCTCGAGCTTTTGCACGAGTTTCTGGGCGCCTTCCAATTCCTTTGCCTCGCGAATGGCGCGGGCGTTCATGAGGGCCTCTATTTGCTTCTTATTTGCCTTGTTGACCGGAATGGCTATTTTTCTAGGCAGAAGGAAATTGCGGGCATATCCCGCCTTGACTTCCACTTTGTCGCCTTCGGAGCCCAAATTTTCGACGGGCTTCAAGAGTAATATTTTAGTCGTTGCCATACTTTTTATCGCTTAAAATTATTGTCTGAAATTGAAATCAAAACGGAACGTCATCGTCCTCCATCTCGACGTTCGAGGGCTTGCCCCTGGACGGAGGGGTATTTTTCTCATAATCGCCCTGCCAGTTGCCTCCGCCTTGATAGTTGTTGTCCCTCGCGCTTCCTATAAACTCAAAGCGCTCCAAAACCACAAGCAGCTTGCTGCGCTTCTGCCCGGTATTTTTGTCGTCCCAAGTGTCCTGCCTCAATCTGCCCTCGACAAGAATCGGCCTGCCCTTCGAAAAATACTTCGAAATGTTCTCCGCCGTCTTGCCGAACGAATCTATTTCCACAAAGCAGGTTTCGTCTTTTACGGAACCGTCCTGGGCGCTGAAAGAGCGGTTTACCGCTATCGAAAAGCGGCAGACGCTCGTGCCGCTCTGAGTCTGCCTCAACTCGGGATCGCGGGTGAGGTTCCCCATAAGAATTACTTTGTTGAACGAGGACATGTTTTCGACTCCAAGCGGTTATTTAGCCAAAACAAGAATTCTATCCACGGTTTTGTCGAGGCGAAGCTTTTCGCGAATCTGCGCGTTTGCCTCGGCCGGGCCCTCGTAGTTGAACTCCACATAGATTCCCGACGGAAACTTTTTGTCCGTAGTGCGGACAAACTGCTTCTGGCCGAGATTCTCAACACTCTCAACTTTGCATCCCGTCGATTCTATCACTCCCTTGATTTTTTCAACGAGATTTTCCACGGGATCGGTATAGCCTCTCGTGTCGAGTATGAATGTTGCGTTGTACTTTTTAGTATTCATTTTGTTGCTTTGAGTAATTAAAGTTGTCCGTTTGAACCCTTCTGTTGACGGCGTTTTGAGCCTCCGACATTCCCTTCGAAAACAGCAATTCCAACGCTTTCCGGGTTTTGGGAAACGCCTCTTGGTTCAAAATCTTCCAATCGTCGTCTGGAATTTTTTGCAGGACAAAATCTGCCAAATCCATCGATTTAAAAGGCTTCGAGCCAATTCCGATTTTCAGCCTGGCAAAAGATTCCCCGCAGACGGAGATTATATTTTCCACTCCATTGTGCCCCCCCGACGAACCTCTGTCGGCAAGTTTCACCCTGCCTAAATCCAAAGTGATGTCGTCGTAAGCGACCACCGTCTCCGATATATCCGCCTTAAAAAACTTCAGAACCCGAGCCAAATTTATTCCGCTCTCGTTCATGTATCCGTTCAATAGCACGAAGCGAACCCCCGAAACGACAGCCGTGTAAGCCGCGCAATACTTCTCGAAAGAAAAGGCCGCCCCGGCTGACCTGGCGAAGTCTAATACAGCAGACCTGCCAACATTGTGGCGGGTTCCCTCGTACGCCTCTCCGGAATTTCCAAGGCCGACTGCGATTTTAAAGGACATTGTTTGTTAAAGAACGCTCTTCTCCAAAAGGAGGAATTTCCGCCGCGCCGCACGGACAATCTCCGCGCGGCATAGCAGAATTTTTTGGAATTAGGATTCCTTCTTTGCCTCCGCGCCTTCCGCGGCAGCAGGAGCCTCCGAAGCGGCCGCTTCTCCCTCGGCGGGAGCCGCCTCTTCGACGGGTTCCTCCTTCGGAAGCTGGCAGGAAATAACGAGATCTTCCAAGTCTTCCTCTATCTTCACTCCCTCCGGAGCTTTGATATCCTTGACTCGAATGGACTCCCCTACCTTCAAGTTCGTGACGTCCACAAGTATCATTTCGGGAAGGTCGCGCGGGCGGCATTTCACCTTTACTTCGTGCAGGTGCATTTCCACCACTCCACCTTCGTTCTTTGCCCCGAAAGCCTCGCCGTGCATGTGCAGAGGAATCATTGCCGTCATGGGCTTGCCGCGGACAATTTCAAAGAAGTCCACGTGCATCAGGCTGTCGGAAACCGGGTGCCTTTCAACCTCCTTGACGACCGCATAGCGCGATTCCGAACCGTCGTCGAAAGAAATATCTATGAGGGCCGCTTTGCCCATCACGCTCTTGAGAACAACAGAAAGCTCTTTTTGGTCTATGAGAAGGTGTTTTTCTCCGCTTTCTCCGTAAATTACCGCGGGTATTTTTCCTTCTTTGCGATAGCGCTTGGCGGATAGGCCGCCAAGTTTCGCCCTGTTGTATGCCTTGAGATTTACCTGTTTCATTGCTGTTTTGTTTAAATCCGAAATAAAAGGCTGTGGGTCGAGCGGAAGGCTTCGACACACTTTCTCTTAATTAAAAGGGTGATACTTTATCCTCTCGTTTTGCAAAATCAACAAAAATTTTCATTTTGCCCCTTAGTACAAAAATTCCCATTCCGCTACACCGAACGGCAAGTTCGAAAACGGCGGGATTTCGCAAGAAAAATCGCCCTATTTTAAGCCTCAAAAGCTCTCCGAAAGCCTAAGATCCTCGTATCCGGCTATTCTTGCCGAAACCATTCTTTCGGGAATTCCGAACATTAGTGAAACCGCCTTCTTGTACGCTAAAAGTTGTCCCGAGTACTTCCCGTCGACCCTCGGTTTGAAGTCTATTATTTCAGCCGACTCCGCCTCTCCCTTTGAATTTCTAAACACGGTCAATCTGTCTATGGCTCCCGAGATTGACTCCCCTCCAAACACACCCGAAAACGGAAATTCCCTAAACACCATGACTCTCTCGTTCTCCTCTCTGAAAATATCTTTAAAAGATTTCAGCACCTCGAGAGCTTTTTTTCTGGCCTCCTCCGCCACCTCTTCTGAAACTCCCTCCGCCTCGATTTTTTCAGGAAGTCCTCCGTTTTCTTTCGAAAGCCAAGCGTGGACTGCCACCCCGAACTTTTTGGAGCCCGAACTTTCCGACTTAAAAATCTTAGACGGAGAATCCGCGATTTTTGGCCGGGGGGAAAGTTCCGGATTTTTTATCTTCTCGGGAAGGCGGTATTTTTTCGGGCTCTTGCGCAGCTCTTCCGGTTCCTCCTTTTTGCCCCTTCCAAAATCCAACGGGTCTCCTATGTAGAATTCGCCCAACGTTTCGATTTTACCGAAGAGCTTTTTCCTCTCCGAAGCCCCGATACCCTTCGCCCTCAGGCTCGGATTGAAGGAGTCGAATATCAGCTGGGCCATTGAAATATTGTCTTCCCCGTACGAGGAATCCTCGCCAGCCCCGACGTATTTGGAAAGTTTGGGAATTATTATATGGAGGGCGTCTCTTGCCCTTGTGCACGCCACGTACGCCCGGCATATCGCCTCCCTCCTCTCGTTCGACAAATTTTCCTGCCTCATCTTCGACAACTCCGCGCTCAGCATGGAAACCGAAGACGACGGGGCAAGAAGCAATCCGCCTCCCACTTCGAATATTCCCTCTCTTGCCCTCGCCGAAATCTCGTGAAGCTCCGGAAGAACCACAGCGTCGAACGCCAATCCCTTGGATTTGTGAACCGTCATCACTTGGACTCTACCGGCTCCGCCGCCTATTTTAAATTTTTTCGAGCCAAGCCATTCCGCGAAAGAATCCAAAGACCCACCTCCCATTGAATCGAACTCCGAGCACGCCGACACGAGCCTGTCTAAATACCTTTCAAATGCGGGATATTTTTTTAAGGCGAATTTGCGATATTCTTTTGCGAACGCCTCGAATCCTTCGGAGGAAATTTTAATTGAGGCAAGCTCCTTAAAACTCTTGGAAAATCCGTCGGCAAATTCCGCAAAAGGCGAAATGGTTGCGTAAATTTTCGACGCTGTATCCCTCGGGTGCGACAGGGCTCTTATGGTCGCCAAGAAAGGAGGAATAACCAGATTTCCCCTCGAAAGCGGAGTTTCCAAATCTCCCTCCACCGACACTCCGATTTTTTCAGACGAGAACTTCTCCTTTAAAAAATCCACATAAAAGTTTGCCGACTTATTGTCGTTTACGAGAACCGCGCAGGTTTTTTCGAGCGGATTTTCCCTCTTTAAAACTTCGAACGTCTCATCGGGTATGGAATCCACCACCGCCAGTCGAGCGTAAGACGGGGGAAATCTCTTCTTGCCCAATTCCTCCGCCGATACGTGCTCGTTAAACGAACTTGAAAACTCCTCCGCCGACTTCGGGTCGAAAGCTGCCGCAAGTTCGTTTTTATCCGAGAAGAGAGAGTTCACGCACCTAATCACGTTCTTTCCCGAGCGCCACGACACATCGAGACTTGCCCCGTCGAAAATAGCCGTGCGTCCTCCGTACTTTCTCGAATACATCGCAGGAATATTCTCAAACAGCGAGCTATCCCCTCCCCTCCACGAATACAGCGACTGCTTTACGTCCCCGACATAGTAAAAAGTTCTACCGTCCCCCGCGCCGGAAAGCCCGTCCTCCACTATCTCGTCTATCAAATTTTCGAAAACTTTCCACTGGGATACCGACGTGTCCTGAAATTCGTCGAACAGCCAATGCCTTATCTTCGAATCCACCCTGTACTCCATTATGCTCCTTGCCACCGAAAAATTCGGATTGCCCAAAAGTTTCGGAAAGTCGTCGAAGGTGAGCCTTCCCCTCCTTACGAACATCTCGTCGTACAGTTCGAAATATCTCGACGATATTTCCCCAAGAGCCCTCGTAGCTTCGGAAAGAGCTTTTAAGTTTGCTCCCAACAGCCGCTTCAAAATTCTGTTCAGAACATTCGCAACGCCTTCGGAAATTTCCACTCTTTTCCTCCGGTATTCGAACTCCGCACCTCCCTTCAGCTCGCCGTTCCTGAACAATTCCGCTATTCTACCATAGAGGGTGTTCTCCTTTGAAAACGTGAAGTCCGAACACTTAAAAAAGAATTCGCAAAGGGGCTCAAAAATTTTCTCAAGGCCCTCCTTTGCAACTAGGCTCGACAACTCCGCCGTATCTTCCAGATGAAGCTTTGCGTCCCAATTTTCGAAGCTGGCATTCATTCCGGAAACGTCTCCCCAAATATCCGGATTTGGATACTTTGACCACGCCGGACCGCATTTTTCCGTGACTGTCTTCAATACCGACTTAAACGACTTCTCCCTCTTTCCAAACGACACCCTCTTCACTAGTTCGGCAAATCTCGGAAAAGCCGCCGCCGAGGAATATTCCGACAAAACCCTCTCCATAGTCTGCTCCCTCGCCGAGCCTGCCCCCCATTCGTCCAATATCTCCATAGGGGAAAATATTCCCAATTCCGACCTAAATGCCGAAGCCATCGTGAACAAGAAGGAGTCTATCGTGGAAAGTTTTAATTTGTCCGAATTTAAAACACACTCTTTAAGGAGGGCAAAAACTCTACTGGACAATAAAAATTCTGTTTCTTGAAATCCACCCGTCAGCCCGTACAGCTCGCCAATATCCGACTTCAACTTCCCCCAATCCTCCTCCGACGATAGCGCCTCCGACAACATCAGAAGTATGTTCGACAAAAATTCCGCCGCCGCTTTTCTCGTGAAAGTAAGGGCTGCTATGCATTCCGGATTCGGAGAACCGTCCGATTTTGATTCTCTAAGCGCAAGAGCTATGTACCTGTTCGTGAGCGAACGAGTCTTTCCCGAACCGGCGGATGCGGAGGTTCTCTCGTTTGAAAAAGCCGGGGGAAGCCGCCTATTCATATTTCGCCTCCACAAAGTTCAAGCTGTTCAAAAGTTCCGAGCGGGACAACCCGAATACGTAGTCGTAGGGATTAAACGGGGAGAGCTTTTCGGGCTTAAATTCGCCGCGCCTTATCCGCCCTATTACCCTCGATATTTCCTCCTCCGCGCTCCGCTCGAAATCCGATATGTCCGACCATTCGTCTATTTTCGTTTCGGAAACATTTTTTGGGCACGAAAAATACCCGCACCTAATTTTCCTTCCCGGAAAAATTTCCGAAGCCGCCTTAAAATATATAGGAAGTTGAAAATTCAGCCACTCCTCCTCCCCGTTCCTGCGCGTCTTTACGTGCTTACTTTTGGCACTCTCGGCTTTGTCGAACGTTTTGTAGTCCAGAACAAAAATTTCGTCCCCATGTTCATCTATCCTGTCGAACACACCGACTATTTTTTCTCCGCATACCTCGGTCTCAAAAGGCGCTTCGCAAAATTCCGTCATTATTCTCCAGCCCGACGACGCCCATGCCGATTGGACTTTGGAAGCCGCCTTCAGCCTCCCTATTATTCCCTCCGTCTGTAGCCTTATCTGCGCCCTCGCGTTTTCCCCGAATTTTTCGGCCATGATTCGGTTCAACTCGGAAAGCAAAAACCTAAAAATTCTCTGGGAGTCCTTCTCAGAAGAAATGCTCTTTGCAAACCTAAAAAACACCTTGTGAAACACGCTCCCTATTTGACCCGCGTCCAACTCGGATTTTCCCGCGTCGAAAGGCCTCGCTTTGAGAACATACCTCAGATAAAACTCCCACGGGCTCGACAAATACGCGTTTAGCTCCGAGGCCGAAAACTTCCCAAACGAACATTCTCCAATAGGAATATCTATCTTGGGAAGTTCCCCTTCTGGAATCGGCTGGGGGACATCTACCGTATCCAAAAGTGCGGATTTCACTTTGGAAGGCAAATTCGAGTCGGGAACCTTGAATAAAAGTCCCGACGCAAAAACCGGATCCCCCGACGAGTTTTTTCTTGGAATGAAAATCGTAAGGGCCCTTCCATTGGAACTTCTCGAGCGCGCAAGAACCTCCAACATGTACGCGTCTCTTGCCCTCCTCGAAGCCCTAGTCCGCAACCCGAGCCTCGAGCGAATGGATTCGTTTAAAAATTCCCCCGAGCAAGCAAGCTCCGGAACTACTCCCTCGTTAAAGTCGCAAAGCAAAATATGCGGGGCCTCCGACCAAAAAATCTCCATCCAGTCGAGAAGCGGAACGCTGCCCGGATCGTATTCAAAATCCTTTTTTTCGGAGGAGAAAGCCTCGAACAAAAGGGAGAATATTTCCTCCTTAGAAAATTTTCCTCCCATTTTTAACTCTGCCTCCGAAGCGTTTTCCAACGAACGGAGCAAAGTCTCCGCCGCCTTCGATTCGGAATCGGAATTAAAATCCGAGGCAAGCTCCGCAAAGTTTCCAAAAAACTTCAACGCTGCGCAAGCCCCCCCGCCGACAAAGAACTCTCCTTTAAAAACCTCCAGAGCCTCCGACAAAAGCGGAAACGACTTCGAAGAGCCCACCGCGTCCGCAGCGGCAATAGGAACAACCTCGTCCAACGCCCTGTCGCACTCTTCGCAAATGGCGTCGACTTCCATTCCGAGTTCATTTTGGAAAAATTTTCTCGAATACGGATTTACAAGCACCGCCGACAATGCCGAAAGGGTAGGATTTTCGGAATACTCCGAAATGAGATATACAAAATTTCTGAGGGAGGTTTTCTCCAAAGTGTCCGCTTCCGGAAGTCTCGCCAATATTCCTTGGCTCTCGAAGGAAGATTTAAATATTCCGACAGTCTTCGGATCCTGGGCGCAGGAAACTCCGATTGAATCCGCCGCGAAGGGCTTGTACGAAGCCGCAAGGGACGCCGCCTGCCTCGCTTCGGACTCTGTTTCCGCAAACGAAAATTCCTCCACGGCGGGAGCAAGGCGATTTTCCCATATTTCCGGAACAGCCTCCCCGAACTCCCCGAAAGCTTCCTTGTCCGACTCGTCGGAAAAAACTATGACCGATATTTTTACCCTTGGAGAAGATTTCAAGACCGACCTTAAAAACTTGTTTGCCAATCCCCCGAAATTTCCCGCCAACACTACTTCGGAAATATTTTTGAGATTTAAGTTTTTCAAAGCCTCTGAAAGCGCCACCTCCCCCGGAACCGCTCCGAATTCCCCCGCCACTTCGAAAAATTTTTCCTCTATCTTAGCCAGCTCGCCCCATCTCTCTATTTCGAAATTTTCCAGGAATTCCGAAAGTTCCCCGTCCCGCTTTTTGGATAAAATTTCCGCCGCCTCTCCCACTGTTAGAGCATTTTCCGAAAGCGATCTCGACAGCTCCCCGAAACGCCTCGAAGCCTCAAGAGCCTCCGACCTCGAAGGGACCGGAAACGCGGGAGATTCCACCTCCGAGAATGTCCTCAACCAGGCCGCCGCCCTCTCCTCCGAATTCATGCGCTTCACCGAGCCCGTCAGCTCGGCCAAAACGTCCTCCAGAGTTTTGAAGGATATTCCCGTAAAAGCCGCCTCTCCTCCAACTCCGAATCTTTGCGCGTATTTTTCAGACGCCCTGATTCGAACATTCAAGCACGCAAATCTCGTGGGGCACAAAACGAGAACCCCTCCAAAGTTCGAAAAATTTTTCCTAGCCCTTTCCCCGAACCTGCCGACAATCCACTCGGCCACCAACCCGACCGGAGGAAGAACCGGAGAAACGAAAAACCTCTCTACCATAACAAACGCAGCCCTTGAAAAATTCTAAACTAAACTCCCAGACAATATAATCCACGCGGTTTTTTTCTTTCAAGATTTTATCAAAAAAAAACGGGAGCCGAAACTCCCGCTTTCCAAACCTCTATTGGGATATCTTTATTTCGTCCCAAATTTTCAAGTACTTCGCATTATCCTCCCCGAGATCTATTATCATTTCCCCGTTTTCGTAAACGGCTTTGGGAATGACCACGGACTTTGCATTTTCGTCGGACATCAACTTCGAAGCCCCGTCGACCGGAGACAAGTACTTTGTCACCTCCATGTTCGCCGCCGCGCTCTCCGGATCGCACATGTAGTTTATGAAGGCGTACGCCAAATCCTTGTTCTTCGAATCCGCCGGAATAACCCAGTCGTCGCAACTAAGAGAGACTCCCTCTTTGGGTATCATGACCGCCAAATTTTTCGACTCCTCTAAAACTTGGTACAAGTCTCCGCTATAACCATGGACTACCACGAATTCCCCTGACTGAACTCCGCTCTTATATCCCTCGTTGTCCAACCTTGCCAAATTCGGCTTCCATTTTAGCAGAGTTTCCTTCGCCTTTTCCAATTCGGAATCGTCGCGAGTATTTAAGCTGTATCCGTTAGCCTTCAAAGCCGCTCCTATCGTTTCCCTGTAGTCGTTTAGAAGCGTCATTCTACCGCGGTATTTGGAATCCCCGAAAACTCCCCACGTGTCCGGAAGATTGGGGCACTTGCCCTTGTCGTAAGCTACGCAAGAGTAGCAAATCATGTACGGAACGCTGTATTTGAACGTCTTGTCCAGCGCCAGCTTCTTCATGTATTCGGAGTTTATATTTTTCACATTCGGAAGCTTCGACAAATCCAAAGTTTCTATCATCTTTTCGTCGTTCATGACCTTAGCCATGTAGCTCGACGGCAGTATGACGTCGTATCCCGTTCCGCCAGCCTTCAGCTTGGCGTACATGGACTCGTTTGAGTCGAAAATGCTTATCACCACCTCGCAACCGTTCTCGTCCTCGAACTTTTGCACGATGTCCGGGTCTATGTAATCCGACCACATATAAACGTTGAGCTTCGGAACCGAAGGCCCGCAGCCCCCCGAAATTGCCGCCGCAAGGGCAGCGGCGAAAACGACCGCCATTTTTTTCAGTTTTTTCCCCATTGTAGTTTTTCCTGTTTGGGTTTTTTGTGAGTGAGAATTTGCCCTACCACCGCCACCGTCAAAGTAAGCGCCATAAACACGACCGAAAGCGCATTTATTACCGCGGGGGTTCCATGCTTCATCATTCCGTAAACCTTGACGGGCAACGTGGTGCTGCCTGGTCCCCCGACGAAAAATGTCACCACGAAATCGTCCATAGAAAGAGTAAAAGCCATCAACGCCCCCGCCGCAATTCCCGGCAAAAGAAGGGGAAGTATTATTTTGAAAAATATCCTAAAACTCCCCGCCCCCAGATCCTGGGCTGCCTGTATCAGGGCGAAATCGAAATCTTGCAATCTTGCCAGCACGGTAAATGTGACGAAACTTACGCAAAACGTTATGTGGGCCAAAATGACCGTCGCCAGTCCCAAGTTCACCGACATGCTGACAAAAAGAAGAAGCAGGCCTATTCCCATCAAAATATCCGGCATTACGAGCGGGGCGTAGACCAGAAGGTAGTGTACGTTTTGAAGCGAAGTTTTGTACTTGTGGAGAGCCCACGCGGCGCATGTTCCTATGACGGTGGAAAACACAGTCGCCGCGGCGGCTATTATCAAAGTGTTTACCGCCGCGTCTATCACTGAGGAATCGTTAAACAAAGCCTCGTACCATCTTAGGGAAAACCCCTTCCAACTTCCCCCGAACTTAGAAGCGTTAAAGGATTGAGTTATCAGCACCGCTATGGGCAGGTACATAAACACCGCCACCGCAACGGTCATAAAGAGAGACGTGTAGCGCGACTTCATTTGTCCCCTCCCGCCCTTCTTGCGTTTAGCAAGATTTTTCCTCCCTTTCCGGCTATTAGAAAAATAATCGGAAGGGTAATTATCAAAGTCAACATTGCGGCAAGAGCCGAAGCCTCCGGAAGATTTCTATTCGCGGTGACTCTCTGTGCAATTTTATTGCCAAGCATCTCCCCGTCTATTCCTCCCACGAGATCAGGAACCGCGTACGATCCGAGGGAAGGAATCATCACTATCAAAACCGCCGTCAAAATTCCCCTTTTTATTCCCGGGAGAAATATCGACGCAAACGCTTTAAATCTAGAGGCTCCCAGGTCCGCCGCCGCTTCTATCAATCCAAAGTTGAATTTTTCCGCCGCCGCATATATCGGAAGAATCGCGAACGGCAGGTAGGTGTAAACCGACACCGCTATAACGGAGCCTATATTGTTCAGCAAAAAAGTGTCAGGAGAAATTATACCCGAGTAAACGAGAGCGCTCCTCAGGAATCCGTCTGGGTGCAAAACTATCTTCCAAGCGAAGATTCTTATCAGAAAGTTCGTCCAAAGGGGAACTATAACGAGAAGCAGATACCAGTATCGAACCCCGGGCCTCTGCCTGGCTATCCAATATCCCACCGGAATTCCGAGCAGCAGGCAAATGGCTGTTATTGCCGCGCTAACCCAAACAGTTCTCCATAGTATCGCCAAATAGTCCGTTCTCAAAAGTCCCGACCACGTTTCGAGAGTCCAGATATCGCCTATGCCCCCGGAGCTGTTAGAAATCTTGAACGAGATGGCGAATATCAAAACGGACGGGACTACGAAAAATGACGCTAGCCAAAAAAACGATGGAGCCGTAAGTAGCGCTTCGGATATTCCCGTCTTGCCGCGATATTTTTCAGTGTTTCCCATTTCGCTACCGGGGCGCGTTTTCGAGAGTTGTAATGTCGTCGCGGTGCCACGCGAGGCGAACCTTGTCTCCCCAAGTGGGCTGGCGCGTGTCCAAATAGCACCTGTTGTGCTGCCTGAGAACGTTTATTCGATATTTGCCGCTGCGCAGCCAGTATCGCGTCTGCGCGCCCTGGTAAACGATGTCCAGAATCTCCGCCTCGACGCTGTTTAGCTCCGTCGGAACGGATTCGGACTTGTCGAATATTCTAAACTTTTCTGGGCGTATGCTAACCGATACCGGAGATCCTTCGCCCAATTTGTGCTCGTTGTAGGAGGCGAACTCTCCAAGCCCGAACATGTCTATTTTGCAATATTCGGAATCTATCAGCGAAGTTATTTTCCCGTCGAAAAAGTTTGTGTCGCCGATGAACGACGCCACGAATTTTGTTCTCGGAGTCTCGTAAATTTCGGCGGGGGTTCCGACCTGCTCTATCACCCCGTTATTCATCACGGCTATTCTGTCGCTCAAACTCATCGCCTCGCCCTGGTCGTGGGTGACGTATATGAATGTAGTTCCGACTTCGTCGTGGATTCTGTCGAGCTCCAAAAGCATGTACTGCCTGAGCTTTAAATCCAATGCCGCCAGAGGTTCGTCGAGCAAAAGAAGCTTGGGATTGTTTATCAGAGCCCTTGCAATCGCAACCCGCTGTTTTTGTCCTCCGCTTATCATATCGGGCTTTTTGTCGGCATGCTCCCCAAGCCTGATAATTTTTAGCATGCCTTCCACTTTCTCGGATACCTCGGGTTCTTTCATTCCGGCTGTTCTCGGGCCAAACGCTATATTGTCCCACACTGTCATATGGGGAAACAGCGCGTAATTTTGAAACACAGTATTTATCTTGCGCTTGTTCGGGGCAAGGCTTGTAATCTCCTTCCCGTCCAGCCAAATGGAGCCCGACTCCGGCTCCTCGAAGCCACCAGCCATGCGCAATATCGTGGTCTTCCCGCAGCCGCTAGGACCTAAAATCGAGAATACCTCCCCGCAATTTACCTGAAAGCTTACGTTCTTTACGACGTGGTTGCTTCCGAAGTATTTCTCTATATTTTGCAGCTCGAAAAACGCGGCCATTTTCTTTTCGAAAAACAGGCGCTAAGCTCAATACAACTCCCCGGATTTTTAAAGCTTTTTTTTATTTTTTTGCTGCCCGGAAGAGTATGTAAGGAAAGTAAAATTCTTCCCTGTAAAGCGGCACAAAAAACCATAAAAAAAGCGCCCCAAAAAGAGGCGCTTTTTTAACTCTATGCCGGCAAAGCTAAAGGGTGAGCATTTCGATATTCGGATTGAGCTTCTTCTTCCCGTACGGGTCGTAAACGAGAATAATTGTTCTCTCGTTCTCGGTGGCTATTATCCTATTTTTGTAAACCTCCACCCAGCTCTTTTCGTCGCGGCGAAATATACTAAGATCCACCTCGTCGCCCTTTCTCAAAGCGTTGGAAACTTTGTACGCCCCTGACCTCAACAAAACTTTCTTGCCCGACATATCGACCGCTATCGGGTGCGAAGTCATGTTCATAACCGCCACTTGATCCTTATTTAGCTTGTCCGGAGACAAATTCATCGGATAAAACCTTATGCTACTTCCCCTTACAAACATCAACACGTACAGGTTTGTCGCGCCATCGGGTATCACGAGCTTGGATATGGGCTTATAATAGGCCTCCTCCATGTCGTTTCTCGGAGGAAGCTTGTCGCAAAACACTATCTCTTTTGGTCCTTCGTACGATAGGGTAGTCGTTTTCTTTCCCGGCTGCATCACTATGTGCGTCCACTGTTCAGACCCCGCCGCCCCAGACTTGTACCAAAGAACAGGAACGCTTCCCTTTTCCTGCCTCCTTAGTGCTTCGCGCTCCTCCTTTGTCATGCGCACAGGCCTTCCAACCTCTCCGTCCAATGAGGGAATCGTAATCCTGTTTGAGAAACTCCATCTGTAAAATTTCAACTTAACTTTTACCCTAAAAGAAGATTCGTCCACGGCCTCCGATTGGTTTCCTTGAGCCCCGTCTTTTGGTTTTTCGGAGGCCGCGGAGGAATCCGACGCCGCCGGAGCGCTTTGGGCAAGCGCTTCAAAAGACAATGCGAGAAAAATTACCGATAGGAGTAAACAAATTTTTTTCATATAAACGTTTGTCTTTAAAAGATACAAAAACCCGACGCGCGGCCGAAACCGAGCGCCGGGATCTATTTAGATTTCCTTTTCGTTAAGCCATCTGAAGGAAACTACCTTGAACCTTCTTCCAAGAGCCTTGTTGACCGGTTCGAGTTCGTCCATTATTCCGTCGAGCTCTTCTCCATTTTCAGTTCTCTGGCCGTTCTGGGTTCCAAGCTCTATCTCCCTTCCGCTAACTCTCCACGCCTCCTGGTTGGGAAGCTCTGCGCAGATGTACTCGGGAATCCTCTGGACAACCATTTCGCACCATGCCTTGCCCTCAACTATCCCGGAAATAGGATTCCTAATTTCGCCGTAAGCGCGAATTTTAAACGTATCGCTTCGGGCGGTAAGGAATGAACCTATTCTTGCGAGAATATCCTGCTGCATGAGATAGGTTGGAGCGCCGGTCAGCTGCGGACCTATGGCTCCCCTCCAGTTTTCCCACGCGTCTGTCGGGTTGCGGAATATTCTGTATGCTTGGTCGTACTTGAATGTCTCCGCCATATTCCTGTCGTTCTCGATGCTGATTATGAGATCGTCGTCCCTATGGAAAGCGTAGTTGATCTCGGTCGCGTCGATTGCCGCCTGCAAGACGCCCTTCTGAAGGTGCGCTATCTTATGCTTGAACTCGGTAGACACGCTCGTGGAGCCGTCGTCTATATCAACCCTGTCCTCGTATTCCGAGTACTGGGGAATATAGGTGAATTTCTTTTCGTCACCATAAGAAGCGGGAATCAACCCGGCTCTGCGAAGCTGCGTATCGTTATAGCGCTGTTCGGCCGCGTAGGAATCTGTGCGGCGGTTCACAAAGTCAGCCATGGAGTAGAAGGGCCCTCTGTCCTTGATGTGCTCGACTATAGCGCTTGCCAACTGTTCAAGTTCGTCGTCATCTAGCGAGCGGAATCCGTCGAACACCTGCGCCTCGTTGGCGATGGAGCTAGATGATGTAAACGCCGTGGCCTTGTTCGGAGCTCCGTAGCGATGGAACGGAGCCGCCGAATTATTGGCTTCAGTTCCACTCGTATAGCCTTCAACCGGAACGTTGTAGTAGGTGGCAAGGACCGTCTTCCACGCGTCTATGCTCGTAGAGTTTATGTTAAACGGCCCATTTATCCAGAACTTGGAGGCGTTTTCGGTGAACTGGTCATCGCGAGTGCTCGACCTCAAATCCATGGATGTCAGCTTTTCCGAATCGGAAACATAGTAGCGCAAACGGGGATTCTGAGGCATTGCGTAATCCGAACTTATTGCAATGTCCGCCTCATCCTGCCTATATGGAAGGGTCGAGAAGAAGTATTCGTCCCAAAGTATGTTGTTTAGGCAGTAGGACATGTCGTAGAGAACTGTCTTGTCGTCCGTGTACCTGGAGGCGCGTTTACCGTCCGGCTTACCGGCAAGACCGTCTGTATTGGCGTCCGTCCAGGGAGATGAATAGTCCATCCAAGTCACCTGGTAATTGCGCTCGGGAGCCACCCTCGAGGGGCAGAGAGAATTGCCCATCGCAAAGGTCGTCTGCAAAGATTGCAAGCTTTGATTGCCCGAAGTTCTTTTCATGAACTCGTTACTCTTTGTAGCGTCTTTGTCATAGCCGAAATATATGGCGCCGGTTCCAAAGGTCAAACTGCTGCTTGCCAAAGCCGCCGGGTTGGACACCACTTCCGTTTCCCTCAAAATGTGGTGCGTAACGGATTCGTAAACAGATCCCTGGTTTTTGCTCGTCCCAACGCTGACATAGCCTCCAGACTCGTACACGTCGTATCCGAGATCGGAAATGCCGTCATCATTGTCGCCCTGGGCTAGACCGAATCCAAGATAGGTATTTTGCATTCTTCCTATATCGTGATAGACTCCGGCTCCAGTAGTAGTATCGAGGGTGTTTATCGAACTTCCGTAGGCGTTGTCTCCATAGTCTATTTCTCTCGGGCTATTTTCGGCATCGTACGCCGAAGACATAATATCGCTATTTACGAACATTCTCCTGTTGAATATCGGGGAAAATCCCATAGTCTCCTGGGGATAGGGCAACCCGAAAACATATCCGTAGGGAACCAACTTATAGTCTTTCCTCAAATGCTGGTGGAGTTGCGGACCATAGTTGTAACCGGAATTGCTGAAAGTTGCCACATACAGGCCCTCCTTAGCCGAGGGAGCCGCATCCTTACTCCTACTCGTAGTGCTGGATCCATAGCACATCCAGAAATTGGCGGAATGCCTGCGGACATTAATTTGCATCCAACTTAAGAAGTAGTTGGCATCCGGATAGCTTCCGGAATCGTAGTTCGCAAAAGCCGTGACGTAGTAATTGCGAGAAGTATCCCCGTTAACTCCTACAACCAAGCCCGGAGAGAAGTAGTTGAAGTAGTTGTTGCTCGAAGTGGTGTTAGCTGGATCGGGGAAGCTCTGCTGGTAGTAGTTGAGCATTATCCTAGTTCCGTACACGTAGTGCATGGACGGAAGAGTAAAGAGCTGGTTCCAATAAGGGCTTCCATAGGATCCTCTTCTGTATATGACTCCACTCTTGCTTATATCCATGACATCTTTGGAGCCGTATTTCCAAATGTAAACCTGCAAGAACAATCTCCAAAAGTCCCCAGTACTCCTGATGCTGGCGGTGGAACTCGTCCACCATGGACCATTGATCGTCGCATAAGAAGCCAAATTGCCAGAAGCCCTGTACACTAGAAGACTGCTCATCCCGTAGTGCATAGGCGTAGAATTGGCTCTCGGCGTAAACGGATAATTGCCTCCGCCCTCTGTCCAAATACCGGCCATCGGCTGTATATCGACAGCAATCTGGGAGATCTCGTTGGGAATGACGGTTCCGCCGTAAGAACGCTGATTCTGGTTAACCTCCAGCAGATTGAAAAGAACCTCGTAGGGTTTGTTGTCGTATGTTCTGTTTCTGTTATAGCGGGCTATATGCTCTACCTCCGCGTGCGGAACGTCCAGATAGAAGCAGTTGCCCATAACTCCGCCGTCGTCAAGGCCGCGAAGCGTAGCCCCTAATTTTTCGTAAACGTTGTCGCTTCCGCTTACGGAGATCGCCCCGTTAGGACCGTCGATTCCCGCCCTGACTGAAGCCGTAGGCTTGCCGAGATAGTTCAGAACCTTCGTCATGGCGAATACCTTTGCCTTGCCGGCAGGAATGCCCGTCTTGTCGTAAATTACAAAGTGCAAGTCGCCGACTACGTATTCGCATCTATCTTGGGCGTAAGAACTCGACCACGCATTGGGCTCGTCCAACTCCTGCTGACCGTTGAATCCGTAATAAGTGGAGGGATACTGCGTGTAGTAGTTTCCGTGCTCTATGCTGACTATGAGATTGTTCAAGTACAGGGGAACCTTTGTCACCTTCGCCAGAAGGTTGTCATTGACCTTCAAGCCTGTATATTCCTCTGTCTGGGAACTCGTCTGATAGACGTAGTTCTTTCCGCTGTCGTACCCGTCGGGATTGGCCATCTGGCCGTATCCTAATGGATACATTTTGCGCGAATACCAAGCAGTGTTCTCAGAGATGTTGTACTGGCGAGAAGCCGTGGGGAATATTGCCTTAGCATCTCCGCCGCTGTAGTTATGGCCTCTGTTATTGTACTCCTTCAAAGCGAAGTTGTATCCCCACGTCGTCTGAACTGGAATTTTTTCCGTGCGAAAATCCCTCAAGCACTGGAAGCGCTGGTTCGGAGCGACATACCCTACAGCAAGCCTGAACACGCCGAGAGAATTCGACCTCTTCAAGTTGCAAACTCTCACCACGTAATACGTGTCTCCGTCGATCTTCGCGTCATACGGATTCCAGAGAACCATCAGGGGAATTATGTGGAGACGAACACCATAGTCGCCGGAAACGCAGTTAGAAGCGCCGCTGTAATCTACAAACGACGGAACGAAAAACACCTGAAATCTCTTTACAATCGGCTTAAATCCGTGCCTGTCGTCGGTCTGCTGACGGGGCTTAAGCTTCTTTTCTCCAGAGTCGTCCGTACGGAGGTTGTAATAGGATCGAAGCTGATCCCAAAGGGGCCCGCCCGGATCTTTGTAAAGATAGGTGTCGCTATAAGTCTGCATGACATTGGCAAGCGCGCTGGCCGCGTCGAACCCGACACCCGTGCTCTCGACGTCCTCGTGCCCGTACTGCTGGGGACCGAACATATGCCCCCTGTATTTGAGCTTGTTCTTGGAAAGATTGCGCCTAGACTGGTTTGAAGAGAAGGGAAGTATGGGATAAGCTGTGCTGGTTTTATATTCATAGCCGGCAATTCCATAGGGTCTCTCGAAATATTCCGGAGGAGTTTCCTGCGAGTCGTCGTCCGGCTCCTCGGGCTCATTTCCGTTGTCCTTGCGAATCAAACCGAGCGACAAGTCCTTCTTAAGCCCCCCTTCCCTAGTATTGGAAAGAACGCCCTTTGTATTGAAAGTGGCTGCATGGAAAAATATCTTCGAGGGAAGAGTGGAAGAAGTGACGTTGTCGGACTTTATCACGTCCAGATCCCTGACGTCGTCCAAATTGCGAATCTTAGCAAGCGAACCGCTCTGGTCGTCGTCGTCGTCGAAGTAAAGATCGAACGCTTTTATTCCGCTCTTGTTTCCGAAATTCGACACAGTAAGAGCGTGAATTCCCGAATAGAAGGGCAAACCTTGAATTCTGTAGTTTATTCCCCCGGCGTGGGTCAGCTCCTCCTTGGTTGCCACGGCATTGAGAGAAGCCTTCTGGCCCTCGTCTGAAACCCACCATGCTATTCTTGTCTCCTTGCCGTCTTCTATCTTTTCTCCAGTAATGGCATTGGTATCCTTTTCAAGGGTGACTATCGGAGCTCGGACGTCTATGTCATTGCTGCCAAGAACCTCGTTCTTGTACGAACCGCTACTTACCGCCCTAACATAATTGCCCTTCTCGAGAGAAACCGTGGGCTTGTGCGTCACCTCGGAACCCTCGACGTCGTTCTCGCTCCTGACTATGTTGCCCGAAACAAGCCACGTAAGCGCCGAATCCGCCATTCTTTCGGCATAGCTCGTCCTGTCCTCGTCATTTCTAAACGCAGCCGGAGCCTTTCCAATAGCCGAATCCCAGACGCCTACCCAATATCTGTTTTGGCTTATCGAAAGATTTTCTATGTTCTCCACGTCTTCGCGGGTGATGTCCATGGGATTCTCCCACCAAGTGTACTTGGAGTTTCTGTCGAGATCGGTTATTCCGCGGGCCAACTGGTCGTCGAACATCATGGCGTTTGCGGTAATTCGCTGGTCGGGACCGAGCGATACCTGCACCGCATTCATGGCCTGATACGCAGCGAACTTCGCCGCCTGGCGGGCCTTCTGGTCTATGATGGTCTGTCTGCTCATCCGCATCTGCATCTGGACCATTGTGGCCAAAGTCACGACGAGCAAAACCATGAATCCCATCATCGCAAGAGCGAGGACGAGAGCAAAAGCTTTTCTTTTCCTGGTTTTCATATGGGTAGAAAATTCGGGGTTGTGAACGACAGGACGCCGATAACTGCGCCCTTCTTGGTATGGTAAGTTAGTATAGGCATTCCCTCCGTGCAAGAAAAATTTTCCGCTAAAAAATCGAATTTTTTCCGGCGAAAAATCGTCCCCGCACCCTCGAAAAACGCGGAACTTTTCGGGTCCCGTCGGATCGTTAGAATTTGCGCGCCCCAACTGTTCCGCGCGCAGGTAATAAATCGGAAAAATATTTTCAGATTTAACAAAGAAAAACACTTCCGCAAAAAGCCGCCTCTCCAATCGCGGAAACAGCCGCCAAACGCAAAAAATCGGCAAAAAAACCTACAGCAAAATCTCTAGACATTCCTCAACACTGTTTTTATCGAGAAAATCTCGTCCGAAATCTTGTTTATCTTAACGTAAGGAAGAGGCTATGGTATCGGACCCTCCGCGAGAATAGTCCGAAAAGTAAAGCGACCCAACCCAAACAGCCGCCAAACGCAAAAAATCGGCAAAAAACCTACAGCAAAATGTCTAGACATTCCTCTTGAACCAGCACTGTTTTTATCGAGGAAATCTCGTCCGAAATCTTGTTTATTTTAGCGTAGGAAGAGGCTATGGTATCGGACCCTCCGCGAGAATAGTCCGGAAGGTAAAGCGACCCAGCCCAAACAGCCGCCACTCCAATCGCGGAAGCCGCCGCCAAATTCAGACAAAGCCCGATCCAACCCCTCTTCGATTTTTCCTCGCCGATTTTCGAAAGAACCCTGTCGGAAAATCCCTCCGATACCTTAACCGAAAATTCCGAAAGCGCCGAATCGACAAAATCGTCTATGTCCGAACTCGACTCCGTTTCGAGTATGGCCTTCACGATTCTGTCGGAAAATCCCTCCGAAACTTCGCAAGGTTTCCGAGAAAGCAAAAAATCTATTTTTTCGTCGATATTCATCTCTCCGCTACATTCGCGATTTTCTCAAAACTTCCCTTAGAGCCAAACGAGCCCTATGCACCCATGTCTTCACCGCCTGAACCGAAGCTCCCATCGTTTCGGCAATCTGCTCGTACGACAGCTCCTGCTGCTTAAGAAGCAGTATCGCCGTGCGCTGGTTCTCCGGCAACTCCTTCAACGCGAGATAAAAAAGCTCCTCAAGCTCTCCCACGTCCAAACTTTCCCTCCCGTCCACCTGACAATCCAAATCCGCCGGATCGCAAGCCGACACCCGCCGGCGCGATTCCTTTCTATACCTGCTAATCAAAACCCTCCGCGCTATGTAAAACAAATACGTGGAAAATTTCGCCGAAGCCGAATATCCCGCTCTCGCCTTCCATAAATTTATAAAAGTCTGTTGAGCGAGATCTTCAGAAATGTGGACATCGCACACCGACCGATAAAAATAATTCATCAGCGGATTCTTCCACTTCTCCACGAGTATCCTCAGGGCGCCTTCGGAACCCCCTGCCGCCTCCAGCATAAGCATCGCGTCGGGATCTTCAGCGTTTTCCTGTTTCATACAACTTAACATCAACTTTGTCGAACGCCCGTCCCGCAATAAAGTTTCAAAAATGCTCAGAAAAAAACGGGCAAAGAAAATAGAAAAAAATTGAAAAAAAAGCTGGAAAGCGAGAAAAAAAAAGTTAGCCTGCTCCGTTTTAATTTATATTTACAAAGAACAGAACGGAAAGATATCGACATGAGCGGTCTCGTACAGTGGTCGTCAAAAGCAAAACGCAAGCCCGTCAAGAAGGGCGCAAACAAAAAGCCCAATCCGAGAAGGCAGAGGCTGTTGGCCTCGCGCCGCCGCAAAATGCGCGCGAGCGCCGTCAAAGCGGCCGCAATGTCTAAAAGGGCGTAATAGGAAAGGATTTATCGTATGTCGAGAGTATGCAGCATAACCGGAAAGCGCCCCGTTAAGGGCCGCAAAATTATTCCTAATGGTCAGAGCAAGAAGAGCGGAGGCATAGGCCTGCAACTCGTCAAGCAGACGAAGCGCACCTTCAAGCCAAACGTCCAAAGGGTAAGAGTTCGCACGGCGAACGGATCCGTCAAGCGCGTTTGGGTATCGGCAAAGGCGCTCAAGGCCGGCAAGGTTGAAAAGGCGTAAAACGACGCTTAGAATGCGCGCCGAAAAGCGCCGGCGAACGGTAAAATAAATCAAAAAAAAACTTGATAACCATACCGATCGTGCTACCTTCCGTGACTTCAATTTATATGGGTCGCTAGCTCAATGGTAGAGCAGTTGCCTTTTAAGCAATTGGTTCGGAGTTCGAATCTCCGGCGACCTAATTCTTTAAACAGGGGCTTCCTCCACGGAAGCCCTTTATTTTTGCGGGATTCAAAACATTATCCCATTTCATTATAAATCATCATTTGTCTTTACTAGACGTTATTTTTATTAAAAAAATCGCCAATATTGCAACAAATGCAAGTTCCCTGTGAAATTGGCAAGATGTCAGTTTGTAGCTGGCAGAAGTAAGCTTCACAAAATGAACTATTGGCGATACGAAGAATCCCGCGCGGCAAAATTTTTGCGACGCCCAAACGCCGCTCATTAGCGTATGAAGACTCAAAAAAACGGTACCGTAAACAAAAAATTTTCCCTTGAATTTAATCCTTAAAACCGGAAATAAAAAAGAACTTCTTTTGATTGTATAAATATTTATCCGCTCCAGAAAAATAAAAAAAAGGGGGCGGAATACCGCCCTCTTTTTTATATCAAAAAAACAGAAAATCCCTATTTGGAAAATATCTGCTTTACCGCCTCTATTTCACCAACGAGCTCTTTGTCGGACTCGGCGATTTTCTGCTTGGAGAATTCGTTGATGTCCAATCCCTTAACAATTTCCCACTTTTTGCCGTCGGTGCGAATCGGGAAAGACGTCATGATTCCTTCCTTAGTTCCATAGCTGCCGTCGGAACATACGGAAACGCTGAACCAATCTCCCTCGGGAGTCGGATTTACGAGAGTCTTGACAGTCTCCATGGCGGCGTTTGCCGCACTGGCAGCACTGGAAAGACCGCGGGCGGCTATTATGGCAGATCCCCTCTTTTGAACGGTGGGAATAAAAGTCTCCTTTACCCAAACCTCGTCCTTTATGACCTCGCTAGCCGGCTTGCCTCCGATTTTGGCGTTGTAAAAGTCGGGATACTGCGTCGACGAATGGTTCCCCCATATGGTCATGTTTGTCACCTCGGATACGTGGACTCCCGCCTTCTGGGCCAACTGGGCCTTGGCGCGGTTTTCATCGAGCCTCGTCATTGCAAACCATCTGTCGGAGGGGATATCCTTGGCGTTCTCCTTGGCTATCCAGCAATTTGTATTGCACGGATTGCCCACTACTAAAACGCGAACGTCGGAAGATGCGTTTTCCTGAATCGCCCTTCCCTGGCCTATGAAAATCTTTCCATTTATTCCCAAAAGATCCGACCTCTCCATTCCGGCCTTCCTCGGAACGCTTCCAACCAAAAGGCACCAGTTGGCGTCCTTGAATCCCTGCTTCAGATCGGCAGTGCACGTTATGCTGTTAAGGAGCGGAAACGCGCAGTCGTCGAGCTCCATCTTGACTCCCTCGAGGGCCTTCAACGCCGGCTCAATCTCTATCAGATTCAGATCCACGGGCTGATCCGGACCCAGCATGTCCCCGCTTGCTATGCGAAACAAGAGAGAGTATCCTATCTGACCGGCCGCGCCGGTCACCGCAACTCTTATTGGTTTTTTCATATTTTTTTACCCTGTTTTATTTTTTCCGAAATAAGTTCAGTATTTCCAGTTAAAGGGAAATTCAAACGCAAGCAACAGGCGCTGCTCCGATTTTTGAGCTTCGCTGTCGTTGATTGAATCGTACTCGTAGGAATAGCGGAGAGCTATGTCCATGACGTCTGTGGCCCTGATTATCAAGCCCAAATTGAAGTTGGCGGAATACTTGTGGTAGTTGGTGACGTTTATGCCCAAGTACAGCTTCTGCTCGAAGCGAAGAAGTTGGTTTATCTTCCAGGTGAGCTCTTCTGTCAAGACTCCCATCGCGACCCAATGTTGGTCGTAGTTGTATGCGTTGACGTACCTCACGGCAGGACCGGGAGCAATGTCCAAAACTACATCGTGCTCCTCCCACTCGAAGCGATAACCAACCGTCACGGCCTCATCAAACTGGTCGCGAATCCCCTTCACCCAGTCGACTTTATACCCGGCAAGATTTTGCAGATACCAATTTAGCGACTGGTCGAAAACTTGCTTGTAGGAAGTATTTATGCCGTACTTGTCGGCGGTTCTACCCGTGAGATTGTCTATGGTTTCGGTCGCGTAGTTATAATAGATTGTCGCATCGAACTCCGCGTCGTCCCAGACTCGCTTCGCGTCTGCCGCGAACTCGTAGGAAGTGCTAGAAGAGGACGTTTCCCTATACTCTATACCGCCTCTGACCCTAAACTGCCAGTTTTCCGGAAAGAACGACTTGACGAAAGAACGGTAGTCCTGAACCCATTGGGGATCTTTCGGCTCTTCGGGAAGGGGAGCCGGTTCGGATTCCGCCTCGGCGGGGGTCGGGGCGGAATCGACCTGCCCCTCAGCCGCGTCCACTACCATCTCGGACGGAAGAGGTATGTCTAAAACCGCGGAGCCGTCGCTGTTTACGGCGCTTTCAAGAGCAGACTTGGGAATGGTCAACTCACCGAATCCGGTTGTCACGGTCACGCTTCCGGCCTTTTGATGCGCAGACAAATCTCCGCTTATCCTGTCTCCGTTCTTCAACTGGAACACGGCTGCATCCGCGCCCGACAAGGCTACGATCGCCATTCCCAACAATGCGGTTCTTATAAAATTCTCTGCCATACCATCCTTGCGCAACAAAAACGCCTTCGCGGAGATAATCCACAAAGCCGACGATGCACAACACTTCAAACTATTTGGCGAGCTTTACAAGCCTATTCTTGTCTCTTTTTTACCTTTTCAAAAAATTTCCCATCTCTGCCGCCGCGCGGCAAAGAAAAGTAAAAAATATTGTTGAAGAAACACCTATCTACTGCTTTCGTTTGCGTGCAGTATAAATTGCGATAGAAAGCGAATTCGCCGCAGAAGCCGCGACGACCAGCGCTTGAAAACCACAAAGGAAAAATATGGGAGTCCCCCTGTCTCAAGTAATAACCGTTGCGAAATACGCCATCGGAAAATCTCTAAAGGGCGAGAAGAAATACCCTCTCGTCCTGATGCTCGAACCGCTCTTTCAGTGCAATCTAAAATGTGCCGGATGCGGGAAAATACAATATCCCAAAGAAATTCTCGACCTCAGAATGCCAAAGGAAAAGGCTTGGGCAGCCCTCGAAGAATGCGGGGCTCCCGTAGTGAGCATAGCGGGGGGGGAACCTTTGATACATCCGGAAATGCCGGAGATGATAAAGGGATTTATCGATAGGAAGAAGTACGTTTACATGTGCACGAACGCCCAGATTTTCATGCAAAAGGTGGATTTGTACACTCCCAGCAAATACCTCTCCATCGGCTTCCATCTGGACGGAACCCGCAGAATGCACGACAAGAGCACGGGCCGCGAAGGAGCGTACGACACCGCCATAAAGGGAATAAAGGAGGCTTTGAAGAGGGGCTTCAGGGTGACCACCAACACCACCATATTCAACGACGCCGATCCCGAGGAGGTTCGCGGATTTTTCGACGACATAACCGCCCTCGGAGTGGAGGGCATGATGCTCTCCCCCGGATTCCCGTACGAGAAAGCGCCCTGCCAGGACATATTTCTCGAGAGGAAAAAGACGGTTGAGCTCTTCCGCAAGATTCTTTGCAATCCGCACAAGAAGTGGGTATTTAACCACTCTCCAGGGTTTCTCGCCTTTCTGAAGGGTGAGCAGGAATACGATTGCACTCCGTGGGGCAATCCCACCTACTCGGTACTTGGCTGGCAAAAGCCCTGCTACCTCATAAACGACGGCTACTGCAAAACTTTTAAAGAGCTCATGGAGGAGATAGACAAGTACGATCTCGGGCATCGGGGAACGCGTCCGGAGTGCAAGGATTGCATGCTCCACAGCGGATACGAACCGAGCGCCGTGCGGGACACGTTCGGAAGTTTTGGAGGCCTGATGAGGGCCGCCAAGCACGCCTTAAAATTCAGATGCGACAAATAGCGAAGTGGGCGGAAAACTGCAGAGCGATCTTCCCAATTTGTGCGAAAGAATATTCGGGGACGGCGGATACGCCTCCGCACTTCCCAATTTTGAACACAGGCCGGAGCAGGAGAAGATGGCGTATTTTTGCGCCCAAACGCTGGCTGCGGGAGGATCGCTTTTGTTCGAAGCGGGAACGGGGGTTGGAAAGACACTCGCGTACTTAATTCCGGGAATAGTGGAGGCAAAAAGAGGCGGGAAGCAGCTCGTGGTGTCCACCCGCACGATAGCCCTTCAACGGCAGATAATGGAAAAAGACCTGCCGAGAGCCCGCCTGTTGTTCTCGTCGGTCGAAGATTTGTCGGACTGTGCGGACTTCGAACACGCCCTGCTTGTCGGAAAATCCAACTATCTCTGCACACACAGGCTCAAGAGAGCCTTGGCAGAAAAGAAGGAGCTGTTCGATTCGGAGGAATCGAAGGAGCTCGAGAGGATAGCCGAATGGGCGGCTTCCACCCAAACGGGATTGTTGGAGGAATTGTCGCCTCCACCAGATCCGGACGTCTGGAGCTGGGTTAACGCCGATTCGTCCTCGTGCAACTCCCGCAACTGTTCCGACGGCTCGTGTTTCTACCAGGCCGCAAGGAGAAACATCGCCCGCGCGAACGTGGTGGTTCTGAACCACAACCTGCTGTTTTCTCTGATAGCGGCAGGGGCGGACTCAGAATCGGGAATTTTGTTCCCGAACGACATGCTCGTCTTGGACGAGGCCCACACAATTCCCGAAGTTGCCTCGGAATGTTTCGGAATAGGATTGTCGCAGGGGGGAATAATGCGCGAGCTAAAAAGGATCTACGATCCTTCGAAGAAGCGGGGCTTGATCACACGGGGAACTCTCGCCGAACATTGGGACAAAATGACGGTTTCCAAAGCCATTTCTAATTGCGAAGATTTTTTCGGCAGGATAGGCGAAAACTACGTGGCAATGCGCGACACAGTGCGGCTTACCTCCCCGAACTGGGAATCGGACGAATTGCCAAACTCTTTGGATTCGGTGGCGGACATGCTGAAATCTTTCGAGCAAAACGCTCCCACCGATTCTCTGTGCGCCGAAATAAGGGACCATAGAAAGAGGATTGTCGGAATAAAGAACTCGCTTGAGTCCTGCATATACCTGGGCGACGAGGAAAGTTCGGTGTACTGGCTGGAAAAGACGGGAAGCTCCAACATAGCTATCAACGCGGCACCCCTGGACATAGCTCCGATACTTAGAAAAATTTTGTTTTCCGGAACTTCTCCCGTTATTCTCGCCTCGGCAACCCTCGCGTCCGACTCCGACGGAAACATGGAGGACTTCGCCTCGAGAATAGGGGCGGAACACGCCGAAAAATGCTCGGTAAAGTCCCCATTCGACTACGACAAAAACATGCTCGTCGAAATATTTTCCGACGCCCCCGAGCCCGATAAAAATTCGAAGAGGCAGGACTGCGAATATCTGGCAAAAAAAATCTCCTCCCTTTCCCTTCAAATCGACGGCGGAACTCTGGCTTTGTTTACCAGCTACAGGGAGCTCAAGGGAACGGTCGACATAATCAGGGCATCGGGGCTTCTCGGCGGCAGAAAAATTTTCGTACAGGGGGAAATGTCGCGCTCGGAAATAATTCGCAGGTTTGAGGAAGCCGGGAATGCCCTCCTTGCCGGAACGGACACATTTTGGACGGGAATAGACATTCCGGGAAAGACTTTGTCGCAAGTGGTGATAACCCGGCTTCCCTTCGAAAATCCTAACCACCCGCTGCTAGCGGCACGCATGGAAAGGTTCGAGGCCCTCGGGGGAAATTCCTTTCAGAAGATATTTTTGCCGTCGGCTATAATCAAATTCAGGCAGGGGGTAGGGAGGCTGATACGCAGCAAGAGGGACTCGGGCAGAATAGCCATATTGGACTCGAGAATTTTTTCTAAGAGCTACGGGAAAAAATTTATAGAAGCCCTGCCCTCGAAAAAATTCGAGCGGCGGAAATAAATCATTTCCCCGGGACAAAAATTCGGCTTCCGGAGGTTTTTTATATTGAACCTCTCCGTTTTATCCTTACCATTCCCCCGAAGAAAGGGGTTGCGATGGACGACTTTTCCCTTCAAAAAGGATTCCAAAAGCGAATGAACAGCTTGTTCGTCGACGAGCGCGAAGCAGCCAAACCGCCGCGTTTCAAACCCGCCGCCATATTGGCTCTTTTGTCGTTGGCGGCAGTGGTTGCCGCGGTTTTGATTTTCGCGGCGCTCGCGGAGTAAAAATTTTTCGCTATTTTCCCGCAAAGAACGCCAGCAAGAGCCCATGGAGAAATTTTTATGTTGCAATACCCCGCCCGTTTGGGCTTTTAAATAAGCCCCGAAATGAAATACATTTTTATCACAGGAGGAGTAGTTTCATCTTTGGGCAAGGGGCTCACTTCGGGGGGGCTGGGGGCTCTCCTCGAGACTCGCGGAATTAAAGTCAGAATACAAAAATTCGATCCCTATTTGAACGTAGATCCGGGCACGATGAGCCCGTTCCAGCACGGGGAGGTTTACGTCCTAGACGACGGAGCCGAAACAGACCTCGACCTCGGGCACTACGAGCGCTTCACTCACGGCAAGCTCAGCCGATTTAACAATCTCACCTCCGGTCAAATTTACGAAAGCGTAATCCAAAAGGAGCGCCGCGGAGACTACCTCGGAAAGACTGTGCAGGTCATTCCGCACGTCACAAACGAAATAAAGTCCAGATTGTATGCCGCCGGCGAGGGAGTGGACGTCCTGATAACGGAAATCGGGGGAACAGTGGGGGACATAGAGGGACTTCCCTTTATCGAGGCAATGAGGCAGTTTTCGCTCGAAGTGGGCAAAGAAAACGTGCTTTTCATCCACGTCACTCTGATACCCTACCTGAAAGCCGCAGGCGAGCTGAAAACGAAGCCTTCTCAACAGAGCGTCGCAAAGCTTCGCGAGATAGGAATACAGCCGGACATTCTCGTATGCAGAACGGAAAAGCCCATTTCCGCCGACATGCGTCAAAAATTGTCCATGTTCTGCAACGTCGAGCCAAACGCCGTCATAGAGGAGAGGGACGTCGAACATTCCATATACGAACTCCCAAGCGCCCTCGCCCACGAAGGAATGGATTCCCTAGTGGTCAAGAAGCTCGGAATAGACGCCAAAGAGAGCGACATGAGCGCTTGGAACACCATAGTAAAGAGGATAATAGATCCCAAGTCGGGAACCACAAACATAGCGGTGGTCGGGAAATACATAGATCTTCAGGACGCCTACAAGTCGATATACGAAGCTCTAGCGCACGCCGGGATAGGCAACGACTGCCGCGTGTCTGTCAAGCGCGTCGACTCGGAGGACATAGAGAGGGAGGGGGCTGAAAAATATCTCAAGGGAATAGACGGAATCCTGATACCCGGAGGATTTGGAGACCGCGGAATAGAGGGCAAAATACTTGCCGCCAAGTACGCTAGGGAAAATAAAATTCCGTATTTGGGAATATGCCTGGGAATGCAAATAGCCGTTATTGAATTCGCAAGAAATGTCGCGGGGCTTTCGAGGGCCAACAGCGGGGAGTTCGACGACGGAACGCAATACCCTGTAATTTCGCTGTTGGACGAGCAAAAGAACATAACGGACAAGGGAGCCACTATGCGCCTTGGTTCGTACGAGTGCGAGCTCGTCGACGGAACGCTTGCCGTGAAGGCCTACAAAGAAAAGAGAATACGAGAGCGCCACAGGCACAGGTACGAATTTAACAACCTGTTTCGCGAAAAGCTCGAAAAGGCCGGCCTTAAGATTTCCGGAGTAAATCCGAAACGCAATCTTGTGGAGATAGTGGAAATTCCGGAAAATCCCTGGATGGTCGGAGTGCAGTTCCATCCGGAGTTCCAATCCAAGCCGAGCCAGCCCCATCCGCTCTTCTGCGCGTTTGTAGGCGAAGCTCTGAAGAGGGCAAAATCCTCCAAATAAATTCGCGATGATTTTCGATAAAAACAAAATGCTCGTAATAGCCGGCCCCTGTTCGCTGGAGTGCGAGGATCTGTCGATGCGAGTGGCGGAAAGAATCGCCCGCATGTCCGAATCTCTCGGAGACGAGATAGTGGCGGTTTTCAAGGGAAGCTTCGACAAGGCGAATCGGACCGGCGCGAAAAGCCCGAGGGGTTGCGGACTCGACGAAGGTCTGAGAATATTTGAAAAGGTGAAGGAATCCTTCGGGCTTCCCACAATAACAGACGTCCACGAAACCCACCAATGCAAACCGGTTGGGAAGGTGTGCGACGCCCTTCAAATACCTGCTTTTCTGTGCAGGCAGACAGATCTTCTATTGGCCGCGGCAAAAACCGGAAGGGCAGTAAACGTCAAGAAGGGTCAATTTCTCGCCCCAACCGACATGAGGCACGTGGTGGAAAAACTCAAGCTCGCCAAAGCCTCGGAAATCTGGCAGACTGAGCGCGGAACGACGTTCGGATACGGAAATCTGGTTGTCGATATGCGCGGGATAGGGATAATGAAGGGCAACGGAGCTCCCGTTATTTTCGACGCCACCCATTCCGTACAGCTGCCCGGAGCCGGAAACGGGGTCAGTTCTGGAGAGAGACAATACGAGGGCCCATTGGCACTGGCCGCCGTCGCAGCGGGGGCAGACGGGCTTTTTATAGAGACGCATCCCGATCCGGATTCGGCAATGAGCGACGCGGCCACGCAGCTTCCCCTCTGCGAGCTTGAGAAGTTTGTAGAATCATGCCTCCGGGTAAGAAAGGCCGTAGGGTAGCCGAAAACATTTGCAAAACACGCATATTCGCCATGGAAAAATTCATAAACGAAAATTTTCTGCTCGAAAATAAATACGCCCGCGAACTGTACTCGGGCTACGCCGCCGACGCTCCGATAATAGACTTCCACTGCCACATAAATCCGAAGGAAATTTTGGACGACATCAAATGGAAAAACATCTGGCAACTGTGGAAGTTCGACAGCTACAAGTGGCGCGCAATGCGCTCGGACGGAGTTGAGGAGCGATTCTGCACCGGAGACGCACCCGACAGGGAAAAGTTCGAAAAGTTCTCCGAAGCAATGCCCCGGCTCATGCGCAATCCACTCTACCACTGGACCCACATGGAGCTGGCACGCTACTTCGGGATAGACGACCTTCTTTTGTCGAAAAAAACATCGGAGGAAGTTTGGGAAAGAACCTCGGAGATTTTAAACGGAGGATTGTCCGCCCGCGAATTTTTGAGAAACAGCAAGGTTAAAGTGGTCTGCACCACGGACGACCCAGTTTCCGACCTATCGGTTCACGATTCGCTCGCAAAAAGCGGCTTTGAAATTTCCGTTCTGCCCACTTTTCGGCCCGACAAGGCCTTCCAAATAGAAAAGGGCAACGTTTACGTCGAGTACCTCAACCAGCTCGAACAGGCCGCGGGAATGGAGATACGCTCATACGACGACCTTCTCAACGCCATAAAGCGCCGACACGATTTCTTCCACGAAATGGGTTGCCGGACCTCCGACTACGGAGTCGAGAAAGTGTGGTTCAGAAAAAACCCCTACTACGAAATAGAGACAACTTTCAAAAAGGCTATTCTCGGAGGCGAACAGCTCGCCCCGGAAGAGATAGAGTCGTTTAAGACCGCCCTGCTGCTCGAATGCGCCGCCATGGACTACGACAGAGGATGGGTCAGGCAGATTCACATCGGAACCATACGCAACGCCAACACCAAGATGTTCGAATTGGTCGGCCCGGAGACCGGATTCGATTCAATGGGGGAATCGAACTACGCGAAAGCCCTCGCGGAACATCTCGACAGGCTCAATTCCGCCGGAAAACTCGGCAAGACGATTCTCTACAACATCAATCCCAAAGACACCGAAATGCTCGCCACCATGCTCGGCAATTTCCAAGACTCCCAAATTCCATGCAAAATGCAGCTTGGAAGCGGCTGGTGGTTCATGAACCAGATAGACGGAATCAGCAAACAGATAGAGGCAACGTCGAAATTTTCCATACTCGGAAGGTTCGTGGGAATTTTGACCGACTCGCGCTCCTTCACATCCTACATAAGGCACGACTATTTCCGCAGAGTTTTCTGCAACATACTCGGCAAAGATATGGAGCTCGGAAGGCTCCCGAAGGATATGGAAAGCGTGGGAAAGATCGTCTCGGACGTCTCCTATCAAAACGCAAAAGAATACTTCGGTTTTTAAACGCCAAAAAAATTCTCTTTAATTTTTTCGCAAAAAAACAAAAAGATACGCGAGGATTTTAAATCCGCAAAAAGGCACGCTTGGAGTGCTCCCTACAATTCCTCTCCGTAAACTTCTTTGGCAAATTTTCTGAGAGAAAGAATTCCCTTTCTCATTTCCATCTCGTCCAAAAATTTCAACAGCTCTCCGAATTGGGGTTTCCCTACTTTCGGATCCGACACCGGAATTCCCGTATCCAACTTTACCAATTCCAAGTTTCTTCTGAGCGTTTCAGCGCTTTCTCCGACTATCTTTCGAAACTTTTCGGGTTTCAGCCAGTCGCTGCGAAATATCACGCTCTCCAAGTCGCCGTATTCCTTGAGCCACTTTGCCGCCATCTTCGGCCCCACCCCGTTTATTCCGGGAATATTGTCGATGGCATCTCCCGTCAGGGCAAGAAAATATGCTATTTGGGACGGGGGAACCCCGAACTTGGTTTTCACTCCGACAGTGTCCAAAAACGTCCACTCCTTAACTCTGGAGTTTGGCGGCAGCATCTGCCTGACATGCGGAGCAACAAGCTGGGCGAAATCTTTGTCGGCGCTTACTATCGTCACGTCCTCCCCCTTCGAGCGCAACTTAACCGCCATGCTTCCCAACAAATCGTCCGCCTCAACCCCAGACTCTTCGAATACGTCCATTCCGAAGAGATCGCACATGTCCTTTATAGCCGGAATTTGCTGTCTCATCGACTCCGGCATCGAAGCCCTATTGGCCTTGTATTCCGGAAAAATTTCCCGGCGACGGCTCGAGCCTCCCTTGTCGAAAAACGCGCACGCCGGATGCGGAGCCTCTATCGAAAGAAGCCTAACCATTCCCGAAAAAAACGCGTGTATTGCCCCCGTCGGAAATCCGTCCGACCGAGTGAGCTCCGGCATGGCGTAAAAACATCTAAACGCCATATTGAATCCGTCTATCAGGAAATAATTCACGTCTTACAGACTACCCGCGAAAAAATTCCGCGCAACGATTTTTTAAAGCCAATTTTTAAAAATCACCGGCGTATTCTGGACAGAGCCGACCTGGCCTCATCGTTGCCTTTTTTTGCGGCCTCCCGTATCAGCATGAGTCCCTTGTCCGTGTCTTGTTCTATTCCGAGACCGTTGTAGTAGCACGCTCCGAGATTTCCAAGAGCTTGGGCATCGCCCGCCTCCGCCGCTTTTTTTAGGTACTCCACACCCTTGGCATAGTCCCTCTTTACCCCAACTCCGTTCACTAGGCAGCTTCCGTAGTTGCTTTGGGCGGAAACGTCTCCCGCATCCGCCGCCGACTTTATCCACTTTATCGCGTCCTTCGCCGACTTTCCTATTCCTATTCCCTCAAGATAGCAGTATCCGAGATTGCTCTGGGCCGAAACATTCCCCTGAAATGCCGCCCTTCTGTACCATTTCACGGCTTCGTTTTTATTTTCGGCAACGCCTTTTCCCTCGAAATAACAATCTCCGAGATTGTTTTGGGCTATGGCATATCCCTGCAAAGCTGAAGTCTTATACAACTCGACAGCACCCGCCGGATTTTGCGGGCAGCCCGCACCCGACATGTAGCAGACTGCCAAATTATTCTGGGCTTCGGCATTTCTCTGCGCAGCCGCTTTCTCGAGCCATTCCACACCTTTGGCGTAGTCTTTCGGAAGCCCACCCTTGCCCCCTATGTAAAACATTCCAAGCGAAAGCTGTGCTGCCGCATATCCGCCTTCCGCCGATTTTTTGTACCATCTGAGCGCCTCGAACTCGTCTGGAGTTCCCAATATGTCCGACGAATACAAGGCTGCCAAATTATTTTGCGCCACGGCGTTTCCCGACTCCGCCCCTTCTTTGAGCAGCTCCAAGGCAAGCTTCGGATTTTTTTCCAGCTCCAAACCCTCCAATCTGCACCTTGCCAAAATAGACTTCGCCCTGCCGCTTCCCAATTCCGAGGCAAGCTCCAAAAGTTTTACCGCCTCTATATTGCGCCCGGTTTTTAGATAGGATATTGCCATTCCCGTCAATGCGCTTCTCTCCGGAGGAATTCCCATCTTTTGAAATATGGATAGCGATTTTTTAAAGTCTTTAAGCGCCTCCCCGGAACCGTCCCCGTTCTGGAGCGAAATCCCTCTCCCCAAAAATCCGTACGGATTCCCCACTTTAGCCGATTCCGAAAAAAGGGAAAAAGCCTTTGCAGAATCCTTCTTGCCATCGACGAGCCCGCAGTAATAGCACACTCCTAAAATGTATTTCGCGTAGGAATCCGAAGAGGCGTCTCGCAAACTTTGTATCTCCGACAAACTCGGCTTCTTGAACGAGGAATCGCGGTCGAAATCCATGTATCTGGCAAATTCCGCTGCCCTACGTTCAAACTTGGACGCCTCCGCCGCGCCCGAAACGGACGCGCAAAAAACCGATAGGCATAGGCAAATTATCGCTCTTAAAAGATGCATGCAATTCGATTAAAAACCAAACCGGAAAAATAGTCAAAGCCGAATCGACCTTTTACCCATTCCGCGAAAATTTGCAAAGGAACTGTTTGTCAGAAGGTGTGCACAAACAGACCCGAGCGAAGTTTCGGCTCGAACCAAGTACTCTTGGGGGGCATTATGCTTCCGGCGTCAGCTATGTCCATAAGTTCTGCCACGGTAGTCGGGTACATCGAAAAAGCCACTTTGAATTCCCCCGAATCCACAAGCCTTTCCAGCTCCGCTGTCCCGCGAATCCCTCCCACAAAATCTATTCTCTCGTCCGTTCTCGGATCCCCTATTCCCAAAATGGGCGACAAAACCCTCTCTTGAAGAAGCGACACGTCCAAGGAAGCCACCGGATCCAAACCGCTCCAATTTTCGAAATCCAAAGCATACCACTTGCCCCCGAGATACATTCTGGCGCTCTTCGGAGAAGCAGGCTCCTTATCGGAAGCCGGACTTACCCGACAAACCTTGGAAAGCCTTCCTACAAATTCCTGCTCCTCCAATCCGTTCAAATCCCTGACAACCCTGTTGTACGGAAGAATCTTCAGCTGTCCCGCAGGAAACACCACCGACAAAAACCAGTTGTAGTCTTCGTCTCCGGTGTGGTTCGGATTTTCCCGCTTCAGATCCCTCGCGCAGCGCGCGTTGCTGGCGCTCCTGTGGTGCCCGTCGGCAACGTACGCGCAGGGAATCTTATCGAAGGTTTCAACTATCCTCTTCAAAACCTCCGCATCTGAAATTTTCCACACCGTATGGCGAATTCCGTCGTCGGCCGTAAAATCGAAAAGCGCGTCCGAATCCTTCTTATTATCCACTATTTCATCGAGTGCTGTCCCGTCCTTTACGGTCAAAAAAACCGGCCCTGTATTCACCCTCAAACGGCGGGTCAGATTGTAGCGATCGTCCTCCTTCGCCTTTCTGGTCTTCTCGTGCTTCTTTATCACGTCCGAATCGTAGTCTTCCGCGCTAAACACCGCCACGAGGCCCGTCTGCGAATGTTCCCCCATGCGCTGCCTGTAAAGATACATGCAAGGCTCCCCTTCCCTGACGAGATGCCCCCCCTCCACAAGCTTCGAAAAATTTTCAGCGGCGTGGTCGTAAACCTTGCTGGAATACGGATCAGTTCCCTCCGGCAACTCTATCTCCGAACGGACAACCCTCATAAAACTGAGAGGCTTTCCCTCTGCCTCCGCCTTCGCCTGCTCGAAATTGACAACGTCGTAGGGAAGGCTTGCTATGTCTTTCGCCTCGGAAACACGGGGGCGCAATCCGTTAAAAGTCCTAATCTTCATATGCGTGAAAGGATATTTTTTATTCCCTCCCCTTTTGCAAGCTTTATGACTAATTTATCTGGGAATTTTCGCGCCGTCTAACCTTTAAAACATTCTTGCAAAATTTTTCACAATTTGAAACCCTCCAATGCATGAAAACGGCTAATTTTAGAAAGGGAGGTTGTCTGTTTAGCCTCTTTAAGCTTACTGCTCTTTGCGTGATACTTCTATTCGTTCTCCTCTACTGGGGATCTTCTTGGCTGGGAACGTGGCTGTTCGGGGAATACACCAAAAGCATGGGGCTAAACGGCGGAATGGGCGCCATAACGATAAACCCCTTCAACCAATCCGTGGACGTAAGGGATTTCTGGCTGGAAAATCCGAAAAATTACTCCAAGGGAAACGCGATAGCCTTCAGCAACGCCTACATAGATCTTGGAGTCAATCCTATGGATTTGATAGGCAAAAAGCTCGTCAGGATAGACGAAATAAGAATCATAGGGCTTGATCTTGCAGCCGAAATTTCCATGGAGGGAATATTATCCTCTCCCAAGTCCAACCTCACCGACATATTAAATTGCTTTACCGAAAAGAGCGAACTTGAAAAACAGGACCAGAAAACAGAGGAAGTAAAGTCCGAAAGCGGAGAGCCAATGAGGTTCATAGTGGGCAAGATTGTTTTTGCCGACGGCAAAATGCGCGGCGGAATGAACGGAAAGGTTGTCGAAATGCCCCTGCCCTCGTTCCACTTTGAAAATGTGGGAGGCGAAAAAGGATACACTTCCACGGAACTATCGGCATATATTCTCGGAGCCATAATACCGAAGGCTACCGCGGAGCTTGTGAAGGAGCTCGGCAAAGAGGGAACGAAAGAAGGGATAAAGGAGGGGATAAAATCCCTTAAAAACCTCTTTAATTAGGCGAATTCTAAAAAACGCGCCGCGGACTTGAATGTTCGCGGCGTTTTTTTTGCCGAAAGATCCGAAAAACCTTCAAAAATATTCCTTTTGCAAATATTGTAATAAAAAAGGTCAATATCCTTCAAACTTGATTTTCAAATTGATTTGACGAATAGAACGTAAGGGATTTCCATTGAGCCAAGTAAACGCGCCCGTTTGCGAGCGCGGAGCAATAATAAAAACAAATAAGGGGGATAAAGAGACAAATCTTATGAAAAGAAAAACCTTCATTAAAAACGCTGCCGTAATAGCAGGACTATCCGCGGCGCTTCCGAAATTTTCCCTTGCGGAATCTTCCAAGCAGGGATCCGAAAAGATAAAGATCGGAATAGTTGGAGTGGGAAGCAGGGGATCCGGAGCCTTGCGCGACATGTACACGGCATGCCAAAACATAGAGGTTGTCAGCATTGCGGAATTGTATCCGGAGCGCATAGAGGCAGCAAAGCAAAGCTTGACCAAAAAGCTCTCCGCGCTCTTCCCCAACTTTAAAATCGACGATTACATCAAGGCCACTCCCGAAACGACTTTCTTCGGGCTTGATTCGATAGACAAGCTTCTTAAGACGGATTGCGACGTCGTGGTGTTGGCAACTCCCCCTGTTTTCCGTCCCTCGCAGATAGAAAAGTGTATCAAGGCCAACAAGCATGTCTTTGCGGAAAAGCCTGTCTGCATAGACGCGACAGGCTACCACAAAATAATCGACGAACTAATTCCCGAGGCGGACAAGCGCGGATTGAAAGTTCTCTGCGGAACTCAAATGCGCTACCACAGCTCGCTGCAGGATGCGATAGACAAGATTCACAACGGCGAAATCGGAGACATTTCGTACATAAGGTGCCTGAGGCTTGAGGGAGAATATCTCCGCGGATGGTACAAAATGCCCGAGAATCTCAAGCCGGAAAACGTCGAGTATCAAATTAGGAACTGGCTTGCCTTCGACTGGACGTCAGGAGACCAGCCGGTGGAGCAGTTCGTCCATAATTTGGACCTGGCTCTGTGGGCTCTAAACAAATTCCCGACGGAAGTCGTGGCTCTCGGACAGAGGTCAGAAGGTTTGAAGTTCCCCCTGGACGGGAACAGGTTTACAACATTCTCGGGATACTTTGATTTCGACGACGGGGTTGGAATGAGCGCTGCATGCAGGCAGGACGACGCGACGTCCCGGTTTTCAGAGCTCAGGGTATGCGGAACGAAGGGAACGGCTTATCTGACCTTCAGGAAACAGCAGATAATAAAGAACGGAAAGACTTGGGTCTCCGAAGAGTCAAATCCCAATCCTCTAACCGCCGAACACATGGCTCTCTTCAAGGCAATTAGAAACGACGAGAAGTTCAATACTCTCAAGAACTGCGCCGACAGTTGCCTTGCCGGAATAATCCTGAGGGAGTCGGCATATTCCGGAAAGAGGTTCAAGACAGCGTGGATAAAAGACAGATCAAAGCAGAACTACATGCCCGAAAGCCTGTCTTTGGACGGAATAAAAGAAGTAAATCCGATTCCGATACCGGGAAGGTACAAGCTCGTCTAAGGCAAAAGAAAAACGCGTCCCGAAAGGACGCGTTTTTTTTGCAAGCCCAGAATTCTTGCAAAAAGCAAAGCCTCAACGAACGGCCCTCTCGGAAAGCTCCGAAACCCCGAGATATTCCTCCACCACTTCCGACCTGAATTTTCTGAATCCGTCCATGTAGGGCATGGAGCGGTGCCTGGCAAACGCGTCGGAATCCTTGTATTCCTCGATAAACACAAAAGAGTTATCGCAAAACGAGTCCCTATATAGATCGTATCTCAGGCATCCTTCCTCCCTTCGGGTCGTCTCTACCAGCTCACGAGCCTTCTCAAGAAAATCAGAAATCCTCTCCTGCTTGATTTTCAGACCGGCTATTATAGTCATCTTTTCCATGCTCTTAATTGTTGCCCTTCTCAACCATTTCCATCAGAACCTCGTTCTTGTCCGACAAGAATTCGAGCTTTCCGTCGTCCGATACTCTCAAGGTTTTCGCGCTTGAAAGGTTCTTTAAAAATTCCGACTCGTACTCCATAAACGGCCCCGCCCTTCTCGTGGAATAAACTTTGTCCGTTTTGAACTCGCCCTTCGGAGAGATAGAGTACGAACCCCCGAAAAGATTCTCCCCGGACATTCCGTTCATTTTACCGTCCTTGCCAAAATTTATAAACACTCCCGATTCCGGCTTTGCGGCCTTCTCCGTTCCCTTCACAAACTCCGGAACCCACTCCTTTCCGGAAACGAGGGCCGACACTTCGCCTCCCGAACCGCAACAGGAGGACTCCATCAACGCCAAAAACGACGACAAAACAATCAATAATAGTCTCATATTTTTCCGTTCGGTAAAAAGCATCTCCCAATAAACGAAAAATCTCAAACTTTTTTCTTCACTCCGTCTCCCAACGCGCAAAACTCGACCGCATGGAAAAATTGACCATAGAGGGAAAAACTTTCGAAGGATGGACCGTTCCCACCCCCAAGGTAAAGATACTGATAATACGGGCTCCGAAAGGAATGCTTTGCTGCGGATACATCAGCGCGGAAACGGCGGACAAATTCGGAGATTGCGTGGCAATAGTAAGAGGTGTTAATTCCTACGGAGACATGCTTTCGGCAAAGGTAGCACTCGCAAGCAAAGAGGCGAAGGCAATAGGAGTGGAAGTCGGGCAAAGCGGCCAGTCGGCGCTTATGAAGATGCTCTAAGGCTATCTTTTCCCCACCTTAAAAATTTCGGAACCCACCTTGGAGAGCATTTTGTCCAGACGCCGGGCTCCGTCGCAAATCCTGCCCAAAAATATCCAAAATGAAACCGAGTGGTCCATAAATTTCGCGTGCGCGAATTCATGGCAGACCACGTAATTCTGCAATTCCGCAGGAAGCAAAACCGCTCTCCAATTAAACGACAAAGTTCCCCTGCACGATCTGGATCCCCACAACCCCCTTTGGTTTCCGATTCTCACTTTTGACACGGGAATTCCCGTTCTCTTCGACACCTCGCCCGCAAGCCTCTCAAGCTTTTCCCGGGCGTACTCCGAAAAGCATTTCTGAAGGGAATCCTCGCTGCTAAATGAAAACACCACTTTTTCGTTTCGCAGATCCTCGACGAAAAACGCTCCCGCTTTCGACGGAAGCAGGACAACTTTTAGAATTTTTCCCTCCGAGCAAATTTCCGGAACCCTTGACAACCGCTCCGAGAGAGCCTCCCCCGAACTCTTTTCGAGAGCCTCCCCGAGCCATCTCCAATTTTCGAGAAGAAATTTCTCCGCTTCCGGCATCGGAGCAAACGACGGCTTTGTCAGTTTCGCCAATTCCCCCGACTCCGCCCAAAGTTTGAATCTGCGGCACCTTCTCGACGACTTCACGTCCAGAAAAAAACAAAGCCTGACCCCGTCTATCTCGGCGTCGATTTTATTTTTTCCAATTCCTTTTATTAGCACCCTATTTCCCCGCGCTTAGTTTTCTTATTTCCGATATGTAGTCTCTCAGCGCGCCCTCCGGCTCCACTCCCTTCTCGACGCATTTTCTGACGGCCTCAAACAGAATCTTTCCCATTTCTAGCGAACCGTCCGCCTCTTTTTCGGCCCTATCGAGCAGCGATTTTTCAGCTTTTTTCGCCACGTCCCTAGCAAGCCTCAAAGCCGACAGCGCAGGGGGAATTCCGTCGAACAGACCTCCTTTTGCTCGAGGTTTGTTTTCCGCTATCTTCACCTTGTTCCAAATTTTGAGAACTTCGTCGCTATTTTTTGCCGACTCATCTCCGAATACGTGCGGATGGCGCCTGACCAACTTCTCGCAAAGCTCCGAAACAACGTCCTCAAATGTGAATCTCCCCTGCTCCTCCGCTATTCTCGCGTGCAGGACAAGGTGCATCAAAATATCTCCAAGCTCCTCGCGCATTCCCGCAGAATCGTCCGAATCTATGGCCTCCAACAATTCCGCACACTCCTCCACCAGATGTCCGCGCACCGACTTGTGCGTCTGCTCCCTATCCCAGGGGCATCCCTCCCGAAGCCTCACCACTATATCGACAAGGTTGTCCATCGCTTTCATAGTTTCAATCTCCCTTTTAAAAAGCCTATTCCTAATATCCGAACGGAACCGGGAAAAGCAAAAACCGCCTCCCAAATCCGAAATCGATCCTTTTTCCGCGAAAAAACTCGGAAAATATTCCCCATCTTTTAGAATTAGCTTGCCCGAAACAAAAGCAAAAAAAACAATGCAGGCAATGGGAGAAAACGGACAACTTACGCCGAGCCAAACAAGTCGGATTTTGAGGGAATTGAACCACCTCCCCAACAAAAAGCTAGGGCAGAACTTTCTGGTTGACTCAAACATTGTCAGGAAGTCCTTAGAGTTGGCAAACGTGGAAGAGGGAGACCTCGTGGTGGAAGTCGGCCCGGGGCTCGGAACCCTGACCGGGGCGCTGCTTGAAAGGGGCGCCAAAGTTTTCGCAGTGGAGATAGATCCTAACCTCTACGAATACCTATCGAAAGAGTTCTCGGAAAACGAAAATTTGAATCTCTTAAACGCCGACGCGGTAAAAAATCCCACGGGAAACTTGGACGTAAAAAAATTTCCGGAATTTAAAGTGGTGGCCAATCTTCCCTATTCCATAAGCACGCCCTGGCTCGACGCGGTCTTGTCCGGAGAAAACATTCCAAAATCCATGACGCTCATGCTGCAAAAAGAGGCCGCCTCGAGGTTTGTGGCAAAAGAGGGCTCCAAGGACTACTCCCCCATTTCCATATTTCTAGGAGAGGCGTACTGCGAAAGGGCTTTCCACAAAGTCTCCGCCTCATGCTTTCACCCGCGCCCGGCGGTGGATTCAGTCCTCGTTTCGCTAGAGAAAAAACCGAACGCCTTTGCGTTCCTCCCAAAAACGAAAGCTCTGATTCGCAGCGTGTTTTCCAAAAGGCGCAAACAGCTGGGAAGCATCGCCAAAAGCCTGCCGGCAGAAAGAGAAATACTCGAGGAATGGCTCGGAAAAAATCCCTCCCTCTCACCCTCCGCACGCCCGGAAACGGTTCCGCCGGACCTTTGGAGAGCACTAAACTCAACCGTTGAAAGGCATCTACAATGATTCGCACCGTCGCGACCATAGCCGTCCTGTTGACAGCGGCATATCTGCTTCTGCTCCTGTTCGCCAGGCTGTTTGCAAACCGCTTTATGTTCGCGCCTCCGGAGCCGACATATTTCGAATGCGACGACTTTTTCAAAATTCCTTCCGGGGAAAAAATAGCGGTGTCGTATTTGGAAAACAAAGACGCTGAATATTTCATTCTGTACTGCCACGGAAACGGGGAGGATTTGGGAATGGTTGCTCCGCTTCTGGACGAGTACAGAAAGAGATTGAATGCGGAGGTAATGTCTTTTGACTATTGCGGATACGGCTTGAGCTCCGGAACTCCTACCGAGGAAAATCTGTATGAGGCCTCGGACGGAGCGTGGAAATTTCTAACAGAAAAGAAGGGCGCAAAGCCCGAAAAAATAGTTCTCGTGGGCTATTCGCTCGGAAGCGCGGGAGCCGCGCATCTGGCTCTGAAACACCAAAACGTCCGCGGAGCGATTATAATCGGAGGAGTCGCAAAGGGAGCCATGACTATATTCCCGTTCAATCCGATTCCGTGGGATATTCTGAACAACGAGGAAAAATGGAAGTCTATAAATCTTCCGCTGTTGCTGCTGCACGGAACTTCGGACGCGATAGTTCCCGTCTGGAACGCACATTCGGTCTTCGAGTCCGCGCGGGGGCCAAAGCGGGCGGTCTTTATAAGAAACTGCGGCCACTTGAAAATTTTTGAAAAATTTCCGGAAATTTACTGGGGTGAAATAGAAAAATTTTTAAAAGACGAAAAACATGAAAAAAGTTCTGTTGATTATTTTTGACGGATTCGAGGAGGTCGAGGCCCTCTGTCCGGCCGACATTTTGAGAAGGGCCGGAGCGAAAGTGGATATCATGTCGGTTGAGCGGGAAGGTTCGGTTTCTGGAAGAAGCGGAATAAAAATAGTTCCCGACGGCAGGCTCGACTTCGAGTCCGATTTTTCGGAATACGAAATGCTCGTAATTCCCGGAGGAGGAGGGGTTTTCAAAATAGCTGACGATGAGAGAGTCCTAAATATCGTAAAAAAATTTGCGCTGGGAGGAAAGTTTATAGCCGCCATTTGCGCGGCTCCTATAGTATTGAAAAACTGCGGGCTTACAAACGGCAGAAAAATAACCTCCCACTCTTCGGTTCGAGACAGGCTCGGAACATGCGAAAGCGAAAGGGTAGTCGTCGACTCGTCGGCCGAAAATACCCTAATAACCTCGCAGGGAGCCGGTACTGCCATGGAATTTTCCCTCGTTTTGGCAGATCTGCTCTTCGGAAACAAAACGGCGAAAGAGATTGCAATTTCCGTACATTTTTTCAGATAATTTTTAACAATGCTCGACGAAGAAGTAGTACTTAAAACCGAAAGAAACGGCAACGAAAAGCTGCTGTTTGCAAACGTTCTTTTGCTTGTCGGAATTACCGCCCTAATGATGGGAGGAAGTTCGGACTTGGCCTCCGGAATATTTTTGGGGCTCGGAATAATAGCCCCTATAAATGTCTATGCGTACAGGCGAAACTGGCCGGACTCCGACCCAAAGGTGCTGTGGAAATATCTGCTGGCTCTCCTCCCGTATTTCGCCGCTATGGGCATCACCATATTCGGATTGACCAATCCCGTGGTTGTGCAACAAACCGTGGCAAACAGGGAATATTTCGTATTTGAGCCCAATAGCTCGCCGATAGTTTCCGGAAGCATAAGCGCCGTAAGGCCCATAATCGGCGAGCTCGACACCATAGCGTGCGTAGCATGCGCACTGTCTCTTTATTTCATAACAGACTCCAGGTACGTTCTGCGGAAAATACTCTTCTTCTGCTGCGTAATCGCCGCCGTGTTTGCAGTGTTTGGGCTCGTCTATTCGTTCATGCAGACGATAAAAACTACCGAGGCCATACCCACCATAGGGCTCGACTCTTTCTCGACATTCCCCTGTTCCTCACACTGGGCAGCCTTCGCTCTCATTTGGCTTGGAGCATCTTTCGCAACAGCCCTATACGCCTCCCAAAAATACAGAATAGACAACTTTGTAAAATCCGCCCGCTTCGCTTGCCTCGCCTGCGCAACGGTACTCTTTGCATCAATTATGTATTCCGGAACGCCCTCGGAAAAAATTTTGGCAAATGCAATTTCTTCAATAGCGTGCGTGGTGTTTTTTGTGGATACAATCCCGACCAAAGAAAACTTGAGAAGACATTGGCAGGGCCGCTACTCGAAAATGCCAAAACACAGATTGTTGGGAGGTGTGATACCTTGCATGTGCTACATCTTCGCGGCGGCAATATTTGCTTCGATAACGTTAATGGCGGCTCATGCGGCGTATAAAGATCCCTCCGAGACTCTGCTAGTCGATTCCTCGAATCCCAACACGGTGCGTCTCGACGAAAAATTGAAGGTAATTTCCGACTCCAAAGACATGATAGCCGAAAGGCCGATATTCGGCTGGGGAACCGCCTCCTTCAGGGACGTGTTCGCCTTCAAGCAAGGTGCGGATCTGGGAGTGGATTCGTGGATTTCCCCGTTTAGCGACTTCGTTCAAAAAATAGCGGAAAACGGAATCGCGGGGCTTGCTATAGCCTCAATTACCCCTCTTGCGTTCTTTCTGGCGTGGCTTGCAAGAAGATCTTTTAGCCCCTCCGGATTCCTAATGCTTCTGTCGATACTTTCCGTTTTGCTGCTAGGATTTATCGACAACCCATTCAGATGCCTCAGCGTCGACCTTTCATTCTGGATAGTCATGATGTGCGCATTCAGATGGGACAACGCCAAAGTTAAATGATAAACATTATGAGAAAGTTTTCGATTCTTTTCCTGGCGTGCATGGCGTCGGTTTTCGCGTCCGCCGACCAAATCGCTCCGGCGGAAAATTCTCCGGCAGCTCAAGAGTCGAATTCGGAAAATACTCCCGAGGTTTCCGGACCTAAAAAGCTCTCTCCCGAAAAGAAGGCTGAGATAAGGAAAAAGTTCGAAGAAGTAAAAAAGAAGATGACTACCGAGGCCCACGGAGCCGAGGAAGTTCTGGGAGTCAGGGAAATAGATTCCAAGCAGCGCGAAGAAGCGTTCGACCTGAAAGTAAAGCTCTTTAAGTTTTTAAAAAGTATAGAAAACAAATTCCCGTTTCTGAGGGATCTCTTCAAGAGCAGAATATTCGGAGTGTGGACAGGAGGACTCATAGGGGCTGCTTTGGTAATGGCTTTTACTTGGATCTTCCAAAGATATATCGCCGATACCATATTTAAACTGCTTGCCAGGGCCTTCGACAAAGCCAATGCGAATTCCCTTAAAGAATTTTTCTCCAAGCTGTCGGACCCCACCCGCGCCTTCATAATGCTTCTGGGAATCAACTTCGGCCTGATGCTTGTGATAGAGGATCCGGCGAAGGTAGTTGTTGAGGGAAGAATTTTTTGGGGAGTTGCAAACGCCATCGGATTCTGGGCTATTTGGAGAGTCTGCGACTTTACCTTCAACGTGATAACGGACCGCCTGGCGGACAAACACAAAACCGCCCTTAATCTGATAGACCTCGGAAGGAGGGTGACAAAAAGCGCCATGATATTCTTCGGAGTGCTCGTGGCGCTGGATATGTGCGGGGCAAACATTGGGGCGATTGTCGCCTCCTTGGGAATAGGAGGAGCGGCTCTGGCGTTCGCGTCGAAAGACACTATCGCCAATTTCTTCGGATCCATTTCTCTCGTGGCGGACAGGCCGTTTTCGGTTGGAGACTGGATCGTCACGGACTCGATAGAGGGAATAGTGGAGGGAATAGGAATACGCTCCACAAAAATAAGAACATTCCCGAAAACTCTCGTGACAATACCCAATTCGCTGCTTGCCAATATTCCCATAGACAACTGGTCGAAGATGAATTTGAGGAGAGTCAAGATGACGATAGGGCTTACCTATTCCTCCTCCACCGACCAAATGCTCGGAATTGTCAAAGACATCGAAAAGATACTTTCTGAAAACAAGGAAGTCGACAGCGGAACTTTCATAGTAAACTTCACCGACTTCGGACCTTCTAGCCTCGACATCACCGTAATCTATTATTGCAAACGGATAGACGCAAAAAACTACAATGCCACAAGACAAGCTGTTAACCTCGAAATAATGGAAGCCGTGGAAAAGCGCGGATTGTCTTTCGCATTCCCGTCGAGCTCCGTGTACCTCGAAACTCCCGTTAAAATAGCCCGGGAAAAGGACGATTAGATTTCCTCGGCCAACCCGTTCGAAAGGCGGACTTTGACATCGGTTCTTGCCGCAAAGTCGGGATTGTGGGTGATTAGGAGAAGCGAAGCCCCGGTGTCGGAGCAAAGCCTTAAAAGCATGTCCATAACTCCCCTGGCGGTGTTTTCGTCGAGATTCCCCGTGGGCTCGTCGGCAAGGACAACGCTCGGAAGGTTTACGAGAGCCCTCGCGATAGCAACTCTCTGCTTTTCCCCCCCCGACAATTGGCTCGGAAGATGCCCCATTCTATTTTTCAGACCAACGCTCGACAGTAGTTCCCTCGCCCTTTTCATCGCTTCGGAATCGAACTTCCCCGCTATTCTCGAAGCCAGCTCCACGTTTTGAACCGCATTAAGCTCTGGAATGAGGCAATAATTTTGAAACACGAACCCCATGAATTTTCCGCGAAGCTTAGCCTGTGCCGAGTTGGACAACCCGGTTATGCTTTTCCCGTTCCATAAAACTTCGCCCGAGGTCGCGCTTTCCATTCCCGCTAGTATGTTCAGGAAGGTAGTTTTCCCAGCTCCGCTCTCTCCGGTCAAACTTACGCTCGAACCTTTCTTCATCGACAAGTTCGCCCCGCGCAAAACCCCTATCTCCGATCCGTCCGGAGAGCGGAACGACTTTTTTACAAGCCTTGCCTCGAGAACCACCTCATTCATTTCTCATAGCCTCCGAAGCTTTTAGTCTCGACGCCCTCCAAGCCGGAAATAGCCCCGCCAAGGTGCATAGCACCGTGGCAAAAACGCACGCCGAAACCGCGTCGTACAGATCGTATTTAACAGGCAGCCTGGTAAAGAAGTAGAACTCCGTCAAAGTTTCCCTGCCTAGAATGAAATCCACTATAGAGTCCCTAAAATCGAGTATGAGGCGCGTAAGGACAAGTCCCAAAGCCGAGCCGCACACCCCTATTAAAAATCCCTGGACGCAATAGGTCATGGCTATCTGCCAGCCTCTGCCTCCCATCGCCGCCACAAGACCTATTTCCCTGGTCTTTCTCAAAACGGAAGTGTAGAGCGAAACGCATATCGAAAACGACGCCACTATTATTATTAAAAGTATAATGAGAGACATCATCACCTTTTCCGTTTTTATCACGCGCAAAAAGTTCTCGTTGCTCGAAAGCCATGTGTACGCACCCATTCTCCCCTTCAAAAAATCACCGTTTAGAAAGTTGGCAAAAGCCGACGCGCCGTCACCGTTCTTCAACCTCACCACTATCTCGTGCGACATGTCCCCAAGATTGTAGAGCTCTCTAAATCTGCGAAGCGACACCAAAGCAACATTCGAGTCAACGTCGCTAAAGTCCGTATTTAACAGCCCCACAACCTCCAACCTTACCGGCATCGGAACCTCGTCCGCCCTAATTTTGTCGAGCAGAGTCGGAGAATATATCTCAACAAAATCTCCAACCCCTATTCCGCGCGCCCCCGCAAAGCGCATTCCGAGTATTATTGAGGAGTCGTCGAGCGAGTCTATGTCTCCCATTTTTACAAAACCCTTTTCTTTTATGGGAATGGCGCACTCGTCCGACACGGTGTCGTACGACCTCAGCATCGGGAAAGAAGGCACGTTTTCAAATAGCATCATCACGGGGCCCTTGCCGCACTCCTCTACCTTGTCTACGCCCGGCATGGCCTTGAGCTTTTCCACAATCTCCTTCCCTCCCCTTATGGCCCTTCCTCCATTTCGGATAATCACGTCCCCGGAAGTGTCCCTCAGCTTAATTCCGATCTGCTCGTGAAATCCGTTCATCACGCTCTGGGTTCCGTACAGGCCGAGCACACCCAACGCCACCCCCAAAACCGAAACACCGGCAAAGAACGACATTATCTTTCCTGTCGGAAACAGCTGCTTGAAAGCTATGTAAAGCCACCACTTCATCTGAATTGAAAATCAACCGCGGATTTCCTCGTTTTGCGGCTCCGACTTCCTCGAATACGGGCGCAAGGTCGGGAACAAAATCGTGTCCCTTATGTTCGACGCCGAAGTAAGCAGTATCACGAGCCTGTCTATTCCGACTCCCATTCCACCTGCCGGAGGCATTCCGAATTCCAGCGCCGTGAGGAAATCCTCGTCCAAATTCTGCTTGTCCTCTCCCACCTGCGCCTCGAACATCTCCCTCTGGATCATCGGATCGTTCTGTTCCGAATACGCCGGAGCTATTTCCTGCCCATTTATGCAAAGCTCGAACACATCCAGAACCGTGGGATCTTTCAGATTCAGTTTCGCAAGGGGACAAAGCTCCCTCGGAATATGGGTGACAAAGGTCGGCTGAATCAGATTGCACTCGACCATCTTCTCGTAAACGTTGTTCGTGATTTGAAAGTCCTCGAGAGTGCCGTCGACCTCTATCCCAAACTTGGAACACGCCTCTAGCTTCTCCTCCCTGCTTCGCGAAAACCATTCGGGATCCTTGGTAGCCTCCACTATCAAATCGCGATAATCCGCCACTCTCCAATCCCCTCCGAGATCTATCTCGCCTCCGTCCGCCCTCGGAATCATAGTGCTCCCTATCACATTCTTGCAAATCCGCTGAATGAGGCTCTTTATTGTCTCCATCATTCCCTTGTAGTCGGAATAGGCCTCGTAGAGTTCGAGCATGGTAAACTCCGGATTGTGCCTGCGGTCTATGCCTTCGTTGCGAAACACTTTTCCTATTTCAAATACCTTGTCGAACCCTCCCACAAGAAGCCTCTTTAGATAAAGCTCGAGAGCTATCCTGAGATAAAAATCGCAATCCAGCGCGTTAAAATGCGTTGTAAAGGGCCTTGCGGCCGCCCCCCCCGCCACTGCGTTGAATGTGGGTGTTTCAACCTCTATGTATCCCCTCTCCCACAAAAATTCGCGGATCTCGCGCACTATTGCGCTTCTCAACATCAGCCTTTTGCGGGACTCCCCGTTTACTATCAAATCGAGATAGCGCTGGCGGTATATCTGCTCGCTGTCAGTAAGCCCGTGCCACTTCTCGGGAAGAGGGCGAAGAGCCTTCGAAAGCATTTTAAACTCCGAAACACGAACGGTTATCTCGCCGGTTTTCGTTTTAAAAAGGCGGCCTTTGGCCCCTATTATGTCGCCCAAATCGACGAACTTTTTGAAGTCTTCGTTATACACCCCTTCGGGCAGCCTGTCCCTTGCCACGTATAACTGAATCACTCCGTCCCTGTCCAATATTTTTATGAAGCTGGCCTTCCCCATCAGCCTGAACACCACTACCCTTCCGGCAACCGACACCTCGGCTCCGTCTTCCCCCACTTCGATGGAATCGTCGTAGAGTTCCTTCGCCTCTTTGCTCGTCTGGGTTCTCGTCCACTCCGCCCTGTACGGGTCAAACCCGTTTTTGCGCATGGCTTCAAGCTTTGCCTTCCTGACGGCAAACAGGTCGTGAGAATTGTCGCGTATGGAGTTTTCGATTTCTTCGCTCATTTTGAGTATCCCTATAAAGTGATAGCTTAAAAAACCGATTGATACTGCGAAATCTCGCATAAATCTCAATTCTTTTTTAACCTGCTCGAAAAAAGTCTCCAAAAATCTCCTAAAGTTTTGTACAAACGGCGAAAATTCCAAAAACAATGGAAGAAATAAAAATAACCGTAATAACCCATCCCAGGGAACGCGCAAAAAAATGTTCCATGAGGGGATTGAGGGGAAGAAAAAATTTCGAATTTTTCAAGGCAGTTGACGGTTTTTCGTTCGACGCCACCGGATTCACGTCGCTTGAGCTCGGAGCCCCGGAGATATCCCCCTCCGACGCCTCCCGACCCCTTTTGATACTCGACGGAACATGGAGACTTCTGCCTAAAATAAAGGGAAAAATATTCGGCAATCCCGTTCCGAGGGGACTTCCCAACTCCCTGAAAACCGCATATCCGAGAACTTCCAAACTATTCAAGGATCCGGAGGGAGGCCTCGCTTCGGCGGAGGCGCTTTTTGCGGCGCTGTTCTTTATGGGAATTCCAGATTTTTCGGTTTTGGAGAAATATCCCTTCGGGGAAGAATTCCTGAGGCTAAATGAAAAAATTTTTGGATCTTTCGGCAATATAGCAAGTAGCGGCAAAAAATCTGAAGCGTAAATTTATTATGTTGACAGGTTTTTTCGGCGTAATATCTCTGACGAATTACACAAAATCAAGACGGAGGGGCACATCTCGACAATGCTTATCACTTTATTAAAGTCCAAACTTCTGCGTGCCTGCGTCACCGAAACGCGGGTCGATTACGAGGGCTCTCTCGGCATAGATTTGGATCTTATGGATGCCGTGGGAATGCTTCCCTACGAAAAAATTCTCGTGGGGAACATATCGAACGGAAACAGGTTCGAGACCTACGCCATACCCGCCGAGCGCGGAAGCAAAACTATTTCCCTGAGGGGGGCGGCCGCCCACATGGGAAAAAACGGAGATCTGCTAGTGATTATGTCGTTTGCGCAGGTCGACGAAAAGGACGCGGCAAGCCACAAACCGCGCACCATAACGCTTTCGGAAAGAAATTCGAAAATAGTAAAGGCGTTAAATCCCATTTCAAAAAAATAAAACTCGGCTCCCGCGAAATCTCGCGGGCTGTCACGTTTTCCAGACAACAACATCAATACGAAAGAATATGGCATACAAATTGTTTATTCCGGGTCCCGTACAGGTCTCCGACAGAACCTACAAGGCTATGGCAGAACCCATAGTGGGACACAGGAGCAAGGATTTCACGGCTATCGTGGAATACGTGGAACCCAAGCTTCGCGAGCTGTTTTACACGAAAGATCCCGTATATTTGAGCACGAGCTCCTCGTGGGGAGTGATGGAGGGGGCCATTCGCAACGTGTGCGAAAAAGGAGTGCTCAACTGCGGGAACGGCTCCTTTTCGGACAAGTGGTACGACGTTTCGAAAAGATGCGGAAAGAACGCCGGATTTTTGTCGTTTGAATGGGGAAAGCCGGTCGATCCGGAGGCTTTGGACAAGGAATTGTCCACGGGCAAATACGACTCGGTCACGATAATCCACAACGAAACCTCCACCGGTACCATGAGCGACATACAAGCCATATCGGAGGTTTTGAAAAAGTATCCCGACGTGATTTCTATAGTCGACACTGTCAGCTCCTTCTCCGCACTTCCTATAAAGAAGGACGAGCTTGGAATAGACGTCATGATAACCGGTTGCCAAAAGGCTTTGGCAATTCCGCCCGGACTGTCTTTTGTGAGCGTTTCAAAGCGGGCTTTGGATAGGGCCTCCAAGGTTGAAGGAAGGGGATATTATTTCGATTTTCTCGAGTTTGAGAAAAACATGCAGAAGTTCCAGACTCCCTCTACTCCGGTAATTTCCTTAATCTACGCCCTCAAGAGCAAAATCGACGAAATTTTCGAGGAGGGACTCGAGAACCGCTATGCCCGCCACGCGGCCACTAACAAGCAGGTTCGCGAGTGGGGATTCGAAAAGGGATTCAAACTCTTCCCCGAGGAAAAGTACGGATCCGTAACTCTCAACTGCTTCGACAACACCCTGAAGGTCGACGTGCCGGCGCTCTTGAAAGACTTGAAGGACAACTATAACATGGTTTTCAACGGCGGATACGGAAAGCTCAAAGGCAAGACGTTCCGCATTTCTAACATGGGAGACGAAACTCCCGAAACTATGAAGGAGCTTACCGACAACATAGACGCCATTCTTCCTAAATACATTGGAAAGATGGCGTAGGGGCGAATGTTTTCCGCGGGGCGCCTCCCTTTTTTAAGAGGGAGGCGTTTGCGCAAAGTGGCGATAAAAAAAGGAGCGTTTTTCGCGCGCCGAGCGGACGGCCGCGCGATGTTCTCACACCTCGATCAGATGAAAAAACTTATCATAGCAGAAAAGCCGTCGGTTGCCGCCGACATAGCGAAAGTTCTCGGAAACGCGAAGAAACACGAAGAGTACTATGAGAACGGCGACTTCGTAATAACTTCCGCGCTCGGTCACCTCGTGGAGTTGAACATGCCTGCTGACATAGACAAAAAATATGCCCGCTGGTCGCTCGCCAACCTTCCGATAATTCCGCCCAAGTTCAAGCTAAAGCCGATAGAAAAGACTAAGGCAAAGCTTTCCTCCCTAAAAAAACTGGTTTCCAGAAGCGACATCGACGGGCTGATAAATGCCTGCGACGCCGGCCGCGAGGGAGAATTGATATTCGTTTACATTTACGAAGCGCTAAAGTGCAAGCTTCCCTACAAGCGCCTGTGGGTTTCGTCCATGACTCCCGACTCCATTCGCGAGGCCTTCGCAAACTTGAAGAGTTCCGACGAAATGCTCCCCCTTCAGGACGCCGCAAGATGCAGAAGCGAATCCGATTGGCTTCTTGGAATTAACGGCACGAGGGCCGTGACTTCGAGAATGTACGGCTCGAAGGGGAAAAATCTCGCTAGCATAGGAAGGGTTCAGACTCCCACTCTCGCAATGATAGTGGCAAGGGAGCGCGAGATACAAAATTTCAAGCCGAGAACGTATTGGAAGATATGCGCCAAGTTCAGAGTGGAAAACGGAGAGTACGAAGGCGTGTACGTGAAGGGAGATTTCAAGGCTTCTGAAAAAAATCCCGACGACAAGGCCGACAGAATTTGGCTCCATGACGATGCCGAAAGGATATTGCGCCAAACTCGCGAGATAGGGATAGCCAAAGTTAGCGAAAAGAAAACCTTAAGCAAGCAGAGCGCACCCAGGCTGTACGATTTGACCACCCTCCAAAGGGAGGCGAACAATCGTTTTTCGTTTTCGGCAAACAGGACCTTGGGAATAGCTCAATCCCTCTACGAAAAGCACAAGCTTATAACCTATCCGAGAACGGATTCGCGGGCCCTTCCCAACGACTACCGCGAAACGGTTGAAAGGACTCTTTCGTCTCTGGGGGAAGACTATTCCAAATTCGCTAAAAAAGTCTTGGACGAAAAGTTGGTTTCCAAAGCGGGAAAGCGGATATTCGACTCGTCCCAGGTGAGCGACCACTTCGCGATAATACCCACGGATCTGTCCCCCAAAAAATTGCAGGAGGACGAGAGAAAAATCTACGACATGATAGCCCGCAGATTTATAGCCGCATTCTATCCCGAAGCCACTTTCGACGTAACGGTAAGAATGTCCGAAGTGGGAGAAAACACCTTCAAGACGGAAGGCAAGGTCATGCGTTCGGCGGGCTGGATGGAAGTTTACGAGAAAACCGCCGCGGAAAGCTCGTCGATGCCAGCTCTAAAGAGCGGGGAAAACAAGGCGGACCTAATTTCAGCCGGAATGAAAGAGGAATCCACACGCCCGCCCGCACGCTACACCGAAGCCACGCTATTGTCGGCTATGGAGGGCGCTGGAAAGCTGCTCGACGACGAGGAGCTTGCGGAGGCGATGAAGGAAAAAGGCCTCGGAACTCCCGCAACGCGCGCCCAAATAATAGAGACTCTCATATTGCACAAGTTCGTCGAACGCGACCGCAGGGAACTTCTTCCAACTCCGCGCGCGGAGAGCATAATAAAATTTCTTGATATAGTGGGAATAGACGCCCTCACAAGCCCGGCGATGACGGGGGAATGGGAGTACAAGCTCAGGCAGATAGAGCACGGCAAGCTCACCCGAAACGAATTCATGAGGGGAATAGAAGATCTTACCGCGCGCATAGTCGATAAGGCGAAAAACTTTACCGAAGACGACGTCGAAACGCACGAAACGGACATTCCTAGCCCCACCGACGGCCAGAATCTGCTCGAAACATACAGGGCGTACAAATCGCGCGACGGAAAATTCACGATTTACAAAACGATAGGGAACCGGAAGATAACCGCCGACGAGGTCCGCGAACTTGTCAAAAACGGCAGGGTTGGACCTCTAGAGGGATTTAGGAGCAAGAAGGGCAAGCCCTACGCCGCCTCCCTGAAGCTCGACGAAAACTACGCGGTAAAGTTCCAATTCAACAGCGATCCCAACGAGCCGCAAGAGGACGATTTGTCGAAGGCAACTCCCGTGGGACCGTGCCCGAAATCTGTGCTCGGACTGTGCTCCTGCAAGGACGGAATGCTTTACGAGACTTCAAACGCCTACGTGTGCTCAAGCCCTTCGAAACCCGAAAAGAACTGCTCGTTTAGGCTCGGCAAGGTGATGCTTTCCCACGTGGTGACAAAGGCCGAACTCGAAGCTCTCTCGAAGGAGGGCCGCACCCCGATAATATCGAATTTCATCTCGAAGAGAACCGGAAAGAAATTTTCCGCCTCATTGATGTTCGACGAAAGAGGGGAAATAAAATTCGATTTCACAAAGAAGCGCAAAAACGCTTAGTTTTTTAACCCGCAAAAAACTTAGCTGCAAAAAGAAAAACGCATACATCTGTTTTTCAATCCAGAAAAAGATTCTCCAAAAATTATTTCGGCAAACAGCAGCTCTTTTATCCGCAAAAAAAAGGCGCGCCAAAAACCGGCGCGCCTTTTTTCTACTCTTCTCCGCTTGTTTCAGCCGGGAAAGGATCGACGCCTTCTTGCGGATTTTCCCCTTTTGACGCCTCAGCGGTTTTTGACGAGGCGAAAGAATTGGCTCCATCCTCTATCTCCCTGCCAAGAACAATCTTGTACACGACGGATCCGTCTATCGTCTCGTTCTTGAGCAGCTCCTCCACAATCGCGTCGAGCTTGTCCTTGTTCTCAGAGACGATTTTGCGGGCCCTCTCCAATTCACCCTCCACGATGAACGAAATCTCCCTGTCTATCAGACGGGCAGTTTCGTCGCTGAAGCGCTTGTCCCGGGCTATTTCGCGTCCGAGGAAAATATGCTCTTGGTTCCCCCCGTAGGCTACGGGACCGAGCGAACTCATGCCCCAATCGCAAACCATCTTGCGCGCTATCTTCGTGGCCTGCTGTATGTCCCCTGCCGCACCGTTGGTAATTTCTCCAAACTCGACCTCCTCGGCCGCGCGCCCGCCAAGGCTCGTGCATATATTGTCCAGCAGGGATTTTTTCGACTCCATCAGAATATCCTTCGACGGAATAAACATCGTCGAGCCCAAACTCTGCCCTCTCGGAATAATGGTGACTTTGTGGATTGGCAATTTTCCGTCGTCTATAACGGCCTGAACGAGGGCGTGACCGGCTTCGTGGTACGCGGTAAGCCGGCGCTCCTTCGCGTCCATTATCTTTTTCCTCTCCCTTCCGAAGAACGCCTTGTCCCTTGCCTCGTCCAGATCTTTGGCACTTACTTTGCTCTCCTTGCGACGGGCTGCTATTATTGCTCCCTCGTTTAGAAGATTCGCCAAGTCCGCTCCGGAGCAGCCCGCAGTCATTCTCGCCACCCTCGACAAATCCACGCTTTCGTCTAATTTTACTTTCTTGGCATGGACCTTCAGTATTTCCTCCCTTCCCTTCACGTCGGGAAGATCTATGACAACCTGCCTGTCGAAACGCCCCGCCCTAAGTAGCGCGCTATCCAAAACGTCGGGACGGTTCGTGGCGGCTATCACAATGACTCCCGTCTTGTTGTCGAAGCCGTCCATCTCCACAAGAAGCGAATTTAAAGTCTGCTCCCTCTCGTCGTTTCCATTGCCCATTCCGGCACCCCTCTGGCGGCCCACGGCGTCTATTTCGTCTATGAAAACAAGGCACGGCGCGCTCTTTCTCGCCTGGTCGAACATGTCCCGGACCCTCGCCGAACCTACTCCCACAAACATCTCTACAAAATCCGAACCGCTAATCGAAAAGAATGGAACATCGGCCTCTCCGGCTACCGCTCTCGCCAAAAGAGTCTTTCCCGTTCCGGGAGGACCGACCATCAAAACTCCTTTGGGAATTCTCGCCCCAATATCCTGAAACCTTTTCGGATTCTTTAAAAATTCGACTATCTCCGCCACTTCTTCTTTGGACTCCTCGCAGCCTGCAACATCTTTAAACGTCACTTTGTCCCCCTGGGGAGACAAGAGCCGAGCCCTGCTCTTCCCAAAGTCCATGGCTCCCCTGCCCGCAGAACGCATCTGGCGTACAAACAAAAAGTACAGCAGCCCGAATATCAACAGCATCGGAACCACGTTCATCAGAATATTTCCGAAAATGGAACCCGAAGGAATCTCTTTTATCTTCCATGTAGATTTTGGATCGACCAGCTGCTTGTAGATGTCGTCGGTAATTCTACCGTCGAACCGAAAATCCAAAGTCTTGGGAGTTTCCGCGGGTGCACCTTCGCTTCCGGCGAGGGGATTTCTCATCTTCCCGTCTATTACATACCAATCCTTGCCGGATTCGGGAACGTTCTTTACAGATATTTCCACCAGACTGCCGGACGAAGCGAGATTCTGCAACTGCCTAACGTCTATCTGTTGGATTTTCGAGGACGCATTGCCGTTAAAATTCATCAGCAACACTATCGCCGCTATTATCGCTATCCATACAAACAGTGGCCTTGTCGCGAATTTGTTCAACTTTTTATCGTTCATTTGCAAAAGCGGAAATTTAGGAAATAGTTGGAGTAAAGGTCAATTCAAATGCGAAGGAATCCCCTTCCTCCACCGCCGCAAAATCCGCCGGAGGAAGATTTGGAACCCATGCTATTTTGCCTTCTCCTATTAAGACCCTCGGAATCTTATTTCGTTTTAAAGAGGAGATTTTTTTTGCAGCCAACATTTTTGAAACTCCCCTCTCCGACTTTCCGCGAAGAGGAACGTAAGAATCCCCCACTCGGGCAAAACGCGCAAAAAATCCTTTTTCCCCCGCCGACTCCGAAAGGTACACCCTCGACGAGTCGTCGACTTCTCCCCTAAAAATTTTCCCTCTCAGGCGCCCCGAAAGAGCCTTTTTGCGAACGGTTATTTCCGAGCCGTCCGGCAACTTGTTTCTTCCCTCCGCAAGCCTGACAATATTCGAATTATCCGAAGGGGTCTTTGAAGCGGCCTGCTCGAAGGATATTCTACCAGATTTCTTTCCACGAAGCGGTTCGTAAACTGCAAATCCCGCTCCCGCGCTTGCTTTGAGCATAGAGTTTGGATTTCCAAGAATTTTTTCCACGAACCAATCCGAGAATCCGAAATTTGAAACTTTGCCCGACAAAACGCCCGCCACCGCCCTTCTCAAAAGAGCCGCATTTTCCAGAACCTTCCGGCTTGCGACTATTCCCCTTCCGTCTTGCTTCGTCTCGCAGGAAAGAACTTTCAGAATAAAATCGGAATCCTCTATTAAAAGTTTTCTGGTTCGCGCCATGCACTTTTTCAAGGGCAGAGGCGAAATTTTTTCCATCTCTGGAATCAAAATGTTCCTGACTCTGTTTCTGAAAAACTCTGCTTCGGAATTAGATGAATCCTCCCTCCATGAAATTCCGCTTTTTAAAAGGGCCTCCTTCATGTCCGACTTTTCCACTCCCAAAAGAGGGCGCAAAAACCTCACTCCGTCCAGCTCTCCGTCCTCCCGTGGAGCCCTCAAACCTTCCAGTCCGGAACCCCTCATGGCCCTCATCAAAAAAGTTTCCCGGGCATCGCCAGCATGGTGCCCCTGCAATATTGCGGACAATTTTTCCTCCCTGAAGCATTTTTTGAAAAACTTTCCGCGCATTTTTCGAAACTCTTCTTCGCTCTTTTTTCGAATGGCTTTGTCGGGCCTTCCGGAAACGAATTTCACACCCTCTTCCAAGCAAAAATTTTTCACGTGCAATTCGTCCAAGTCGGAGTCCGACCTCACACGATGGTTAAAATGCAAAACCAAAAATTGATCCTTTCTATTGCAAAACTTCGCCAGAACTGAACAAAGCAGGAACATGGAATCGGCCCCCCCAGAACATGCTATCCCAAGCTTTTTCCCCTCGGACAAAAGCCTCCCAGTCTCCGAAAAGTTCACGGAAAAATTCTTCAACCTATTTGAAAATTCCAACATTTTTTGTTTTGCCGACATAATCAATTTATCCATGCCAATAATGCCGTCGCTCCAATTCCAATAATCGGAGGCAGCAAAAATCTCCCCTTCCGCAGCAACGCCGCCGATGCTATAAAAGCCAAATATGCCCCCGCGGCAAGCCAACCGCTGAATATTTCCAATTCATTTGGAATGGAAAGACCCACTCCGAATTTGGCGCTTTCCGACATCAGCCACACCGCCCCTGAGCCAATCAGATTTAAGAATCCAGACAAGGCGTCCGGAAGCGCGAACCCAGCAAATCCGCATACGACCGCTATCTCCGCCCCGAGAGTAAAAAGAGGGGAATATATCGCCGAGAGCGGAGTGGCGTAGGCGAAAAAGTGCGCCGTAAGCGGTGCCCCCGCCACCGCCGCCGAAAATCCCATGCAAACAGACACCACAAGAAACGTCAAAACGACAAGAGAAAATTTCTCGAATGGAGTTCTTATTTTTTTCGGAACGTATGCCAGATAGGAAATTCTCGAAAGAATTTCAAACGAGAGCGGCACTCCGTATATAATGATTGCCAAAACCACTCCGTAAGACAGCACAAATCCCGAATCCATCAAAAGAGACGGATTCCAAACGAGAGCTATTACAGCCGACAAAACCAAAGCCGCGTACGTTCCCGTCTTTCTAAATACAATCGGAGCCAACCACACGAACGCTATCATCAAAAACGCCCTCATAGCAGACGGCCTTGCTCCGCACGCGCAAACATAGACGAGCAAAACCGGAAGAACTACCGCCGCGCTTCCCAATCTGCCAAAACCTAAAGCAAGAGGTACCAAAGCCAGGGCTGCCGCGGCAAATCCGACATGCATTCCGCTTATCGCAAACACATGCATCGTTCCTGTCTCGATAAAATCCTCCTTCTGCTCCCTCGTAAGCTCTCCCTTATCACCGAGAATCATTCCCCTGTAGGTCTTCGCCGCAAGAGTTTCGCCAAAACCATCAACCGGAAACGCGGAAAGCGATTCTTGCATGTACTTCCTTGCCCCAGAAAAAAAACTTTCTAGCCGCGTTTCCCTCTCAATAACCTTAAACTCGGAAGCGGAAACTTTAAAGTCAGCTCCTATTGCGGAAAGATGCCTTGCAAAAAGCCTGTTTTTTTCCCTCTCCTTCAACCTGTTCGCGCGTTTTTCAGGATCTTTTGGAAGCGGAAATTCGAAGTAAAAATCCGACGGATAAATAAAACCGGACATTTCAACTAGCTGGGAAGCCACCAACTCCACGTTCGAGCGAAGCGAATACCATGCCTTGGCACCTTCGCAGGGTTTCAAAATCTCCGGCGAAATTTTTTCGATTATTCCCAGCCCGTACAATCCGTTTTCCCCTCGCGACACGTCGAGAATTCTCAGCCTGATATTTGCGTCGGTTGGGGCTGCGTTTGGAAGGGGATTTTCGTTCGATCTCAAAAACCAATACCAAATTCCCGCAAAAAACACCGCAAGCGAAGGTAGAACAATCTGAGAGTATCTGACAATTGCGGAATATTCACGGTAGTTTTCCGCTGGACCGAAAAACCTCCATTTTGGAAACGAAAACCTCAGCCAAAACGAAACCGTCAAAAATGCCGCCCCCAAGCATGCGAAGGCCTCCTTAAAATTCCTCAGGAACTCCGCCGAAGAAGCAATTCCGTAAGACAGGGCAAGCGCCGCCAAAACAGGAAGCATGGGAATAAAAAATTCGGGCTTCCTCTCCTTCTCCCTGTCGAAAAACTCGCTTGAAAAATCGGATCCCATCACAAAGGCGAATTACTCCTTAAAAATGCCTATCTCCGACACGCTGTCGCCAGAAGAGTCAAACGTCAGCTTCCCGACGGCTCCATCGAAAGTTTTTCCCTCGAAATATTTTCTAGCCGAAAGAGGATCGAAATTGGAAGCTTCCGCAGCCTTTGCTACAAGGCAAATTCCGTCGTATCCGTACGCCGAAAGCCATGACCCCTCGCTTTCGTTGCGCTTCCTGTAAAGTTCCTTAAATTTGGACGTTTCTACCCCGTTGAGCTTTCCCGCTTCGAACAGCGTCTTCACCGCATATAGCGAACCTTTCGAGAAGGAGCGCGCCTTCTTCGACGGCGGAGTATTGGCCACTATCGTTCCCGTATATCCCTTTTTGCGGAGAGCCTCGCTAAAAGACGACAGCTCCCCGCCGTATCCGGTGTAGAATACGTAAAGCGGAGAAATTCTGAGTATCTGGTCGGCGAAGATGTCGAAATTCTCCTCTCCGCACGTGAACACGTCGGAAAAATATTTCGTCCTCTCCAACTTCACGTTAAAAGCCAGATAGTCTCCGCACGACTTTCCGAACAAATCGTCGACGTTCATTCCGACAAACTTTACTTCCTCGCCTGTAGGGCGGTTTATAAACTTCGATATCTCCTCTCCCACTTGCGCCCCGTTCAAAAATATTCTCACGGAATTCTTGCCGGATATGGTTGCCGGAGGATATTCGCAAACGCAATTTATAAAAATCTCTTCGTCTTTAGAGAGAGTTTTGAGCGGAAAAGCCAATTCCTGGGTAAAGCCTATGTGGAAAAATTTAACTCCCAAGCCCTTCATTTTTTCCACCGCTCCAAGCATGGAAAAATCTTCGGCGGACGAATCGCTTATCAAAAGCCTTATCTTCTTTCCTCCAACTCCTCCATTCGAATTTATCTCGTCTCGGGCTACCATCATACCACGTATAATCTCCGACGCCGCCTCCCCGTTTACTCCCGAAACGGGCAGCATTACCCCCATTAAGAATTCGTCATTCGGCAAATTCTTCGGTGCTGCGCATGAAGAAAGAAATCCCAGCGCCGCGGCAAAAACGAATAGCCTCAATCTTCTCATTTCCCCTAAAAACTTACCCGCAAGCCAAAAACTTGGCAACCGTTTTTTCCAGATTCCATTCCCTTTAACAAAAAAAAGCGCGCGGAATTCTCCGCGCGCCCGAAACAACAAAACCTTTTATAGTCCCACTTGGAAGCGCGCGAAACGCTTGAACTCTATCTTCTCTCCTATCGTGGCTATCTTCTCGGTAAGAAGCTCCCCAACCGTGCGCTTGTCGTCCTTTACAAAGGGCTGCTCGAGAAGGCAGAGAGTCGATATGTATTTGTCCAATTTCCCCTGAACTATCTTTTCCTTTATAGCCTCGGGCTTCTTGTCCTCCGCCAACTGCTCCATCGCAAAGGCACGCTCCTTTTCCACCATCTCGGCTGGAACCTGGTCGCGCGATATGCAAACGGGAGACGACGCGGCTATGTGCATGCAAATATCGTGCACAAAAGCCTGAAAATCGGAATTCTTGGCCACGAAATCAGACTCGCACGCCACTTCCAAAAGCACTCCCACTTTTCCGTTGGAGTGGATATAAGATGCAACAAGACCCTGGGCCGCCGTGCGGGCCGCCTTCTTGGAGGCGCTCGCAACCCCCTTCTTGCGGAGGATTTCCACTGCCCTCTCCTCGTCGCCATTCGCCTCGATGAGAGCCTTCTTGCAATCCATCATTCCGGCGCTCGTGCGGGCGCGGAGATCCGTCACCATTTTAGAGGTAATTTCCATTGATTTGTCCGTAAAAAGTTTAAATTACTTGGTTTCTCCGTCCTCGACATCCGCTTCGGAAGAAGCCGGTTCCGCGGGAGCCGCCTCGACGCTCTCGGCGCGTCCAACGGGAGTTTTTACCTGCGCAACCCTCCTGCTCAAACCATTCTGAATGGCTTCGAGAAGAACTTCCGTTATAAGGCGAATGCTTTTTACCGCATCGTCGTTGGCGGGTATCGGATAGGCAACCTGAGTCGGGTCGGAATTGGTATCGACTATCGCTACAACCGGAATTCCGAGCTTCTTGCATTCAGAAACCGCTATTTCCTCGTTCTTGATGTCGACCACAAAAGCAGCTCCGGGAAGCTTGGTAAGATCTTTGATTCCTTCAAAGTTGCGGGCCATTCTATCCATCTCGCGGCGGATTGCGGCGGCTTCTTTGGCGTAGAGCTTGTCGAGCTCCCCGTCGCTTTCCATTTTGAGGAATCTCTTGTACTTCTTGAGGCTGGAAGTGATGGTTTCAAAATTGGTGAGCGTCCCGCCCAGCCAGCGATTAACACAGAAAGGCATTCCTACTGTATTCGCGGCTTCGCGCAATATTTCCTGGGCCTGCCTCTTGGTTCCGATAAATATCACGTCCCTGCCCTCGGCGACCACATTCTCCAAAAATTCCGCCGACTTCTCAAGCTGGGCGAAGGTCTTTTCGAGGTCTATTATGGAAACGCCCGAACGGTGGTCGTAAACGTAGGGCTTAGACTTTGGGTTCCAACGGCGGGTCTGATGCCCGAAATGGGCTCCCGCGTCCAACAGGTCTTTTACTGTTATATTCATTATGATGCTCCGTATCCGCTTTCGCGAACCTGGGATAACTTTCTTTTTTTGAGTTTGATTTTATGTCGAAACCGCACCGCGCGATTTCATAAAGAGTTCATTGAGGCATTTTTTTCAAGGGGCGCAAGCTTTTTTGCGCCCCTTTCGAAATCAATCTTTTATCGGAAGGCAAGAGAGAGCCATCGCCACTTCTTCTTTGGAGTAGTCGTAATTTGCGAGATTGCCCGCAAAGTACTCTATGTAGGCGGACATATCCACATGCCCGTGCCCGGAAAGATTGAAGAGAATAGTTTTCTTCTCCCCGCGCTTTTTGCACTCCAATGCTTCGTCTATGGCAGCAGCTATTGCATGCGAGGATTCGGGAGCGGGTATTATTCCCTCGGACCTGGCGAAAGTTATCGCCGATTTGAACACGTCCAACTGCTCCACCGTTCGGGCCCTCATCAATCCCTGGCGCATCACGTTGCTTATCTGGGGAGCCATTCCGTGATAGCGAAGCCCTCCCGCGTGGACTGCCGGAGGAATAAACGAACTTCCGAGAGTGTACATCTTCATCAAAGGAGTCATCTTTGCTACATCTCCGTAGTCGTAGGCGTACTTTCCTGCCGTGAGAGTCGGGCAAGCCGCCGGCTCCGCTCCGAGCAGATCGACTTTGCGGCCACCCCTGAGCATCTCTCCAAGGAACGGGAAGGCTATCCCGGCAAAATTCGAACCTCCTCCGCATGCGCCTATCACAATGTCGGGATAGTCTCCCGCCATCTCCATTTGAGCCATCGCCTCCTGGCCTATGATGCTCTGGTGCAGCAAAACGTGGTTCAAAACCGAACCGAGGCAGTACCTCGTATCCTCGTTGTACCTTATAACGTCCTCCACTGCCTCCGAAATCGCTATCCCAAGCGATCCTCGGCAATACGGATCCTTCTCCAGAATAGCAAGCCCCGCTTTTGTCATCGTGCTGGGAGACGCTATAACCGTACCTCCGAAGAGCTCTATCATAGCCCGCCTGTACGGCTTCTGCTCGTAGGAGCACCTGACCATGTATACCCGGCTTTCCAATCCGAACATCTTGCAGGCTTGGGCAAGAGCAGTTCCCCACTGCCCCGCTCCCGTTTCAGTGGCCACTTTCTTTATCCCGCACCTCTTGTTCTCAAACACCTGGGCTATAGCGCTATTTGTCTTGTGCGATCCTGACGGGCTCACACCCTCGTATTTGAAATATATCTTGGCCGGAGTATCGAGAGCCTTCTCAAGATGAACCGCCCTGTAAAGCGGCGACGGCCTCCACAACCTGTACGCCTCGCGCACGGGTTCGGGAATTTCTATGTAGCGCTCGCGAGAAATTTCCTGCTCCACGCAGCCCTTCGCAAAAATCATTTCCAACTTTGAAATTTCTGCCGGCTTCAAAGTTTCGGGATCTAACGCCTCGGGAGTGTGCTCCTTTAAATCCGACTCTATATTGTACCAGTATTTCGGTATCTTCTCCTCGTCCAATATGTACTTTACTCTCTCTGACATCTTCTTTCCGTTTCTTTCGAATTTAAAAAACTAAAACGCCGACTCCTCCTCCAAAACTACGCTGCCCTCGGATCCCGGAGCTTTATCCATGTTGAAAATGATTTTTGCGGGAACCCAGGATTTGTCTGAGTTGTTGGGATTGTGGGCGGGAAACGTCACAACTTGGGTGTTGAGCTTCTCCCCTTCGGGAACGGCAGTAATCGAGGTCCTGCGGACAAAGTATCCGTCCTCCGTGGTCTCCACTCCAACCCCTATCGGAGTCTTGCCCATCTTCAGCCCGTCTATTATTATCTGGGCGCCGGAGGGAACGCTCTCTATGGCAATGTTGCGCGAATATATCTCCTTTTCGGAAGTCTCGCAACCTGCCAACAAAACGGAGGCCGCCAACCACGTAAAAATCTGTCCTCTCTTCATACTCAAACCTTATATTACCTTAAAAAACCTTGCACAAAAATATCGCCCCGAAAAATACGCTCGCCACCGAAAGGCCAAACATCAGCGGAGCCAATCTTCCCGCCGGACGAGCCGAACAGGATTCGTTCGGGTTGTAGTCGTCGCAAATGGCCCGAATCCATCCGAAGTAGTAGTATATGGATATTGTCGAACCCACAATCAGCAAGCCGACGAGCCAATACAGCTGCGCGTAAACCGCCGCCACGAATATCAAAACCTTTCCGAGAAAACCCGCCGTCGGAGGTATTCCCGCCAGGGACGCCAATCCGACTACCGCAGTGCTCGACAAAGTCTTGTTCCCCTTCAACATTCCCCTGTAATCGGAAAACGTCTGAAGCGAATCCGCGTCTCCAGGAAACTGGTTTATTACGAAGAACAGTCCGTAATTAGCGAACATGTAAGCGGCCAAATAAAAGTACAGCGAGCTTTCCGCCATCTGGACCAAATCTGAGGACTTAACCGCCGCCGCCACCAAGATCAGCATGTATCCTGCATTAGAAATTCCCGAAAAAGCTATGAGCCTTTTCACGTTTACTTGGGTCAATCCGCCCAGATTTCCGACCAAAATCGTTCCTATTGCAATAGCCGATATCGCCACTACTGCCGTTTGCGAAAGAGCATAATCCGAACTGTAATCCAATCCGAGCGACGTAAAAAGCTTCATCAAAAACGCTATCCCTGCCCCCTTAGAAGCGACAGACAAAAACGCCGAAGCCGGGGCCGGAGCTCCCTGATAGACGTCCGGTGCCCAGAACTGGAAGGGAAAAGCCGCTATCTTAAAAAACGCCCCCGCCGACACCAAGCAAAGCCCGGCTATAAAAAGCCAATTTTTAAGACCCGCCGCGAAAAATTCCATATTCAATAAATTCGCCTTTGAGGAAAGGCCCGCTCCGTAAATGAAGGCCACTCCAAGCAGGAATATCGCCCCGCTTGCACCCCCCACAACTAGGTATTTTACGGCCGCTTCAAGCGAATCAGACCTGTTTTTGTTCCACGCCACCATCGCATAAAGGCAGATCGTAGCCGCCTCGAGGGAGACGAATGACAGCATGAGATTGTTCGATCTGACAAACAGGGAAAGAGCCGCCGAACATATCATTAGAGTTGCCACAAATTCCGCGGCATAACCGTCGTCCTTTCCGTAGTATCCCGCCGCCATCACAGCCGAAAGGAGGGCGCAGGAAAACACAAACGCCGAAAAACCCCCGGCCTCGCCCAAGGTTCCTCCGAAATACGATCCGGCAGATTCCGGAAGAAGGGAGCTTCCGGCCAAGAGCGGCACTCCGATAAAAAGCGCCACTGCTATAAGAAAAACTCCCGACCATGCGGCTATTTTTTGAATCCGCTTGGAGCGGGCAAACGCCGCCACCGCTATCAAAACGGCCGAGCCTGCCACGAGAAATCCCTCGGGCAAAACGGAAAGCCATTCATAATTTATTACGTTTCCCATATCCGATAAATTCTACTTTGGTTGAATTAAGACCGCAAAAGAGTTCAGGTCTGCGTTCATAAAATCCGTCAGGGCCATCGGGAAGAATCCCACGAACACAAGCGCCGCCAGAAGCACGGCAGCAGGCAATCTTTCTGCGATGGAAAGATCCGATATGGATCCCTCCGACTCCTCGATGCTTTCTATCTCCTTAGAGCTGGATCCCATGAACACCGAAGCAAACGCCCTCAGGGCGTAAATCGCCGATATTATTATTCCGAGTGCTGCCAAGGCGCAAACATAAGGGGAGAATTTCCAAAGCGCCACGAATATTCCGAGCTCTCCCCAGAAGTTTGCAAAGCAGGGCAATCCGGCCGAAGCGAACGCCCCTGCCAAAAAGAAGGCTGCCAAAATTGGAGTCTTTTTGTACAGCCCCCCCATTTTCGCCATTTCCCACTGCCCGGTGCGGTTGACAACCGCATTCGAGAGCATAAACAACAGCGCCACGCTCAGCCCGTGCCCAAACATCAGCATCAGCGCGCTTCCGGCGCCGAGAACCTCGAGGGCCGCCACGCCCAAAAAGCACATTCCCATATGCGACACGCTCGAGTAGGAAACCATCAGTTTCAAATCCTTTTGAGCCATCGTCACCAGCCCTATATAGATGACGTTGAAAAGGGCCAAACACGCCAGCACGAACGCCCAATCCTTGGCTCCCGACGGAAGTAGAGGCAGGGCTACCTGTATCAAAACGTAAAGACCGAATTTTTTCAAAACGCCCGCATGGAGCATCGCAAACGAAGTCGGGGCCGCCGAATAGGCTCTCGGAGCCCACGAATAAAATGGGAACAGCGAAACGAGAGTTCCGAGTCCGAAGAGCAAAAGTCCGAACACCGCCTTCTGCCAACCTTGGGGAATGGCTCCCATCGCGGCCGCAACCCTCATCTCAACTATCTCGAACGTGTTTCCGCAAAGCAGGTACAAAGCCACTATCCCCAACAGCGAAACCAACGCTCCCAACGTCAGGTAAATAGCCATCTCTATTGCAGCGTTTTTCCTTCCCGCACCTCCCCAAAGCAACATTGCCACAAAGGTTGGAATGAGGGCAAACTCGTGGAAGGCGTACATCCAAAGAACATTCGTAGAGGCGAACGCTCCCATCAATCCACCCTGCATCACAAGGAGAAGAATCATGTAGAGCTTAACTCCCTCAATCTCGCTTCTAACAGCCCAGAGAGTCGCCGCAAAGCCCACTATACCCGCCAGCGAATACATCGGCAGCGAGATTCCGTTCAATGCAAATAGAGGAAGCGAAACTCCCATTAGTTCGAATCTCTGCGCGAACTCGAATCCGAGCAGGGCGTCCTTTTGCCACCAGCCGAAACCTATCCATAGAAACACCACCGCCGCAAGGGACACCGCTGAAGACAAAATTCCTATTCCCTTCGCTGTTCCTCCGTTCGACACGGGATAAAACGCCGCCAGGAATATCGCCCCGATAATCGGCGCATAGACCCCGAGGTTCAACATTGTAGATGTGAAGTCTTCCATAAAAACTCTCCTTTACGCCGCGAAAACCAAAAAGAAAACAAACGCCAATCCCGCTCCAAGCCAGGCAACCTGCGCCCCGCATCTCGAGGAGTGAAGCTTCTTTACCCCGCAACCCAAAACCGCGCAGAAAGCCCCTATTCCCCTCACAGACAATATTTCAATCAGGAACAGATCGACAAACGTCGCGAGCAGATCCGCAAATCTCTGCTGAACTTTGGCAACGTAGTAATTGTAGATTTCGTCGAACCTTCCGCATCTTGCGATTTCTCCGTACGCGAGGGGAAGCGATTCCTTAATCCTGTCTTTCCCGCTTCTATAAATAAGAATCGCCACCACAACGGCCGCAAACGTCATTGCCACAGCCACGATTTCAAACGTCTCCAAGCCCGAGTTTAAGAATGCCTCGGCGTGCCTGGAGGCGATTCCCTTCCCGACGAACTCGGATGCCGCCGTAGGAATCAGGAAGTTGAATTTTCCATTCATCCACTGGAAGTCGTAAACGTAGCTCCAACCCGCGCACAGCGAGTAAACAGCCAGTATCGCCATGGGGACAGTCATTAGGAAAGAAACCTCGCGCGCCTTTGAGGCCGATTCGGACCTCGGGGCTCCGAAAAATACCAACAGGAAGAATCTCAGCGTGTAAATCGGGGTCAAGAAGGCCGCAAACAGAGTAATCCAGAAGGCCGCGGAGTGCACCAGGACTCCGTCGGAAGCCTTGGCGAACACGGCTGCCAAAACTGCCTCCTTGCTGTAGTATCCCGAAAAGAACGGTATGGCCATTATGGCGCACACCGCCACTGCCGACACGACAAACGTCACGGGCATTTTCTTAGCCAGACCTCCCATTTTGAAAATATCCTGCTCGTGGTGGCACGCTATTATCACGGCTCCTGCGACGAGGAACAAAGTTGCCTTAAAGAACGCATGCGTGGTCAAGTGGAACATCGCAAGCTCCGAACCGGCACCTATTCCCACTCCCATAAGTCCCAGATGAGCAAGAGTGGAATATGCCAATATCTTTTTTATGTCGCTTTGCGCAAGGGCCCACACCCCTCCCAGGAAAGCCATCAGGGCGGACAGTATCAGAACCGTATCCAAGACCTCCGGTGTCAGGAAGCCAACTACCGACAATCTAACCATCATGTATATTCCGGCAGCCACCATTGTCGCAGCGTGAATCAGCGCCGAAACCGGAGTGGGGCCTGCCATGGCATCGGGAAGCCAGACGTGGAGGGGAAGCTGGGCGCTCTTTCCTAGAAATCCGCACATAACGAGCAATCCCATTCCCGTGACGGCGTCCCCGGGGGAAGCCTTAAATATCTCGGCTAGAACAGAAAAATCCGTGGTTCCGAACTTCGCCTGGCACCACACTATACCGAGAAGAAATCCAAAATCTCCAACCCTGTTTACTATAAACGCCTTCTTCGAGGCGCTCCTTGCCGCCTCGGTGGAGGCGTAATGCGCTATGAGAGCGTACGAACTAAATCCCACCAGCTCCCAAAAAACGAACATCATAAACAGGTTCGACGACATCACTATTCCCGTCATCGAAAACATGAAGAACGATATTCCGGCGAAAAATCTACCTACTCCCTCGTCGCCCTTCATGTATCCCGCGCTGTAAACTATTATCAGGAAGCCCACAAAGCACACCACAAACAACATGTTTGCCGTCAGCGAATCGAACAATATTCCCATGTTCAGGGAAAATCCCCCGAGCGAGTACAAAATGAGCGAATCCTTGTAAATTCCGAAAGAGTCCGACAAGACGAATTTTAAAAGAAGAGCCAAAGCCACCGCCGAAGCTCCCGCCGAAAATATCGATCCCACCCTTCCGCTTGTGCGGAAGAACAGGGCCACCACCGCCGAAGCGAACAGGGGCAAAAGGAGAATTGAATAAAGTTCGAGATTCATTGGATTAGTCTCCGAGAGAATTCATGCCTGAAGTTGAAACGGTTCCCTCCGTTCTGAAGAGCTTCACTATTATCGCAAGCCCCAGGGCCACTTCCGCCGCCGCTATCGCCAAAACGAAGAGGGAAAACACCGCCCCCTCCAAATCGCCGTACACCGCCGAAAACGACAGCATCGCCAGCATTGCCCCGCAGAGCATCAGCTCCACGCACATAAAAACCACTATGAGATTTTTCTTAAATACCGCTCCCAAAAATCCGGTCGCAAAAAGAACCAGTGCCGGAGCCAGAAATTGCGTTGCGTATTCCGTCATGTCAAATCTCCTAAAAAGTTAAACCATCTCGCGGGGGCGCCCGCCCATTTTCTTCGGCTTTGCAACCACTATCACTCCTATCATCGCCGCAAGCAAAAGCGCGCCGATTATTTGAAAGCAGAGCATGAAGTCTTTGAACATCACCTCTCCGTAATTTTTCGCCAAAGACAGGGCGCCTTCCGCTCGAACCGCACCGTCGGAAAACGCCGACACCCTCGGGGCAAAATACGCCACCAGCATTCCGAGGGCCAACCACATCGCAACAAGTCCCGCCTTTCTCCAAGCAGACTCGCCGTCTCCCGCATCGCCCACGAGCATCATCGTAAACACAAACAGGACAAGAACCGCGCCCGCGTATATGGTTATCATTATAAACGCCAAGAAATACGCCTCCATCAACAGCATCAGACCCGCTATTCCCAGCATCGAAACGAGCATGCTCATTGCCGCATTCACGCAGTTTGGCATTAGCAGCACTCCCAACGCGCCTCCCAGGCACATGGCGCAAAATATGTAATATACCACAGTTTCCGTCATTTCGATTCCTCCAATTCGGCGGCGTCCTTGACCCGCTTCCATTTCATTATCTTGTCCGGCTCCACTCCCCCGAGCTCGTAGAGGGCTTTTTTGTCCCTCACCATTTTATCTCGGGAATCCACGTTTAGGGAGAACTCCTTTTGGAGAACTATGGCCTTCTCCGGACACGCCTCCTCGCACATTCCGCAGTAAATGCAACGAAACATGTTTATGTAAAATTCTTTCGGAGCCTTCTCTATGTGCGAGTATGGACTCGACGGATCTATGGCTCCCGGAACCACCCTTATTGCCTTCGACGGGCAGACGAACTCGCACAGCTGGCACGAGACGCACTTCTCCCTGCCCTCAGAATCCTTCACCAAAGCCGGGCTTCCCCTGTATCCGTCCGGAATTACCGGATACTGGTCGGGATACTCTAGGGTGACCGCCGGCCTAAAGAAATTTTTAATTGTAATCCAAAGCCCGCCTATCGTCTGGGGAATGTAGGTCTTCTCCCACAAGGTAAGCTTTTTTCTCTCAACCACAATCGCCATAGTAAACCTTTATTCAATAAGCAAGAGCCGATACCGCCATGTAAGCCACGAGATTCAACATTCCGAGAGGCACTAGGCCCTTCCAACCGAGCGACATTACCTGGTCGTACCTAAAGCGAGGCACGCTCCATCTGACCCAAATGAAGAAGAATATCATCGCCGCTATTTTTAAGAGAAACGTCAGGCACGCCAAAACCGACGAAATCCAACCCCAAGCCTCCGGCCATTCTGTCCACGGGAGCGGATTCCAAGCCCCGAGAAAGAGAGTGGCAAATATCGCGCTTCCCACGGCCACGTGCCCGTATTCCCCGACAAAAAACAATCCGAATTTGAAGCTTCCGTACTCCGTGTGGTATCCGCTCACCAAATCCGTTTCGCTCTCTGCCATGTCGAATGGGAGCCTGTTTGTCTCCGCAAAAAGAGCGACCAAAAACACCAGCGCCGAAACGGGCTGGCTCAGCACGAACCACGCGGATCCCGACTGCGCGTTGGCTATTTCGAACAGATTGAGAGGATTGTCCGAATCCAAAGCGGTAAACATCACCACGGGCAAAACCGCCAGCCACATGGAAAGCTCGTAGCTGACTGTCTGGGCGGAGGCCCTTATCGCGCCGTGGTAGGAAAACTTGCTGTTGGACGACCAACCCGCCATTATCGCGCCGTAAACTCCGAGGGAACTCACCGCCAGGGCGAATACCAGGCTGACGTCCAAATTCGCCGCCGACAGGGGAAACGCCTCCCCTCCAGACCAATAAACTCCGAGAGGAATCACGCAGGCTGCTATCAAAACCGGAGAAAGCGACATTACCGGAGCTAGCATGTACCAAAACTTGTTGACGTGTTCCGGGAGCGGATCCTCTTTAAGAAGGAATTTCGCACCGTCCGCCACGAGCTGCATCAAGCCGTTTCTCTTCAGGAAATTTCCGACCATGGGTATGGCCGCCACAAGGGGTATTGCCGTTCTATTCGGGCCGTACCTTCCCTGAATGAAGGCGCAGACTTTTCTCTCTGCCACCACGCTTAATGCAGCGAATGTCATAACCAAAGCCAAGACCACTATCGCCGCCACTATCCAAAGCAGCACTCCCAAAACGGAATCCCACGAAAACGCCAACAGGCAAAAAGAGATCGAAGACATTTTACTTTTCCTCCTTTCCGAACATGAAAGCCGGCTTTTCGGGGAACGGTTCGCCCGAATACTTCGAGCCGTCTATCGGCATTCCGCCGTCGCCAACTTTTGAGCAGCCCGCCAAGCAGGGTATTTCGGCCTCCATTCGGGCACGTATTTCGCCTATCGACGGAGTCTGGAACGAGCCTCCAGTAAGCGATCTCAATATTAAGGAAATAAATTCCGACTCGAACATCATTCCGCTCGGAGCGGAAACTGCCGCCTCAAATTTCTGAAGCCTGAACTGGCGGTTTATCCACATTCCGCTCTTTTCGAAAACACCGCTCACCGGAACGCAAATTTTCGCCTCCCTCGAGGTCTCGCATGCCTCCCTGCCCACGTACACAACGTTCGCCTTTTTCAAGGCAGCGGAATCAAAACCGAGCTTTGCCAAATCCTCCCCGAAGCAAATTATCGTCTTTACGGCTCCGGAGTTTACCTCCCCGAGCAAATCTGACAGATCCGCCTTGGGATATTCCGAAATCAATCCGGTCACGAACGCTCCGCGCGTGTTGGGCTTCCTGTCGGCTGAAACGAGGAATCCGTCGTCGGAACCGGTATGCGAAGCCATGTAAACCTTCGCCGCGCAGGCGTCGGAAAGCTTCTTTAACATGAACATTTCCTCGAGCGTCTGAGAGCCGTTCGCCACCACCGCAACTCCTCCGAGCTTCATTATCTCCACGCACCTGTCGGCCGCGTAGGACGAATCGCACGGAGAGGAATCTATTTGGGCGCACGCTATCTTCTCTCCGCTTTCCACATATTCGTATCTGCCTGTGTCGCTCATCCACGGACCGTTCACCTCGGGATTTTCCCTCGGGGTTATCCTATAAATCACCCCGTTTCTCGACCACACACGGGTGTTCACTCCGGCGCTGCTTTCCGACGAAATTCCCTTGGTCACCTTTAGGAACCAAGTCCTCATCTTGAACCTGAACGCCTTTTCAGTTATTGCCCCAACAGGACAAATATCAGCCGCATTTATGAGGTAGTTCGTGTCGGTGTCCGAATAGACCGCTATTTCCGTTTTGGATCCGCGCTTGATAAAACCGAATATATCCCGGCCAACCACCTCTTTTGCAAAGCGTATGCATCTCGAACAGAGAATGCACCTTTCCGCATCTATAAAAATTTTTCCCGCAAACTCCACCTTCTTCGGCTTCACGTTCTTTGCCTCGACGTACCTGGAGTCGGCCTTACCGAAAGTGTGGGCGTACTCCTGAAGTTTGCACTCCCCGGCCTTGTCGCAAATGGGACAGTCGAGGGGGTGGTTCAAAAGAAGAAACTCCAAAACACCCTCCCGGCAACTCCTCACCAGGGCGCTGTCGGTTATAACGTGCATTCCCTCCGCCACTTTCGTGCCGCAGGAAATGGTCGGCTTCGGGGAAAACGCTATGACGGGAGAGCCGTCGGGATTGAGAACCGGCTTACCTGTCGCCCTGTCCCTGGCGGGCATTCCGGTCACCACGAGGCACATTCTGCATGAACCCGCAACCTTGAGATTCGGGTGGTAGCAGAAAAACGGAATCTCCACCCCCACGCTGCGGCAAGCCTCCAGAACGTTCAAGCCCGCTTCGACTTTGTACTCCGTTCCGTCTATGTTTACGTTGACGAAATTTTTTTCCATTAGATGAGCCTGTATGCGTTGTTGTCGAGACGAGCCATTCCGCCCTGCGATTTTTGGCGTTGGATTTTCTCGTAATACTCCTCTTTAAACTTTCCGACGTTGCTCTGAACGGGCCACGCCACCGATTCACCATGGGCGCATATCGTGCGCCCGCAAATGTTGTCGGCTATGCTCGTTAAAAGCTCGACGTCCTCCTCCCTTCCCCAGCCGTCGCAAATTCGGCGGGTTATCCTGGATATCCAAAGCGAACCCTCCCGGCAGGGAGTGCACTGCCCGCAACTCTCGTGGGCATAAAAGGCATTTAAGTTGGCTAGCGCCTCCACCATATCTACGGTGTTGTCCATAACTATCATTCCGCAGGATCCTATCGCCGTGCCGCACGCCATGAAGGATTGGGCGTCCAGAGGAATGTCCTCCACCCGCCTTTCGACAATATTCCCGTCCGCGTCCTTAATAGAGAATTTTTCGTCCCACCGAAGTATCTTCATGGACGATCCCCCCGGTATTATCGCTTTAAATCTGCGCCCGGGAAGAGGGCCCCCGCACAAATCGTAGAGCATCTCGCCCAGAGTGCACGATCCGGTTGTTATCTCGTACCTGCCGGGGCGCTGGACGAGCCCGCTTACTCCCCAAACATGCGTTCCGGGATCCATGGGAGAACCAATCTTCGAAACCGCCTCCCCACCCTTGTCGAAAACCACGGGAACCCAGCAGAGACTCTCCACGTTGTTGACCACCGTCGGACAATCATACAATCCGAGAACCGCCGGAAAATACGGGGGCTTTATCTTAGGATAGCCCCTTCCCCCAGCCAAAGACGATATCAATCCGGTTTCCTCTCCGCATACGTAGCAGCCGCCTCCCCTGCACACGGTAATATCGCAGGAGTACGATCCCCCGCAAATATTGGAGCCGACAAATCCGCTCGCCCGCGCCTCGGATATGGCCTTCTGCAAAATCCTGTATCCGTTTATGTACTCTCCGCGTATGTATATGAAAGCCTGCTTCGCGTCTATCGCGTATGCCGCGCACATTATCCCCTCTATCAGCTTGTGCGGATCTTGATAGATTATCATTCTATCCTTGCAGGTTCCCGGCTCGGACTCGTCGGCGTTGCATATCAGATAGATGGGCTTGCCGCTCTTGCGGTCCAAAAATTTCCACTTCATTCCTATCGGAAACCCCGCTCCGCCCCTTCCGCGAAGCTTCGACTTTTCCATCTCCGAACAAAGTTCGGCCCTGTCGCGCGAGACGGTCCGGCGAAGTATTTCGTATCCCCCCGACCCGACATATTTGGAAATCGAGGCGTTCCAGCCCTCCAATCCAATGTGCTCGTATATGATTCTGTTCTGTTCGACAGCCATAAATCCGCCTTTCGCCTATCCTTTGTACTCGGGGGAATCGAACTTTTCCCCCGACGGTTCCCCGAATTCGGGAGCGGGAGCGAGCTTGCCCTCCCCGTCGAGCTTGGTTATGGTTTCGACAAACTTGTCGGCGTCCTCGGGAGCCACTTTAGAGAAGAGTTTGTCGTTTACCTGGACGTTGGGACCCTCGACGCAGTTGCCGAGGCACTCCACAAACTCCAGTGTGTAAATTCCCGAAGTCTTGCCTATCGGACAGCGAAGCTTCCTCTCAAGCTCGTGGGCTAGCTTCACGCTTCCGGCCATTGCGCACGACAAGGTCCTGCAAACTTTTATGTGAATCCTGCCCCTCGGCTTGTCCGAAAACATCGGATAAAACGACAGCATTCCGTAAACCTCTATCGGAGACATCTCCAACTTGCGAGCCACAAACTGGATCGCCGAATCGTCGAAATATCCGAATTCCTCCTGAATTAGGTGCATAGTCATCATCGCCGCCGACTTTTTCTTCGGGTACTGGGCAATTATTTCGTCGCACTTTTTTTCGAGTTCCTGAGTAATTTCCATGACCTGCCTAAAAATTTTCCTATCTATCGCAATCCCCCAAAACGAAGTCGAAACTTCCTAGTATAACGGGAATGTCGCTAAAATGGTGCCCGGGTAGAATCTCCTGCATCGCGCTTAAGGATACGAACGAAGGCGAGCGTATCTTCAGACGATACGGAACTCCTCCGCCCTTGGAAATTATGAAAAATCCTAAGGCTCCCTTCGGATTCTCCGATTCAAAGTACGCCTCTCCCTTGGGAATGTAGGGACCCTGGGTTATCACCTGAAAGTTGTTTATGAGAGACTCCATGTCGCGCAGCACCCTGTCCTTCTGGGGATACGCCACACGCGGATCGGATATATTCACGGGCCCGTCGGGCATCTTCTCTATGGCTTGCTTCACTATCCTCGCGCTCTGCCTGAGCTCCTCCACTCTTACAAGCCACCTGTCGTAGGCGTCTCCGTGGACCCCTATCGGAACGTCGAACTCGTAGTCCTCGTATCCCAAGTACGGAGTGTCCTTGCGAAGATCCGTCGCCACGCCGCTCGCGCGGAGATTGGCTCCGGTAAGGCCCCACTCAAGCGCCGAATTGGCGCTTACAATTCCTATCCCCTCCGTGCGCTCTATGAATATTTTATTTCTGGTTATCAGAGAGTCTATCTCGTCAACGGCGGCGGGAAACTGGTTCAAAAAGTTGTTCACGTTCCCGAGCCATCCGTCGGGAATATCCCTCCTCAAACCTCCCACGCGAGCGTACGAATTGGTCAGCCTCGCTCCCGTGAGCTGTTCGAAAAGAGTCATGAGCTTTTCGCGCTGGGTAAAACAGTACATGAATACCGTCGTTGCCCCAGCGTCCATGGCGTACGCCGCCAGACCTACCAGATGGCTGGCAATCCTTGCCAGCTCGCAACAAATAACCCTTATTGCCTTGCAGCGCGGAGTGACGTCTATTTCCGCTATCTTCTCCACGCACTGAACGAACGCCATGTTGTTGCACATCGGAGCAAGATAGTCCAGCCTGTCCGTAAACGGGACAAACTGGTTGTAAGTCATGTTTTCGGCAAGCTTCTCCTGTCCCCTGTGCAACTGCCCGACTATGGGGCTGCAGCGAGTTATCATATCCCCGTCCAGCTCCACCTTCAAGCGCAACACCCCGTGAGTGGCCGGATGGGAGGGCCCTATGTTTAAAATCATCTTCTCGCCGATTTGGTTTTCGGACAATCCCTTCGGCGCCGGATATGTAAATTCTTTCGTAGGCATCTTTCTCTGTGCTCCTTGCGATCAAATTTTTCCGCTCAGGCTGCGCGGCTCCCTGTCTGTGGAAAACTCCGCCCCCTCCGACGGAGCGTGGAACGGACCGCCCTCCTCCGGAGCGGGAACAACCTTGGCAACTCCCTCGTTGCCGTCGAAGGAATCGGGCAGCGAGGCCTCCCTGCCTTCAAGCGGAAAATCCTTCCTCAATGGATGCCACTCGTAGCTGTCCCACATCAAAATACGGCTCAAATTGGGGTGCCCTTCAAAAACTATCCCCATCAAGTCGTACGCCTCGCGCTCGTGCCAATCCGCCCCCTTATACACGGAGCAAATGGACGGCAACTCCGGATTTTCCGCGCTTTCGCATACGCACACAAGCCTGACATATTTCTTCTTTGAGTGCGAAAAGAAATGGTACACCGCCCCAAAGCGACCCTCCTTCAAGTTCTCGCCAAAATCGACGCTTGCTATGTCGTTCAACGACGAACATTCAAAGTCGTCCCTCAAAACCCTCGCCGTTTCCACAAGGCGCTCGGGAGGACAGTCGAAGGAAAGAATTCCGTCCTTTTTAGAGTCCCTCAATTTGAGGTGCGGCAAAGCCGCCATAATTTTTTCGACATTCATTACTGCATCCTCTGAAAGAGTTCCTTTGTGGAGCGGGTTTTCCTGATCTTGTTCTGTAGGCTGACAAGCGCGTCGAGCAAAGCGTCGGGGCGCGACGGGCAACCAGCCAGATATATGTCGACCGGAATAATTTTATCCACTCCCTGAAGTGTGGAATATGTCCTGAACATTCCCCCGGTGCACGCGCAAGCTCCCATCGCTATAACCCATTTGGGGTTTGCCATCTGGTCGTATATGCGCTTCACGTATCCGGCCTGCTTGTACGTGACGGTTCCTGCCACTATCATGCAGTCGCTCTGTCTCGGGGAAAACCTCATCACCTCCGAGCCAAAGCGCGCTATGTCGAACCGCGACCCCCCCGCAGCCATAAGCTCTATGGCGCAACAGGCCAGACCCATCGGTTGGGGCCATATTGAATTGGCTCTTACCCAGTTTATCGCCGCGTCGAGCGAGGTATATACGAAACCCTGCTCGTTCTTCGAGTCGAACCCTTGCTGAATGGAATTGCTCATAAGAAATATCCCTCCCACTATGTACGGTTGAGTTCGCTTTACAACAAAAATAAAGCGTTTAGATTGGGGAATCGAAATTGGCCGTTTCGGGAAATTTTTAGCAAAATGTAAAAATTCGGATTTTAGGTTTTTAGAAACGGAAATTTTTTTTTATTTTTTAAATCGGAACTTTCGAAAAATCCGAATGTTTTGAGACTCAAATAACGCGTCTTTCCAGAATGAACGGAAAAATTTTTGAGAAATTTGCCTCAACTATCTCAAACTTCGAAAGAAACGCCTACAAAAAATAGTCTTGAGATTTTTTTTTGTAGGGGAGACCCTAAAGCAAAAGGCAATCTATAAAAATGAGCGAAGAGGTAAAAAGGGCAATAAGGGAAGCCAAGATAGTGGCGGTAGTAAGCGTAAACGACGAAAAAAAAGCCGTTAAGCTTGGAAATCTGCTCGTTAGGTGCGGTATAAGCGCGATGGAACTGACTCTCAGAACTCCCCGCGCGGCGGAATGCGCAAAGGCCGTTGCTTCGGAATGCGAGGGAATGAAGCTTGGAGTAGGTACAATCTTGACTGCAAAGCAAGTCGAATCTGCCAAAAATGCCGGGGCGATGTTCGGAGTTGCACCTGGCTGCAACCCTAAAATAATAGAGGCTGCAAAAGATTGCGGTTTGTTCTTTGCCCCGGGAATAATGACTCCGTCGGAGATGGAAGTTTCGATAGAGCTCGGTTGTTTGATGATGAAATTCTTCCCGGCTCAATCCAGCGGAGGAATCAAACATCTGGAAAGCATGGCAGCACCATACAAGCATCTCGGAGTGGAATTCCTTCCGCTTGGAGGCTTAAACTTGGACAACATGGGAACGTACATTTCATCGCCTCTCGTGTGCGCGATAGGGGGTTCCTGGATAGCCCCGTCGAAAGCGATAGAGGCCGAAGACTGGCAGCTTATAGAAAAGAACGCTATGGAAGCCTCTGCCAAGCTGAAGGAGTTGGCTCTTTAAGGAAAAGTTCCAACGCGGTTTCGACAAACGCCCGTTTCCGCCTTGAGCGGCCCGGGCGTTTTGGAGTTTTTAACGCCCATATCGCAAACAAGGCCAGCCCTTCCGGACAATTCCTCTGCGAATTTCACGAAACATGCCAGCATGCAAAAAATTCCGAAGCTGGGAAACTCATCGGCGCCTGTCCAAATTCCTATAGTTTATCGCCTCCATTAGGTGGTCGGTCTCGATATTTTCGCAACCCGCAAGATCCGCTATGGTTCGGGCAACTTTTATTATCCTGTCCCAAGCCCGGGCCGACAGGCAAAGCTCGTCCATCGCCACCGACAAAATTTCGCTCTGCTTGGAAGTAAGCGGGCAAAACTCCCTAACCTGCTTCGAAGTCATCGCCGAATTCGTCTTTGAGGCCATCTCCGAAGATTCGAAGCGCCTCCTTTGAATTTCCCTTGCCAAACACACTCTCTCCCTTATGCGCCCGGAACTCTCCGACAATCCCGACCTGCCCAGTTCCGAAAGGGGAAGGGCCGACGCTTCCACGTGGATATCTATCCTATCTAAAAGCGGACCGGAAATTCTGGATCTGTATTTCTGAATCTGGGACGGAGAACAATGGCATTTTCTCCGCGGATCGCCCAAAAATCCGCACGGACACGGATTCATCGCCGCCACAAGCATGAATCTGCACGGTATTTCTACTTTGGCCGACGATCTCGAAATCCCCACGATTCCGTCTTCGAGAGGCTGCCTCATCACCTCGAGGGACTTTCTGCTAAATTCGGGAAGTTCGTCGAGAAACAGCACTCCGTTGTGGGCGAGGGATATTTCGCCCGGTTTAGGGAAGGCACCCCCTCCCGTGAGGGCAACGTCGCTTATGGTGTGGTGCGGAGACCTAAAAGGCCTTCTAAAAGTTCCGTTCGACTCCGGAGCCGGAATTCCGGAAGCGGAGTAAATGCCCAATATCTCGAGATATTCCCGAAGCGACGGAGGAGGCATTATGGACGGGATTCTTTTTGCCATCATGCTTTTGCCCGATCCCGGAGGGCCTATCATAAGCAGATTGTGCCCGCCTGCCACCGCCACTTCTATCGCCCTTTTGACGTGTTGCTGCCCTTTTACTTCGGAAAAATCCGCTCCCGAATAGTCTCCTCCGGAAAATTTTTCCTTTGGGAAATCAATCGGAGCAAGTTTGGAGTTTCCCCTAAAGAACGAAACCACCTCCGACAGGCTCCGCGGGGCAAAAACGTCCACTCCCTCCACCAAGGCCGCCTCCGAAGCGGAAACAGGAGGCAAAATCACGTTTTTTATTCCGTCTTCCCGAGCCCTCAAAGCGAGCGAAACACCTCCCCTGATGGGCCTGAGATCCCCTGAAAGCGACAACTCCCCCGCTATTAAAAAATCCTCGAACAGCGACGGATCCAAAACCCCCACCGAAGCGAGAATCCCGAGAGAAATCGGCAAGTCGTAGATGGGGCCCTCCTTTCGAATGTCTCCGGGAGCGAGATTTATGGTCATTTTCGTCATCGGCATTGAAAATCCGCTATTAGAAAGCGCCGCCGAAACCCTGTCGGCAGATTCCTTAACCGCCGCATCGGGAAGCCCCACCATAAAAATTCTGGGTTCGCCCCCTTCGCCCGAATTCACCTCTACTTCAACCGGGCTCGCGTCGATTCCCATCAACGCTCCAGACTTTACCTTCGCCAACATCAATCCAAATCTGTAGCGTTTTTATTTCCGTTCAAGTTTTTTCTGAATTCCTTGACGAAACCCAAACCCTGCATTTTTATTGTCCGCCGTTAATTATGAAAAGGGATATATATCCTCCGCTAGAAAGTGAGGGCGCTAGAAAGCTCTCGAATATCCAAAGAGAGATATTGAAAATCAAGAAGGAACGCGAAGCCGTAATTCTTGCCCACAACTACGTCTGCCGCGAAATACAGGAAGTGGCGGATTTCACGGGAGACTCTCTGGGATTGTCGAGGGAAGCTAAGAAGACGGGCGCGAAAGTCATAGCTTTCGCGGGAGTCGATTTCATGGCAGAAACCGCGAAAATTTTAAATCCGGAAAAGATAGTTGTCATACCCGACTCCAATGCGGGTTGCTCGCTAGAGGAGCTGTGCGAAGCCTCAAAGCTTGCCTCCCTCAAGGCCGAACATCCCGACGCCCTCGTTATATCCTACATAAATTGCGGAGCCAAAGTTAAGGTTTTGAGCGATATAATATGCACGAGCGGAAACGCCCTCGACATAGTTTCCCAAATTTCCCCGGATAGGGAGATAATATTTTGCCCCGACCGCAATCTGGGTTCGTGGATAGAGGAAAAGTTGAACCGAAAGATGATTCTCTGGAACGGATACTGCAAGGCTCACGTAAAATATTCCCCCAATGACATTCTCGAATTGAAAAAGGAGTTCCCTAACGCCCCGGCCATAGCGCATCCGGAATGCCCAAAAGAAGTCCGCGACGTTTGCGACTGCGTGTGTAGCACGGAAAAAATGATATCTTTCTGCAAAACCAACCCGTCAGACACGTTTCTGATAGCGACAATATCGGAGATGGTCCATAGACTCCGCAAGGAGGTTCCCGATAAGACATTCGTATCGGTTCCCTCCGGAAACCAGCCCTCTCAGCGCTGCGACCACATGCTTCTCAACACTCCGGAAAAGCTTTTGGAATGCCTTAAGAATTTGTCCCCAAGAATAGAGCTCGACGCCTCCACCATAGAGGCCGCGCGGGCGCCCATAGAGAGAATGCTTACAATGTCGAAATAAAAGGTGAATATTATGAAAGACAAAAAGAACGAAAATCCTTTTGCCAAGCCGCTCTACCGCGACTCCAACAGTTGTCCGTTTTTTATAGGAGCCAGTTCCGAAGACTTGAAAAAGGGAATACTTTGGCATCTGCGCTGCTCCATGGCGCGCTCCGAAAAAACTGCTACCCAGAGAACATGGTGGACTGCCGCAGCGCTCGCGATAAGGGACTATATAATGGACCGCTTCATAGACACCATGAGCAAAGACCACACGAACGACGTCCGCAGAGTCTATTACTTTTCGCTGGAATATCTGGTGGGAAGGCTCACGGAGGATTTGCTCGTGAACACGGGACTTAAGGACAATCTGAAAAAAGCCCTTGGCGAGCTCGGGTTGGACTACTCGAAAATACTCGGAGAAGAGGTCGACATGGGCCTCGGGAACGGAGGACTCGGAAGGCTAGCCGCTTGCTTTCTCGATTCCCTCGCGACTTTAAACTATCCAGCCGTAGGATACGGAATACGCTACGAATTCGGACTGTTCACCCAAAGTTTCGAAAACGGCAGGCAGGTCGAGTCCCCAGACAACTGGGTGAAATACGGCTGCCCGTGGGAATTCGTCCGGCCCGAATTTAGCGTGAAGGTAAGTCTCGGCGGAAAGGTGGAAGGCTCTATAAACGACAAGGGAGACTGGATCCCAAAATGGATTCCGTCGAAGGAAATAATCGGAATTCCGTGGGACGTTCCCGTGGTGGGATACGGCGGGCAAACTGTGAACTTCTTGAGGTTGTGGGAATCCAGAGCCTCCAACGAGCTAGATCTGGCTGCATTCAACGAGGGAGGCTACGCCCAGGCCGTCCACGAAAAAGCCATAAGCGAAACCATATCGAAGGTGCTCTATCCAAACGACAAAACCGAAAACGGAAAAATACTGCGCCTTATGCAGCAATATTTCTTCGTGTCGTGCTCGCTTCAAGACATCATACGCCGGTACAAAAACGGACATAGCGACTGGTCGAAATTCGTGGAAAAATGCGTGATCCAGCTCAACGACACTCATCCTGCCATAGCCGTGGCAGAATTGATGCGCCTGCTCATGGACGTCCACGGAATGGGTTGGGACGAGGCGTGGTCAATAGTGTCGAAAGTTTTCGCCTACACGAACCATACCCTTCTTCCGGAGGCTCTCGAAAAATGGCCCGTGAAATTCTTTGAAACGGTTCTGCCGAGACACCTTCAAATAATATACGAAATCAATTCCCGCTGGCTGAATCTCGTGAGGGAAAAATATCCGAACAATCCCCACAAAATAGAGAGCCTTTCCATAATAGAGGAAGGTTCCCCGAAAATGATCCGAATGGCCTACCTCGCGGTGGTGGGAAGTTTCAGCGTAAACGGGGTGGCTGAACTGCACACCCGGCTTTTAAAGCAGAGCGTGTTGAGGGATTTTGCGGAGATGTCCCCCGAAAAATTCAACAACAAAACGAACGGAGTCACACCGCGCCGCTGGCTGTGCACGGCCAATCCCCTTCTTTCCCAACTTATCGACAAAACCATCGGAGGAAAATGCTGGCCGAAAGATCTCGACTTGCTCCGCGGTCTCGAGCGACGAGCCGACGATCCGTCGTTCCAGGACGCTTTCATGCGCGTGAAATTGGAAAATAAAAAGTCCATGGCTGAAATAGTCCGCAAACGTCTTGGAATAGAAATCAATCCCGAGGCGATGTTTGACGTGCAAATAAAGCGCCTCCACGAATACAAGCGCCAACACCTCAAGCTTCTGCATATTCTCACCCTCTACATGCGCCTGCTCCACAACCCGAATTTGGACATAGCTCCCAGAGTGTTCCTGTTCGGCGCAAAGGCCGCTCCCGGATACGACATAGCAAAAAATATCATATACGCCATCAACAAGGTCGGGGAGAAGATAAATTCCGACGAGCGGATAAACGGCAAGCTCAAAGTGGTGTTTGTTCCCAACTACAATGTCTCGAGCGCCATGAGAATAATTCCCGCGGCAGATCTTTCCGAACAGATTTCCACCGCCGGAAAAGAGGCTTCCGGAACCGGAAACATGAAGCTTGCCCTCAACGGAGCCGTAACGATAGGAACCCTCGACGGAGCGAACGTAGAAATAAGGGACGAAGTCGGCGACGACAACATTTTCATATTCGGACTTACCGTAGAAGAAGTCCAGGAACTGAAAGCGAGGGGATACAATCCCTGGGATTATTACATGAAGAACCAGAACCTCAAAAAAGTTCTCGATTGGCTCGTCTCCGACTACTTCATGCCAAACGATCCCGACGCTTTCCTTCCCCTTCGTCGCTCCATTCTGGACTGGGGGGATCCGTTCATGGTTTGCGCGGACTACCAGGCGTATTGCGACGCGCAGGACAGAGTCGACGAAGCCTTCCGCGACAAGAGGCGCTGGGCAAAAATGGCGATAATGAACACCGCCCGAACCGGAAAATTCTCTTCGGACAGAACCATTCGGGAATACGCCCGGGACATTTGGCATCTCGAGGGCTGAGGGCAAAAAATCATTCCCGTCTGAGGGCAAAAAACCTCCGCAAATTCGGCGGAGGTTTTTTTGTCCTTTGGATTTTTGCCGGAAAAATTCCCGCCGATAAAAAACGCTCTATATCCCGAAAATATTTTTTCGAAGTAAAAATATTTTCCCGCAAAGCTTTCTGATTTCTGCCTGAGAACACCCTAATTTTTAGGGGGAATTGCGGGGCAAAAACACACGAAGGCATGCTGAAAGCAACCGACCTTCTCCAAATGTTGCAAGGCAAGAAGAAAGCGCTAAAGAAGCACGCAAAAAAAGGCATGCAAAAAAACTTACTCCCGCTATTTCTTCGCCCTTTTCTCTTCGTTAGTACTCGAAAAAACATCGCAAAGAGGCGTTCCCCGATAGGGATTTGAACCCCAACTAGATGAACCAAAATCATCTGTGCTACCATTACACCATCGGGGAGGCGCACAAAAAAATGGAGATGGTCGGGTTCGAACCGGCGACCCCCACAATGCCATTGTGGTGCTCTTCCAACTGAGCTACATCCCCGTAAAAAGATTTCTTGAGAGTGCCGAAAAAAGGTTTCTCGTCAACAAAAATCTTGAAAGCTTCCCGGCCTTTTTTTTATCCTTTCCAGATGAAATTTTCGAAATACCACGCTCTCGGGAACGATTATCTCGTTTTGTCGCCCAAAGATTGCCCTAAAATTCCCGCCGGGGAAAAAGTGATAAAGATTTGCCACCGCAACTTCGGACTCGGTTCGGACGGAATTTTATTCGGGCCGGAAAAGAGCAAAAAAGCCGATTTCAAGCTCAGGATTTTGAATCCCGACGCCTCCGAAGCGGAAAAGAGCGGAAACGGCCTCAGAATTTTCTCCCGCTATCTTTTCGACGAGAAATTGGTAAAGGAAAATGTCCCCTTCAGCGTCGAAACCCTTGGAGGAATCGTAGAATGCACCGTCATGAAGAAGGGTTCGATGGTCAGGGTTGAAATGGGAAAGGTCAGCTTTGATGCGGCGGACATTCCAGTGAAGGGTCAAAAGGGAGAAGTGGTCAACCGCGAATTGCCCTTAGACGGCAAAAAATACAAATACTGCTGCGCCACGGTGGGAAATCCGCATTGCGTTCTCCCGATGAAAAAAGTTTCGAGGGATATCGCCCTGAAGCTCGGCCCAATTATAGAAAACAAAACCTCTCTGTTCCCGAATAGAACGAACGTGCAGTTCTTGGAGGTCATAGACAGGAACAATATCCGCGTGGAGATTTGGGAGCGCGGCGCAGGATACACTTTGGCGTCGGGAAGCAGTTCGAGCGCCGCCGCTTCGGTCGCCCGCAAACTCGGACTTTGCGACTCTAAAATAACGGTGCACATGCCCGGAGGAAAGCTTCTTATAGAAATAGCGGAGGACTTCTCCATCACGATGACGGGTCCCGTGACGGCGGTGGGAACCTACGAGATGTCCCAAGAAGTTTTGAAGCAAAAACTCCCCGAATAGCCGCTCCGGCACAAGTTCCGCAAGTTTGCTTTGCCCCGGAATAAGGCAATGCCGGCTTGTAATTTCTAGACAAATGAAGAGGTGAATTGCATGAAAATTATTTTCATGGGAACCGGAACCTCCCAAGGAGTGCCGGTCATAGCTTCGGAAAACAAAACTCTGGATCTTTCGAATCCAAAAAATTGGCGCACCAGAACGAGCGCCCATCTGGAAATATGCGGCAGGCACATTCAAATAGACGCCGCCCCGGAGTTCCGCCTGCAATGCATAAAAAACGACATCCGCAAGCTCGACATGTTCATACTAACGCACGGACATGCCGACCACATAGCCGGAATGGACGACCTCCGGAGATTTTGCGACCTGTCTCCCCTAAAAACGGTCGACGTGTATTCTAGCGACGAGGGACTCGGCAGAATAAAGTCCATGTTTCCCTACGCCCTGAAGGGAGCCCCCATGCAGCCCGGGTATCCGTGCTTCAACCTGTTTAAAATGCCCGGGGAATTTCAGCCGTGGGACGAAGTGAAGATTTATTCAGAACCGCTTCCGCACGGTCCCATGAATACTTTGGGGCTTATTTTTGAGGGCGAAGGCAAAAAAGTTGCCTATTTTAGCGATTGCAAGTCGATATCCGAAAGAGCCCTCAAACTTTCGAAAGGCGCTGACATTCTCGTCATAGACGCCCTTAAATTCAAACCTCACCCTTCGCACCTGTCGTTGTCGGAGGCGTTGAAGTACTCGGCGGAAATAAACGCCCGCCGAACCTTTCTAACCCACACCACCTCGGCAATAGACTACGGAGTCGTCTCCCCCACCCTTCCCAAAAACTGCGAAATCGCCTACGACGGCCTCGTTGTGGAATTGTGAAATATTACAAAAAAAAAGGTTTAAATAGGGGATAAATATTGACACTTTTACTCGCCGGCTTTGTCTTGCTATCATGAAAAAATTTAAATGCGAAGTTTGCAACTATGTGTACGATCCCGAAGTGGGAGATCCCGACGGCGGAATAGCAGCCGGAACGAAGTTCGAGGATATTCCCGACGACTGGGTTTGCCCGATATGCGGAGTTGGCAAAGACCAGTTTGTCGAAGTCGAGGAGTAGTCTGCCATGACGGAGATTTCCGACGGCGTGCTCTACTGCGGAAGAGCCGATAAGGAGCGCCGGCTTTTCGACCAAATTATGCCGATTCCACAAGGAACGACGTACAATTCGTACATCGTAAAGGGCGAAAAGAAAAACGCGCTGATAGACACCATGTACGCGAAGTTTGTCGACGCCTACATGGACGACATAGTCGCCTCCGGAATAAGAATAGACGCCGTAGTCTCCAACCACGCCGAACCCGACCACAGCGGAGCCATTCCCTCCCTCCTAGAAAAATTTCCGGAAGCGCGCGTATATTGCACTAAGAAATGCGCCGAAAACCTGCGAAATTTTCTCGGAATTTCCCTCGACCGAGTCGAGGAGGTTTCCGACGGACAAACTTTGGATTTGGGAGGCCGCACTCTCGAATTTATCCACGCTCCGTGGGTACACTGGCCCGATACGATGTTCACGCATCTTCGCGAAGACAATTTCCTGTTTACTTGCGACTTTTTCGGAGCCCACTGGACAAAGGGAATTATAGCCGACAACTCCACGGAGTTGGCTGAAGCCGCAAAGGGGTACTATGCAGAAATCATGATGCCCTTTAGAAACTTCTGCGTAAAATACCTTGAAAAGGTCGAAAGATTGTCTCCAAAGCTCGTGTTGCCGAGCCACGGACCGATATACAAGGATCCGAGTTTCATCTGCAACCTCTATTCGGATTGGACTTCACCCTCAGTGGCCCGAAAGGTAATAATAGCCTATGTTTCGATGTACGGAAGCAGCGAAACAATGGCAAAGGAGCTTGCCGAGCTTCTCGAAGCAAGAAACATAAGAGCCGTTCTTGCCGACATAATAGAAACGGACGAATGTTCCATAGCCAAAGCCCTTGTCGATTCCGCCGGAATAGTGTTTTCAACCCCGATGGTTCTCGCCTCCCCGCACCCGAAATCTGTCTATGTGGCGGAGCTTGCGAACATCTTGCGTCCGAAATTGAAATTTTACTCCGTCATGGGATCGTTCGGTTGGGGAGGAAACCTAAGCGCCGCAATAGACGCCTGCTTCACCCTTACAAAACCGAAAAAAATAGAGGGCCTTACTGTCAAGGGGCTGCTTCTTGGGGAGGATAGAAAAAAACTCGGAGAACTCGCTGACAGAATCGCCGAACAATTTTCAGAGTAGAAAAAAAGGAGATAAATTATGGCTGAAGAAAAATCCTCTCTGTCCAACAACCGCATAGCGTACATATTATTGGCGCTGTTTTTCGGATCGCTCGGAATACATAATTTTTACGTCGGCAGAATAAAGCAGGGGCTCCTTCAGTTGATATTGACGGCGCTCGGATTATTCACCTTTGGAATAACCTCGCTTATAGCGTGGATATGGGCGCTAATAGACGCCGTCACTGTAAAGGCAAACGGAAGCGGAGAACCGATGCACCTGTAAACGAGTTTCGCAAAGCAAATCGCTCCTTCCCGAAATTCGAAATAAAAAATAGGCTCCTTTTTATTGCAAAATGCGCGCTTCAAGAATTGCCGCGCAAACTCGTCCATTGGGAAAATCTCCCCTCCCGACCGGCAATAGCCCGCAAATCGTTTTGCCTTGGAATTAATAGGACGTTGGATTGAAAACTAACTGCTATAGAAAAATTCTAAGTTCTTCCCGTTTTATCTTTCACATAATGCTCCTTCCTCCAAATTCTAAACATTCCACACGGCACCCTATTTATCTATAACAAAAAAGCTAATTGCTTTTAAAAAAATTTTCCAAACGGCAAACTTCCTCAAGCGCACCTCTTTTTGTTTTATGCGTATCTAGAAGCTTTCAACAACCCACACGGCAACATTTTTTATAAACGAACCCTATAACGAAAAAAGCTAATTGTTTCTCAAAAATTCCGCCGAACGGCGAACCTCCTCGAGCGCGTCGCTTTTTGTTTTATGCATTATCACAAACTTTCCATCAAACCTCTGGGAATCCAACTCCGACAACACCCCTTTAACGTCCGCTTTCCCTTCTCCGAGCGGAACACAAACATCGTTTGAATCCCTGTCTTGAAGGTAGACTGCGATCATTTTATCCTTCAGAAGCCTTACGCACCCCGGCGCTTCCAATCCCGATCTGTACCATTGCCCGCAATCGGGGAAAGTTTTTACATTCTTCAAGGAACGCAAAATCGACAACATTTTTCTCGGAGTGGAATACGGAGTATTTCTGCTTGCCTTGTGGTTGTAGAGCCCGACTTTTATTCCCGTCTTGCCGGCGTATTTGTCGTATTCCGGAAGCGAACTCTCCGGCGGCTCCACGCTCATAATTTCCATGCCGAAAAATTTTGCGAAAGAGAATATCTCTTTTATTCCCGTTCCCTCCGCGGCTTTCGCGTGCGCGTATCCTATCGGACGCACTCCATACGATTCAAACAATTCTTTGGCCGCCTTCATCTCCTCTTCGCCCATGCCAGGAGAAAATTCCGCATCCGCAAACTTTCCTTCTCCCAGCTTCTGTCCGCTGAACATCACAACTTCCGATATTCCGATATCGTTTAAATCCCTCAACATATTCGCAACGGTGTTCCCATTCCACGGATAGGAAGTGGCGGCTATCTTTCTTTCCTTAAAATTCAAACTCGAACACGATACAAGAAAGAGCATCAATAAAAGACAGAGAAATGTGCGTATTTTAACCATACTATTTCTCTAATGGTATAAAACTTCGCTCCTGTAAATCAAACAGAATTCTCTTTAAGAAAAAAAAAAGCCGCTTGAAGCGGCCTTCCAAAAATTTGTCCTGATTTTAACGCTTCCTGCTTCTTGCGGCAAACGCCAAAGCAAGCGCTCCGAATATTCCCGCTATGCAAGCCGGCTCGGGAACAGGGCTTAGCGTGTATTCGTACATTCCGTAATAGACATCGCTTATATCGTCTATCTGGCTTGCCACGATATAGAACCCGTCCTCGTACCCTTCAAATGTTATAAATCCGTTATCTTCGGCGTTTCCTATCCATTCCTCTCCGAGGGCAAATTCCGTTATAAAGCGGTCTCCCTCTTTGAAATTTTTTATGAGAATGGAAGGTTCGTCAGAACCGTCCAAAGTTGAGCTCGCCGAACCAAAGGCAAATACTTGGTCAGTCGCGTTATCTCCAAAATCTATTGTCAGAGATATTCCTCCTGTCGTAGTTGCCGTATTCTTTAAAAAATTCATACTGGAAATTTGAAGAGAGGGAGTATCGGCGTAAACACCCATTGAATGGCCGTTTAGATTAATGGCGTGAGTAGCGGTTCCGTCGTTTGTAAATCTAAATTCGGTCCTGCTTACTTGATTCTCTCCCAACAAATCCAAAGTGTTCGAATATCCAAAGTGAACTATTCCACCCTCGGGAAGAACAAGAGCTCCGTCTTGCATGTTAAATTCTACTCTTATCTTTCTCCATAGCCCAAGCGTTTGGTAGAAATTTGTGACGTTTCCACATAACTGGATTTTTGCCCCATATTCAGCAGGATTGGTCGACCAAGCTCCGGTAGAGCGAAGATGCAGGTAGGCTCCGGCTATAATTTGAGACCCTATATAAACTTTTCCCGTGGCCTCTTCGCTGTTAATAGCTACTTGTATCGTGAACTCTGTGATTTTACTCGCAGCAGCGCTGCCTTTCGGAGTCTTGCTGTTCGTAAGCGTAATGGTGTTCCCCTGCTTGAAATAGGTGTTGTAGGTGGAATTTAAATCGAACGTGTTTGTGATGTCTTCTCCAGACGTGTTCTTCACGCACATCAATTCCAAATCCACGTCGACGGTAAAGTCGTTCCCCGCATACGTTGTCTGAAGCGCGGGCTTTTCAATGAGTGTTCCTGTAGCGTATGAATTGTCTATGGTTATCGTTCCTGTTCCCTTTATCCCAAGCGCCGTATTTACATAGTTGGTGGGGTTTGTTTTACCGTAGTATCCCACAAACCATCTATATGTTTGTATGTCGGAATTTAATTCGCAAAAACCGTCGTTGCCGTTTTCTCCAACGGCATCATTTCCATTGTAGGCGGAATTCGGCCCTATGTAAATTTCATGCAGTATCACACCGCTTAAGTCGACGCTTGCAAGTGTCTCCTTCGCCGTTGTGCTCGAACCGCTATAGTAGTCTCCTATCCAGCTTCCGCTATCGACTATTGCTTCAGAATAGTTTGAAGCGCCTCCTGCCCTGTTTGCAGTCCAGTTGTTAGGATCTTCAAACGATCTGCTGTAATATGCGGACTGCCCTTCTTCCCCCCTTCTAAATTCAAGCGCCGCTTGTGAACATAAAATCGGAAAAAACAGGGCGGGTAATAAAATTATCGCCCTATGTCTAAATCTAAATGCAAAGCTTTGACCGTCGTGTTTCATTGTGTCCTTTCTCTCATCTGCCTCTAAAAATGCTCCGCATTGCGAAGCGGGTTATCGGGAAAAGAGTTTGAAAGAGGGATAGATTTTGTCAAGCTTATATTTTATGTAGACATATTTTTTATAAGTATGACAGAGAAAATTACCCACACGTAAAAAAAAAACAATTTGCACTGTTATTCTTATTCAGATGAAACCTACTACTTATCAAAATGATACTACAAAGCAAGCTAAGCGCTTAAACATATAAAATACCATTTCCATCAAATTTATTTTTAAAACAAAATCGAGTCTGCTCCTATACCTGTGAATGTAATGAAATAGAAACGCAAATCGGCCAGATACTAAAGATAGTCTCTCCGTTTTCTTGACAAGAAGGCATAGCAAAAAAAAGGCCGCTTGAAGCGGCCTTTCAAAAATTTGTCCTGCTTTTAACGCTTCCTGCTTCTTGCGGCAAACGCCAAAGCGAGCGCTCCGAATATACCCGCTATGCAGGCAGGTTCGGGTATGGCGCTTAAAGTGTATTCGTACATTCCGTAATAGGCGTCGCTCATATCGTCTATCTGGTTTGCTACGATATAGTAGCCGTCTTCGTGCGTGTAGCCTTCGAACGTTATAACTCCATCTTCTTCAGAATTCCCTATCCATTTATTGTCTAGAAGAAATTCCGATATGAAACGATCCCCATCATTGAAGTTTTTAACAACGAACGAAACCTCTGCCTCTTCCGGTATATTCGTATCTATTCCTCCAAAAGCAAAAACTTGATCCGTGTCATTAACTCCAAAATCAAGAGTCACGGCTAAACCTCCTACTGCAGATGCATTGGCTTTTGAAAATACTAATCTGGAAATTTGAAGAGTAGATGTATCGGCGTAAAAGCCCATCGAATGGCCGTTCAGGTTGAGAGTATGTTTGGCATCTCCATCATTGTTAAATCTCAATTCTGTTCTACTTATTTGATTCTCTCCCAATATATCCAGAGTATTGGAATATCCGAATGTTATGGATCCACCCTCGGGAAGAACAAGAGCTCCGTCTTGCATGTTAAACTCTACTCTTATCCTTCTCCACAAGCCAAGTTTCTCGTACACATTGGAAACATTTCCGCAAAACTGGATTTTTGCCCCATATTCAGCGGGATTGGTCGACCAGGCTCCGGTGGAGCGAAGATGTAGGTATTCCCCTCCTATAATCTGAGATCCAAGGTAGACTTTCCCTGTTGCCTCTTCGGTACTAAGACCTACTTGTATCGTGAGGTTCGTTATTGTACTGGCCGCGGCACTCCCATAAGGAGTCTTGTTTTTTGTTAGAGTAATAGTATGCCCCTGCTTGAAATAGGTGTTGTAGGTGGAATTTAAATCAAACGTGTTTGTGACATCTTCTCCGGACGTGTTCTTCACGCACATCAATTCCAAATCCACGTCGACAGTAAAGTCGTTCCCCGCGTACAAATTCTGAAACGATGGCTTTTCCACAGCTGTTGCTCCTATTCCGTAAGAGTTGTCTATGGTTATTTTCCCCGTTCCTTTTATTCCAAGCGCTGTGTTTACATAGTTAGTGGGGGTTTTTGCTGAATAATATCCAACAAACCATCTATAGGTTTGTATGTCGGAATTTAGTTCGCAGAAACCGTCGTTGCCGTTTTCTCCAACGGCGTCATTCCCATTGTAGGCAGAATTCGGCCCTATGTAAATTTCATGCAGTATCACACCGCTTAAGTCGACGCTTGCAACCGTCTCTTTCGTCGTTGTACTCGAACCGTGATAATAGTCTCCTATCCAGCTTCCGCTGTCGACTATTGCGGTCGAATAGTTTGAAGCACCTCCTGCCCTGTTTGTCGTCCAGTTGTTGGGATCTTCAAACGATCTGCTGTAATATGCGGATTGACCTTCTTCTCCCCTTCTAAATTCAAGCGCAGCTTGGACGGAGGTGATCGAAAAAAACAGGGCCGATAGCAGGACCAACCCGCGATAGCGCGACATCGTCGCCTTGATTCGATTATGTTTTTTCATATTTTTGTAGTATACTTTATATATTATCAAGACACAAACAAACGTTAATAAAGCTATACAACGTTCAAAATTTTGAGAGTAGATTAAAATATTTACGAAATTTGTCAAACTTTTTTATTTTGTTTTTGATCCAGTTTAAAAATGTCTACATAAAAAAAACTGCCCAACAATCAGCATGATTACCATCTTTCCAAAAAGTTTTATGTCGCAGTTCCGCAAAAAATTACATCAAATTACATTTTTTATATTGCCTAAAAAGTACAAATATCATCCCTCGATAAATCCGACACCATTGCCATATAGCAAAAAGCCCCCCAAAAAGAAGGGCTCTTTCTAAAAAAAACAAAAACTATTTCGGCAAATTGTAGGATTTTTCCGTGTCCAATTCGACAACTTTGAACGGAAGGCCGTATTTGGAAACTGCATCGAGAAAGGGCTCAGGGTCGAGTTGCTCCATATTGAAAACTCCTTTTCCCTTCCATATTCCAGTTGCTACCATTCGCGCGGCGCACGCGGCAGGAACGCCTGTCGTGTAGGAAATTGCCTGGCTTTTTACCTCTGCATAGCACTCTTCGTGGACGCACACGTTGTATATGTAATATTTCCGCCTGCGGCCGTCTTTCAGCCCCTCTATCACACAACCAATGTTAGTCTTTCCTTTAGTCAAAGGGCCTAAACTCGCCGGATCCGGAAGGACGGCCTTTAGAAATTCTATCGGCTCTATCTCGACTCCCTTTATTTTTATCGGCTTTATCGAAGTCATACCGACATTCTGAAGCACGTTCAAATGCGTGAGATATTTATCCCCAAACGTCATCCAAAAACGTATCCTCTTCAACCCTTTCAGATTCTTGCAGAGCGACTCCAGCTCCTCGTGATAGAGCAAATACGACGGTTTGACCCCGACTTCCGGATAGTCGAAATCTGTGCGAATGGACAACGGATCGGTCTCTATCCATTTGCCCTCTTCCCAATAGCGACCGCGAGCGGTTATCTCCCTGATGTTTATCTCGGGATTGAAGTTTGTTGCAAACGGAAGCCCGTGATCGCCTGCATTGCAGTCGAGAATATCCACGTAGTGGATCTCGTCGAATAAAAGCTTCTGCGCGTAAGCGCAGTACATGTTAGTCACACCCGGATCGAATCCCGCTCCCAAAACCGCCATCAGACCGGATTCAGCGAACTTGTCCTGATACGCCCACTGCCACGAATATTCAAAATGCGCCACTTCAGGGGGTTCGTAATTGGCCGTGTCGATATACGGAACTCCCGCTTTTAAACAGGCGTCCATCACATGCAAATCTTGGTAGGGAAGAGCCAAATTTAAAACAATATCTGCTCCGATTTTTTTGACGAGATCCGCCGTCTCGTCCGGATTGTCTGCGTCCAAACGGGCGGTCTTTACCCTGCCTCCGCCTATCTGGCCGGCAATTTTATCGCACTTTTCCTTCGTGCGAGACGCCAACCACACTTCGTCGAAAACATCCGCCATCTGCGCGCATTTGTGCGTAGCCACTCCTCCAACTCCACCCGCTCCTATTATGAGAATCTTGGACATCGTTCCACCTTCCGTTTAAATACAAACAAAAATATTCTCTTAATTTCGTTGAATTTCCGACGAGTTCAAGCCATATTTTAGTAAAATCTCGAAATGCTTTATGACTCTCGACGAAAGATTGGAAAAACATCTGGCAAAAGATCCCGAAATCGCCCCCGATGCGTATGTGAGCAAATATGCGGTTTTGATCGGGGACGTTAAGATAGGCCCCAAAGCGAGCGTGTGGCCAATGTGCGTTCTTAGAGGCGACATAAATTCCATAGAAGTCGGAGAGGGTTCCAATGTCCAGGACGGCACGGTAATCCACCTGGCCGACGACGCCGGAGTAGTGATAGGAAAAAATACCACCATAGGACACGGCGCCATAATCCACGGCTGCACGATAGGAGACGGCTGCCTCATAGGAATGGGCGCTACCGTAATGGATAAGGCCGTAATCGGAAACGGATCCATTGTCGGAGCCGGAGCGCTCGTCACAAAGGACACCATTGTTCCGGAAGGTTCCCTCGTTCTCGGCTCGCCCGCAAGAGTTGTAAAAAACTTGGACGAAAAAACACGAAACGGAATCACTTATTGGGCCATGAAATATGCCCGACTCGCCCAGGCCGCAAAGTCCAAAGAGGAAAAGTAGCCGAAAATCTGCTTCAAAAATTTAATCGCGCAATTTTCCCGCATCGGGATTTTGTGTTTTAGAACGTAAAAATTTTTAGGCGCAAAAACTAAAGAGTTTTTCCTCTTAGGAATTTTTTTGTGACACAAAGCACAAGCGCTTTGCCTCTCCTTGCAAAAAAATCCCCCTTGGCTATTATTGCCGCATTTCTTTAAAAAAATTTTTATGGCACAAAACTCAAGCGCTTTGCCGCATTATTAAAAAAAATTAAAAAGAAGTAAAAAAACGCTAAAACTCCGAAAGCTTTTTAAGATAAAAAATAAAAAAGACACCGCCAAGACTACATCAACCTTGGCGGTGTCTTTTCAAAAACACGTCCGACCTTACTTAGCCGTCGTGTAGAAAAGCGTAATCTGCTCGATCAAATAGCTGTGCTCTTCGGGAGTAATCTTCCCGCTCTTGCGCATGGCGTCCGCCTTCTCAATGTTGGCAGTCATATCGCCAAAGGAATTCGTCCCGGGATAGGCGGGAAGGAAGTCGGGCTTGAGCTTCGCGCAAACCGGCTCAGAAGCGAGCTCGTTATAATATCCGAGATCCACAAGAGGACCGAACTTTATGAAGGAATCTTTGCTCTTTGAGGCGAGATTCACAACGTCGTCCTTGTATCCCTTCTTGGAGAATTTCAGCTCATAAACCCCGTTGTTGTCCAGGGGAAGTATCAATGGGGTTTTTCCGACAGCCTCTCCATTGAGGAATACGTCCGCGCCCTCGGGCATGGAAGTTATCTTGACATCCTCTTCAAACGCTGGAGCTGAAGCGCATCCGGCGAGTAGGGCCGCAACTGTCGAAAATAGCAGTATTTTTTTCATATGGCTTATAGTGTAAATTCGTTTGGTTCTTTAGTAAGCTCAAAAAAAGCGTATTTTTCGTTTAAGGTCAAGCTTTTTGATTCTTTTTTTAAAAAATCATTTTTTCTCCTTTCAAGCATTACATTTTGGCCAGCTGGCTAGAACGGTTCTTGGCCGCTTCGAGACAGTCCGCGACCATCTTTCTAAAATTGGATTTTTCAAATTCGGCCAAACCTGCGAGAGTTGTTCCGCCCTTGCTCGAAACGGCATTTCTGAGTTCGTCGGCGCTTAATGGAGATCTTTCGAGCAAAGCCGCCGAACCGGCTATAGTAGAGTAAACCAATTTCTTCGCCTCCTGCTCGGTAAAGCCTATCTTCTTGCCGCCCTCTATCAAAGCAGCAGCAAATTCAAAGACGTATCCCGGCCCGCTCCCCGAAAGAGCAGTTACCGCGTCGAGCTTGCTCTCTTCGGTTTCCATGAATTCCCCGATTGCTCCAAGCACAGTATCCACCGTGTTTTTTTCCCAATCCGACAAGGGCTTTTCCGAAGCATAGCACGATATTCCCATTCCTATTTGGGCGGCCATGTTAGGCATCACCCTGACTATGTTGCCCGCAAACGGAAAAGAAGCCCTGAGTTTTTCGAGCGTGGTTCCCGCAAGTATGGAAATCAAAAGCGGATTTTTTCCGCACCCGCCCGCCGACTTCGCAGCCTCCGACAACTGTTGGGGCTTGCACGCAAGAACCACCACTTCGGAATTTTCGCAAAGTTCCTTCGCGCCTCCAAAAATCGAAATGCCAGTATTTCTGGACAAAACTTCCGCAGTGTCGTCGTCGCCTCCAAGGCAACCCACCTCTGACTTCCCGACCGTTCCGGAATTCAACATTCCGCCAACTATCGCAGAGGCCATCTTCCCGGCTCCTATAAATCCAAATTTTTTCATTTCATTCCCTTTTAAATAAATCAAACTCCTATTCCACTTCGTCCAAACCTATGTCGATCCACTTGGACGAATGAATCGGCGCCCCGCTAGAAATGAAATCCGGGCCAATATCCGCTATCCGGCGAATATTGTCGAACGTTACGCCTCCGGAAACTTCCACCCATGCCTCGCCGCCTATCGCATCAATAGCGGATTTTATCTGATCCGCTCCGAAATTGTCCAACATCACCACGTCCGCACCCGCTTCCACCACTGGCCCTATCTGATCCAGCGAATCCACTTCCACCTCCACAGCCAAATCGGGATTTTTCGCCTTCGCCATTTTCACAGCCAAACCGAGGCGCTCCCCTTTTGTCGCTCCGGAACACGCGAGATGATTGTCTTTGAGCATCACTCTGTCGAAAAGCCCCATTCTGTGATTGTATCCGCCTCCGCAAGCAAACGCGTACTTTTCCAAAACTCTCAAGCCCGGAGTGGTCTTGCGGGTGTCAAGCAACATGCTGCCCCCTCCCATTTCCGAAACATATCTCGCAGTTTCCGTGGCCACCCCAAACAGCCTCTGCAAAAAATTCAGCATTATTCTCTCCGCCTGAAGAGCCACCTCAGCGTCGCCCTTTATCTCGGCAAGAACTGTTCCGGCGGAAATCTTTTCCCCGTCCAAAACAAGAGGCAAACAGGAGCATTTCTTGCCGTCGGAAAAAGATGAATATACGTCCAATACCATTGGAGCCAAAGCCATTCCGCTTACAACGCAATCCCTCCTGGCAACGAGCACCGCGTCCATCTTGGCGGCGGTCGAAATCGAAAAGGTGGTCACGTCCATCGCGCGGGCAGGCAAGCTCTTAAGCCCCGCACCTTCTATGTCCTCAGCCCTCGCCGCAACAATCAAGTGGCGAACATACGCCTCGTCTATATCGCCCCACCCGATTCTCCTAACAAGATGGGATTTGAATTTATCGGATTTTCCCATGAACAACGCCTATTTTCTAACGAGAAACTCCTCGCAAGCAGCAGCATCTATATTCACTCCGAGAGCGATTCCGTCCAGCTTCACCGGTTTGACCCTGCAAACTCCCCCAGCCGACTTCACAAGAGCCAAACCTCCCGCTATGTCCCACAGCTTTATCCTACTTTCCGTGTAGCAATCGCACCTTCCGCACGCCACATACGCCATCGCAAGCGCCGCCGAACCGTACATTCTAACCTTTTTGAACTTGCGAACATCTTCAAAAAATTTTCGCATGTTATCCTCCGAATAAATCATCTCGCTAGGAAATCCCGTCACTATGGTAGCCTGTTCTCTGCGCTTTTCCCATTTTGGCTTTATTTCCCTCCCGTTCAGGGTAAGAGGCAAACCCTCCCCTCCGCAAAACAACTCTCCTCGAGTGAAATCATAGACAGACCCCACAATCGGGTTCCACCCACGCATCAAAGCCACGCTCACACACACTCCGGGCATTCCCCTGAGATAGTTGTATGTCCCGTCTATCGGATCCACAATCCAGTAAAGCCCGCCCTTTTCCACAAGGGAGCAATCCCCGCCTTTCTCTTCACCAAAAACCGGTATTCCGGTATGCTCCAATATTTCGCGAATAAATACCTCGCTGTCCACATCCTCCTGAAGTTTCACGTCGTGCCCGTCGTCGTTATTTACGCTGCGGGCCCCTATCAAGGTAAGCCTGTCTCCGGCACGCTTCGCTGTGGAAGAGGCTATTTCGAGCATCTTTGATACGTCCAAACCTTTCTCCATAGCTGGCTTATATACTCTTTCGGACATGCTGCACGCAAGATAAAAAACTCCCCATTCCCCGTTTCTTAAGCCAAGCGGATTTAGAAAATAAAAAGAATTTATTCAAATAAAAATTTGGAGTGAAAATGCTGAAAAATGTACAAAAAAGTACTTTCCAAAAAAGCCAAATATTCTCAAAATAGCGAAATAAGACTTGAAATATGGGCAAAGATTTCCAAACTTATCAAAATATATTGATATTTTAGTATTGATATTTTCGACAACGTGTTAATCATATCCGATCAAATAGAAAGGGAAAGTCTGTGGCAGATATAAGAAAATTGTTAAATGGAGAGATCCATAGGATCGCAAGGAAAGAGATAAAAGCGGAACTTGCTCCGCTGGCATTGAAAATCTCTAACTTGAAAAAAATAGTTCTTGAACAGGCAAAAATCATAAAGGAATTAAAAGGTTCTTCTTCCCCAAAATTCGAACCAAATCAACCGGCAGTCAAGGAAGTTTCGGAAAATAAGGACGTAAGAATAAACGCGAGTGGAATAAAGAAGATTCGAGTGAAGCTGGGATTGTCTCAAAGCCAATTTGCTAAGCTTATAGGAGCGAGTTTGTTGTCCGTCAGCCATTGGGAACTTGAAAAAACCGTTCCGAGAGCTGAATTTAAACGTAAAATGGCAGCTTTTAGATCGATGGGAAAACGCGAGCTAGCAAAGATCATGGGCGAAAAAAATATAGAGAAGTCCAAGAGGGGAAGGAAACCGAAGGAAAAGGTCGTTCCCGAAGTTTCCCCTGAGGAAAAGGCTCCCGAAGTAGCCCCCGAGGAAAAGGCTCCCGAAGTAGCTCCCGTACAAAACGAACAATAACTGGCTAACATTGGAGAAATCGCCGCAAAGGAAAAACACTTTGCGGCGATTTTTTATTTCTCCGACCTTTAATTAAAATAAGCAAAAAAATTCTTGACGAAAACGCCAAAGATGAAATGATGCCAAACTTTGAGTTTTATCGCGGGCATAGTTTAGTGGTAAAACCTCTGTCTTCCAAGCAGATGATGTCAGTTCGATTCTGTCTGCCCGCACCATTCCGTTTTTTCGCGCTACAAGCTGGATTTTTCGCAGAAGAACAACCTTCTGCCTTTTTCAGGGTTTTAAAGCAATTCGCAGTATATTTTTGCGCTTCACCAAAATTCTCCAATTTCGAATTACCAACATTCAATCGCTTATTCCAAAAAACAACAAGTCTCGAAATTCTCTTTCTTAACAATTCTTGAAAGGTTTTTTTATTGATTAAGCGAATGATAATTAAAGAATACGCTTTGTAGCGGAAAATTTTGAAAACTGAATGTGGATTATGAAAAAGTTTTTTTTAACTTTGGCCTTGTTGGCATCGTGCGCATACTCAGTCGCGGCGGAAAACCAAAACGGAGATTCGAAAAAGATTGTCGTTTTTGCTAGGAACGATTCCGGAAAATCCGCGCTCGACTCTAAAATGAAAGCTCTTGAATTTGAGATTGCCGCGCACTTGGGGAACATGGGATATTCCGTGATAGACTACGATCTTGTTCTGAGAAATCTAAACGATTATCTCGGAAATCCGAACGCGAAATACAAGAGTTTGGCGCAAAAGCTAAAGGACGAACTTGAGGGAAAAACTTCCGCGGGAGCGAAGATTTTTGAAAATTCCTCCGGGACGAATCTTTCCGCGATAATAGGCGCTGACTGCATACTTGCGGTATCGTGCACGGGATTCGGAATGGAGGAGAAGAAATTTGAGGGCTATGGAATAAGCACCGACAATGCAGTGTACAAATTAAAATGCGCGTATTCCCTCTCTGGGGCTAGAGATGCGGCGGGGGTGGATGGAGGGGTAGAAGAGGCTACTTTCTCCGTAAAGAACACACCCGACATTTCCATATCAAGCGATTTTATTCCCGAAGAGCTCGTAGGGAAGGCTGCGGAGAAGATAGCCAACTCCATAAAGAGAAAAAACTCCGACGTGCCCGCCCTGAAAGAGGTTCCCGTGGGGGAAGTTTTGTTCTCGTACAAGGTGGAGGGTTTGGAATTTCCCGAAATAACTGTGGAGAACGGAAAGTATGTTCTTGGGAAGTCAGTGTTTGACACGTCCATTTCTAGCGTGAACGTCGAGATAGACGGCATTGCCCACACCGCCGGGGAAAAAATCCCTCTTCCGCGCGGAATCCACACGGTAAAGATAGAGCAATCCGGAATAGAACCCGTGGAGCGGACCATTTTTGCGACCGGCAAAGGAGACCAAAAAATTGAATTTTCACTGAGGCTGTCGGAGAAAGCCAGGCTCGAGCTGAAAGAAAACATGGCTTTCCTCGAAAAGATGAAAGCCGAGGCAAGAGCTTCGAGCGACAAAAGAATTTTGACGGAAGCCGAAGCCGAAATGATTCGCGGAATAGCCACGACATTTAGGCAATCGGGATTCAAGGTGGACGCGAAAAACCTTCCGAACATTCAAAAAACTCAGAGCATATTTGGACAATAACTAAAAGGTATTTGTATGAGAAATATTCGCATAAAAATTTTCGCGGCAATATTAGCTCTTCTTTCGGCAGGGTTCGCGGCGGAATCCTTCGCCGCAGAAAAGGCTACTTTAGCCATCACAAAGATAACGGTAAACTCCGGGGTTTCAAAGGGTATCCGCTCCGACGGAAATTCCCTTCAGAGAATAGTCGAATCGCTTGCTAGCCACATTGCCTCCTCCATTCAGCGCACGAGAAAGTTCGAGATAGTGACTCGCTCCGATCTCGACGCGCTCTCGAAAGAATCGGCTCTCTCCGAGTCCGGCAACGTAGATTCCCTCGACGAAAACGCGGCAAAATCGAATTCGTTGAAAGGCGCGAAATATATCTTGACCGTTTCGATCAACGATTTTCAAGACTACTTCGAACGGGCAAAGTTCGCGTCTTTGAACAAGAGCGTCGAAAAGAGGGTTATAAGGCTTGGAGCCGTAGCAAAAATCATAGACTCATCAACCGGTTCAATTTTGGAAATCGCCGACGTGTCCGTTTCCGACAACGACATCTCTGACAAGTCGTCCTCCATATCCTCCGACGGAAATTTGAACGACTCCCTAATATCCGAAATGGCCCGCAAACTATCCGACGAGATCGTCCAAAAAATCTCCGACGCCGTGTTTCCTGCCAGAATAGTGGGAATAATGGGCAGCACCGCCTCGATAAACCGCGGCGAGGGAACCGGAATAAAAGTCGGAGACGCCTACGAGATATTCGCCCAAGGCAGGGATATGATAGATCCCGACACGGGAGAAAAGCTTGGGGCCATGGAGGCAAGCACGGGAAAGCTTCGCATAACGCTCGTTGCCCCAAAATTTTCTACGGGCAAGCTGATAGTAAACGACGGGGTCGAACTCGGCCAGATAGCAAGGAAGAGGTCGGACAATTCCTCCGGAGAATAGGCAAATGCCCGAAAGAACTGCCAAAGCGGGAATCTCCAGCCCGGTGGTTTGTCGTTTTTCCAACTTCCTCCAAAAGTTTCTAGCGTTTTTTTCGGCTAGAAAAAAAAACTGCCCGATTCGAAAAATGCCAACAGAAAGTTGCAGCGAAGCGCCTACAAAATTTTTTCGCCCGCAAACCGCCCTGTTTAGAACATTGTTCGTGTTGTTCGCATGCGCGGCGTTGTCCGGTTGCGCCACGTACGTCGACGAGACAAGAAATGCACGCGAAAAGTGGAACGCTGGAAAATTCGGAGAGGCTTCGGCTTTGTTTTCCAAGCTTGCGGAGGAAAACTCGGACACGGGAGACGCGCTTGTTTGGAGGCTTGAGGAGGGAGCTTCGGCGCGGGCTGCCGGCGACCTGAAAAAGAGCCTCGAAGCCTTCGAAAAAGCGTATGAAAACTCCGAGCAATACACCTCCGAAATTAGCATATCCGAGGAAACTGCCGCCATTTTGACGAACCAAAGTTTCATTTCGTACAAAGGAAGGCCGTACGAAAAAATAATGCTTTGCGCCTACCAGGCCCTAAACGAAATGGAGCTTAAAAATTTCGAGTCCGCCGCCGTCTGGCTGCGCAGAATGGAGAACAAGCAGGCCGACGCGGAGCGGGAAAACGAGGAGAAAATAAGAGATTCGAACGCCGCGATAAAACAGGCGAAAAAAGAAAACAAAAACGCTAATTGCGATACCGAAAAAACCATTTTGAACTCCGTTGAAAAATTCGAAAAATTTTACGGGAAGGGATTTTTGTCTCCTGTTCAGAAGACTCGCGGACTCTACGTAAACCCATTTGCTTACTGGCTTGCGGGGCTGTATTATTTGAATGCAGCCTACGACAATTCCGACAGGCAAAAAGCATCGGACTTTTTCAGGCTCGGGTCGGAAATGGTCGACATTCCAATCTTCAAAGAGGATTTCAAGCGCGCCGAAGAGGCTGCCAACGGGGGTTCGCCGGCTCCCGTAAGCTACGTAGTGTACGAGGAGGACATCGCTCCGGCAAGAGACCAATTCAAGCTGGATCTTCCCCTTTACCTGATAAACGAAAGCATTCCGCACGTGTCGATGAATTTCCCGTACCTGAGGCCCCTGCTCTCGAAAACTCCGGATCCCTCGGTAAAGGTGGGAAAAAACTTCCCACGCTTCTATATCGTCGCGAACATGGACTCCATAATATCGGAGGATTTTAGAAACGAACTCCCCTCGATTATAACGAAAACTTTAATTTCGTCGGCAGTAAAGGCGGGAACCCAAGCGGCGCTTGCAAGCGCGGCGGGAGGAGGCTGGGAGAGCCTTGCAGTCATCATAGCCGGATCGGTCTATCAAATCATGACTAACGACGCCGACCTCAGGTCGTGGAGCACCCTTCCCAAGCGAATAAAAATAGCCCGATTTTCAACGCCTCCCGACGGAAAAATTTTTATAAACCAAAGGGAAATATACTTAAAGCCTGGAGCCGTGAACGTAGTTCTGCTAAAGAGCGTGTTCGGAAAATTCGGGGAAATTAGAAGGTTTGACTTCGACAAAAAAGAAACAGAATAAGGAGGCGGAAATGAAAAAGATTCTGATATGTTTTGGACTGTTGCTGGCGATATTTGCGGTATCCTGCGACACCGTGAATACCGTGGAGAGGGAAACTCCCCAAAGCTCGCCGAAAATGGTAAACGACAAGCGAGTAATAACCGACAACTCGCTGAACAAGTACGCGTACGTTGCCGAAGTAAACGAAGGCAATGTCGGAGGGCTTCTGAAAATCCAGGCGAAGCTAGTAAATTCGACCACAGGATTCAGGAGCGTCAACTACAAGTTTGTTTGGATAGACGAAAACGGAATGGAAATTCCTTCGTCTCCATGGAAAACGGTCACGCTCGAGGGCGGAGAGTCGAAGTACGTGTCGGCGGTTGCCGCTAGCCCCAAAGCGAAGGATTTTTTGTTGAAAATCATGCCGGACGTGCGCGACTGACGCCCGGATAAAGAAATAGAGGAAGAGTTATGAACGCGAAAAAAATTGCAATTTGGACGATTTTTCCTGCCGCGGTTGCGGCGCTTCTTGCGGGTTGCTCGAGCGGCAACGCGCGCTATGTGGATACGGGAGGTTCCCGCTCTGTGATTTCCACAAGAAAAATAAATATGGCCGACTGGAACAACGCCGCTTCCTCCCTCGTCGACGAACTGCTCTCCTCCGGAAAGCTGGAAAGTTTTAAGCAGCCGGTGAAAATGAAGGTCAGCCGGATTGTAAACCGCACTAGCAACGCAATAGACACCGACCTCCTCACGAGGCAAATTTGCATAGTCCTGAACAACTCCGGAAAGGCCGAAACCGTATCCGAGGACGCCGCCACCTCAGAACTCGCCGAGTACGAAGCGTTCATGAAAAACGAGAAGGTATCCGCGCCCAAGATAACGATGACTGGAAAAATAATCGAGGACAGAGACAGCAACGACGACTTGGACGAAGTGACCTACGTGTTTTTCCTCGAGGTAAACGCCGGAGGCAAGGCAATTTGGCAGGGCCAAAAGCAAATCACAAAACAATCCGAAAGGAGCTCCTTCGGATTTTAAACGGAGTTGGACCATGGAAAAATTCGCTATTTTGGCGGTTGCGTTTTCGGCGTTTTTGGCGGGATGCGAGAGCGCCGGATTCAGCAGGACTCCCGTTCGGGATATCGTCACTCCCCAGGCGGACGCCACCACCACGGTAAGAACCTGGGACAACGGAACTCCCTCTGAAAAGGAAGTTCCCAATTCCCCCGCTTTCGAACAGTAAAAAAGCTCCTCCGTTTTTTTCGATACCCCATCGAAAATAGCGTTGCAAGGCGGGGCTTCTTCAACTTTAATCGCGCACTTACATTTTATTGAGATGAAAGAAAAGCGCGATACAATCCTGTTTGTCTGCACGGGAAACATTTGCCGCTCCCCCATGGCGGAAGCCCTGTTCAGAAAGGGAATTTCGTCTCTCCCTGAAAATTCGAAAATCCGCTCCCTAAAAGTGGATTCGGCAGGAACCTCCACCATAGACGGAATCTCGGTCAGCGAAAATTCTGTAATCGCACTAAAAAAAGTCGGCATAGACATATCCGACAAGACCGCCAAAAGAATTTCGAAAAAAATGATAGAAAGCGCGGCCGCTATAATAGCAATGGAGCAATCGCACCTCTACGCCATAAAATTCGAATTTCCGGACGCCGAACTTCCCAAAATATTCGCCACTCTTCTTTCGTTCAATCCCAAAGCCGAAGACGCAAACGTTCCCGACCCCTACGGAGGAAATCTCGACGAATATGAGAACGCAAGGGACGAAATCGTATCGGCGATTCCCTTCCTCATAAAATTCTTGGAGAAAAACAATGTTTAAAAAGACGGTCAGCATAGCCGCCGATCACGGCGGAGTAGAACTAAAAGGAGCGTTGGTCGGGCTTCTCAAAGAGAGGGGCTTTTCCGTCGACGACAAGGGATCCTTCACAAAGGATTCGGTCGACTACCCGGACTACGCGAAACTCGTCTGCGACGACGTTACGAAAGGAAAATCCTCCTTCGGGATTTTGGTGTGCACTTCCGGAATAGGAATGTCGATAGCCGCCAACAAAATCCGGGGAATACGCGCCGCGCTCGTTCTAAACGAGGACTCCGCACGCTTCTCGAGAATGCACAACCACGCTAACGTGATTTGCCTTGGCGAAAAATACATGTCCCCCGAAGAGGCGATAAAATTGGTCGAAATTTTCTCCTCCACCGAGGAGGAGGGAGGAAGGCACGACAGAAGAGTCGCCAAGCTAATGGCATTTGAAGATCAAAAGTAGAACCCATTTACACGAAAGGATTAAAATGAACCACGCCATAACATCGGAATCGCTCAAAGATTTGGATCCCGCCCTTTACGACGCGATGGGCAAGGAAACAAAGAGGCAGCAGACTCATATCGAGCTTATCGCCTCCGAAAACTTCACGTTGCCCGCCGTAATGGAGGCTATGGGTTCCACCCTCACGAACAAGTACGCCGAAGGATACCCACAGAAGCGCTACTACGGCGGCTGCGAATTCGTGGACGTGGTGGAGCAGCTGGCAATAGACAGGGCCAAGCAGCTCTTCGGCGCGGAGCACGCCAACGTCCAGCCCCACTCCGGAACCCAGGCAAACCTCGCCGTGTACGCGGCGGTTTTAACACCGGGAGACAAGATTCTTACGATGTCGCTCGAACACGGCGGACACCTGTCGCACGGACACCCCAAGAACATGTCCGGAATGCTGTATAAGGTGGTAAACTACGGCGTCGACGAACAAACGGGAAGAATAGACTACGACAAGCTCGAGCAAATAGCCCTAGAAGAAAAGCCCAAGCTAATCACGGTGGGAGCCTCGGCATATCCCCGCACGATAGATTTTCCTCGCATGGCTGAAATAGCGAAAAAATGCGGAGCCATGATACTTGCCGACATTGCCCACATAGCGGGATTGGTGGCTGCCGGAGTGCATCCGTCTCCCGTTCCCTATTGCGATTTTGTCACTTCCACCACGCACAAGACTCTTCGCGGACCGCGCGGAGGCTTGATTCTCTGCAAGGAAAAATACGCCAAGGCCATAGACAGCGCTATATTTCCCGGAAACCAGGGAGGCCCTCTAATGCACGTCATAGCCGCCAAGGCCCTCTGCTTCGGAGAAGCTCTTAAGGATTCGTTTAAGGAATACCAGAAACAGGTCGTCAAGAATACGGCGGCGCTCGCCGAGGGCCTTAAAAGGCGCGGATTCGACTTGGTCTCGGGAGGAACGGACAACCATCTGCTGCTAGTGGACCTCAGAAAGAGCCACCCGGACCTCACGGGCAAGGACGTTCAAAACGCCCTCGACAAGGCAAACATCACCACAAACAAAAACACCATACCCGGAGAGACCCGCTCTCCGTTCAAGACGAGCGGAGTTAGAATGGGAGCTGCGGCCGTCACGAGCAGAGGTTTCGACGAGGCGGACATGGACAAAATCGCGGAAGCGATAGCGCTCGTTCTCAGCGACATAAACGACGAGAAAAAAATAGAGGAGGCAAAGCGTATAGCCCTTGAAATTTGCGCCAGGCGTCCCCTCCCCTACGGAGATTTAAAATAGTTCTTCGCGCGGTGTTCTCCGCGCTTGGAAAGGCAGACATGTCGAAAAATTCAAAGGAATTAAAACGCCTGCTTTTGGAGGCGGAGAGGGGCGGTTTTTTGATGAAATCGTCGGCGGAAAACATTGGTGCGTGGCTCGGGGAAAAATTTTTGCCCGAATGGGCGGAAAATGCCCTGCTGGAGCTTTTTCGCCGGAGGGCTTTTGAAGAGCTCAACGACAGGTTCTTCAAGCGGATAGAGTTTGGAACCGGAGGCATGAGGGGAAGGACGATAGGGAAAGTTCCAGCATTTGCCGAACTGGGAAGGAATTCCCCCCAGGGGACTCCGGAACACGCCGCCGTAGGTTCAAACAACATGAACGACTTCAATGTTGTCCGCGCCACGATGGGCCTTTTCAACTATTGCAAAAAGTACTCCAAAAAGTCCGGTTTGAAAGGGTCTCCCAGATTGGTGGTAGCGCACGACACGCGCCATTTTTCGGGGAACTTTTGCGATCTTGCCGCCTCCACATGGACAAAGCTTGGAGGAGAGGCGTTCGTGTTCGGTTCTCCGAGGTCGACGCCCCAGCTGTCCTTTACAGTTAGAAATCTCGGGGCTATGGCCGGAATAGTCATAACCGCCTCGCACAATCCATACCACGACAACGGATACAAGGTCTATTTTTCCGACGGAGCCCAGGCTACAAGCCCCCATGCGGAAGGAATAGTCGCCGAAGTCGCCAAGGTTAAGTTCAGCCAGACCGCAAAATTTCTAAAAGTTTCGAAGTCGAAAGTTAAAAAAGTTCCCAAAAGCTCGGAAGACGCCTATCTGAAAGCTATCGAAGAAAGCGTCATAGACGGAAAGATAATCAAAAAGGTTTCCCCGAAAGCGGTTTTCACTTCGGTTCATGGAACCGGAGCAGTGATGTGCCCGAAGATTCTCGAGAAATTCGGAGTGAAGGCGGAGTTCGTGGAGGAACAGATGGAAATGGATCCCCGTTTCCCCACAGTAAAACAGCCCAATCCCGAGTATTCCGAAACCCTGCAAATGGCCCTCACCAGAGCCGAAGAGTCCGGAGCCGACTTCCTCATGGCAACCGATCCCGATTCCGACAGGCTCGGAACGGCAATTCGCTGCCGAAACGGAAAGATGCGCCTGCTCACTGGAAACATGGTCGGCTGCATGCTCGCCGAATACAGGGCATCTAAGATGGAGGAGCTTGGCATCATAACCAGCCCCGCCAACTGCGCTATTATTAAGACGTTCGTCACAACCCCCCTCCAAGACAAGATAGCCGCAAGGCACGGAATAAAATGCGTGAATTGCCTGACCGGGTTCAAGTGGATAGGATCGAGGCTCACAAAATACGAATCCGAGCTGGAGTCCGCAGCGGGGTCCGGATTCAGAAAACTGCCCTACTCGAAACGCGCTGAGCTGTTCCAAAGGCACTCCACTTTCTTTGTGTTCGGAGGAGAGGAAAGCTACGGCTATCTCGGAACCGACCTCACCCGCGACAAGGATGCAAACGCAGCCGCTTTGATGTTTTGCGAGATGATGGCCTCGCTCAAATCGAAAGGAATAACGGCCGACGAATTTCTCGACGAGATATATCTAAAGTGCGGATATTTCCTCGAAGATTTAAAGAGCGTGTATAGGGAGGGAGCCAAAGGGGCCGCCGCAATATCCTCGTTTCTAAACGTCCTCGACGAAAAACCGCTTGAGGAAGTCGCGGGAATAAAGGTTGCCAAGTCGGTAAATTTCGCCAAGGACGAGATATTCGACGCGGACAATGTCCGAATCCCAAAAGAAAAATTCTTCTTCTACACGCTCGAAAACGGGTACAGTTTCGCCATTCGCGGAAGCGGCACCGAGCCCAAGATAAAGTTCTACGCATTTGCCCAGGAAAACGCAAAAAATCCGAAAGATCTGAAGGCTGCGAAGGCTGCGGCAAGAAATACTTTAGACAAAGTGCTAGAAGATCTCGAAAGGAAATTTGAACTTTACTCAAAAGATTAGGATTCCAATGCTACAAAGTGCTTCAAGAGCGGTAAAATTGTTTTTTGTTTGCTTTGCGGCTCTTGCCTCGTTTTTCTCTCGCGCCCAGGGTTCGGAAACGAACGCCGACGGCAAGGCGATTGAAAATCCCCAATCTTTGGAGGAAAAGGCTCTAAAGGCATATTCCGACAAGAAATTCGATTCCGCTCGGGAATATTTGTACCTCTACAAAATTTTCAAGAGCAATCCGAAAATTCCCGAAGGGCTTAAGCAATACCTGATAGAAAATACCGAGTTCTCCGAAGAATTCTCCCAAACTTTATCCCCGCACGACAATATCGAAAAAGTATTCGAAATACTTTCATCTATATGGTCGGACGACCCTAACTCGTTTGAAAAATTCCCGAGAATAGCCGCCGCCATAGCCGTGGTTTTCGACACTCCTCCCCCAAAAGCATGGCCTCATAACCAAGTTCCCGAAAAGGTTCTTCCGAGAAAGCTCGGGAATCCCGTCGAAGTGTTCAAATCAAAAACATCTAAATCTTCGAGGCCTCTGATACCGCCCGACAAGCTCTCGATAGAGGAGGCGAAGTATCTCGTTTCAAGCCTGGCTTCGGAAAAAGATTCCGCATGGGTCAAAAAGAGCGTATCGGTAAATCTTCCGAACATAGCAAAGCTATATCCTTCTATCGTGTACGACAAAGAGCGCCTGAATTCAAAAAAATTCACCTGGGAAAGATCCGACTACTCCCTCGAAACAATAAAGGAAAACGGAGGAATTTGCGTAGATCAGGCGTATTTCACCGCCGAGGCAGCCAAGTGCAAGGGAGTCCCGGCCTTCATATTCACCGGTGCCGGAGGAGACGGATTCCACGCGTGGACCGCGTACATGTTGAAGTCCGGAAATTGGAATTTCGATGTCGGCAGATACGAGGGAGCCCGCTTTGTCACCGGACACACCCTCGACCCTCAAACATGGAAACCCGCCTCCGACCACGCCCTAAACTCCATGAGAGAGCGCTTTCGGGACGGGAAAAAGTACAAGACAAACCTTCTCCACACGGAATTTGCCAAGAAATTTTTGGCAGACAAGGACTATAAAAAAGCCGCCGCCGCCGCGCGCGCGGCCATAGCCTCCGACTCCAGAAACGCGGAGTCGTGGGACATTCTCATAGAAGCCGCGAAGGGCTCCGGAGCCGACGACAAAGAAATCCGCTCCATTTACGAAAATGCCGCAAAAGCATTCTCAAGATATCCAGACTTGGAGGCCCTATACAGAAAAAAGCTGATAAATTCCCTCGGAGAAAGCGACAGGGACCTGGCACAAAAAATTTCCGGAGCCGTCATCATAAAGACTAGGCGGGCCCGCCCCGACATAGCTATGGACTTCGCAAAATCCGATTTGGAAAAAGAGATAGAAGCGGGAAATCTGGATAGGCTGAACAGCTCCTACAAACGACTTCTCGGAATGTTCAAGGGAGACGCCGCAACCGCGGTAAACGGAATAACGGTTCCAATACTCAACAAGCTCTTAAAAGATAAAAAATTCGAAGCAACCCGCGAAATAATGAAACTTACCAAGCAGGTTCTAAAGAGCGACAAAGACGCCTCACTTTCGGCAGCAATAGAAAGTTTGTCGAAACAGCTGGACGATATAGAATCCAAAGCAAAGAAATAAAACTCCCTTCAAAAAGATTCATGAAAAACCGCCAAAAAACTATTGCACGGCGGTTTTTTCTTTTTTAGTTAACACGTTAAAAATCAACAAAAAATGGACATGTGCACTCTATTGAAATCAATATTTATTTTTTTTGCATGCGCAGCATGCGCGCTTGCTGAAAGCGGGAAAGCCGAACTATCGCTATTCGATTCCGACAACGGAAAAGGAGTGAAGTTGTCGGTTGGAGGAAAGGAGGTTTTATCGTCCGACGGGCTGTGGAAAATAGGGATCGGATGGAAAGATGAAAGCCCTGAAATGTACTTTGAGGCAAATGCCTCAAGCGAAAAAACCCTCCCCGACGGAAGTCTCGTTCTTGAAGGCTCAATAAAAACTCCTGACGGAGTTTGGAAAATGAAAGACGTTTACGAGCGAATTTCACCAAGCGCATTTAAATGTTCTCGAAGGGCCGTCTTCGAGGGTAAAAATGGATCCGAAAGCGCCGTCTTGGTAAATTCCTTTGAAGTTTCCTCCAGACCCGAACGCTGCCTTTTGCCCTCCCTGTACTATTACGGAAATCCATCTGGAGTAAAAAACGCGAAAATTGCCGTACCCGGACCTTCCGAAAAACTATTGGTAGAGGAGCACCGCCTTCCAATGCCCTTCGCAATGGCCGAAATTGAATCCGAAGGAAAGATTTACGGGGCGGCAATCCACACCATTCCCTCTCCCGTTCCCTTCTCAAAACAGCCCGACACATGGTGGACGCTCGGGTTTGAAAACTCCGGGAAAGGCAAGATAAAACTCACAAGCTCCTCCGGCCCCCTCTCCTGCAACGGGCAAGACGGCGCTGTAAAGAGCGGTCAGAGGAAATTGGAGATTTTTAAAAATGCCTGCATGTCCGTTCCCGACGGAGCGGTAATAGAAAAAACTTTTTTTCTCCAAGCGTATCCTGTCGATAGGCGCGGAGACGCCGCAGGAGAGGCTGTAGCCCAAAGCCTAGAAATTTTTAAGCCCTACTACGCCGAAGATCTGCCCTCCCGAGAAAAAATCGTCTCCAAGAAGCTGGAATTCGCCAAGTCCCGCTGGATAGAAAAAGGAGAAGCATGCGGATTTGAAATGTATCCGAAACGCTCGAAAAAAAGACATTTAGTTTTCGGCTGGTGCGGACAGGCAGCGGCTGTACCCCTCGCGTTTCAATGTTTTTCAAAGACTCCGGAAGATTTGGACAAAGTCCAGAAAACCCTCGACTTTCTAAGCTCCGCGAAATTCAGCAACAGGGGCTTTACGGTGGTGTACGATCTCGAGAAAGGAGTATGGCAGGACCAATTCACGAAGGCCGGAGATCCCGATTGGCTCTCGCAAGGACAAGGAATGTTCAATATGGCCCTCAACATAGAATACGCCAAAAAAGAGAAAAAATTGAACACCAAAAAGTGGGAGGATTTTTTGCTTCAGGCGTCAGAATTCCATTCGAGGAGAATTTTGTCGCCCGAATGGAAAACAGTCTCCACCAGCGAAGCGTTTTTCGCGGCCCCGCTTGCTAAGGCGCACAGGCTGTTCGGCAAGGAAGAGTTCAAATCCGCCGCCTTAAAAGTGGCTGACTATTACGCGTCGAGACACCTGAGCATGGACGAGCCCTATTGGGGAGGAACCCTCGACGCGCGCTGCGAGGACAAGGAGGGAGCGTGGGGAGCCCTCCAAGCGTTCATGGCCGCTTACGAGCTTAGCGGAGACAAGAAATATTTGGACTACGCAAAGCACGCCTCCGATATAGTTCTGAGCTACACCATGGTTTGGGACGTACCGTTTAACGGTTCGAGGCTTGGAGACGCCGGATTCAAGAGCCGTGGTTGGACGGCGGTTTCGCCTCAAAACAACCACCTCGACGTCTATGGAGTGCTCTACACTCCGGTGGTTAAAAAGCTGGGCAAACTGCTAAAAAGGCCCGAGTACGAAAAGCTAGCTGAAGTTATGTATAGATCCTGCGGACAACTAATGGACGAAAACGGATCCCAGGGAGAGCAAATTCAACAGACAAACTTCGGACAATTTTTCAAGAACGCCCCTCTCCAATCCCTGCGCGGAGGATACGCCGAACAGTGGACCGTACTGTGGATAACGGCGCATTTTCTCGTGGCCGCTGCGGAAGAAGAAATGCCGAATTGATCTTTTCTGCGAATAAAAAAACGCGCCCGAAAAACCGGGCGCGTTTTTTAGTTTTTATCGAAAGCTATTTGGAAGCCTCCTCAACGGCAACAGCCACTGCAACGGTAGCTCCCACCATGGGATTGTTCCCCATTCCGATAAGGCCCATCATCTCGACGTGCGCAGGAACAGAGGAGGAACCCGCAAACTGTGCGTCACCGTGCATTCTGCCCATCGTGTCGGTCATTCCGTAGGAGGCGGGACCGGCAGCCATGTTGTCGGGGTGGAGAGTCCTTCCGGTTCCTCCGCCCGAAGCGACTGAGAAATACTTCTTACCATGCTCGGTGGCCCACTTCTTGTACGTTCCGGCAACGGGATGCTGGAAGCGGGTGGGATTCGTGGAATTGCCGGTAATGGAAACGTCGACTCCCTCGTGTATCATTATCGCCACGCCTTCGGATACGTCGTCTGCTCCGTAAACCTTCACTTTGGCCTTTTCGCCGTCGGAGAAGGGGGTTTCCTTTACTACCTTCAGCTCCCCAGTGTAATAGTCGTATTCGGTCTCGACGCTCGTAAATCCGTTTATGCGGGAAATGATGTACGCCGCGTCTTTTCCAAGCCCGTTGAGAATAACCCTGAGCGGCTCCTTGCGAACCTTGTTGGCTGTGCGAGCTATTCCTATCGCACCTTCGGCGGCAGCAAAACTCTCGTGCCCGGCCAGGAAGCAGAAGCACTTAGTCTCCTCGCGAAGAAGCATGGCACCCAGATTTCCGTGCCCTATTCCAACCTCGCGGCTGTCCGCCACGGATCCGGGAATGCAGAACGCCTGCAATCCTATACCGATATTTTCGGCTGCCTCCGCCGCGCTCTTGCTGTTCTTTTTGAACGCAACGGCAGCTCCGAGAGTGTACGCCCACACCGCGTTCTCAAACGCTATGGGCTGTATCCCCTTTACTATCTTCTCCACGTCGACTCCCTTGTCCAAGCAAAGCTGGCGGGCGGCGTCGAGAGATTCTATTCCGTATTCCTTCAGGCACTTTTCGATTTTTGCTATGCGCCTTTCGTATCCTTCAAAATTAGCCATGACTGACGTCCTCCTTATTCTTTGCGCGGATCGATTTTCTTCACGGCCTCTGCAAATCTGCCGTAGGTTCCGGTAAACTTTTCAAACGCCTCTTTCGGGTCCATTCCCTTGCGAATCGCCTCCATCATTTTTCCAAGATGGACGAACTTGTATCCGCAAGTTTCATTGTTGGCGTCCAGGCCCTCTTCGAGAATGTATCCTTCGGCCATTTCGAGGTAGCGGACTCCCTTCTCCTTTGTGGAGAACATCGTGCCAACCTGCGAGCGAAGGCCCTTTCCGAGATCCTCGAGCCCGGCTCCAACGGGAAGGCCGTTCTCCGAGAAAGCCGTCTGCGAGCGCCCGTAAACTATCTGGAGGAAAAGTTCTCTCATTGCCACGTTTATCGCGTCGCAAACCAAATCGGAGTTGAGAGCCTCAAGTATAGTCTTTCCGGGAAGAATCTCCGCTGCCATTGCCGCGGAATGGGTCATTCCGGAACATCCGAGAGTCTCCACGAGAGCCTCCTCTATCACTCCGTCCTTCACATTCAAAGTAAGCTTGCAAGCTCCCTGTTGCGGAGCGCACCAGCCCACCCCGTGTGTAAGGCCGCTTACATCTTTTATCTCTTTGGATTTAACCCATTTTCCCTCCTCGGGAATCGGGGCGGGATCGTGCCTGGCGCCCTTGGCGACGGGACACATTCTCTGAACCTCGTTTGAATAACTTATTTTACAGGCCATGTTTTGTTCCTTTATGCGTTGTAAAAATCGAACGGATATGTTCTCCCAAACCCCAAACTTTGTCAAGGTAGATTCCCTCGACTAAAACCGACAAAAAAAGCGGAGTTTTTACAGCCCCTCGCCGAACGTCATTTTTTCGCCTTCTCCGCGTCGTATCCCCACGAGATCTCTCCCTTTAGGTCATCGAGCAAATCGGAAACTTTCCTCACATAACCTTCGACAGAACCTTTTCCCCTGTGGGTATTGTAAAACTCCTTATAGTATTCCGCCTGGGCGTTCAAGTCCGAGGCCGGAGGTATTGGCATTTTGAGCGAAGCGTATTTCATTCTGGCAAATATCGCGCACAGAACGTCGTTTGTCTGCAAATCTTCGAAGGTTATTTTTCCGTTCGTTCCGTATCGGAGTTTTATCGCCTCCCAAATTTTCGGGTGGTTGGTCTTTATTCCCCTGCTCCACAAGTCGCGAAAAGTTCCGTACTCTATCTGAAACAACCCTATCGCGTCTCCCCCGGAATCCTGAAAGCGCGGGAAAAAACCGCTTTCCACGTACGCCGTACCGAACAGCAAGGCCCGAGCCGCCGCGCTTCCGTATTCCGAATCGTTGTCCTCAACTCCGTCTAAAAAGGAGCACGCCGCGCTGATGGCCGACATTACTGAAGAAGCGGACAATTCCCTATTTTTTCCGGAGTATTTTTGCCTGAGCGAATTTAAATATTCTATTTCCTCCGAAGTTCTCCTCGAATACTCTCCGGAATATCTCGGGGAAAAATACCACAGCAGCCACACGGCAAAAACGCAAACAAGCGCCGCTCGAAATTTCGCCCAAAACTTCGAGGATTTGCCGCGGCCTGTTTTTCCCGAGCCTTTCAATTCAATCCTCCTGTGCGGACCTCCTTAAAACGCCTCCCTTATTCCGTTTATTATTTTTTTGTCGCTCTTTAACATGTGCGACGGATCCATTTTTATGGAGACGTCAGGATCGTCCAAAGTGCCTTTTATCTCGACTTCCACTATGTTTGTTATCGGGTTTATGGCCGACACAAACTTTCCGACCAGCCCCTTCGAAATCCCCCCGAACGGAGACACGAAAAATGCCGCCGTCAAATCGTCTTTCAAGAAGTTGTACGCCGCCCCTCCCTTAATTCTCATCACGTCGCCGCCTATCTCAAGCTGGGGGAACTTAACCACCCCCCCTTCCATCTCGAAGGGCGACTTCATATAGGTCAAGTCGAAGCTTCCGAGAGGAAGCTTCAGCGCGGAAAGAGCCCTCGACAGCGCCCCGAAAAGATTTAGCCTCATTAACTCCGCGTTGTCCAACGAAACATAGCCCCCTCCCGAAATGCTCGCTCCGTCGTCCGTAAAACCCCTCAGCTTTGCGGAAAGATCCACTTCCCCATTCTCCATTTCTATCTTCCACGACGCCTCCTTATTGTCGGAGTCGCCCTCCACCGAAGGATCTAGAGAGCACAAAAATTTTACAAACTCCCCCTGGTTCATCGAGTCGAACCTCATGTCCGCGTCGAACCAAATCCTTCCCTTATCCATCTTTTCCACCCTCACTCCGCCCTCTCCGTTTCCATCGCAAAATCCGAAGCTTGCATTTGTTATTTGGGTAGCCACTCCGTCGCTCCGGGCTTCGCAGCGCATATTCATAACTTTGGCAAAGTTCTCTATCTGCGTCTCGCCTCCCGCGAAAATTTCGGCGTTAAAAACGTCCCTTCTGCGAATGGGATTGTTCGAAGGATTGTACAAAACCGCGTTCAAAGTAAGCCGGGGGGCTTCGCTGAAGCGCACCACTTCAAGCACATCCTCCGCCTCCCTCCCCCCGAGCGACGCCAATTCGGAGGTATTCAGATTCGACTCCAAAAAAATCGACTGCCTCTCGTATTGCGTCAGTCCGGAACTTCCGTAAAGCCATTCCAAAACCGCATGGGCCGTTCTGGATTCCCTGCTCAAATTTACGTCAAACAAAGTTATCCTCTCGGGATTAATCCACACCTTGAGCGAAAAATTGTCGAAAAAAGATCCGTTGTAAGAGGCATTTTTTCCCTTCACTCCTACAAACGCCCATATATTTTCTGGCTTTCCCCAAACCCCTTCCACGAAGGCGTCCGCCTCTCCGAAATTCTTTTCGCCCTCGAATTTCACGGAGGAAAAAACTTTCGCCCACCAATGCTCCATAAAATGCGCTATGGCCATTGGGCGTATGTCACCGGCGACGTTTATAAAATACCTGTTGTCGTTGAAAGACTGCTTGAATCCTCCTTTCACCCTCCAACCCTCCTCGCTTTTTACGTCGAGATTGCGCGCGTCGAAAATATTTGTGGAGGTGTCGTATGAAAACTCTCCGCGCGCGAATTTAACCGGCATTCTGTAGATTACCGCCGAACCGGTATCGAAGGAACCCTCCGCTCTAACGGCAAACTTCGACAGATTTAAGCTTGCTTTGAGCTCCAAAAAAATTCCGCTAGGAAAGGAAAAATCCCTCATCTCCTCTATCTTCGCGAGAGCCCCCGCCGAAAGTATGTACTCGGGGCTCACCCCACCCTCCGCTACAATGTCTGCTCTGCCGTCCTCCTTCACGTCGACCTGCGCCGCAAGAGTTTTTCCGCCAGTGCCGGCGCAAACTATCCAGCCTTCTTTATAATTTTTTTCGTCGAGCCAGTCGTTGCGGACGCTCAAATTTTTAAACTCTATACCGTCGTAAACGAAAGTGGCGCAAACTGCCTCGAAGTTTTTCAAAGCCAGCCTTCCGCTCTGCGGAACTATCTCGCCGTCGACCGAAAATCCCTCCGCGGAAAAATCCTTTCCGCAAAACACCTTCCCGGCAAAAACGGAATATTTAGCCGAACTCGACTTGGATCCCGATTCCAACAGCAGTTTTGCGCGTATCCCCGATGCCCTCACCGAAGAATTTTCCCCCAACTTATCTTTAGACAGTTCGTATCCGGCGTAGGGCGAACCTATCACCACCTCCGCAAAGCCCTCGTCCTCTTCGAGATCGAAGGACACTTCCGCCATCGGGTCTGCAAACACGTCGAGCAGATTTTTGTTCTTGTCGAAAAACGCGAAAAAAGAGTCTATGTTTTTTCCTATTGCCGCCACCGGCTTCTCTTCTTTTTTACCCGAGCTTTCGCTGGCAGGCATAAAATCCCCGAAACCGCATTTTGCCGCCATCTTGTCCGGGGAAAAATTTTCCCTTACCGTTCCCCTCGCCCACACGTACAGAGAGTCTATCTTGAAATCCAGAAAATCCACCCTCCACTTTGCTCCAGACTTTCTTATGCGCATGTTCAGCCTGCTTACCACAGGCTCAGTGTCGAAATCCCCGTAGCTTGGAGCCACGCTCCCGTCGAACACCTCGACGGAGGAAATCGAAAATTTTCCGGAGAGCAAATCCGTCCACAAAAAATTGACCTTCATTTTTTGCGCCCTGAACACGTCGTTTGGAGTGCCGGCCAAGCGCAACCTTACGTCGCTGGCGTAGAAGTATCCCGATATTCCCACGAAGGACTTGTCGAAAGAAAGCGCCAGGCCCATCTCCGCCGCCTCCTCCTCTATTCTCTCCCTCAGCGATTCCGGAAGCGAAAACTCCCCCGCAAATCTTAGGGCGCAATAAACGCACGCCAGAAAAATAAAAACCGCTCCCAAAAAAAAATTGAACGGGTAGAGCGAACGCCAAAACATGTTCAGCGCAAACGTCAAGAGGCTTCTTTTATGGTTGCCGCTCACTTTTCGGGTGCTTTTTGCGGAACCTCCAAAGACGGAGGTTCGGGCGACCGATGGTTCGTCTCGCTCGGAGCTTTTATTTCGATCGTAAGCTCGCTAAACGCGTTTATAAAAGACCGGGTCGGAACGAACGTCGCCCCCGCCCGTTCGGATCCGCCGTACTGCATTCCACCTCCCAATCTTTTCGAAAAGTATAGAGTCCTTTCTTCCACCGGAGACTTCCCGTTCCCGGTTTCCCCGAAAACCGCGGAAAGCTTGTATCTCCACTTTTCGTTTTCGACGTCGGATATCTTGACCCCGTCCTTCGAAAACGACTGGCGGACATAATCCTTTACGTTAAAAGCCTTCAATCCGGCCACCAGCTCCTTCAGCGCCGCCGCCTTGCGAGCGGGAAGCTTCTCGTACTCCGAATTCCAATTCCCCGAATCGGACGACGCTTCAAATATAGTCTCTCCCGTCTCCGCGTCCGATATTTTCACCGATAGAACTTTTATCTTCTCCGAGAACATCTCCAAGCGCTTCGACCTGTAATGGAGAAAATCCGAACTCAAAGCGGAAGGCAGCTCTTCCGAAATTCCATACACGTGCGGCTCCCCTTCTATCATGGCGTAGCGCAATGTAGCCCCGCCGTAGGCATACTGGTCGCCTATCGCGAGAGTTCTCGAGTTTTTATCCGACTGTATGTCGGTTATTCTCACGGTATCCTTTCCGGTCAGGCCGAATTTTTTCAATTCCTCCGGGGTTGGAGCGCTCGAGACAAAATCCCTAGCCCTTACATTTTGAAACCTTCGAAGCAAGTCCTGCACCACGCCCATATCCGCCATGGCCGTTGCTATCTTTCCGTCGGGAAGAGCCTCCACCACGTCCCATATTCCGCCCACCCCAAGTTCACCCCTGAGCTTGCGGAGCTTTATCGTCCTTCCATCTACGGAAATATCCAACCCTGTAGTAGTGTCGGGATCCACTCCCGCAAAAGCCTTGTCTCTTAGGGCAGTCTGGAGAGAACCCAAATTTTTGAACATGGACGAATCCAAAGTAAACACGGTCGGATTACCCTCCAGTTTGGCGTAGATTCTGGAACCGTCGTCCGTAAAATTTCCCAGTTTGAGCTCGTCCCTCCTATTTGTTCCCTCGAGCGTTATCGAGGCGGAAAGCGCCGACTTTTCAAATCCCGTTCTAGCCGAGGCGGGAACAGAAAAGCTCTTCGCCTGAATGGAGCATAGATTGTTCAGAAAATTGTCGACCTCCCTTTGGTCCGCCGCGGCAACCACCGGAGTTTCCATTTTCCACACTCCTCCGTCCTTGCGAAGACCAAGCCTCTTTATTCCCTCCCTCGAACCGGATTCCCTGGGAATCATGACGGAAAAAGCGGTTATTTCAAAGTTGGATACGGAAAATACCGACTGGTCCCTCAAATGGTCCATATCAACCGCAAAATTGTCCGCAAACTGCCTGTCGACTACAAATATTCTCCCTCCGTCCTCGTCCAGCATGTAGATTCTACCGCCCACGGGAGCGTTGGAACCTATCTTCAAAGTGCGCATTGTCTTTCCGTTCCCGTACTTGATTGTAAAGGAGGGAGAATCGAGCCCGTAGTCGGAAAGAGTGTTTCCGTATCTGGAAATTTCGGAGACGGGAAAACTCGTCTCTTTGTCGAGAAACTCAAGCTGGTTCCGAATCCTGTTGACGGAAAACGAATTCGCCGGCCAATCGAGAGGAGAGGTTATTTTCCATTTGTTGTTTTTGCGCTCCACAACCCGCGGAGAAGCTATGTTCTTTCCCTCTATGACAAGCTTGGATATGTCTATGCCAGACGCCGCCGAAACGTTAGAGCCCCCTCCTCCCGACTCCAATCTCCAGATCGCGAGAAAAAGCGCTATGTTCGCCACCAACAGGATAATTGTAAATCTGAACCGCATCTTGTTCCTATGTCAATTTTTTCGCACGAAATACGCCGCGATTCCGAACAGAAGCACGAGCGATGGAAGAATCATGAAGCGAAGAGCGAGCTTGCTTGTGTCGTTTACGCTCAGGGTAAGGCTATATGTTTTGAGAGACCTCGGAGGAATGTTCAGCACGTTGTCCTCGTCGAACATCCACCCAACAGTGTTCAGGGCAAGCTTAGAGTTGCCCAGCCGCTCGAACCATCGGTTGGCGATAAAATTGTCGTCCCCGAATACCACGAGCTTTCCCCCAGGAATGTTCACTCCCAAATCCGAACCTGCCGCGCGGGTGGCTGCCATTCCGAGCGGAACGGGACCGGGAAGATCGGAGTCGTTGTCGTACTTTTGAACCCCCGCCTTCTGGTAGGATTTCTCAGCCCAACTCGTTCCGCGGGCGCTGAAAAAGAGCGGGGCCAATTTCAAGTTTTCGTCCATCGGGGCTCCCAGGTCCTCCCTGACGGGACGGGTAGATCCAAACTGGAGCGCGGCTCCGCTTGATATGAAATATCTGACTATGTCGTGGGCCCTCTCGGGAAATGTCCTTACTATCAAGTCCCCCGACGAACTCTCGTAGTCCCCGCTGTTGTCCAAAATCAGCATGTCGTCGGCCCTCATTCCCCACTCGAACAAAATTTCCTCCAATCCGCACAGAGATCCCATTCCGAGAAATATTGCCACATTTCCATTGTCCTTCAGAAGATACTTGCGTATTGCCTCTATCTCCCTCGGCAGAATTTCAAGCTGGGGCGACGCTATCACAAGAAGTCCGGCATCCTCCGGAACCCTCTTCGTCAAACTTAAGTCCAGCTCCGCAAGCTCGTAGTTCCTAGACTCCAGCCTACCCGCCAACTCCGACAAGCCCCTCATCGGATCTGACGCCCTGAAGGACATCTCACCGTGACCCTTTAGGAAGTATATCTTGTTTACCTTGCCGCTGGAAACATTGAGAAGCGACGAACTCACCATCTGCTCCCCCTTAAATACCCTCGTTTGGCCGTCCCCGGACTCTTCGTAAAAATCTCCTATCGGAATTTTTTTGTGGTTGTTTCCGGAAGCAACTATCACCATGTCCTCTATGTCGTTGCCAAACCTCTCGACAAGCCCCTGCGCGGCCTTCGTCTCTATCTGGGGATTTACAAACGTAACGGATATTTTCCCCGCCTTGTTGCTCGAAGAGGCATAGACGTACCTCTCCATAAGCGAGCGCAAATCCCTCTCTATTTTGTCCGCCTTGGAATATCCCACGCCTTTCGATATCACCACAAAAATCTCAACCGGGGCATTCAGCGACCTCACGTACGCCGCGCTCTCCGGAGACAGCGAATTGCCCATTCCCGCCGAGGCGTCCCACTTCACATAGTGCCTCGCCGCAACATAATTCAATCCCGCAACGAACAAAGTTCCGAGTAGTATCTGCGCCCACAAGTTGAACTTTCTCAACCTCTCCGCAATTTTAAAATCGTCGTAAGCGTTCATGATTTTTTCGCCTCCGTAATTAGCGAAGTGACCGAGATTATAACCGCCGTGGCGCTCAGATATAGGAAGAGGGGCCTCGTGTCCAGAAGGGCCGACCTAAACTCCTCCAGCTGCCTAAACGTCTGCAAATAGCCCCCGTGAGCCGCTATCCAATCCACATACCAATTTCCCGTAACCGGAATTTTCGCTATAAGAGCCGCGCCTGCTATCGCAAAAAACAGCATTCCCGTGGACAACATTCCCGCCACGAGAGTGGTGCGGGTAAGAGAACTTGCGAATATTCCTATCGCTATGTACGTCGTTCCGCTCAAAAACACGAAACCGTATCCGCTCACTATCTCGGGAATGGAAAACAGCTTGCTGTCGGAAGTTGCACCCGGCAAAGTCCACGCCGTCACCAGCGGAAACGAAAGCGTCAGAAGCCACATGAATACATAGAGAAAATACGCGGCAAAAAATTTCGCCAACACCACCTGCCAAGCCGAAACATGGGTTGTCATCATCGCGCCCAAAGTTCCCTGCCTTCTCTCTTCGGCAAGGCTTCTCATGGTTATGAGAGGAACCATGAACAAAACCGGGAACCAAAACACGCTCAAAAAGCTCGCCGTGGGCGAGATTTCCGACGGAGCCTTGCTGACGTCTATCAGAGCCAGCAGATAAAACGCCCCCGTCAAAACTAGGAACAAAAATATAGTAAAATACGTCGAAGCCGACACGAAAAGCGAATGCAACTGCCAGCTCAAAAGAGTTTTGAAACCTCTCATTTTCCGCCCTCCTCGGTTGAAGATGCGTCGTCGGAGCTCGGAGCGAATCTGACGTCCCTTCTTTTTCTCAGATCGTCGACCTCGAGATCCGCACCCTTATCCTTCACTCCGCGAACCTCCTCCCAGCTTCTGCGGGTGGCCGCCATAAAAATCTCCTCCAGATTGGGCTTCAACCTGGACACCTCGCGAACCGCAAGCCTGGTGTCTTTCGACAGCTCCCCTATAAGCGATCGGCCAAGATCGCTGCCTATGTCCGATTCGAGAACGTAGTCCCAATACCCGTCGGCATCCGCCGACTTGGAGTGGGAGGAAATTCTCAGGCCGTTTCCCATTACCGAGCAGTATTTCCCGAATTCCTCCGGAGGGCATTTCACTCCGACCCCGTACTTGTCGGACGATATGAATTCCTTTCTGAGGCTCTCCGACGAGCCGCTCGCTACTATTCTTCCCTGGTTTATTATTATCACCCTGTCGCAAACGAGTTCGATTTCCGGAAGTATGTGCGAGCTGATTATCACGCTCATCTTCCCCCTCAGGGAGTTTATCAAGCTTCTTATGGCTATTATTTGATGCGGATCCAAACCTATGGTCGGCTCGTCCATAATTATCAGGTCCGGCTTTGAAAGGATAGCGTCGGCTATACCAACCCTCTGCCTAAAACCTTTGGACAAATTGCCTATTATCTTGCGCTTGGCCTTGCGGTTGAGCTGGCATATTTCCATGGCCTCCTCAACCCTTCTGGAGGTCTCCCGAACCGGAACCTCTTTCAATCCGGCGCGGTATCGGAGATATTCGCTCACCCTCAAATCCTCGGGCAGGGGATTGTTTTCGGGCATGTATCCTATGTGCCGCCTGACTTCTCCCGGATTGTTCGCGACGCTCACCCCGCAAACGTACGCGCTTCCGGAAGTTGCGGGACACATTCCCGAAAGAATTTTCATGGTTGTGCTCTTGCCCGCTCCGTTGGGACCCAAAAAGCCAAGTATCTCCCCCTTGCCTATGCGAAACGACACGTTGTCCACAACCTTTATTCCGCCGTAGATTTTCGTGAGTCTTCTGACTATTACAGTGTTTGGATTTTCCGGAGTTTCGGACATCTTGCCTTTCGGGTTTCAAACGACAAACGCCGTTTAAAAAATTTGTAAAGTTTCGGAATGCTTCTTCATTCCCGCCGCTCGAGAGCTATTTCGAACCCTCCTGGGCCTTGTTTCTAATGAACCCCTTTATGTCCCCGAGAGTGCGAAGCGACTGGATTTCGTCGTTTTCTATCTTCGTTCCGAGGGCGTCTTCGACGGAGAGCACTATTTCCACCATAGTCAGGGAGTCCAATCCGAGTTCGTCGACGAGAACCATGGAGTCCGGAGCATTGACGAGTTTGCCCCGCATATCGGATTCGACGAATCGGCTTATTATACCGATAACCACGTCACCGAGCAGATCGACATTTCCCGTCTTTCTGTACTCGACGGCCTTTTCTATGGTTTCGGGCGAGCAGCGTTTAAGTGATTCTCTGAGAGCCTGTTCATCTTCCGCAGTAAAGTTTTGACAATTCATACCTCCGCATTGCAACATAAGAGCCGAAGTTTTTCAACCACTAAAAACCCCTCCCTTTTTCTTTTTTTCGGCAAAAAAACTCCGCGGAAAAGAGCGTAAGGGAAAAGCGTCGAAAAATCCGGCGATTCAATAACCCCTTTCCCCTAATGAACTGCGTTTTATTCGAAAAAAACGAACCGATGTTTTTCGCACCCGACTCGGACGGGGCTAGGCATTTGAGAGAGGTATTGAAGGTAAAACCCGGAGACAAAATATTCGCCGGAATAGCCGGGGAAGAGATGTTTTTTGCCAAAGTTTTGCCGAATTCCGACGGTTCGTTTAGTTTCGAGAGGGAGGGTGAAATACCGTCGCCGCCCCTTTTGCCGATAGTGCTGTGCACACCCTTTTCCAGACCGCAAATAGCCAAGCGAATAATGTTTGATTCGGCGTGTTTCGGAGTGAAGTCCATAATTTTCTACGCCTCAGAAAAAGGCGATTTGTCATATTCGAAAAGCTCCCTGTACTCGGGTGAATACCGGAAAATTCTATTGAAAGGAGCCGAACAAGCCTGCTCCTCCCAGCTCCCCTCGCTTTACACGCGCGACTCCCTCGAAAGCGCCCTGTCGGAAGCCGAGTCGCTGTCCAAGTCTCCCATCAGACTGGCTCCAGATGTTTACGAAGCTTCGATTTCTCTCTTCGATGCGGTCGGAACATCAAAACCGCCCAAATCCGCAATCCTTACAATCGGAGGCGAGAGGGGATTTTCGCAATCGGACAGGCAGATTCTAAAGTCGAAGGGATTTGTCCTCGCAAGCCTAGGCAAAAGAGTGTTGAGAACCGATTCCGCCGCGATTGCGTCGCTTTCCATAGTCTCAAATTTGTTCGAGCGAAATTTTTAAGCTTCCATTTGAAATCCAAGAGGTCTATCAACCGAAAGAAAATGTCCCTGCGAACCAGAAAACTTTGGGAGGCCAAGCTCTCCGGAAACTTGCCGGAGAAAGGCGTAAAATTTTCAAAGTCGAACAAAAGCCGGGAAATCTCGGAAATAAGAAAAATCACAGGAAAAAAATTTTCCGGAGTGGTTCTGGGAATAGATCCGAGCCTGAGGGGAACGGGATTGTCGGTGGTGGAAATTAAAAACGGATCCCTCAGGTATTTGGCATCTACCACTATAAAAAATAGACCCGCCGTTTGTTTTTCCGACTGCCTCGGAGAAATATTTAGAATAACAGACTCTTTCATAAAGCTCTACAAACCCGTGTGCGCCGCCATAGAATCGAGCGTGTACGTCCAAAATTTCAGGATCGCCATGACGCTTGGATCCGCAAGGGGAGCCGCTATAGCAGCAGTCGCCTCGGCGGGATTGGAAATTTTCGAATATCCCCCTCTTCGAATTAAGCAGGCTGTAATAGGCTACGGGAGAGCCAGCAAGGAACAAGTGAGCGCCTCTGTAAAATCTCTTATTCCAAACGCACCACTTCTGCCCTTCGACGAAGCCGACGCCACAGCAGCCGCTTTGACGCACATTTTCACGTTCAAAAGCTAAATCCAGATGACTAAAACTATAATAGCTATGGCCGCCGGAATGGGCAGCCGATTCGGAGGACTAAAACAGGTCTGCAAATTCGGAAAATCGGGAAAAACCATGTTGGATTTTTCCATGGAGGACGCCCTCGAAGCGGGATTCGGGAAGGCGATTTTTGTTATTCGGCGCGACATAGAAAAGGTTTTCAGGGACGAATTTTCCCGCAAATACGAAAATCTGGTGGATACTCATTACGTTTTCCAAGAGGAAAGCGGAGAGAGGCTTCCGTCTGGCAGAACAAAACCGTGGGGAACGGGACACGCCGTGCTCGCGTGTTCGGATCTAGTGGACGGGGCGTTCACGGCGATAAATGCCGACGACTACTACGGAAAAGATCCTTTTAGGATTCTGGCAAAATTTCTAAATTCCCCCCGGGCAGATCTGTACGCCCTTGCCGGATACAAATTGAGAAACACCCTGTCAAAAAACGGCGGAGTTTCGAGGGGAATTTGCCGCGCGGATTCAAAACTCAACCTTCTGGAAATAGACGAGAGGAAAGGATTGGTTGCTCTCGACGAAAATTCCGATTCGGTTCGGGACGATTCCGGAAAGATTTTCGGAGGTGACTCGCTAGTGTCGATGAATTTTTGGGCGTTTCCAAAGGAGTTTATGGAGACGCTCGGGGAGGAGTTCGACAATTTTATGCGGGAAAACTCCAAAAGCTCCTCGGCAGAATTTTACATAATCACCCCTGTCGATTCCGCCGCAAAGAGCGGAAAAGCTTCTGCGAAAATACTTCCAACTAATGAAAAGTGGCAGGGAGTGACCTACAAAGAGGACATTCCGGAAGCTGAAAAATTTCTGGCGGAAATCGGAAGAATTTGATCCAAAAAAATCGAACATGACTTCTCTCCGATGAAAATTTTCCGATTTTAACCCTACATTGAAAAATTCCATGCGCTCAATAATTGTAAAGTTGGCCGTTTTTCTGGCCGCGGCGATAGCCCCGGCGCTTTCATTTTCGGAGACGTCCGCAAAAACCGACTCCTCCGAAAAACTGCGCTGCATGCTCTTCATCAGCCAACAAAGTTCTACTCAGGATTGGTGGTATAAAATACCTCGAAATTCCTCCCCACATGTCGGACAGACGAGAAAACTTGTAATTGGGCAGGATTTCTCGGTGTTTCCCTTCGTGGAAAACGCCGCGGTAAAAGACGGAAAATTCAAATTAAAATACTCGATTTACCTCGTATCCCCCGACGGAAAACGCAAAACGATGGTCGACAACGCCCTGTTCGAAGGGAAAAAAGAATTGGTCTCCGTGGTCCAAGCGTGCCCGGACGTACTAATGGGAACGGTTTCCTCGGCCGATTTCAAACCGGGAAAATATTTCATGAAAATGATTCTTCTCGACGAGATTTCCGGAAAAACCGCCGAAACCGAAACATGGTTCGACGTCGCCGAGTGGTCCGAACCGACCCCAATGAAAGATACGAAAATCGTCAACGAATATATAAAGAACTACTATCTCCAGCCAAGCCCCGAAACCCTGTGGTCGATATTCTTTTCGGACGACCTGAATTTGGAGCAAAAAAACGCCCCGAACGGTTTGAATTACATTTTCATCGGATTTCTCAGGGCTGCGTTCCAACAAAACCAATTTCTCGAACCCAAACTCGCGGAAAAGTTCGAAAAGGCCAAGCCGGTCGACAGGGCTAAGATAATATTTCTGGCCGCAATTATGAACAATCCCCCGCTTCCCGAACAGAAATTGAGGGACTACGAGATAAAGTACCAGGACGCCATAAGAAAAGCCATACCCAAGGATCCGCACAAAAGCTGGGACGCGGTTCTCGGGGCTGCGCAGCTCGACATGCTCTGGGGGGAGTTTTTCGCGAACGGAACCTACGCCCCGATACGCAGAATGATGGACGCCCTATCATTTTACAAAGAGGCCAAAGCCGCCGAAGAAATGCTTGCCCAAAGGCGAAAGCCCGCCTCCCCCCTGGAGTGGGACAACCTGTTCTTCGGAATGCTCTACAAGGCTTCCATGATGACTCTCGCCCAGAATTCCTACGACATAGATCTGGTTAGAAAGTATTGCATTTACGCGCTCGAACACGGAGATATTCCAAAGGCCGCCGTCAAAGACATGACTCCCATAATAAAGCAGGAATTTGAGGAGGTTAAGGAAGAGGGAAAAAAGTAGCACGACAGCCCACGCGAGCTTCCCCGGCTTCGAGAAATGAAGCCCCCCAACCGCTCCGAAAACAATCCCCCTGCGGAAATTATATAGCCTTGTCTCCGTCCTCACCCGTGCCTATGCGATAGGCATTTTCCACCGGAATTATAAAAATCTTTCCGTCTCCGGTCTTGCCTGTTCTTGCCGCTTCCATTATTTTCGAAACAGCCGTGTCGACTAGATCGTCGGGCACGCAAAGCTCTATCTTTGTTTTTGGAATCAGCTCCGCCGTGTACTCGCTTCCCCTGTACATTTCCGTATGACCCTTTTGGCGTCCAAAACCCTTCGCCCTCGTAACGGTCATTCCTCGAATTCCAACTTCCGCGAGGGCCTCTTTTACCTCCTCGAGTTTAAATGGCTTTATTATGGCTTTTATAAATTTCATATTGGAATCCTTTCCGTTGTTTTTGCACGAGAGAAATTCGCCGAACCATCGACTTCGACGAGAAGGTAAAAATGAATTTTTTAATCCTCCAAGTCAAATTTTTTCAATCCCGCTCTCCTGCTAAAAAACGCTTCCGCATACGCATGCCGCTAACAATACTCTTGAGATTTTATTTAAAAAAAATGCTTGAACGCCAAACACCGCCGGCTATATTCGGGGCTTTAATTTTTTCGGTGGGGTATCCAAGTGGCTAAAGGGCGCGGACTGTAAATCCGTTCATCTATGATGTTCACTGGTTCGAATCCAGTCCCCACCACCACTTTGAAGCCCCGCGGTTTTTTTAGGCCGCGGGGCTTCACCTTATAAGAAATTAGGAAAATCTTTTCCCTTTATTCCGAAAAAGAGTTATAAAAACGAAATGGGCAAAAAATCGCCTCAATGCTGCAAGATTTGAAAATTTCAATGCGGCGTAATACATGCAACCGATTCGATTTAATCGGGCGCATCGGACAAACTTATAAGGTAGCATACCCTCTTTGCAGACCGACAAAAAAAGCGCGCCCTCAGCGCGCCTTCGGCGAACTCGTATAAAATCGGTACGAATCCTCGAATAATTTTACCCCAAGATATTTGAGGCTCTGGAAGAAATATTCCCGCGTATAAGAAACGTCGACAGGACGCTCTTCGTCATCTTCAGAAATCTCCACCACAAACTTGCCATATACGGAAAAATCTGACAGATCCAAAGAGGAATCTCCGCTCAGAGAGCTCAAAACGACGGAAGATCCGTCATCTAAATATCCGGGGGAATATTCTACCCGTTTAAAATCCTCGCTTACCGACTCCTCAAATTCGGAATCGGAATTATTTTTCGAAGAGGAAACGTCCTCTTTGAAACTTTTTAACGTATCTCCCGAGGCTATTTTTTCATCGATTTTAACAAAATTTTTATCGCTTTCCGGGATGGGCAACACTTTATTCACGCTTTTTCCGTTTCCGCCAGCCGAACAAAGAAAACTCATATCGAAGAAATTTCCAGCCAGACCTTCAAACGCCTTAAAAAAATTCTTGCCTCCCGCAACGCTTTCAACTTCTCCGACAGGATCCTTATCCCCTGAAAAAGTGTCCGCCCGCAAAGATGCGCCCGCTACTAAAACAGATAAAACGAAAATCACTGCATGTTTCAATGTTTTCATTTTTATACCTTTTTATCTATTAATATTTCTCCTGTTTGGCACTGTTTTACTTCCTATCAACCTTGTCAAGAAAAATACGAAAATGGCATATTTCCACAAAATCTCCGTTTTCCTAAAGACATCTTCCCTGCTTCGACATCGAAAATAAGTTGCAAAAAAAAATTCCCCGATATTTCTCGGGGAATTTTTTTAAAGAACGGAACCGGAAATTTCCAAGTTTTCGTTTTTCGGATCCTCGTAAAAGAGGGATCGTTGATAATCCCAGCCCCCCCCGAGAGCCTTGTAGAGGAGAATCATGTCAACTATTATAAGCTTCATGCTCTCGGTCTGGGTTCTTTCGGCGGAGAGCATCGAACGCTGGGCGTCGAGCAAATCGAGAAATTCTATCTCGCCCTCTTGGTAGAGAGTCTTTGAAAGTTCGAAGGATTTTCTGTATTTCTTCACAACTTCGTCGAGGCTTCTCAGGCGTTCCACTTCCTTGTTTACCGCAATGAGGTAGTCCTCAACCTCTTTTATTGCGGATTGAACGGTCGACTCCCAGGAGATTCCAGCCTCCTCCGAAACGGCCTTTTGGAGCCTTACGTTGTTGAGAGTCTTAAAAGCATTAAATATGTTCCACGAGACCGTCGGGCCCACCGACCACGACCCGTATTGTTTTTGCAGAATATTTCCCGCATCTGGAGCGGTGTAGGAAATATTCCCGGCCACGGAAAATTTCGGGAAAAAGTCGGCGTAAGCCTCTCCGATTTTAGCGAACGCCGAATGGTATTTCAGCTCCGCCATGATGATATCGGGCCTGCGCTCCAATAGATCCGCGGGAACTCCGGAAGGAATGTACTCTTTCAGCGACGGAAGTTCTTTGTACTCCTTTAGCGTCTCCTCGAGCGATCCTACGGGTGTAGCAAGAAGATATTCGAGGGCGTGCTGGGTCTGTTTCAACTGGCTTTCGATGGAGGGAATTTCGGAGGAGGTACTCGCCACCTGAGCCGCGGATCTTGCCAAATCTAGTTCGGAAACTAAACCAGCCATTTTTCTGCTTTTTATAACTTCGAGGGTTCTCTTCTGCGTCTCGAGATTGAATTTAACTATCGAAAGCTCCCTTTGAAGAGCCCTGTATTGGAAGTAGTTTTGGGCTACCTCTGCGGCCACGGCAAGTCTGGTGGCGCACTTGTCGGCAAGGGAATATTCGTAGAGGGCGTAGTAAGACTCGACACCTCTTCTGGTTCCACCAAACACGTCTATTTCCCACGAAGCTCCCGCTCCGACATTGTAGGACGGGGAGGTGGGAACATTGGATCCGTTCGCCGAAACTCCCCCGCTTCCGGATTCGCTAATGGAGCCGTTTGCGTCGATGACAGGCAGCCAGCCCCCAACGGATATTCCCAAGCTGGCCCTTGCCTGCTGTATTCTCGAAGCGGCCGCGCGCATATCGTAGTTGTTCTCAAGGGCTCTTTCGACAAGCTCCGAAAGTTTTTCGTCTCCGAAAAGCTTCCACCACTCCGCTATGGATTCGTTGTCCGAAGCCTTCTTTATGGACCACTCCTCGGGAATATTTTTCGCTTCCGGCTTCTCGAAGTCGGGACCCACGGTGCAGGAAGCACACAGCGCCGAACATGCAATCGAAAACAACAATTTTAATTTCATATCTCCTCCTCTTATTCGTACCTGAGGGCGTCTATGGGATCGAGCCTCGAGGCCTTCCACGCCGGATAAAAACCGAACAAAATTCCCACGAGGGCCGAAACCCCCACGGACAAAATTATCGCCGCATAGGAAACTTCCGAGGGCCAACCCATCAGGCCTGACAGCAACATGGAAAGTCCGTGGCCGAAAAATATTCCAGTAATTCCCCCCGCAAGGCACAGAACGACCGCCTCGAGCAAAAACTGTCTCAATATGTCCTTGGATCTAGCCCCCACCGCCATTCTAAGACCTATCTCGCGCGTCCTCTCCGTAACGGACACGAGCATTATGTTCATTATCCCTACCCCTCCAACCAACAGCAAAACGAACGCCACGCACAAAAGCAAATTCGTCATATTTTTCGTCTGTGACTCCAAGAAGTTGGCAAATTCCGACATCGTTCTTATGTTGAAATCGTCGTCCTCGTCGTCTGAGAGCTTGTGCGAGGCGCGAAGGGAAATTGCTATCTCTTTTACCGCAAGCTGCACATCTTCGGGCGATGTAGCCCATGCGTTCAACCTGTCGACGTTTTGAAATCTCACGGGAGGCATTTGCCTCGTCGAATTCTCGGGAGGATAGAACGACACTCCGTCGGTGTAGATTGAACTTCCCGAAACGGAAGTCGTGCTGTTCGACGAGGAGGCTGTAGCCGAAGAGCTTCCCGCTCCTTTTAATCTCGCCTTCACCGCCGTCCACGGGGCCAAAACCACGTCGTCCTGGTCGAAGCCCATCGAATTTGCTCCCTTCGATTTCAATATCCCGACTATTTTGAAATTCACATTTTGGATTCTCAAATCCTTGCCTATCGGATCCTCCTCTCCGAAAAGTTCCCTCTGAACGGTAGTTCCTATCACGCAAACCTTCGCTCCTCGAACGACATCCCTCCTGGAGAAAAATTCCCCGTCGCCCATCTCCCAACTGCCTATCGTAAGAAATTCCTCGTTTACTCCGTTTATCGAAAACGGATTCCAATTCTTTCCTCCGTAAATCAACTGTCCCCTCACACCCACTACGGGAGTTATTGCCTGGACGTGTTCGCAATTCTTCAGTATTTCCTCCGCGTCCCGGACGGTAATCGTCACCTTGTTCCCGGAACCGCTGCTTATTCCCCCTGAAAACGCCGCTCCGGGACGTATGGTGATGCTGTTTACACCCATTGACGCTATCCTCTCGGCGGTGAGTTTCTGGACTCCGTTCCCTATCTCCATAAGCGCTATGACCGACGCTATGCCTATCACAATACCCAACATGGTCAAAAACGTCCTCATCGGATTTCTCGCGATGGAGCTCAGGGCGTATCTTATGATTCTCAATTCCTTCTTCATCGCAGAATAGTGTCGGATCCGACCTCCCCGTCCTTTATCTTTACCACCCGCTTGGCGCATGCGGCTATGTCCGGCTCGTGCGTGACGAGAATAATCGTCACTCCCTCCACCTCGTTTATCTCCCTAAAAATTTTCATAATCTCTTCGCTCATCTTCGAGTCGAGATTCCCAGTCGGCTCGTCGGCAAAGAGAATTTTCGGGCTGTTTACGAGGGCCCTTGCTATGGCAACCCTCTGCTGCTGGCCCCCGGATAGCTGCGAGGGCTCGTGGGCCATTCTGTCTTCCAAGCCGACCTTCTTAAGCATCTTCTCGCCGAGCCGGACCATCTCCTTTTCGGAAAGGTGCGAAGCCGTGTAGCCGAGCGGCATTATCACGTTTTCCAAAGCGCTTGTCCGCGGAAGCAGATTGAAGTTCTGGAACACAAAACCTATCTTCCTATTCCGTACGTCTGCACGGCCGTCGTTGTCCAAGTTCGACACCTCCACTCCGTCGAGCATATAGCTGCCGGAAGTCGGCCTGTCGAGACAGCCCAAGATGTTCATCAGCGTGCTCTTCCCGGAACCGCTGGCTCCAGTGAGGGCGAGCATCTCGCCCCTGTCGACGTCGAGCGACACGTTTTTTAAAACTTTGAGGGGAACATCGCCCACGTTGTAGGTTTTGCATATATCCCTCAGTGAAATAAGGCTTCCCATCTCGAGCCCCCCGATTACTTTTCCTTGGACGAATTTCCCGTTTTTTTGCGAGCCGGCGGCTTTGGCATAAACGGATTTGTGACGGAATTCGAAGAGGAGCTCTTCAGAGATTCCACTCCCGTGACAACCTCCATTCCCTCCAACAAGTCCGGAGATTTTACCTCCGTCAGCACTCCGTCGCTTATTCCCGTCTCTACGGAAATCGGGCGAACTTTTCCCTTGCCCGCCGAAACCCAAACTTTCCTTCCCGACGGAATCTCCGCCTGGTTGCCACCCTCGACCATGCTTTCAGAAGTGGGCCTCCAGCGAAGCGCCCCATTCGGAACGGCAAGAACCCCGTCGGCCCTCTTTACTTCGAATTCCAAGTTCGCGGTCAGGTAGGGAAGGAGCTTTTTGTTCGAATTGTCCGTGGAAACCTCGACTATGTACGTCACCACATTCTGGGACATCGTGGCGTTCAGCCTCACGTTGGAAACCACCCCCGAAAACGTTTCCGAGGGAAACGCGTCCACCGTGAACGTCACCTTCTGGCCCTTCGTTATGCTGCCTATGTCTGCCTCGTTGACCGAGGCCCAAACTTCCATCTTCGAAAGATCTTTGGCTATCAAAAACAGGCTGCTTGCGCTCATGTTTGAAACTACCGTCTGACCTATGTCGACCACCCTGTCTATCACCACCCCGTTTACCGGAGCCTTTATTATGCAGTAGTCCAAATTGCGCTTTTGCACCTCCAGCTCCGCCTGGGCCTGAAGCACTCCCGCCTCGCTCTGCGCTATCTGGGCCTTCGATATGTCTATCTGGGCGCTCGCCGTCTCCCAATCGGAGAGATACGAGTCGTACGCCGACTGCGACAAAGCCTCCGAAACACCCAGCTTTTGGGCCCTAGCCCAATTCCTCTCCGCCTGCTTCAGCTGCTCCTCGTTGTACTTCAAGTTTGCCTTCGCCTGAAGCACGCTCGCTTCCGCCTGAGCCAAATTCGCCTCCGCCTGAGCCAAATTGGATTTCGGAATTGTGTCGTCTATAACCGCTATTACCTCTCCCTCCACCACTTCCGAACCGAAATCTATCGTCTTTCCGCTCTTGTCCTTTCCGAAAAGCACTATCTCCCCCGAGACCCGGGCTCCCACATCTATCAGATCTTCGGGCTCCAGGGTTCCCGTGGCGTCTATTGTCTGCACCACGTTTGTGCGAACCACCTCCGCCGTCTTAAACGAGACGGGCTCTTCGACGTCGAAAAACCACTTGTACACAGCAAAGCACGCCGCCAACACTGCGACGGCGAATATAAGTTTCCCCTTCTTTTTCATCATACTTATTCGAAAAAATGTTTATTGTAGCACGCAATTATTAACGCAACTTTTTTTTGAAAGATTCAAAATTCTCCAAATTTTAAGAATTTTGAGGAATTTTTAAATTAAAAATTTTCCTCAGGCAAATTTTAAAACATTGAGGCAGCCTATGTAAAAATATTGAAACATATTTTATTTATTTGCGTTGATATTATTGAAAAAATCCTTCAATATCCCGACATGGGAAGCGGGTCGTTTCCACCTAACACAAACAATTGAACCAACGGGACAGATCATGATTACGGAAATATTCTCCGACGCCGATTCCGCCGTGAAAAAAATGACGGAAGACATCAAGAAAAGTTTGGAAGCCTTCAAGTCTTCCGGTCGGGAAGGAAAATACAACCTTGTTCTGGCAGGCGGTTCGACGGCAAAAAAAACCTTCGACCATTGGGTGAAAAATCCGGGAGAAGCGCCGGACTGGAACCTGATAAATTTTTACTGGGTTGACGAGCGCTGCGTTGCGGAAACTTCCCCCCAGAGCCATTTTGGAATAGCAAAGACGCACCTGTTCGATCCCCTCGGCATTTCGGAGGATTCTTACTTTAGAATGTTCGGGGAATCGGAGCCGGTCATGGAATCCATAAGGTACGAATCCCTAGTAAAAAAGAATGTTCCCTCCGCGGGTTCGTTGAACATTCCAAGATTCGACGGAATAATTTTGGGAGTCTCGGCAGACTACCACACGGCCTCTCTTTTCACGAACAACCTGACACTTCTGACCGACAAGCGGATAGTTGCCGTGTCTAGCCACCCCGTGACTAAAGCTGTCAGAATCACAATGACAGGAACCCTCATATTAAACGCCAAAAACATATTTGTTCCGATATTCGGCCTCCAGAAGAGGGAGATGGTAAAGTCGCTCGTTTCCAAGCGCGCACCCGACCATCTTCCCGCTCCATACATCTTAAACAGGGCAAGAAACGCCGTGATTTACACGGACTGCCTGGATTGATTTCTAGCGGGCTGTTTGGGGAAGAAAATTTGGGATAAAAAATATTGTTGCAGTTCGGGAGGTGATAAGGCAAACTGAAGGTTTAATTTTACAAATTAGGAAGAGAGAATCATGCCGAGAGAAATAGTTATAATAGAATGCACGGAAGCCCGCAAAGAGGGAAAATCGCCCTCCCGCTACATGACCACGCGCAATTTCAGGAAGCAGGGATCCGAGAAGGTGGAAAAGATGAAATACAATCCTTCTCTAAAGCGCAGAACCCTGCACCGCGAGATTAAGAAATAGAGCTCCAAACGGGACGCCCGCAAAACGCGCCCCGTTTTTGTTTTTTTGAATCCGCAATCCGGGCGCGCTTCGGCGGACGGATTCGATCCGACCGAAAAAGAAACAGGAGAAGTTTTTCATGAACGCGAGAAAATCAGCACTCTCAAACATCTCGAACGCCGTCCGCAACTATGTCGAAAAAAACGCTCCGTACAACGTCGACACGGAGTTCGGCTGCGATACCTTCGGGCTGAAGGCCCTCGAGCAGAGGCTCTCCAAGCCGATTTACACGAAGCTTCTCGAAACGATAGACGAGGGAGCCCCTCTAGACCAGCGTGTCGCCGACGACGTCGCGCACGGAATGAAAAGATGGGCCATGGAGCGCGGCGCCACCCATTACACGCACTGGTTTTTTCCGCTGACCGGGGCAAGCGCCGAAAAGCACGACTCCTTCATAGAGCCGGATTCGCACGGAGGGGCAATATCCAGATTTTCCGGCAAGAACCTGATAATAGGGGAGCCGGACGCGTCGAGTTTTCCCTCGGGAGGATTGAGATCGACTTTTGAAGCGCGCGGATATACGGCATGGGATCCCACCTCCCCCGCATTTATAAAGCGTGCCGGTGGAGTGGCGACTCTTTGCATACCCACGGTTTTCTGCTCGTACACGGGAGAGGTTCTCGACAAAAAAACTCCCCTCTTGCGCTCGATACAGGTTTTGGGAGTTCAGGCAAAGAGGCTAGTGAAGTGCTTCGGTATAGACAAGGACCACGTCATACCGCGCGTGACTCTCGGAGCCGAACAGGAATACTTTTTGGTGGACAAGTCGCTATATATACAGCGCCCCGACCTCATGCAAACAGGAAGAACCCTATTTGGAGCCCCGCCCGAAAAGCACCAGCAGCTCGAAGACCACTATTTCGGCTCGATAAAGCCGAGGGTTCTGTCCTTCATGGACGACGTCGACAGGGAGCTTTGGCGCATGGGAATACCCGCCAAGACCCGACACAACGAAGTCGCTCCTGCTCAGTTCGAAATAGCCCCGGTATTCGAAGAGCTGAATCTTGCCAACGACCACAACATGCTGATCATGGAAACGCTGAGGGTCGTCGCCGACAGGCACGGGCTGGTCTGCCTGATGCACGAAAAGCCCTTCGACGGAGTCAATGGATCCGGCAAACACAACAACTGGTCCATTTCCGTCGACAATATAAATCTTCTAAATCCCGGAAGCAATCCGCACGAGAACGCGATTTTCCTCACCACTCTCTGTGCTATAATCCGGGCGGTCGACCTCCACGCCGATCTGCTCCGCGCCACCACCGCAAGCGCCGGAAACGACCATAGGCTCGGGGCAAACGAAGCTCCCCCTGCAATAATATCGATATTTTTAGGCGAGCAGCTCACCGACATCATAGAGCAAATAGAAAAGGGCGGCGCAAAAAGCTCCAAAAACGGCAAGATATTAAAGATAGGGGTCGATGCCCTGCCCTCGCTTCCGTGCGACGTCACGGACAGAAACCGCACGAGTCCGTTCGCCTTTACGGGAAATAAATTCGAATTCAGAGCGGTTGGCTCCTCGCAATCCTGCTCGAGTCCGAACGTGATATTGAACACGATAGTCGCGGAAAGTTTCGACGAGATAGCAACCGCCCTTGAAAAATTGCCCAAGGAAAAGTTCCACGACGGCCTGCAGGAGATTTTAAAGGGAATAATAAAGAAGCACAAGCGGATAGTCTTCAACGGGGATGGATACGACGGGTCGTGGGTCAAGGAGGCAGCCGCGCGCGGACTTCCCAACCTCAAGACCACTCCCGAAGCGATCAAGCCGCTCATGAACCCCGACAACCGCAAATTGTTCGCCAAATACGGAGTGTTCAGCGAGGGCGAAATGGAATCCCGCTATGAAGTTTCGCTTGAGGAGTACGAGAAGAAGATCCACATAGAAGCGGAGCTTACTCTCAATATGGCAAACACCATAATAATGCCTTCGTGCATAGAGTACTTTGGTAAGCTAAGCTCGGCGTTGGCCTCCGCAAAATCCGCAGGACTGCCTGCCAACCCTGAACTGAAGGCAAGAGCACTCGAACTCTCAAAGAAGATGGAAAAACTCTCGAAGTCATGCTCGGCCCTCAAATCGAAACTCAGGGGAACACCCGCACAAAAGCTAGAGGCGATGTCCAAAGTCCGGGAGGTTGCCGACGAGCTCGAATTGATAGTCGACGACTCTTGCTGGAAACTTCCAAAGTATTCCGAACTGCTCTTCGTTTACTAAAAAATAAAAAATCCCCGAAATCTGCTCGGGGATTTTTTTTGCCGTTAAACATATCTTAAAATTCTCTCCCAAAAGCGGGAAAATCAATCCGACGAAAATGCTTCTCGAATTTCGTCGTTTGCCCTCATCGAGCAAAACCTCGGTCCGCACATAGAGCAGTGCCTCTCGCGCTTGGAGCCCCCAAACTCGCGCGCCAAATCGGGATCCAAAGAAAGATTGTACTGGTCCTCCCACCTAAATTCCACCCTGGCCAAAGACATCGCATTGTCCCTATATTGGGAGGCGGGATGGCCCTTGGCCAGATCAGCCGCATGGGCCGCAAGCTTGTAGGTGACAACCCCCGTCCTTACATCGCCCTTGCCGGGCAACGACAAATGCTCCTTCGGAGTCACGTAGCATAGCATGGCCGCCCCTTTCCACGCTATTATAGCTCCTCCTATCGCGCTCGATATGTGGTCGTAGCCGGCAGCTATATCCGAAACGAGAGGACCGAGAGTGTAGAAGGGAGCCTCCGAACACCACTCCAACTGGTTTTCCATGTTTTCCGAAATCATCTGCATCGGAACGTGACCAGGCCCTTCGCACATCACCTGCACTCCGCGGCTCCACGCCCTCTTGCAAAGTTCCCCTTGAACCTTCAATTCGCCAAACTGCGCCTCGTCGTTTGCATCTGCCACGGCTCCTGGACGAAGCCCGTCGCCTATCGAAAATGCAACATCGTACCTGGCCGCTATCTCGCATATTTCGTCCCAATGGACGTAGAGAAAGTTCTCGGAGTCGTTGTGCAAAATCCACTTGGCCATTATGGCTCCCCCCCTCGAAACTATTCCGCACATTCTGCGTGAGGCCGCCGGCAAAAATTTCCTAAGCACACCGGCGTGTATAGTGAAATAATCCACGCCCTGCCTCGCCTGTTCCACCAGAACCTCCCTGAAGATTTCCCATGTCAGGTTTTCAACCATTCCTCCCGCCCGCTCCAGCGCCTGATAGAGAGGAACCGTCCCGACAGGAGCAGGACAGTTGCGAATTATCGTCTCCCTTGTCTCCGAAATCTCCCTTCCCGTGGAAAGATCCATCACTGTGTCCGATCCCCACTTCAAAGACCACAACAATTTCTCTACCTCCTCCTCCTTCGACGAGGCTAAAGCGCTGTTTCCTATGTTGGTGTTGATTTTTGTCAGAAAATTTCTCCCGATTATCATGGGCTCCAACTCCGGATGGTTTATGTTCGCAGGAATTATCGCCCTTCCAGCCGCCACTTCGCTTCGAACAAACTCAGGAGTTATCTCCCGCGGAACCTCAGAGCCCTTGTGTTGTATGAAAAGGGAGTTCCTCGGACAATCCGGAGACATATCATCTATCCCGTTCGCGGCGGCCAAGTTTTCCCTAACGGCCACATATTCCATTTCGGGAGTTATTATCCCGGCTCGAGCAAAATCCAACTGGGTTATTCCCACTCCTGTCTTCGCCCTCAAAATCTTCCTGCCGGCAAACGGAGTGCCCTCCACCGATTTCACGGGTTCGTCGGCTTCCGTGTCACCGCGCGACTCTATCCATTCGGAGCGTATTTTCGGAAGGCCTAGCGATATGTCCCCGTGAAACGACGGATCGCTCCAAGCTCCCGAAGTATCGTATATTCTCACCGGAGAGTTCTCCCTATACGATCCGTCCTTCAATTTGGTCGGAGTGAGCAAGACTTCGCACATTCCAACACGCGTCCTGCCGCTTTCCTGATAGACGCGCCTTCTAGACGGATTCGACATAAAAATCTCTTTTCCCATATCCGAAAAATTCCTGTGCTCGAGTAGAGCAAATTTTTTGTCGATAAAAAAGAATAAAAAGTTTTCGCAATCTAACCTTTTTAAAAATTCTCGGGCAATTTAACGAAAAAAATCCATTCAAAAAAAACTCGTTTTTCCTTGTAGGAAAAATTCAAAATAGCCCCCACAAACAAAAAATGCTGCAGTAAAAAGAATGGAAAATTTTTTCAGATAAAAAAATCCCTTCCAAACTCAAAGCGGCAACTAGCCTTCAAGAAAAATATTCCTACCCCCGGCAAAAATCTTTTTATAAATTAAAAATCCGAATCGCCAGCCGCCTCCCATATCCAAAGAGACGCCGCCGTTCCGAATGGGGAGCACTTTTTCCTCAACATTTCAAACTCAGCCTTCTCCAGTTTTTCCACGCCGAGAATTTTAGCCGCACCAACCCTTATTCCAAAATCCGAAAAGCTCAAAACATCCGGGCGTTGAAATGCGAATATGAGCGCCATTTCCGCAGTCCATTTCCCCACTCCTCCCAATCCGATTAAAAAATCTGAAATCTCCGAATCCGAAAGTTTGGCAAGTTTTGAGAAATTCAATTTTCCCGTTAAAACCGCCTCCGCCGCCCCCCGCAGGCACGAAGCTTTCCCAAACGACAATCCCTCGAGCGACTCCGCCTTCAAAACTATTTCCGGAGTGATTCTTCCGAATTTCCCCTTCAATTTCCCCCATATACTCTCTGCGGCTCTTCCGGAAATTTGCTGTTGGACAACAATTTGACAAAAAATTTCAAATCTGCTGCCGCTGAGTTTTTTTCTAACCGTTCCGTATTTTTTAATCGCGCGGGCGAAATTAGGGCTGATTTTAGACAATTTCTCGGCTTCTTTTCCGTTCGAATAGGCAAGCACTTCCATGGACGAAAAGTTAACGCAAATTCTCGCCGGTTTTAAAAGAAAAAATTCCGGACAAAAACCGCCGGGAATAGAGCCCGAGTTTTTCATTGACTCTTTTTGCCGGTTTGAGATTCTCGTCGTTTCCACCTTTTATATACTGCTGGAGAAAAACATAAAATGGGCGATATCTCAAAAGCATACAATCCTTCCGAAGTGGAGGACAAGTGGTACGCAGAATGGATTAAGGCGGGCTGCTTCAAGGGAAAACCGGACAAATCGAAGGAGGCTTTTTCCATAGTAATACCCCCTCCGAACGTCACCGGAATTCTAACGATGGGACACGTCCTGAATAACACCATACAGGACATACTCGTGCGGCGAGCCAGGCAGAAAGGGAAGTCGGTAGTGTGGATTCCCGGAACGGACCACGCGGGTGTAGCCACCCAAACGAAAGTGGAATCGGCCCTCCGAAAAGAGGGTAAGGATCCCCGAAAAATGGGCCGCGAAAAATTCCTCGAGGCGGCGAAGGCTTGGAGAGACGAACACGGAGGCATCATAATAGAGCAGCTGAAAAAGCTCGGAGCCTCGTGCGATTGGGACAGGCTGGTTCACACGCTCGACGAGGATTATTCCAAGGCGGTTCTTACGGCGTTCGTAAAGCTGTTTAAAGAAGGGAGAATATACCGCGGCAAGAGAATGGTGAACTGGTGCCCCGTCAACAAAACCGCGCTTTCCGACGAAGAAGTGATAATGAAGCCGCAAAAGAGCAAGCTCTACAAAATGCGCTACGAGCTTGCCGACGAGCGCGGAAAGTATTTGGAAATTTGCACAACCCGACCCGAAACTATAATGGGAGACACGGCAGTAGCCGTCAATCCGACAGACGAGCGCTACTCCCACTTAGTGGGCAAGTTCGCCCTCAGGCCCTTCCCCGAAGCAAGAATTCCGATAATAGGAGACGAATACGTCGACAAATCATTCGGAACCGGGGTTCTCAAAGTGACCCCCGCGCACGATCCCGCCGACTTTGAACTGGGCAAGCGGCACAATCTGGAAGTCATAGACGTTATGAATCCCGACGGGACCATGAATTCCCTGGCAGGAAAAGATTTCGAAGGCATAGACAGATTCAAAGCTAGGGAGCTTGCGGTCAAGAAATTGGACGAGATGGGGCTCTTGGTTTCGGTGGAAGACTACGAGAACAACGTAGGGTTTTCCGAGCGCGGGGGGGTTCCTATAGAGCCCAGGCTTTCCGATCAATGGTTTTTGAAGTATCCCAAAATAGAGGAGGCAAAGGCCGCCGTGGAATCCGGCGCAATAAAATTCTGGCCCCAAAGATGGGAAAAAACCTACAAAAACTGGCTGGACAACATCAGAGACTGGTGCATAAGCCGGCAAATTTGGTGGGGACATAGGATTCCCGTGTGGTATCGCAAGGGAGTGAAAAATCCGAATTCAGATAATCCGAACGAAGTGTACGTCGGGCTTACCCCGCCGCCCGATTCGGAAAATTGGATTCAGGACGAGGACTCACTCGACACTTGGGCAAGTTCGTGGTTGTGGCCGTTTGCAACTCTCGGTTGGCCAGACAAGGAAAAAATGAAGGAGAGGGGATTCGACTTTTTCTACCCCACTTCGGACTTGGTGACGGGCCCGGACATCATATTCTTCTGGGTTGCCCGCATGATAATGGCCGGTCTCGAATTCCTGCCCGGAACCATGAGTTCGCGCATACCGTTCAAGAACGTCTATTTCACTGGGATAATAAGGGACATGCAAGGAAGGAAGATGTCCAAAAGCCTCGGAAACTCCCCCGATCCGCTCGAAATAATATCCGAATTCGGCGCGGACGGACTCCGTTTCGGCATCATGAGCTGCGCCCCACAAGGGCAGGATATACTCTTCAGCACGGAGAGAGTTGAGCTCGGAAGGAATTTCTGCAACAAGCTTTGGAACGCCTGCAGATTTAGGCAGATGTCCGGGGAGACCTTCGACAACTCCTCTCTTGAAAAGATAGCAGCAAGAATAGACGTCAATAAGCTAGACGACGACGACCACGCAATTTTGTCGTCGTTGATACGCTGTTCGGAAGGGATAGCCGAGGACTACTCCGAATACCAGTTCAATTCGATCACGCAAAGGCTCTACTCCTTCTTCTGGACCGACTTTTGCGACTGGTATCTCGAAACGGCAAAGGCCCGCTCGAGCGGCTCCAAGCATACCGCCCTCGCGATTCAAGATCTCTGCCTAAGGCAGACCCTTCTTCTTCTCCATCCCTTCGCACCCTTTATCACCGAAGAGCTGTGGCACTCTATGGGATTCGGAAAGGAAGGGGAGTTTATCCAAAACGAATCGCCCGATTTCTCGGACAAGTTGGAGTCTCTCGGAATCTCCGTCGACGAAAATGCCGCGGAAAGAATATCGAAATTGAAGGATTTTGCCTCGAAGGCCCGCGCCTTGAAAGCGCAATACGGACTATCCTCAAGCAAGAACGCAAAGTTCGCCCTCGAAACTACGGACGCATGCTCGAAAAGGCTTCTATCGGAAAATTCCGCCAAGCTTTTGAAGCTTGTCGGAGCCGGAGAAATAATCGAAGGAAAGCCCGACTGGGCCGACAATTCCCCGGCGGTAATATCCGCTTTGGGAACCATCTACGTTTCAGGATTGGTCGATTCGAAGGCGGAAGTAGAAAAACTGCAAAAGGAAAAGGTGAAAGTTTTGTCCGCCATAAATTCGGCAAAATCCAGATTGTCGAACGAGGCGTTCGTCTCAAAGGCCCCGGCTAAAGTCATAGAAGGAGCCAAAAAACAACTCTCCGACTGCGAGGCCCGCCTTGCCGAACTCGACAGGCTGCTAAAGGCATTCGGAGCCTAAAGAAAGGAATCGAATGAAAGTCCCTCTTTTAGATTTGAAAGCGCAATACTCCTCCATAAGGGAGGAAACGAGAAACGCTTTGGACGAAATTTTGGACAGCCAATATTTCATAGGCGGGCCCAAGGTAGAAGAGATAGAAAGGCGGGTTGCCGAATACTCCGAAGTAAAGGGAGCAGTCGGGGTTTCTAGCGGAACGGACGCCCTCATAGCCTCCCTGATGGGGCTCGGAATATTTCGCTCTCCGCTGGATCGAGATGAACCCGACGAAGTGATAATTCCGGCTTACACCTTCTTTGCCACAGCCGGATGCGTCTGGAGAGTGGGAGCAAAACCGGTGTTTTGCGACATAGACCCGGACACCTTCAATTTGGATCCCGACCAGCTGGAATCTAAAATCACACCCAAGACTAAAGCCATAATACCCGTCCATCTGTTCGGGCAGGTTGCCCGCATGGAGGAAATCAAGAGAATTGCCGACTCCCATGGACTGAAAATAGTCGAAGACGGCGCGCAAGCGATAGGCGCGGTCAGGAACGGATTGAAAGTTGGAAACTTTGGAGACTGCGCAGCCCTCAGCTTCTTCCCGACCAAAAATCTCGGCGGAATAGGCGACGGCGGAATGGTCATATCCAACGACGAAGCGCTTTTGAAGAAAGTGCGCGAAATTCGAAACCACGGAATGGAGCCGAAATACTTCCACAAGCATGTTGGCGGAAACTTCCGCTTGGACGCAATCCAAGCGGCCGCCCTTCTAGTCAAGTTGCCCCACTTGGACGACTGGGGAAGAATGCGCCGGCAAAACGCGGCATTCTACGACCTCGCCTTCTCGGAAGTTCCGGAAATAAAAACTCCAAAAATACTTCCGGAAAACTATTCGATATACAACCAATACGTCGTATGCGTTCCAAACAGGGACGAATGCATGGAAAAGCTTAAAGCTGCGGGGATAGGCTGCGAAATATATTACCCCTTGGCGCTACACATGCAGGAATGCTTCGCACCCCTCGGATACAAGAAGGGAGACATGCCCAATTCAGAGTACGCGGCAGCTCACAGCCTCGCGCTTCCCATCTATCCCGAACTCGGACAAGAACGCCTCGAAGCGGTGGCAAAAGCCCTGAAGGAGGCAGTCGCCCGAAAGTGACTACTCCTAAAAACGTTTGACGGACACCAATAACCCGCGATAGAAACAAGACGCCCATGAGAAAAGTTGTTTTCACAATACTCGAGGTTGCCTGTATATGCATACCGCTGTTCGTCTCGTTTTTGTACCTCTTCAGATCGGAGGAGAAGTACAAAGACAAGTACGCCTCGTCCAAATTCAAATTTCTCGGAATAAAGTACGGCAAATACAAACTCACTTTCAGGCTCGTGGGAGTGTTTTTCTTCGTGCTTGCCTGTTTCCTGTTTTGGAGATTCTACATCGCCGAACCAGATCCGGAAAACGCGGAAAGCAGGGAATTTTTAGAGGAAATAAACAAAAAAGACGAAAAATTGGACAAGCTATTTAGCATGTCGTTTTCCCTGTTGGCCGCAATCGCCATTCCAGCAAGAATGGGCTCGACGAGATTTCCCGGCAAACCGCTCGCAAAACTCGGCGGGAAAAGAGTCATAGAGCGCGTTTGGGAGTCTTGCAAGAAGAGCAAACTAGCCGACAAGGTCGTGATTCTTACCGACAGCTCCGAGATATCCGACTTTGCAAAATCGATAGGGGCCGACTGTTCCATGACCTCCCCAAATTGCTCCTCGGGAACCGAAAGAATAGTGGAAGCAATAGGGGAATTGGGTGCAGATTTCGTCGTCAACGTGCAGGGAGACGAACCTTTCGTATCTCCCGATTTGATAGACTGCATAATATCGCGCAGAAAAGACGCAAATTCCGAACTCGTCACCGCCGTTTCGAAAATAGAGGATCCCGAACTTTTGAAAAATCCCAACGTGGTTAAAGTTCTGAGAGACGGGTCAGGCGATGCGATATATTTCAGCCGCTCACCGCTTCCCTTTGTCCGGGGAACGGAAGACCTTTCGGAATGGCTCAAAAGAACATCGTATTGGAGGCATATTGGAATATATGGATACTCCGCAAAATCCATAGCCCTCTACTCGGAACTTCCCGTTCCGGAAATGGAAAAATGCGAAATGCTCGAACAGTTGAGATTTGTTGCGGCAGGAAAAAAATTCGACGTAGTAGAAACCTCGCACTCGTCGATAGGGATAGACACCGAGGACGACTTGAAAAAAGCGGAAGAATTTCTTAGAACCCTTGAAGGACAAATATGAAAGATATGAGGAATATCGCCGTCGAAGCGCTGGAAAAGGAGTCCTCCTCCATTTCCAAAATGGCCTCCAGATTGGACGACAACTTTAACAAAGCAGTCGAAGCCATATTAAAAAGTTCCGGAAAGGTAATCGTCACCGGGGTCGGAAAGTCGGGAATAGTCGGGAAAAAGATAGCCGTCACGCTTTCTAGCACAGGCACCCCCGCAATGTTCATGCACGCCTGCGAAGCCGTACACGGCGATTTGGGCGTGTATGAAAAGGGAAACGTGGTAATAGTCGTCTCCAACAGCGGGTCGACGTCGGAATGCCTGCGCCTCTTCCCCATCTTTAGGAAGTTCGGGGCCACTATAATAGCCCTGATAGGAAATTTGAACTCTCCCATGGGTCGCGACGCCGACATCGTTTTGGACGCCACTGCCGACGGCGGCGAGGCGGATCCGTTAAAGATAGTTCCGACAAACTCGGCGGTGTGCGCCATGGCATACGGAGACGCGCTCGTTTGCGCCTTGATGAAGGCAAGAAACTACACCCTCACCGACTACGCGAGATCCCATCCGGCAGGACAACTTGGCAGAAGCATCACTTTGAGCGTGGACGAAGTAATGCACCGCGCGGACGTATGCCCCGTGGTGCTTGCCGAAACTCCCATAAGGAAAGTAGTGATAGAGATGACAAGCAAGCCGCTCGGAGCCGCCTGCGTGGTGGACGAAAGCGGAAAACTTTCCGGAATAATAACTGAGGGAGATCTGCGCAGAATGCTCCAAAAGGTCGTCAATCTCGACGAACTCAAATGCGCCGACATAATGACAAAAAATCCTGTTTGCGTAAAACCGGAAGCCCATCTGGTGGAGGCGATAAATTTGATGGAAAATCGCCCTTCCAAAATTTCCGTTCTCCCGGTGGTGGACGGCGAGGGAATGTTCCTCGGCCTTATAGGGCTGCACGACATATACCAATCGCAGTAATATGAAGTTCAAGGACACCTTTGTATTTATTGCCGGTTGCGCGAGAAACCCGAAGATAAAAGGAGCGGTTTGCCCCTCCTCCAAGTATCTGGCAAGAGCCATGATTTCCGGAATTCCGAACGGCAAAGAAGGAATAATTCTCGAACTTGGAGCGGGAAGCGGAGCCGTAACGAACGCCCTCGTGGAGAGGGGATACTCGAAAAACCTCATCAGCGTGGAATACGACCCAAAGCTGGCTGAATACCTTTCAAAAAAATATCCCGAAGTGGAGGTGGTAAACGACAGCGCAGAAAACGTGAAGAAAATTCTCGGCGACAGGGCTTCCAAGCTTGTCGCGGTAGTGTCGAGCCTGCCTTTTCTCAGCCTTCCTCCGGACATGTCCAAGCGAATAGTTTCGGAGGTGGAAAACGCAATGCCGGAAGGAGCCCGATTCATTCAGTTTACCTACAACCTGATGAGAAAGCCCGAAGCGATAGGCTTTAAGCACATGAAAAGTCTTAACACAATAAAGGTCTTTAGAAACTTGCCTCCGGCTCGAGTCGACGTGCTCGAAAAATTCGCATAGGAAAAACTAAAAAAAAAGCGACGCGGACAAGAACCCGCGTCGCTTGTTTTTAAGCAAGCCCAGTTATTCCCCGTAAACGATGGTCGTGTACTCCCCGACCAAACCAAGAATGCTCTTGGCCTTCCAATCCACGGCGTGAATCTTCTTGATTCCGCCATTTTTCTGGGCGGTAGAAACCGTGGCATCGCCTATGGCAACAACCCCCACGTAGCTCTTGCAGGTGGCAGTTCCGACCTTCATTTTCGACAGATCGAGATTGCTTTCAGATGCCGCCACCGGAAGTTGAACGTCCGTGTAAAACGCGCCCATCGGAATGGACGACGCGCATCCGGAGAATACGGACGCAGCGGCTAAACCAAGAATTAAGGGTAATACTTTTTTCATATACATTTCCTTTTTGTTTCGGCGGGAGCACTCCCCCTCGCCCGGTTTAAAACTCTATTTTTTTGGACAACCAGTCAAGCCTCTTGTTTCACAAAAAAATATAAAAACGACATCTCTGAACACGTTTAGAATGTTGACACTAAACGCCGTACCCTTAGAGTGTTCCATTTAAAATTCACTTTCGAATATAATATGATCACTTGGATTCAAACCGTTCTTCAAAAACACCACAAATCGGTGTTCAGCGTGCTGCTGGTTGTCATAATCATAGCTTTCGTATTCACGGTGGGTTCCGTTCCCTTCCTCGGAAACCGAAATTCGGGCCATTACGACGCCGAAAAGAAAAGCATTTTTGGATACGACTTCTCCAATCCCGACGTCGCCCGGCGCTTCCAGACTTGCGTCTATTTCGAAATGCTCACGGACGGAATGAGAGCCGAATCCGACGAGCAATTCGACATTATGATAAAGAGGCAGGCATGCCTGCTTTCCATAGCCCGCTCCCTCGGAATAGAGAGCGTCTCCCAAGCGGAACTCGACTCCTACATAAAAAGCCGCCCCGCATTCATGACGGCCTCCGGAAGTTTCGACGACGGACTCTGGAAAAAATTTCTCTCCGAATACACCCAACAACTTTCAATAGACAATCTAAACTCCATTTTGTCCAACAACGCCCTCGTGGAAAAAGCTTCCAGGCTAGTGGGAGGACCCGGATTCATATCCGAAAAGGAAATCGAAAAACTTTACACTTCCATTTATGGAACATGGAATTTGTCGTTGGCAGAACTTTCTCTTGATAAATTCAAGTTCGACAAAAAACCGAACGAATCCGAACTCGAAAAATTCTACAAGGCAAATTCCGAATCGTATCGAATTCCCGAAGCCTTCGTATTCGACGTAGCGTTCGAGCCCTCCGACTCCTACAAGGGTAAAGTCGCAGCCCCATCCGAGGACGACCTGAAGGCTTACTACAACGCAAACGCCTCCAACTATTCGGTGTCGGAAAACGGAAAATTTGAAACGCCGCCCCTTTCAAAGGTTCTGGAAAAGGTTAAGGCCGACTACATATCCTCCATGGCAACCTCGATGGCAGTCGCCAAGCTCGAGGACGCCGTGATGAAGATTTTCGATTCCAAGGCGAAAAAGGATTCTGAAGAGGTGAAGAAAATCCTTTCCGAAGCGAATATTTCTCTTCGCCGCCTCGACCCCATACGCGCCGACAAGCGCGATACGCTCTCCCAACTTCCGATGAAGGCTCTTGAGGCGGCCGTGAGACTGGACGACGACCATTTCTACTCCGACACGATAGCAACTCCCGGAGGAGTATGGCTCGTATTTTTCGTAAAGAAAGAGGCGTCGTTTATACCTCCGTTTGCGGACGTCAAGAAAAAGGTCGAAGAGGATTGGCTGTCCGACGCAAAAATGAAGGCATTTACGGAAGCCGGAGCGAAGCTGGTGGAAAATGCAAAGAAGGCTATATCCGAAAACAAGAGCTTCTCCGAAGTGATGGAATCGGGAGGCGCGAAGGTGGAGAAACTCACGAACGTCTCCCTGACAAAGCCCAGCCCGGACATGGAAAAAGCAGGCCAGGCCGCGGGATTCCTCTATTCCAAACTTCCCTCGATGAAACAAGGCGAAGTTTCCCAGATGTTCGTTCTGGGCAACGAGGGATTTGTGGTGTGGGTGTCGAAGTATTCCGAACCCAAGCTCGACGTGAAGTCCGAAGAGTTTAAAAAGTTTGCGGAAAACGTCCGCGAGAAAACTGCCGCAATATCCGGAGCGGTGGTGGTCCAGGACATGCTACTAAGCCTCCAGAAAACCGACGAGGAAAAATAGAGTTGTCCGCGAGTACGCAAGAAGGCGCCCGAATGCGGGCGCTTTTTTTGCGCGTTGCCACGGCGAATCAAAAATGCTTTACAGAAAGCCGCGCTATTGAAAATATCGTAAAAGGATGAGAAAGGGAGTTTTGAAGGGATTGTCCGTGATAGCGCTACTTGCCGTAGCGGGAATCCTCGTGTTTTTGACATTTTCCCTTCGCGAAATAAGACAGGAAAACAGGCAGTTGAGAAATTCGAAACTCCGGCTCGACAACCAACTCGAGAAGCTCGACAAAGAGAGGAGCTACAAGCAGGAATACTATTACAGGCTGATACACGACGACGAATTCGCCGACAGAATAATAAGGGAAAAGCTCGGCTACGTGGGTTCCGGGGAACTGGTTTTTAGATTCGAGGATTCCGAATCCCCCAAGGTTTTGGAAAAGAGGGAAGATAACAGCCTAACCGAGAACGAAGGCGAAATAAAAAAATCCCCCGTGGAAAAATCCGAAACCGAAAAGAAACCTAAGGAGACGGAAAGCTTGGAATTTGCGTCGCCAAATCCACCCAAAAGCGAAGACTTCGTACTTCCGAAAAAAATAGAATCCGTCGGCAACGAAACTACGCAGCCGGAGAAAAAATTATCTCGCAGCTCCGCAAAAAAGAAAAAATTGTCTCCCGAAGCCGAACGGGCCGTGAGAATATCGGAGCGATTCAAATAGATGGAAACTAAGAAACCGAAAATTTTAAAAGCCTGGTGGCATTCCTCGAATAGAGTTCTGGCGATTTTCGAGTCGGACCTTTCCAAAATTCCCGAGATAAAATTTTTCGGGAATGGCAACGTTGGAAAATTCGAAGTTTCCGCCGCGGATAAAAAATTGTTTTCGGAATACTCGTCGTACTTTTTCGAAAACGGAAAAATAACTTTTGTTCTTAGATCCGCCCAGAGGTCGCCTCTAAACTTCGATTGCGGTTATTACGTTTGCGGCTCGTTTAACGATTGGGAAAACGCGATTGGAAATCCCGATTGGAAGATGTCGAAAATCGGAAAGGAATTTGTTCTCACAGTTCCTTATTCGAGATTTTCCGACGGTGGAGCGTTTATAGACTCTTCCAAGCGGGGAGATATTCTTTTCAAATTCGCCGACTGCAAAGGCAGATGGTTAGAGCCTGCATCTTTTGCTCCAAACGTAAGCGTGGACGGCTTCGGGCATCAAAACTTGAAAGTCTTTAAGGAACGCGGTGGAACCCACATGATAGAGGTTCGCTTCGAATCCCATTGCGACTGGCTCTCCCCCATGCGAATGTCGGCGGGAGACTCCGAAGTTCCGGTCGACTCCGGAATTTTGCTGAGGCATCTCTACTCGGACAAACCGCTTGGAGCCAAACTTCACAAGGGAAAAACCCGCTTCTCCATTTTCGCCCCGCGCGCCAAAGAAGCCAAGGTTGTATGGAGAAGGCCTTCGGAAAACGTCGAAAGGGAAATACCCGCATATCTGGAAGACGGTGCGGTATGGATAGCCGACGCCTCCGAGGATCTTTCGGGAGCCTGCTACATGTGGAGAATAGAAGGACAAAACTTCGACTCCTCGACAAATTTCGACCCCGAAGCCCCCGTGGCGGATCCGTACGCGCTCTCCATGTATTCGTCGGACGGAGAATGCGTCGTCGCCTACGAAAACGAATCTCCCTCCGCTTGCTTTTGCCCTCCAGCTTGGCACGACCTTGTGATAGTCGAGATTCATTTGAGGGACGTTTTGGCAAATGCAAAAGTCTCTCTTTTGCCGTCGGAAAGGCTCACGTTCGACGGTTTGACAAAGTGGCTCTCCGACCCTGACTGCTACTTGAGAAAATTGGGAGCAAACTGCGTGGAACTCCAACCCATACAGGAGTTCACGGCGAAAAACCGCTCGGACTACGAATGGGGATACATGCCCGTAAATTGGTTTTCGCCCGCAAGCTCCTACTCAAAAGAACCGGGAATTTCCGCGCGCGAAGATTTTGCAAAGCTCGTGGAGGCGTTCCATTCCGCGGGGCTTGCCGTAATTTTGGACGTGGTTTACAACCATGTCGGAGAGCCAAACTACCTCGCCAGAATCGACAAAGAGTATTATTTCGAGCTCTCCGGCTCCGGATCATTCATGAATTACAGCGGGTGCGGAAACGACTTCAAACCCGACGCACCAATGTCCCGCAGAATGATAATAGATTCGCTGACGTATCTTGTGAAGCATTTCGACGTCGACGGATTTAGATTCGACTTGGCAGAACTGTTAGGACTTCCAACTCTGCTCGAAATTGAAAGCCGCCTAAAAAAAATCAAGCCGTCCATAATTCTGATAGCCGAACCGTGGAGCTTTAGAGGACGCCTGACGCGCGCGCTCGCAAACACCGGCTGGGCCTCTTGGAACGACGGCTTTAGGGAGTTCATGCTGAAGTACGCCCTAAATCAGGGAAATTTCGACGGCTTTAAATTCTTTGTGTCGGGATCGAGAGGAGAAGATTATAGGTTTCCCTCGCAAACCGTTAACTACCTCGAAAGCCACGACGACATGTGCCTGTTTGACAGGATCGTCGGAAATAAGGAAAAACCCTCCGAAGAGGAGTTGAGAAGATATAGAATGGCTTTGTCGCTCGTGCTCGTGTCGATAGGACTGCCAATGCTGGCCGAAGGATGCGATTTGGCCCGAACAAAAGGAGGCCTCAGCAACACTTATAAAAACGGCCAAGCAAACGCTCTCGACTACCACAGGGGAAGCAGATTTTCCGGAACGGGAGAATGGGTGCGAAAGTTTATTGCGTTCAGATTGTCGGAAGGCGCGCGCGCACTGAGATTGTTCGACCCTCCGAAAGATTCTTTCTTCAAATTTTTCAGCGCAGGGGCATCGTCAGGTGGAGTACTCTTCAATGCCGACAAATCGCTGCATGGAGCAAAGAAAATTTTGGCTCTGTACAATCCCGGAGGGGATTTTCAAAGAATAAATATGGACTTGGACCTGGCCTCCGACTTTAAGCTAATCGCCGACATAGACAGATTCGACCCCAAAGGCCTGGATTCGTGGAGCGAAATCGTCTCTGCCAACGACGAAAAAAAAGGTAGAGTTACCTCTATTCTTCTCGCTCCAGTTTCGCTCGAAATTTGGACCGAAAAATAAGCGTTTCCTTGACGAGGAGGGGCGAAAAATCCAATCTGTATCGAGTTATGGACAGGCTCGAAGAAATATTTAAGATGCAGTTTGAACTCAACAAGCGCATAGGTGTTGACACTTCCGCCATGAGCGACGAAGAAAAAATAAAATGGCTCTTAAACTACAGCAGAGCCATCGCCCAGGAAAACAGCGAGCTTGTCGATTCCGTTCCGTGGAAGTGGTGGGCCAAATACCAGAAGTTCGACGCGCAAAACGCAAAGGTTGAGATAATAGACATTCTGCATTTTCTCGTCTCGGCCGCGCAAGTGATAGGAATGACCGCGGAAGATTTTTACCAGGCGTACGCCAAAAAAAATCTCATAAACCACAATAGGCAGGACTCCGGATACGTCGAGAAAAACGAGGACGACTGCCGTTCCGTTTAAGCTACGCTCTCGTCGTTCAATGGATAGGACTACGGTTTCCGGTACCGTCAATGAGGGTTCGAGTCCCTCCGAGAGTGCCACGATATTTAAACATGACAAAGCTACTGTTTGTGTGCCATGGAAACATCTGCAGAAGCCCCATGGCGGAGTTTGCCATGAAGCGGCTCGCCCGGGAGTCGGGCGAAGAAAAAAATTTTTTGATTGAATCTGCAGCCACCAGTTCTGAGGAACTCGGGTCGCCCGTCTATCCTCCCGCAAAGAGAAAGCTCGCCGAACACGGAATAGACTGCTCGGGAAAAACCGCCCGGATGCTCGAAAAATCGGATTACGGCAAATACGATTTTTTAATCGGAATGGACAGGGCAAACATGCGCAACATGTTTAGGCTGTTCGGAGGAGACCCTCTCGGCAAATTAAAACTTCTGATGGATTTTACAAACCGCCCGCGCGAAGTTGAGGATCCGTGGTACACAAACGATTTTGAATCGACCTGGAGGGATATCGACGAGGGCTGCCGCGCCTTATTGAAATTTTTGACAAAGAAGCCGGGCTAATAGACTCAAGATCAACCGCACCTTACAAGCGAAAATCTCCCCCCAGAAAAACGCCCCGCTTTTATGTGCTCCATAGAAATCCCACGGCGAAGCGGAAATCAAGAACCATGCCAAGAAAATTCCCACCGGAGCCTGCACTGCGCCGCTCTATTCCCAAAAACTCCCCGGCATGGAACTTGAAACCTAGAATAAAAAACAAGTCGGAGTTTTTAGTTGCAAAATGCCTTCATCTTGCGTGTGTAACGGAGAATTAGATGTATTTTATAAAATTAGATTCGTCTATAAAAATAACGTTTGGAAGAGTTAAAGCTGTCTCGATTTTGCGCCCATAATTTCCGTTCGCCCAACCTGAAGATGCTATGCTTCCAATTATCATATAATTTGTTTTCCCGTTAACTGTATTTTGTATTACTCCACCCTTCGATATTATTTTATCCTCAATCGACTTTCGAGACATATGCGCAAAATTTCCCGTAACTACAAATCTTTTACCGAAAAATTCAATATTTTCGGGATTTGTAAAAGGAAGATCACCTTTTGTCAAAGTGACATCTGATAAATGTTTCTTTGGAGAAATCAGGTCTCTATACTCCTGATCAACTTCAATATAAAAACGCTCTCTAAAATCTTTCAAAAAATTCCTGCAAAATTCGGGAGTTAAATCCTTCCTTAAGTTCCAGTATATATATCCCAAAACCCTAGCGTCAGAAAGCGCATTGTGATGATTTTCAAGCCCAATATTATAATGTGACGCCAGTGTTTCCAAATCGGCATTTGCAAAACGCGATCTCGCAACCTGTAGAGAGTCTAAATAATAAAACGATGGGAAAGGAAGTTCTAACTTGTATAACAACGTCGACAAGCAATCCATATCAAATGATGCATTGTGTGCAACTACGATATTATTAAAATAGGATATTATAGTGTCATAAACTTCTAAAAAATCTGGCGCATTTATAAGATCACAATAATCTAATCCATGTGCCTTCTTACACATCTCTTCAACATTGAATGGATCAGGCTTTATTAACGAATAAAACGAATCAACTTCCCTACCATTTTCTTGAACGGAAACTCCGACGGAACAAATGGAAGTTCGTTCTCTATTGGCGGTTTCGAAATCAATAAAGGTTATTTTCATTATACATAATGATTATAAAATATAAGATGTCCTTTCAATCTTTTTTAAAATTAAAAAAAGTATGGCAAATATGATATACTTCGCAACCCCGCGATTGCGAAGAGAAAAAACGGAACACGTGACCGACGAAGCAAAAAATGGAAGTAATATTAACTACTCTCTAAAAGAATTTATCAGCAAGACCTAAATAAACCCTAAAAATAGCAAAAGAAAAACATTTAATTAAAAAAGACAAAAGGAACGAAACAAGCCTATAAAAACTGATTATTCTATTTAAGTGATTTCTGCAATCAAAGTAGGAACGAAAGCAAAGAAAATTATTTTTTATCGTGCTATCGAAAAAATGGTAAAAATTTTATCAATAGGAGCGACAACTAAATTATATCTATAGAACGCAAAGATTATTCCATGAAAACCAGAATAGATTGCCGGAACAGCGCGGAGACCGCTCATGGTTGCAAAAGTTGCATTTCTGGCAAAATGTAAATGAAATAAAAATAATCAAAAAAGATTAACAGGGGGAAAAGTGAGGACTTTTCAAGCGCAAAAACACATATTGTACGCATATCAAACGCGCATTATTTGCTCGGTCTTATAGCCCGCAAAGCCAGCTATCACCTACAAAAAACGCCCGCAAGGCCTTTATTTGCGGGCTTTTTTACATGGTACCTGACCGGGGACTCGAACCCCGAACCAATTGATTAAGAGTCAACTGCTCTACCGATTGAGCTAGTCAGGCATCTGAAATAAAAGACCGCACTTTATTATTTCGTTTTTCAAACGCAAGTCTTTTTTTGGCAGCCCAAACTTTTGTTTTCCCACAACATATAAGCTCCACTTCTTAAAGCTCGACGAAAAACCGGAATATCTCCAGTATCGCCAAATATGAATCTTTTTCCCGATAAAGAATCGCTCGACAAACTAAACGACGCCGCGTACCGCATTGTGGAAAGAAAACGCAACCAGCTCGGATACCCCTTCAACCAAGACACGGGAATGTCTTCTTTTTACGAGTGGCTCGCAAAAACCGGACTGGGCGACATAACCTTGATAAACGTTGCCGATCCCTACAAAGAGGAATGGGACATGCTGAATTCGGACGAGTTCGAAAGGGAAAGCCTGGACTTCTACGCCGAAAAATTCGGCTTTAAAAACGGACATTGGGGAGTGATTTCCAACGGAGGAACGGACGGTAATATGCACGGAGTATATTTCGGCAGAAAATATTTGGAGTCTAAAACTAAAATCCCCCCAGTTCTGTACGTTTCCGAAGAGGCTCATTACTCGGTTAAAAAGCTCGGAGATGTTCTCAACATCGAAACGAAAACTATATCCGCAAGAAAATCCGGACAGATGGATACGGAAGATTTCCGGGTAAAACTCGACTCCTCCCGGCCCGCACTCGTAGCCATAGCAATAGGAGGGACCTTCAAAGGCGCCATAGACGACCAGCGCGAAATAGGAAAAATCCTAAACGAAAAAAATCCCCCTGCTGTTTACAGACATTTGGACGCCGCACTTTTCGGGGGATACCTCCCTTTTCTCGAGGATCCTTCAGCAGCAGAAATAGTCGATTCCTCTACTATGGGATTCGACTCCATAGCAATATCCGGACACAAATTCCTCTCTCTCAACGAACCAGCGGGACTTTTTATTTGCAAACCCGAAGTGCACGAAAGCGTCAAGTTTAGCCCCGTTCCATACCTCAACGGAGACGTCCCGACTGTCAGCTGTTCGCGCAGCGGTTTCGACGCTCTAAAATTTTACTGGATGATAAAGTCGACGGGAGAAGAGGGATTTAAAGTCCAGGCAAAACAAATGTTAGACACAGCAAAATTTCTACAGAGCGCGCTCGTAAAACGGGGAGTTGGCGCCAAGAGAAATCCCTATTCGAATACAGTCTATTTCCCACGCCCAAGCGATAAGATAGTTCGAAAATACGCACTAGCCTGCAACACAGACGCCATTGAGGGGAATTTGTCGCACATCGTGGTGATGCAATACTTCACAAAAGACTTTGCGGAAAAACTCGCGGACGAGATTTCGGGAGTTTGAAATCTAAAACACATTGACAAATTTCAAAAATAAATACCATGTTCGTCTTGGGGGGAAGTGATTTTATATGGTGAGAAAAATACCTTTGAACAAAGAGGCCGTCGAACTTAGATGGAACGAGTCTTTCGATTCTCCAACTGACGCCCTTGAAAAATTGTTAAACCTGCGCGGGGAGCTCGAAAAGAACCGCGCCGATGTTTTATCCGCCGAAATTTTCGCCCCAAAATGGGCAAAGCCGCTTCTTGATAAAGTTTTCCCGAATTCGAAATTTCCCGTAAACCACATTCTTCCCCTTGGCGAAAATTCCTCCCTCGGAGGAATCCATATCGCGGCCGTATCGGGTGCAAATGTAAAATATCTTCAACATTCAGGGGGAATAAAATCGTCGACTGTTTCGGACGGATTTGCGAACTGGTTTAGATCCTTCGGAATATGTTCGGACAACCCGGGAGGAGAACCCTACGAGCACGCCAAAAAAAATCTGGAGAAGATGGACGAAGTTTTGAGAGAGGCTGGGTTCAAATTCACAGACATAGTAAGAACTTGGTTTTACAACGACGACATACTGTCGTGGTACGGAGACTTCAACAAGGCCAGAACCGAGTTCTGGAATGAGAAAAAGATTTTCGAGTCTCTTCTTCCGGCAAGCACCGGCATAGGGGCGGCGAATTTTAACGGCGCCCTTATAATGAGCGGAATGCTGGCGATGAATTCCGAAGGATGCTCGGGAGAATGGAAAGCCTCCGAAGCCGATTCTCCTCTGCAATGCGGAGCAACAAAATACGGCAGTTCGTTTTCGAGGGCTGTCGAGATAAAAACCCCATTCCACAGAAGGATATTGGTTTCGGGCAGCGCAAGCATTTCCCCGGACGGAAAAACTCTCCACTTCGGAGACATAGACAAGCAGATAGATCTTACTATGCGCGTCATCAGGGAAATATTGCTCGCGCGCGGCATGGATTTCCGCGACACCGTAAGGGCCACCATATACTGCCGCGAACCGGAATATTATCCCCGCTTTTCCAAATGGCAGGGCGATTCCGCCATTCCCCATGTTCCGGCTCATTCCATAGTCTGCAGGGACGACTTGATGTTTGAAGTGGAATTGGAGGCGGCAACTACTTCGGTTTAGCTGCTAGCACTCTTATATCAGGCAAAACTCCGCACGAACAATTTTTTAATTTCCCAGAAAACCGCAATCTGGCAAAGTCTGTTTTATTACTCGCTTGAAACAAAAAAAGCGGGAATAAAATTCCCGCCTCCAGATAAAATCTCCAAAAGCTCCTATTTCAGCTCCAAATTTTTTATCGTATTGTAATCTCCGCGAAGATTCGAAGCAAAGTCGCTACAAATCCTGTCAACTTTCAGCTTTGCCGCGTAAGCCAAATCGTCGAGATTGTTCACTTGCCAAACGCAAACCGGAAAACCCGCATCTTGTATCTTCTTAACGAACTCTCTGTCCAAATTCCTATATCCCCCTATATTTAGCTGGCTGACCCCCAACTCCTTGGCCTTTGCTATGAGAGATTCCGGATCGTGGGACAGCTTGCCGTTCTTGTCCTTTTTTACGTACAGAATGTAAATCGTAGTGTATTCAGGATACTGCTTTTTAAAATCCTTTATCGCGTCGGCCTTGCCGCTCGTCACATATATGTTTTCTTTTTTGAGACCGTATTTCGCCCGCGTATCGTCGAACTTTTTCGCAAACGACGGACCATACGTCTTTATCTCAAACTCGAATAATTTGTCCTTCGGCATCACGGCAAAAAGCTCGTCGAGGGTGGGAATGCGACAGTTGGCGTACTTGGCGTCGTATTTTTCGGGATGGGCAAGCCTGCTATTCTTTACTTCCTTCAAAGTTATCGTCTTCGGATCCTTATCCAAACCCCAAACTTCTTTTGCCTCCTTCCTGCCGTGCATGATTATCATCTCGCCCTCCTCGGTAAGATGGCAATCCGTCTCTATCATTCTCGCACCGAGATCGTAGGCGAGCTTTATGCTCTCCCTCGTATTCTGTGGCGCGATGGAAGCTTCACCCCTATGCGCATGCATGTACAGCTCACCCCCGCAGCAATTCAATCCAAAAACAGCCGACGCTATTATCCCCGCGGCCGAAATAGCCAATATTCTCACCATATAAACCTCTTTTCTTATATCACGAACGGCCCATAGACCGCAATAAGTATATGACCGCCGGCTACGCACAAGTCAAGCATTTAACTCCCCAAAAAAAGAACCGACCCGGCTTTCACCGAATCGGTCCGAATATTAGGAAAAATCGAAACTATTTAAGCTCTAAATTTTTTATCGTATTGTATTCGTCGCGGAGTTTGGAGGCGAAATTGCTGCAAATCCTGTCGACTTTCAATTTCGCGGCATAAGCCAAATCGTCGAGATTTTCAACCTGCCAAATGCCCACCACAAATCCGGCGTCCTGCAATTTCTTTACGAATTCCCTATCCACATTCCTGTATCCGCCCAAGGCAACCTGCTCCACACCGAGATCTTTTGCCTTGGCTATGAGCGATTCGGCCGTATAGGGAAGTTTACCTTCCTTATCCTTTTTCATATGGACTATAAATAGAGTCGTATAGTCGGGATACTGCTTTTTGAAATCTTTTACAGCGTCTCCCTGGAAGCTGGTAATGTAAATATTTTCCCTCTTTAAGCCGTACTTCGCCCTGGCGTCGTCGAGCTTCTTCGCGAATTCGGGACCGTAGGTTTTGATTTCCACTTCGAACTTCTTGTCTTTGGGCATGACCGCAAAAAGTTCCTCTAAAGTGGGCATGCGGCAATTCGCATACTTCGCATCATAGTTTTCGGGATGGGCTAGCTTGGTATTCTTAAGCTCGTCAAGAGTTAAGTCTTTGGGATCCTTGTTCATTCCCCAAACATTTTTCATCTCCTTTTTGGCGTGAACGATGATTATCTGTCCCTCTTTGGTAAGATGGCAATCTGTCTCTATCATTCTAGCTCCGAGATCGAAGGCGAGCTTTATGCTCTCCCTCGTGTTTTGGGGCGCAAGAGACGGTTCTCCTCTATGCGCGTGCATATACAATGTGTGTTTTTGACCTCCACACATATCGTTACATCCGGCCAACGCCAAAGCGGCTCCGGCCACTGCCAATATTATAGTCTTTTTCATTTTGTTTCCTTTCTTTTCCCCATTTTCTTGCAAACTAAATTTCGGAATAGACCTTTAAAATCCTGTCGGCTATTTGGGATTCTCCCAAACCGAACATCTCCCTTAGAGCCTTTACGTCCGACCCGTGAGGTATGTATTTGTCGGGCCAGCCTATCATTTCGAGCGGAGTTCGCACTTTGTTTTCCATGAACAGCTCGCCGACCGCCGAGCCAAAACCTCCGGCAACGACATGGTCTTCGAGCGTCACAAACAGCTTGTTCGACTTTGCCATGCGAAGAATCGCCTCCTCGTCGAGAGGCTTTGCAAAGCGCGCATCGACAATGGAAGCTTTGATTTTCGATTTTTCCGCCAAAATGTCCGCTACCTTTTTCGCGGTTTCTACCATGTTCCCGAGAGCAAACAGGCACACTTTTCCGTTCCCCTCGAAAAGTATTTTCGACTTCCCTATTTCTATCGCCTCCGGTTCCTCCTTTATTTCCACACCCGCCGCTCTTCCCCTCGGATAGCGTATAAAGCAGCATTTGCCGCTGTTGATGGAAGTGTAGAGCATATCGGCAAGCTCGTTTTCGTCGGAAGGCTGCATTATGATTGCCCTCGGCAAGCAGCGCAAATACGCTATGTCGAAAAGTCCGTGGTGGGTTGCCCCGTCGTTCGGGGAGAGACCGGCTCTGTCCAAGCAGAAGGTGACGGGAAGGTCCTGCAAGCACACGTCGTGCATTGCACAGTCGAACGCCCTCTGCATGAACGTGGAATATATAGCCACCACCGGCTTAAATCCCTGGCACGCCAAACCCGCCGCAAAAATCGCCGCATGTTCCTCCGCTATTCCCACGTCGAAAAACTGTCCCGGCAACTCCTTCTTCAAATACGACAACCCGGTTCCAGAAGCCATTGCTGCCGTTATTCCCAAAATCTTGCCGTCTTTCTTGGCAAACTTGAGAAGCGATTTTCCCATCACGTCCTGCCAATTAAGAACGGGCTTGTCCGATTTCGGGGCGGTCGATTCCCCCGTGACTATATCGTAGGGACTTGCCCCGTGGAACTTTTCGGGATTTTTCATCGCCACGTCCAGCCCCTTGCCCTTTTTAGTTATGATGTGGAGCAACACGGGACGGGTAGCCGTCTTGCAATAATTCAGATAGCGCTCCAATAGGGCGATGTTGTGCCCGTCGATCGGGCCAAGATACAAAAAGCCAAAGTATTCGAAAAGAGACGAAGCCTCCAAAAAAAACGCCTTGGCGGTGGTAGCCTTTTTTTCGGCAAGCTTGGCCATGGCCTCTCCTGAGGGAAGCTTTTTGAGGAAAGAGTTTATATCCTCGTAAATTTTATTGTAGGCAGGATTCGTTATGACCTCGTTGAGATACTTTGCTATTGCTCCTACATTCTTCGCGATAGACATCTCGTTGTCGTTTAAAACGACAATCATTTTCTTTGTGCTAGTGGCTATGTTGTTTATCGCCTCGAATGTCACTCCGTTTGTTAGAGCAGCATCTCCCAAAACCGCCACCACATTTTCGTTCGATCCCCTTCTGTCCCTGCCGACCGCAAGTCCCAAAGCTGCCGAAGCCGCCGTTCCCGCGTGCCCCGCTCCGAACGCATCGTGGGAACTCTCAGTCCTATTGCAAAATCCAGATATTCCCCCCGTCTGGCGGAGCCCCTCGAAGCGCTCTCCGCCGCGGCCGGTCAGCAGCTTGTGCGTGTAGCACTGGTGCGAAACGTCGAATATAATCTTGTCCTTGGGCGTCTCGAAAACCCTGTGCAGGGCTATGCTCAATTCAACAACTCCAAGATTCGGACTGACGTGGCCGCCGTTTTTCGACGTCACGCTGATGATTTTATCTCGTATCTCCTGGGCGAGAACCGGCAAAAGCTCGGCTCTCAAATTCTTCACATCGGCCGGAGACGCGATTCTGTCTAAAATTGTGCTCATCTTATTATGCGAAAAACGGGCCACCAACGGATTTAACCGCCTCCCGAGAAAATCAAAAATCTTCCTTACTCCCGTCGGGATTCAACTTTTTTATCGAGAGTTCGGCCTCGTCCAAACGCTTGCGGCACTCGGCCAGACAAAGCTTCGCCCGCTCGTATTTTTTGACGAGGTCGGAAAGGGGCAACTGGGAGTTCTCAAGCTCTTCCAATATGCCCTCCAGTTCTTCGAGGTTTTCCTCGAAGGATTTTTCGCGTAAATCGTCGCCCATTTTCCAGAAAGTATCAAAAAAAATAGACTTTTCTCAAGTTAAAATTCCCCCGCCGCAAAAAAATCGAAGCGTATATGTTGACCTTTGGACCGACTTGAATACCCTTGCACTTCAAACAGAAAAAAACTCATGCGACCTCTCATTCTCATTTGCAACGACGACGGAATAAACTCCCCTTTCCTTCCAAAATTCGCCGAGGAAATCGGAAAAATCGGAGACGCAGTAGTAGTTGTTCCGTCGGGAGAGCAAAGCTGGATCGGGCACGCCCACAACAGGCATGGAGAAATTCGCGTTGACACGCTTCCGGACATTTGCGGAATACCGTGCTTTTCGGTATCGGGAACTCCCGCAGATTGCGCAAACATAGCGATATCCCACTTGTGCAAGAGGCGCCCAGACGCTGTCGCTTCCGGACTAAATATAGGCCATAATCTCGGTTTCCCGATTTTATGGAGCAGCGGAACTTTCGCGGCGGCTATGGAATCCGCGGGATTCGGAATTCCTTCGGGGGCATTTTCGCTCAGAATTTCGAAAGAGTTCTACGAAGCTTGCCGCACTCGCCATTTGGAAGTTCCGAAGGAAATAAGGCCGGTTTTATCGTCGGCTTGCAAACACGCGGCGGACTTTGTGGCGAATAAATTGATCGGGGAAAATCCCATTTGTCCCGACGGCAAAATAAGGGTGTTCAACGTGAATTACCCCGACAACTTCTCGGAATCGACTCACGTGGAACGCACCACCCCAGCCAGAATGGAACTGTCGCCCTTGTTTAAAAACGAGGGAAAAGGACTTTTTACGTTTTCGTATTCAGCCGGAAGAGTCTTGGATCCATCGGTAAAAAACAGCGACTGGGAGTGCGTATATTCGGGAAAAGCGAGCGTATCAGAAATAATTATATAGGCACCGAAAGAACGCCCCAAAAAAAAATTTAGGGCGCTCTCCGGCCGAAATTATTTCGAAAGGGAATCCGAAAATCTCCGATACTCAAATTTTTTCCCAAACGACTTCTCGCGCGTTTTTGGAGAATAGTGGTACAGCGGATAAAAAGTCCGAAACGAAATCGTTTCCCCGTCCGGTTTAAATTCGATTATCTCCACCGGAAGCTCCCCTCCTCCGGCTCCCCAGCCGCATATTCCCTGCATGTTAAACATGGTTATGAGCACTCCGCTCCCGTCGGGGCGAACTTCCACTTTGTTGGTATTGGGACCGGCATGGCCGCATATCGCAAGCACCACGTTTTTATTGGGCTTTATCACCTTTTCCCATATCGCCTTGCCCGTCTCGAAAACTCCACCTTCCCGACCTTCTCTTGCCAAAATCGAATACCTGTCGCGTATGAACTCCCCGCGGCCGTCTATAATCGAATGCGTAATCAAAACCACACGCGAATTCGCAAGGCGGCTCGACTTTAACTTTTTATCCGCCCATTCCAAAACTTCGTCTCTTGGAGCAAACTCGAGGGCCATAACGTACAAAGTTCCCCACGTGTCTGTGTCGAACCTGTAAATGGCGTTTTCGAGTGTCTCCACCCCGTCGTAATTTGGAAACATTTCGACCACGCAATCATTCCAAAGCGGATTTTTATTCGCCGGAAAGTACCTCCCAAATTGACTAAAACGCCTCGCCCCGTCCCCGCATCTGTGGCCGTAATCGTGGTTGCCCGTGCAAAAAATATAGGGAATAAATCCGTCGAGCTGCCGGCTGCAAATGTCGGAAATCGCCTTCCATTGACCCTCCGAATCCATGTTTCCGTTCTGCATTCCCCTGTGAAGGTAGCGGCTTTTTGTGCTTGCCATGCTCTGATTGTATTCAACCAGATCTCCCGTGCACAAAACCGCCTTCAGGTTGAGATCGCCTTTGTTTTGAACTGCCCAGCCAAACAGATACTCGCAAAGAGGCTGCTTGTGGCGCCACTTTGTCATGTCCTGAATATCTCCGATAAGAACAAAACTAAAAGAATTATTATCGCAGCTTGCTTTCTTCAAATCGCCCGCTCCCGAAGGAGCGGGTTCATTTGAAGAAAAAGCCGGCGCCGTCAAAATAAGCGAACACGCAAAAACGGCAAAACTCCGCGCTAAACAATTTCCCATCATATACTATTTTCTCTTTAACACTCCCAACAGCAGCGATACAAGCCCGAGAAGCGCAGCAGCAACCGCCGGCTCCGGAATGATTACATACGTGTACGAGTAATATTCCTCTCCCTCGTACTCCACTCCTTCAATCTGGGTAATGTACCACTCTCCGTCGGTTTTCCCGTAGTTATCCGCCGTGTATCCGAGCGTCGACAGGTCGAAAACAACCTTGTTATTTTCGTAATTCTCCTCGTCGAAAGAAATAGCGGTTTTCGTCAAAATCACATCCTCCCCGGCTATAAAATTCTTTATAGTAGTGGGAGTGTTTATGTTATCATTCGTGACAAGAAACACTTGCTTTTTGCCCGCTCCAGTAAGCGAAACCATATCTGAAGTAATTCCGCATTCGAGCATGTCTTCTGCGGACATGCGGCTGTTTTCCATTCCAAAATCCAAAACGAAGTTGTTGCTGCCATCTACGGCATACAAAGATGTTATACTGTGCCCGTTCAAATTTAAAGTTCCTCCGCCGGCCCAAATGCCGAGCCTGGCTTCGCCAAATTGGTTCTCGCCAAATAGATTAACCGTTCCTCCATTCCCTATGCCCATGTAATATTGACTGTCCCAAGTCATGACCTTCCCGCCGTCTTCCTTCATGCAGTTGTAAACTGCCGCTCTAAATCCTATATAGGCATTCGAGAGATTAACTGATGTCCCCTTAAAGTTTACAATGGCGTCCGTCATATTTTCGTGGCATATCCTCATCTCCACACCAGAAACATTAATCATCTGCGCGTACATATTAACAATCGGACGCGAAGTATGCAGGGAGTAATCGTCGGAATGAAATAAAACTAAATTATTCGAACCGCTATAATTTGTCGCTCGAATCTCAAGCACCCTGTTGTTTTCGGCAGTTCCAAAATTCATTTTGTTGTCTTGAATCGTGAAACCATAATTTATACTGCTTGCATTCGTGCCCATATCCAGAACCACGTCTATATCAAACGTCAACTCTGCTCTGTAGCCGTTCTTTGCAGCATTGCGGAAGAAAAAGTTTTGCCATTGGACCGAATCGTTAATAATGGAAAGTATGGTTTTGTAATCTTTCACACTCCCATCTGTGTCGGTGTAAAGCGAAGTTATTACGGTAGGAGAATTCTGGTTCGTGGCGGTGTTTTCATAGACCATTCTCGTGAACGTTACGTCGTTGTTCATTATTATAGCCTGCTTTTCAGAAAACGACGAGTCCGATCCCGCAAACGCGCTGTTGTAATAGCCTATGTGGAACTGGCTTTGCTCGGGAAGTGGATCAATTACCTGCGGCGATTTTAATACGCCGTTCTCGTCGAAGTACGAGGCATATTTACTATCTACTTCCCCAATTTGAAGGGCGCTCCCAACATAGAATAAGCGCTGGGAAAGTTCCGTCCCATTTGCGTAAAAATTGGAAGAGGTCGTATCCGAAGCCCCCCTTATCCAATAATAATTTTCCAACGCAAAAGATGCGGAAGAAAAAATTAAAACTAATCCAAGTGTCAATAAGACCCTCATTGTGAGTATAGTGGAATGTTTCATATTGTGCCCCTATTTATTTAAGTCTACGTTAAATATATATTCAGTAAAATTTTTTGTTTGTCAAGTGATTTTAATTAAGTTTGTGTATGTTGCTTTTTATTTATTTAAGTCTACCTTAAATATGAAAGCAGTAAAAAATTTCCCCTATTCTTTGTCAAGCAATTTTAATTAAGTCAGCGCATATTCTCTTTTTTACCTTAGAATTGACAATAAATGCGGCATGGTTTCTGTGTTGCCAGCGCATGTTGTTTTTCGCTTGGAATGGACTATTTTAAAGTGTTTCTGCCCGGTCGCCGGTTTAAAAAAATTTTTCCGAAGAGTTTAAGCGTTGAAGCAAAAAAAAGCCGCCCGAATGGGCGGCTTTTT
>CASDUP010000007.1 GCA_949283955.1 uncultured Verrucomicrobiota bacterium | reverse complement strand
CTCTGTTGCTATGAAAAAGTATCTCTCACTTAGCTTTTTTTAGCGAATCCACTTCTGCAAACACGACTTCCCTCACCCTGTCGGAAAAATCCTCGTAAGACTCGTCGGAATCCGGAAACATGGGGGGCAAAAAAGACACTCTTATTTTTGAACCAAAGCTTGGGAAAATTGTAGCGGGATTAGTATATCTAAAGCTCATTTATCCTTTTTTAGCGAAGCCACTTCTGCAACTACGGCTTCTCTCACCCTGTCGGAAAAATCCTCGTATGACTCGTCGGAATCCGGAAGCATGAGAGGCAGAAACGAAACTCTTATTTTGGAACCAAAGCTCGGAAAAATAGCTCCCGGCTTTAGAGCCTCGTAAGCTCCGCTTATCGCGACGGGACAAACGGGAACCTCCATCTCCTTTGACAAAATTGAAAATGTGGGTTTGAATTCGGCCACAAAACCGTCTCTCGTTCTGGTGCCCTCCGGGAAAACCACAACTCTGTTTCCCTTCTGGAGCGCGGCGGCGAGCTTTCTAATGGACTCCCCCACGTTGTCGAGTATGTCCATTATTATGACGTTGCTATGCCTTGCAAAACTTCTCAAAAATCCCTTCTTTATTATTCCGCGCGTCTTGGCAAAAAAGAATGTCTTGTAAATTTGCGTCTTTGTAAACGCTCCCGCGACAAACGCCCCGTCCATGTAGGATTGATGGTTGGGGGCAACAATAACAGCCCCCGTCGGAGGAAGATTCTCCAATCCCCTAACCTCCAACTTGTAACACAACTTTAAAATCGCCTTGAAAAACATTATGGTCAGAAAATGAAAAAAGTTTGTCTTAGGTATTCCGGGAAACGGCTGCCTTTTTATGATGTCTGCCCAAGATATGTTCTTTCTGAATGAATCCATCTCGGAATCGCGCCTGGCGTCTATATACTCAGACATCTCCCTTAGAGTGGGCCTCTCCGAAAACTCCCTCTCGGAAATCTCGACCCCGTAATTCTCCCTGACAAAACACTGCATCGAAATCTTCCCGAGAGAATCTAACCCGAGATCCATTTCCATGTGCGAATCGGGATCCACCGGCATGGAAACCTGCGACGCCAAAAATTCCTTCAACTGCAAATATACCCGAGTGTCGGGTTCGGGGCGCGGAGGGAGCTTGGGCTTGTCGTTTCCTATGTTCTCCAGATACGCGGCAAGATGAAACCTCTTGATCTTGCCCACCCGCGTGCGGGGAAGTTCGGTGTCGGTAAGGGTGAACCGAATGACCCTCTTGTAGGTGGCTGCGGCCCTGTTGTAGGGAAGTATGGCCACATCCCGAACGTGGCTTTCAAGCTCTTCCCTCGTCGAGTATTTTCCGGAAACTTTTTCGTCGACGCGAATAATCGCCTGCAAAATGTTCTGGTAGGACAGAACCCCTATCTCGGCTATCTCGTCCGGGCACCTTTCCCTAATTCCAGACTCTATCTCCGACGGATCCACGTTCTTTCCGTTCGGAAGAACTATGATCTCCTTGCGGCGCCCCGTGATAAACAGGAATCCGTCTTCGTCCATATAGCCGAGATCTCCCGTATATATCCAGCCGTTTCTGATTGTCTCCGCAGTCTCCTCCGGACGCTTGTAGTATCCGCTTGTGACGTTCCCTCCCCTTACGACAATCTCACCATCGACTATCCTTATCTCCACCCCAGGAAGAGCCTGTCCTGCCGATCCCACCTTTATGTTTCCGATTCTCGGGAAAGTTATTATGGGTGCGCATTCGCTCATTCCGTAGCCCTCGCAAATGGAAAATCCGAGAGAGCGCAAATCCCTCCATATTTTTTTGTCGAGCGGAGCCCCGCCCGAAATCCAAAAGCGAGTTCTGCCTCCAAACTTTTTGTGTATCGCCCCGAAAATAAATCTGGCAAACCCCACGCTTCCCACAACCTGAGAAAGTCCGAACAGAATCTTGGCTGGAAGATTGGAGGAAATTTTTCCCATTATGTTCGCATGGAGAAGCTCGTAAAATCTGGGAACTCCTATAATCATGTCGACTCCCCTGACGGAGAGAATCGACGCTATATCCCCCGGAGCTATGCTCTTTGGTATCACCATCTCTCCCTTGACAAACAAAGGCCCTATTAAAGTACCCATGAGGGGCAAAATGTGGTGGAACGGCAACATGCACAATGTTCTCATTCCCCTGTAGTAGTATCCCGCCTCCTCCACCGCCTCGACGTTCGCATGCAAGTTTTTAAAGCTCAGCAAAACCCCCTTTGGATTTCCCGTCGTTCCGGAGGTATATACAATCAGAGCCAACTCCGAACTTTCCCTCTCCACTTTCCAATTCCCATCAGATTCCCCGCTAGCCAAAGACACGGACGAAAAAATCTTTTCCAAAATCAGCAGCTTCGGAGGATTCTTCAATTTCTCCAAGGCTCTGCTGCAAACTTCGAGATTTTTCTCCGAAACAAACACGCAGTCCGCGTCGGAATCCTCCAAAATGAACGCCAGCTCCTCCGCGTTGTTTTGAGCGTCCACCGGAACCGCCGCCGCCCCTGCGCTCCAAATTCCCATCAGGGCGAAGGCCCACTCGGGGCGGTTTTCGGAGAATATGGCCGCATGCCTCGTCGACTCTGGGCATGCGAGCCTCGCCGCCTTCACATACGCCCCCATATCCGAGTAGGAACAGGAAAAGCCCTCCGCAGTAATCGCCCTATCCGACGACGGACTTAAAAAAGTGATGTTCATTTTTCCCTTTCAGTTTTTTTCGCAAGGCAAAGCCTCAACCCTCCTATTTTGTTAAAGCTAGAAAGCCCAAAAACTCCGCGCCCCACGAGCAAAAAAAATCAATCTCCGCTTCCATTTTTATCCGGAAAAAATCACTCCCCTCCCGAATTGTACCTGTCAATCCAGCCGGAGCTCCACGATTCGAAGTCCCCCAAAGCTATGTGCCTCCTCGCGTCCTCCATAAGCTGAATGAAAAATCTTATGTTGTGAATGGACAGCAAAGTGCAACCCAAAATTTCGTTTGCCGAAACCAAATGCCTGATGTATGCGCGCGAAAATCCCGAGGAATAGCTCGAAACTTCCGAATCCAAGGGATTTTCGTCGAATTTGAATTTCGAATTTTTCAGGTTTATCTCCCCGCGGCATGTGAAAGCAACAGCATGGCGGGCCAGACGCGTTGGCATCACACAGTCGAACATATCCGCTCCGAGGGCTATCATCTTCAAAAGCTGCGGCGGAGTTCCAACCCCCATGACGTACCTCGGCTTGCCGTCGGGAAGCTCCGAGGCGCACCAATCGACCTGTTCCAGCATTTCCGGCTCGGGCTCTCCCACGCTAACTCCCCCTATCGCAAACCCCGGAAAATCAATCTCCGACAACCTCCTTGCGCAATTCCTTCTGATATCTTCGTAGCAGCCTCCTTGAACTATTCCGAAAGCCAGCAATCCCCTCGAACGCATATCCTCCCGCTCATACTCGTCGAAGAACCTCTTTTCCCATCTTATAGTTCTATCCACCGACTTGACGCAATCCGAGCGCGGACACGGGTACGGAACGCACTCATCGAGAGCCATGGATATGTCGGAGCCGAGGTTTTTCTGTATCTGAAGGCATCTTTCCGGAGTTAGAAAAACTTTAGCCCCGTCGAGATGAGACCTGAACTCTATACCCTCCTCCGAGATTTTTCTCAAATTGGACAGGCTAAATGCTTGAAATCCCCCGCTGTCGGTAAGAATCGCCCCGCTCCAACCCATGAACTTGTGGAGGCCTCCAAACGACGCTATCGCTTCCGAAGTGGGCCGCAAATTCAGATGGTAAGTGTTTCCGAGAATAATCCTTGCCCCCGTGCCGCTTATTTGCTCCGGAGTCATGGACTTTACGGTAGCCTGAGTTCCAACCGGCATAAAAACGGGCGTCTCGATATTCCCGTGCGCCGTCTTGAGCAAGCCGAGCCGTGCCTGGCCGTTTCTGGATTTTATCTCGAACATTCCCGTCGACCTCTCACAATATGGAGGCGGCCCTGAATTTGGATGCTCCCGGATATTTTTTCGACAGCGCCACCGCCCTTTTGGCAAAATTTTCCGCTTGTTGGGAAGCCAATCCGGTGGCAGAACTTCCAGCCTTCAATATTTCCCCTAGCTCCTTCGACGAAAGGGGAATCCTGTCGTCGGCTGCAAGCCTCTCGAGCAAATCGTTCTTAGAAATTTTTCCCGAACGCATGTCGTCGGCCACCGCCACAGCGTGGAATTTTATTATCTCGTGGGCTTCTTCGCGGCCCATTCCCCTCTTTACGGCGTTCATTAAGATAGTGGTAGTAAGGAGGAAAGGCATGTATTTCTCGCACTCGGCTTTTATGACGGCCTCGTTTACCCTCATCTGGCAAAGTATGGTTATAAATGTCTCCAAAAGTCCGTCCGCAGCAAAAAACGCCCCCGGAAGAGCGACCCTTCTGACCACCGAACACGAAACATCTCCCTCGTTCCACTGGTCTCCAGCAAGAGCGGCCGCCATCTCCATAAACCCCCTGAGAATCACGTGAAATCCGTTCAACCTCTCGCAGCTTCTGGAATTCATCTTGTGGGGCATGGCAGAAGAACCCGTCTGGCCCTTGGCAAATCCCTCGCTGGCAAGTTCGGCTCCTGCCATTATCCTGAGAGTCTTGGCAAAGCTCGACGCCCCTGCCCCGAGCTGGTAGAGGGCGCTTAGGCATTGAAAATCCAAAGTTCTGGGATAGACTTGGCCGGTGGCGCAAAACTCCGACTTCATTCCAAGATGGGAGCATATTTTTTTATCGAGAGCCACTGCCTTGCGGGCATCGCCCCCGAACAGGGTTAGCTGGTCGAGCTGGGTTCCCACAGCTCCCTTTATTCCTCTCACGGGATATGATTTAACGAGAGCCTCGAGATTTTCTATTCCCCTCAAGAAATCCTCTCCAAACGAAGCCAATCTCTTCCCGAAAGTGGTAAGTTGGGCTATCACGTTGTGGGTTCTGGCGGCGATTATGGTGCTCTTGTGCTTGCGAGCGGCCTCCCCAAGAAGAATTGCGGCGGAAGCGGCCTTAAAGAGAACGAGCTTCATCGACTTAAACACTTGGAACTGCTCCACGCACTCCGTCAAATCCCTGCTCGTCATTCCCTTGTGTATCTGCTCCCTGCCTGCCAATTCGCAAAATTCCTCTATTCTTGCCTTGACGTCGTGCCGGGTGATTCTCTCCCTTTCGGCTATCTTATCGAGCCTTACTATACCTTTTACTTTTTCATAGGCTGCTATATCCTTAAGAGATATGTTCAGCCCTAGCTCGCGCTGGGCCTTCATCACGGCTATCCAAAGCTCTCGTTCGAGAACTATCTTGCCCTCCGCGCTCCAAATGTCCTTCATTTCCTTCGAAGCGTATCTTTCTGCGAGTATGTCGGGAATCATGGCGGAACATAATGTACGTATAATGCGCGGCGTAAAGAATGAAAATTGAACTTTTGTTCGCAAAAATCGAAATGTCCCAGCGCGTAAAAAAAATCTTTTGATATGGAAAAAGTTTGTTAGAGTTTTACCGGATTATGAAAATAATAATTGTGGGCGCTGGAAATGTCGGACATTTTCTGTGCCAAGTCTTGAGCGAGGAAAAACATTCCGTAACGCTTATAGAATCCTCTGACGAGATAGCGTCGGAGGCCGAGGAGAATCTCGACGTCCGGGTTATACGCGGGAACGGGGCAAGCGCGAAATATTTGTCGCTGGCCGGGGCCGATTCCGCCGATTTCCTAATGGCGATGACAGCCCACGACCAGATAAACATAGTCGCGTGCGCCCTCGCCCACAAGCTCGGGACCAAGACCACCATAGCGCGCGTCCACGACGCGGTCTATTCCGACAACTCCATAGTAAATTACCAAAAATATTTCGACATAGATATTTTGATAAATCCCGAAGCCCTCACCGCGATAGAATTGGCAAAGCGTGTCCGCAATCCCGAGAGGGTGGCCGTGGAAGAGTTTGCAAGAGGCCAGATAGAGGCGCAGGAATTGACTATATCGCCCGAAGCCAAGGTGGTGGGAGTTCCGCTTAGAGATTTGAAGTTAAAGGTGAAGATAGGCTATGTTGAAAGGGGAGATAATTTGGAGGTCCCCACCGCCGATACCCGGCTCCAGGAAGGGGACAAGATAACTATATTCGGGACTACGGACGCCGTGCTTGGAGCAAGAAAACTATTTTCAGCCGAGGAGTCGCTTGGAGACTTGAGGGTGGTACTGTACGGGGCTACGGAAACGGCTATATCGGTTATAAGGAGGCTGTCCCATCCGAGATTCAAACTCAGAGTGATAGATCCTAGCCTCTCCCGCTGCAAAAGCATCGCCGAACAATTCCCCCAGGTGACCGTGATACGCGGAAGCGCGACTTCCCTGAGGCTGCTCGAAGAAGAGCAGATTGAAAGCGCCGACTACTTTATAGCCTGCACCACCGACGACGAGGAAAACATAATGACGTGCCTCCAGGCGAAAAAGCTCGGGGTAAAGCACGTGGAGCTGGTCATAAACAAGCCCGACTACGAGCAAGTTTTGCAGAACATAAGCGGAGTATTGGATCTGGAAGTGGCAGCTTCTCCCCGCAGGGTGACCGTAGGGGAGGTAAAAAAGTACGTCACAGACCGCGGCTACACGATAGTTGGGTCGTTGCACGAGGGAGCCGTACAATTCGTGGAGCTGAAGGTTGCCGAAAACAGTCCGTGCTCCGGAATGAAAGTCAGCGAGATAAAACTTCCCAAGGCGTGCATAATAGCTGCTCTGCTAAACGAAAACGGAGCCAAAGTTCCGAACGCCGGAGACTTCATCATGTCCGGAGACAGGCTGATAATAATTCTCGACAGGAAGAACGCCAAGCAAGTGGCAGAAATGTTCCAACCTTAAAAAAGGAACAAGCGTGAACTATTCCATAGTATTGAAAGTTCTATCCCTCCTGCTTGGGATTTTGGCCCTGGCATTTTCAATATGCGCCGGGGTGTCTCTTTTTTATTCGTCAGACCCAAGCGAACCAGAAGCTCTGAAAAGCTGGATTTGCATGATAGCTTTGACTCTCATGCTTTCCGCCTCGTTTTGGCTCCCAAGCAGAAACGCCCCAAAAAAACTCTTTAGAAAAGAGGCTATGTGCATAGTAGGGGTCGGGTGGATAGTAGCCTCTCTCGTAGGGGCGGTTCCCTACATACTAATTCTGGGATGCGGATTTGCTGACGCCCTATTCGAATCCACGAGCGGGATAACCACCACGGGAGCGTCGGTATTTTCGAATTTGGACTCGTTTCCGAACAGCCTGATGTTTTGGAGAATGCTCTCCCATTGGATAGGAGGATTGGGAGTGGTGGTGTTCTTCGTAGTGATTCTCTCTTTTCTGGGAGCTGGCGCAAAAACGCTATTTTCTAACGAAAACAGCAACGCAAGCGCCGGAATGGAAACCGCAAGAATCCGCACTGGAAGCTTGAGAATACTCGGAATCTACCTCGCGATATCGACCGCTGCGGCGGTTTCGTTCAGGCTTTGCGGCATAGGCTGGTTCGACAGCATATGCCACATGTTTTCCACCGTATCCACCGGGGGATTCACAATATACCAGGACGGAACCGCAAGGTACTCCAACCACGCCCTTGAATGGATGACTACCCTCTTCATGTTTATCGGAGGAACGAGTTTTGCTGTGATTACGGCCGCTTTAGCCGGAAAATTCAGAACTGTTTTTCGAAATACGGAGTTCAAGACCTACATTGTAATACTCGTTTTGGCTAGCGCCGTGATAGCGTTTGCCGTGCACCAGGACGAGGATATTTCCGTGTACAACTGGAACGACGCCATAAGAATGAGCGCATTTCAGTGCGTATCTATTCTTACCACAACTGGCTTCTGCATAGCCGACTACCAGCAATGGATGCCGTTTGCCCACGCGATATTTTTTGTATCCGCCATTTTGGGGGGATGCGCAGGATCGACCTCGGGAGGGATAAAGATAGTTAGGGCAGTGGCAGCGATAAAGATATGCAAGAGAAACGTGGAAACTTCGCTGAGGCCCAAGCTGGTTAGGAACATATCTATAAACGGAAAAACTCTGGACGAGGACGACGCCAACAACATAATGTCATTCATAGTTCTTTACGCGAGTTTGGTAGTGGCTGGAGTGGCTGCGATATCGCTTTTGGAGAGGAATATAAGCCTGACCGGGTGCATAGCTTCGGTCGTGGCGTGCATGGGAAATTCCGGCGCCGGTCTGAATGAGGTTGGGCCCAGCCAGACCTATGGATTTTTCTGCGGAGCCTCGAAATGCGTTCTATCCATGGTGATGATAATGGGAAGGCTTGAAATTTTTGCGCTGCTTGCGCTGTTCATGCCTTCGCTTTGGACTAAATTCAAATAGGAGAATTTATATGACGCTTCTTGGAGTCAATATAGACCACTGCGCCACGCTAAGACAGGCGCGCTACAGGGAAACACCCTCCGGGCGCGGGATTATAATCGAGCCCGACGTGCTCTCATGCGCAAAGCTTGCCGAAAGCGGAGGGGCAGATTCTATAACCGCCCATTTGAGGGAAGATAGAAGGCACATGACCGACCCCGATCTTTTTTGCCTTCGGAAGAATATATCCACAAAGCTGAATATGGAATTGGCGTGCGTTCCGCAAATGGTGGAGATAGCCCTCGAACTCAAGCCCGACTTCGTGTGCCTGGTTCCCGAAAACAGGAAGGAAGTGACTACGGAGGGCGGATTGAATGTAATCGGGAGGCTGGACGAGATATCGGAGGCAGCCGAAAAATTCGCGGAGAGAGGAATAGAATGCTCGCTATTTATAGATCCCGACGAGCGCCAAGTGGAGGCCGCAAAAAAAACTGGAGCCCCTCTCGTCGAGCTCCACACTGGGGCCTATGCAAACTCGTGGGGAAACTTGTCCGCCAGGGAGTTCGAGACAAAAAGGCTCGAAAAGGCTTCCAAGCTGGCGTCCGAGCTCGGCTTAAAGGTGAACGCCGGACACGGATTAAACTACGAAAACACCGGCCCCCTGCTAGACAGATGCGAATTTAACGAGCTCAACATAGGGCACACCATAATTTCCCGCGCCCTTTTGGTGGGGCTAAAAGAGGCCGTTTCGCAAATGAAGTCAATCATTGTAAAGCACTCCAAAAGCGATGGAATTCGAGAATAAAAAAATTCTTCAAAGCTGCATAATCGGAGTAGGGATAGACTGCGTGGAGGTATCCCGAATCGAGAGGATAATAGAGAAGTACGGAGATGCTTTTTGGGAGAAAAATTTTTCAGAATGCGAGGCTGAGGCGTGCAAGTCGAGCGCGAATGTAGCGCAGAGATGCGCGGCTCGTTTTGCGGCGAAGGAAGCCATGTCGAAGGCTCTCGGCACCGGATTTCGCGGCAGAATAACCCCGAAAAGTTTCTGGATAGAAAACGATTCTCTCGGGGCTCCGAAAGCCCGCTTCGACGAAAATGTTAAATCCGCCATGGAAAAATTGGGAGCCTCAAACATGCTTATTAGCCTCACCCACACTAAGAACACAGCCCAAGCCGTGGCAATTCTCACGAAATAATATATGCCAATTCCCTATTGCGATCCCGTTCTCACTTGTAAAGAATCCTCCGTATTCGAGTCGGAGATTTTTTCGGGCAATCCCGCCCTACAGGACGAAGCCGTATTGAAAGCGGGAACTTTTGCGTTTAGGGAATTTGCCTTGGAATTCGGGAACCGCCTGGGATGCGGAAGGATTCTGGTGGCGGCAGGCTCCGGAAACAACGGTGCCGACGCCTTGGTGTTTGCGGAAAATCTCGCGAGGTTTCTCGATAAAAACAGAAATTTTTCCAGCGAAATAACCCTCTGCATTCCCTCCCGCGAAAAATTAAAACCCTCCGCAAAAAAAGCCCTGGAAAGATTGTTAAATTCGGTTTCGAAGCTATCGAAAGTTTACCTCGTGGAGTCGGAAATTTCCAAGGCCGACGGCGAATTCGACTTGGTTGTGGAAGGCCTTTCGGGAATGAATTTTCGCCCCCCGATGAGGGAGGATTTGAGGGAGAAGATAGAGGCTTTAAATTCGACGAAGGCACGCCTGAAAATATCCATAGATCTCCCCGCGGGGGCGTCGGATTTCGCGCGGAAAAATCCCGTATTTAAAGCGGACGCCACCTACGCGACCGGAATTGCCAAGTCTCCGCTTTTCGATCCGGAATATTCCGAGTTTGCCGGAAGGGTAAGATACGTAGATATAGGATTTTTTTCCGGCGGCCGCTCGGCGGAGTCGAGCCGCTACTGCGCCGCTTCCCGCTGTACAGGGGCTCTGAATTCTCTCCGAAAATCCCCCACAAACAAAAAGCACTACGGCCATCTTTTCATAATCGCCGGCTCAGAAGCCTACAAAGGAGCCGCCCTATTGAACGCGCGGGCAGCCTTGAGGTCCGGAGTGGGGCTTGTGACGGCGTTTGTTCCGAAGATATGCGCCTCTGAATTTGCAGCGGCGGAACCTTCGGCGATTTGGATTCCGTGCGAAATGGACGACTTCGGATCTTTGGCGTTGGAAAATTTGAGCCTGTTTAGGGAGAGGGCGAGTCAAGCGACGGCCATACTTGCCGGATCGGGAGTGGGAAGGTCGAAAGAAACGGAGGTGTTTATATCGGAGGCGTTAAAAATGAGGCCCGATATTCCGGCAGTTTTAGACGCCGACGCGATAACTTTCGAATGTATTGCCGCAGCTGAAAGAAAGTCGCTGCTTTTGACTCCCCACGAGGGGGAATTTTTTAGAATTTCCCAAAAAGCACCTCCCGTATCCGACGAAGCCTTGACGAATGCCTCTATCTCGCTAAAAGCCGCAATTCTTTTGAAGTCCAATGTTGAAAGGGTGTCGGGTGGAAGCGGCCGGATAATTCTTTGTCCGGGAGGATCTCCCGCTCTTGCGAGGGCTGGTTCTGGAGATATTCTCGCGGGGCTAGCGGGGGGAATTCTTGCCCGAAAAGACCTCGAAGCATCTCCTCAAGAAGCTGCCGTAGCCGCCGCCCAATGGCTTGGAAACGCCTCCCGGCTGGCATGCGGAAAAATTGGAGAAACCGCGTTGGCTTCGTCGGACATAATAAAATTTTTGCCGGAGGCGCTAGAGATTTAAAAATTCCGAACATGGAAGACGAAAACAACATTGCCGCTTTTGCTAAGTTGACGATGCTTCCCGATGTGGGAGCTATAACTGCCATGAGGCTGCTCAAGAGATTCGGCAGCTGCCAAGCGATATTTTCCGCCTCCGAAGAGGAAATTTCCGAAGTTGACAGGATAGGAGAGAAAACCGCCCGCAAAATAGTGGAGGCGCGCGACTATTTAAATCCCCTGCCCTCTCTGAAAAGGCTCGAACGGCTTGGGGGGAGGTACATTCCGTTTGTCAGCCCGAAATATCCGCAAATTCTATCCAGCCTTCCCGACAAGCCCGTCGGGCTGTTCGTGATGGGGGAAGTGGATCTCAATATGCCTTGCGTAGCGATAGTGGGCTCGCGCGAGTGCACGAAATACGGGCTGGACGCGGCTAGAAGTTTTGCGTCGGGACTAGCGAGGGCGGGAATATGCGTTGTAAGCGGACTTGCTAGGGGAATAGACTCGGCAGCCCACGAGGGAGCTCTCGAAGCGGGAGGATCGACTATAGCGGTTTTGGGATGCGGAGTCGACGTGATTTATCCCCCTGAAAACTCCAAACTCTACGAGGAAATATTGTCGTCGAAAAAGGGCGGAGTTATTTCGGAATTTCCGATGGGGACAAGAATAGACAGGCAGAATTTCCCCATAAGAAACAGAATCATATCCGGAATTTCTCTTGCAACGGTGGTGGTTGAATCGGACGAGCGCGGTGGAAGCATGATAACCGCCAGACTAGCCGCCGAACAGGGCCGCGACGTCTACGCCGTTCCGGGAAGGATAGACAGCCCCTCGAGCAGGGGCTGCCACGCGCTGATACGCGACGGTGTGTGGCTTGCCAGATCGGCAGACGACGTGATAGACGACCTGAAATTTTCGAACAAACTAAACGTTCGAGCCCGAGTAGATCCTCCCGCCCGGGCGTCGAAGCCTACAGAAAAAAAGATCTCTAAATCCGAAGGCGGCTCGGACAAAACTCCGAGCGTGGAAATTTTCGGAAACGAGGCGAAAATATTTACTCTGTTTGAAAAGGGAGAATGCCTTACCGTCGACGAAATATCCGAAAAGAGCGGATTGCCCATATCTACGTGCTTGGCGGTTTTGCTGTCGCTTCGGATAAAGAAAATTTTGTCAGACAAGCCCGGTGGATTTTGGTGCAAAAGGTAGGAAGCCTTTTTCTAAGCTTCCGAATTTTTAACGGACAGCTTCAGCCATTTTAGAAGCAGGGAGTCCCTCTCGCCCTCTTCGAGCCTCCAATCCGAACCTGAGCGGATTTTCCTCGACATAATCTCCAAACAAACCGCGCAAAATACCGACAAATTCATGCTCTGGGAAAACCCCATCATTGGAATTGAAAATTTCACGTCGCTCATCTCCAAGGCTGTCTTGCTAAGCCCTGTCAGTTCCGTTCCCACCAGAACCGCGATGGGCCTATCTACCGGAACTTCGTCGATTGAAACGGAACCGCTTTCGAGGGTCGAGGCCGCCAAGAAGTATCCCTTTTTCTTCAAGCTGTCCAAGGCTCTTTTAGTGTTTGAAGCCGCATTTGGATCCGGAGACTTGTCCCTGCGGGAATTTTCCACGTATTTTCTCGCTCCGGGCGATATAAAGCGGATTATGTCCAGCCATTTCGAAGCTCCCATATCGACTCTTCTGCTTATCGAAAGCCTATGTCGATTCTCCACGGTGTAAACGTCCTGTATTCCGAAAGCGTCGCAAGTTCTCAAAACTGCCGCGGCATTGTGGGGCTGGTAAACGTCCTCCAAAAGAAGGGTCAATTTTCTAGTCCTGTTCCCCGCGGAAATTTTCATACGTTCGAATCTCTCGTTGCTGACGAATTTCGAAAGCTCCTCTATTTGCCTTTTTAAGTCCATGGAAGCTATCCCTCGTGGTTGGGCCTGGCGCACAAATCCGAATACGCCTCCTGGGGGAAAGGCCGACCGCTTTCAGCAAGCATGAATTCGTCGCAAATTTTCATAAGTTCCGACATACCCTTCCCCCTTCTCATTCTCCTGAGAAATTCCCCTTCTGGGTCTATCGACAGCCCCACGAAATTTAAAAATTTTTTCAATCTGGAATCGGCGTGGTACGCTCCTTCCGACTCTATCGAAATCCTAAGTTTTTCGACATATTCCCGTACATCTCCGAGAGTCGGCACAAACACTCTCCCGCATAACTCCCGAATTTTCGAATCTCCCGCCGAACGCACACCAGACAATCCCCCGGCGTTGGAAAACGCTTCGCCTATTTGTCGAAACACCCACGGGTTTCGAACGGCTCCCCTGCCCACCATAACGGCAGAACAGCCCGTGTATCTGGCCGTCTCCAAAGCCGCGCGAGCGCAATCTATATCTCCGTTGGCCACCACCGGAACTCCGAAATTTTCCGCCGCCCATTTCACCGGGACGAAATTCGGCCGGCCTCTGTAGAGCTGTTTTACGGTGCGGGCGTGCACGGTTATCCAATCGGGAGATTCAGAGGCCACTTTTTCGAACAGCACCTTAAACTCGTCCTCCGAATTGAAGCCGAGCCGCATTTTCACGCTGAAAATCCCGTCCCATTCTCCGCGTATAGTTCTCAAAATTTCCCCTATTTTTTCGGGGAATCGGAGCAGGCCTCCCCCCACATTCTTTCTGCAAATTTTAGGAACCGGACATCCCAAATTGAAATCGAGCATCTCCGTGCATCCTGTCTTCTTCAACTCCCGCACGGCCCTGGCGATATGCCTTGCGTCTTCCCCTATAAGCTGGGCTACTACAGGCCTGCCGAGAGGCCTCGACAAAATCGCATCTAAAACTCTCGGCTCGAAGTCGTAATACTCGTGGATTCTAAAATATTCTGCGCAAAAGAAATCCGGGCAACCCCTCTCGGCTATAATTTTCATGAAGGGAGAGTCGGTAAGATCCCGCATGGGGGCCAAAAACGTGGAAAATTTTTCGAAGGAAAATCCCATGACTTGCAGGAAAAAATCAGAATTTTCCGTGGATTTTTTCGTATGCCTCCGTCATATCCTCCACGGAATCCGCCACTGAGGAGTCGACAAACACCGGAGCACCGGTTCTCAAAGCCACGGAGAAAGTGTCGCTCGGCCTGCCGTCTATCTCCACAATTTTGACTCCAAGCTCGTTTCGCATTTCGACAGTCATGCGGGTGAAAAAGGTTCCGTTTACAACGTGGTATATCTCAACTTTCTTGACGGAGCATTCGAGCCCGTCGAGAGTGTTTGCGAAAAACTCGTGAGTGTAGGGCCTGTCTCCGTTTTTTCCCTCGAGGGCGAATTTCACGCATTCTCCGCGCCGCCTGTCGACGTATATCGTGAATATCTTTCCGGGACAACCGACAAAGACGGCGCATCCGTAAGGTGACGGACACGCGTCGAGAATTCTAGCTTGCAATAATTCGCCCATTTAACCAGCAGTGTTTCTATCCGTTATCGGAGGAGGCCAAAAATCCTAAAACGCATTTCGACGAAAAAATCGAACCGCCTTAAAAACGCTACCACTCCTCAAACGGGGGCGGATTTTTTTACCATATCCCCCAAAACGCAAGCAATTTTGCCCTCCGAATAAATTGCCAATGAGATTGGACTTTCAGAAGAAAAAATTACTTTAAGTCGGATAGGGTTAGCTTTTCCACTTTTATTGGAGCCGAAGACGAGAAAGACAAGGTTTGTTTTTTCTTCGCTACGGCAGTCTTTGCTTGATAGGAATCTCCGTCCCCGAAGAACGCCTCCGCGCTAAGCGCGTCGACAAATATTGCTATGTCTAAACTTCCGTCTGCTCCGGAAACTCCCGAAAAATCCCCGAAGGGAGAGAGGGAAACTTTCACTTTCGAATTCGGGCTTGCCTTAATTTTCGCCCGGAGAAGTTTTCCCCTAAAATCCGAATCGGAAATTTTGGCCTCTTTAGAATCCGGAGAAATTTCAAGTTCTCCGAGAGCGCTTTTTTCCTCCCCAAAAGCATTCAAAATTTCCGCAGATGGACGAGCTTTCATAACGTAAGAACCGTTCTTAAGCGCCACGGAGACTTCGTAGGGAACAGACATGCACTGGCTGAAACATAGTGAGTTTTTTTCAACCTCGGAAGGCTTTATCCGCAGCCAAGACACGGCTACTTTTCGTCCATCGGGAACGTTCGAAAAGATTTGTGCCGCGTATATATCCCCGCTTACCACGCGCCTAGATACGAGTTTCTCGGAATTTTTGACGTCTTTTTTTGTTTTTATATCGCTCAAATCTCGCTTTGTATCTTCATGGAAAACCCTCCCGTCAAAGTCTCCTATCGCGTAATTGAATGAGGCGTCGAACAATAGCCATTTGTATCCTTCCCCGTTTTCCACCTTTACTTTGGAAAAATCCGGACATTCGTAAAACCCGTCTACCTCGTCCGCGCAAATCCAATCCCTAAGATCTTTCGAAACGTATATCCCCATCGTAAATTGATCCTTCTTTCCCTCGTAGCGGACTATGGTCCACAATCCGGATTCGTCGTTAAAAAATATGCGGGGATCGCGGGCGGATTTTACCACTCCCGTTCTGGGGGGAAGTATGGGATTAAACTCTACGGGAGCGAAAGATTTCATGTCTTGAGTCGAATATAAAGTTTCTCCAAACACCGTGTCTGTGAGGGCCAAAATCACCCCGCCTTTTTTCGAGCTAAAAATCCCGCTCTTATTTTCAAAATCCACGCATGCCGAACCCGAATACATCTGAGAATTTCCATTCGCCCACAAAGCCACTCCAAGCTGAATCCAGTTTACCAAATCTACGCTTTTTGCCAATCCCCACAATTTCGGGAACGATCCCCTTAAAGAAAAGGGACTGTATTGAAAAAACAAATACCAAGTTCCGTCGATGTAAACAAGGCCGTTAGGATCATTCAGCCACCCAACGGGAGCAGTAAAGTGGAATTTCGGCCTGAATTTTTCGGAATGAGAATCCGTTTTAAAGCTCCACGATTCAGAAGGCTCCACTTCTATCGGGCGCGATTTTTCCGCAGAACCGTCTTCGTAAAGGCAAAACTTCAATTCTCTTCCTTTAAACGGAGCCAAATTTACACAAGTCGTCCATTGGGCTTTTGAAGGAGATTGTACAAAAGTGCCGTCAAAGCGGGCGAGAGTTTCCCCGCTTTGAGCATCTTTTACCAAAAATCTTCCGAAAGGCGAATCCGACGACGCACCCACTACAGCGTAATCCGACGTCCATTTTTCAGCATGCAAACTGTTGATAAAAAACAGCGCGCAAACTCCCATTAAAAGTATAGAAAAACGTTTCATGTATCCCTTCTAAAAACTCGACATTTAAAGTCAAACAAATTCATAGAGTTCCGCCGGAAAAGGAAAAACTTGGAAACTCCCTCTGAAAATATGGATAAAATGAAATCAAACCGGCAAACAAATTATCTTTCGCAAAAAAATCTCAAAAAAAAGAGCTTTTGAACGAACCTCAAGGCTCGATAAATAAATGCCACTTCACCAAAAAAAACGCCCCACCTCTCCGGATTCAACAGAGAATGGGGGGCGAAAAACAAAAAGAACTTCGCAACTTCCTATTTCTTGGCCGCGGCCTTCGCCAACTTGCTCTTTACGCGCGCGACTTTGTTCTGGTGGACTATGCCGCTCTTGGCCGCTTTATCGAGGGCCGAAACGTACGCGGGGGCGTTTTTGGCGTCTTTGGCGGCGCTCTTGGCGAGCGTCTTTATTTTGCTTCTTACCGCCTTGTTGCGCTCCGTGCGGGAAGCGATTCTGCGCATGTCCTTCTTCGATGACTTGATGTTTGCCATATCAGTGAAATATTTAAAGCAGGCGATTCTCTCGAGTTGGATATTTTTGTCAACGCCATTTTTTGGTCGAAACAAAAAAAGAGCCCTCTATTTTAAAAATCGCGAGGTTGGAGTATCTGTTTTTAGAGACAACATTTTCTCGGGAGTTCCTTCGAACACGATTCTTCCTCCTTCCGAACCTCCTTCGGGTCCGAGCTCTATCAGCCAATCCGCCATTTTTATCACGTCCGGCTGGTGTTCTATTACTATAACTGTGTTCCCGGCGTCCCTAAGTTCAAATAAAAGCTTAAAGAGTTTATCTATATCGTCCCAACTGAGCCCGGTGGTGGGTTCGTCGAGTATGTACAGAGCGCGGTTTTTTGTTCTTCTGGACAGTTCCAAAGACAGTTTTATTCTCTGTGCCTCTCCCCCGGAGAGGGTATTTGCGGCCTGTCCGAGCCTCACGTATCCCAGTCCCACGTCCTTCAAGGTTTTCAATTTGGCGGCTATTCGCGAATGGGCGGAGAAAAAGTCCAAGGCTTCTGACACGCTCATCTCCAAAACTTCCGCTATATTTTTGTCTTTGTACTTCACTTCGAGAGTCTCCCTATTGTAGCGGCTTCCTCCGCAACTCGGACACTTTACAAAGACATCGCCCAAAAACTGCATGTCGAGCTTCACATATCCGTCGCCCTCGCAATGGGCGCACCTTCCGCCTTTGACATTGAAGCTGAATCTCCCCGCGTCGTATCCCCTTATTTTCGACAACTTGCACTGGGCGAACAAATCCCTCAGCAAGTCGAAAAGCTTTGTGTAGGTTGCGGGATTGCTCCTTGGGCTTTTGCCTATGGGAGACTGGTCGACTCTGACTACCGTCGAAAAGTTTTCAAGACCATCTATTCCGGAATGGGCCCCGCAAATTTCCCTTGCTCCGTTTAATTTGAAAGCGGCAGCCTTCGCCAAAATGTCGTTTACAAGCGAACTCTTTCCGCGTCCCGAAACTCCGCAAACAACCGTAAGAAGGCCCACGGGAAATTTGACGTCGACGTTTTTTAGATTGTTTTCCCTCGCGCCTTTTATTGTTATAGAACGACCGTCCGGAGTAAGGCTCATGGCGGGTTTTTTCAGAAATGCCCTTCCGGAAAGGTAGGCTCCCACGCGAGACTTCTCCGACTCCATGCAGTCTTTCAATGGGCCGTTAAACATCACTTTTCCGCCGTTTTCCCCCGCTCCCTCGCCAAGTTCCACCACCCAATCCGAGGCGGATATGGCTGCCGCGTCGTGTTCCACGAGAAGAACGCTGTTTCCCCGGTTCTTCAGTTCCTTTAAAGCTTCCAAGAGCAGCTTCTCGTCCGACGGGTGGAGTCCTATTGTGGGCTCATCCAAAACGTAGGTGACACCCGTAAGCTCCATTCCGAGCTGCATGGCAAGTTTTGCCCTTTGAGCCTCGCCCCCCGACAAAGTCGAGGCTTCCCTGTCGAGCGACAAATAGGAAAGACCTACATCCTCCAAAAATTTCAGCCTGTCGCGAAGACCCTTCACCACGTCGTACAAGTGGGAATATTTTTTGTCCCCGAGAAGCTTTGAGGAAAACTCGAGCGCTTCAGACACGCTCATCGACGAAAATTTGTCGTACGAGACTCCTTCTATAAACACGTTTCTCGAGCGCGGGGACAATCGCCCACCCCCGCATGCCTTGCATGTTGAAGCGATTTGGTAAGGTGCAAGCCTCGCGCGGAGAACATCGCTTGAAGTTTCGCGCACGAACTTGTCCAGCATGGCAAGTATTCCCTCGAATTGGCATTCTACCAACCGCGAATTTCCCCTCTTTAGGCGAAACATGAAAGTTCTGTCTGGCAAACCGTACAAAATTGCTTCTTTGACATATTCGTCTAGATCCTTCCAAGGGGTGTTTAAGTCGAACGGAATTTGTTCGGAGAGAGATCTAAGAATGGAATTTCTCCGAATTATCATGTTTTTGGGGCCTATCCTAAAAGCCTTCAAAGCTCCCGAACGAACGCTCTTGGAATCGTCCGGAACCACAAGCTCCGGAATAAAGCTCATAACTTTTCCCATTCCACCGCATACCGGACAAGCTCCTTCCGGGTGGTTGAAGGAAAACGAGCGTGGGGTAAGCGGGGAATATTTCTTGCCGCATATACCGCAACACAGAGCGGAAGAAAGCGGCAGTTTTTTAAACTCCGGATTTTCTGAAGTATTCCAAAGAGCCACAGCCGAATCTTCGCCTTCCCGAAGTGCCAACTCGAGAGAATCCGCAAGCCTGCCGCGGGCCAAGCCCGAGCGCGGAAACCTGTCGACTACTATCTCCGCAGAAACTCGTTCGCCCTTGCCCAAACCGGCAAAGAAATTTTTCTCGGCATCGGCGTCATCGAGCTCGAAAATTGCCCCGTTGACTCTAACCCTATTCCACGCGCGCTGCCTTATGGACTTGAGAGAAAGCTTTGCGTCGGCAGGTTTCAGATTCGAAAATTTAGGGGCGAGTATCCATATTCTGGCGTTTTCTGGAAGCGACAAAACAGCATCGACACAATCGTCTAGGCTTCTGCGTGCTATTCTGCCCCCATCGTCGGGACAGCGCTGGTCGTCGGAAGAACACCACACCACGCGCGCGTAATCCGCAATTTCCGTCACGGTTGCAAGCGTGCTTCTCGGGTTGGCCGAGCGCGCCCTCCCCTGCTCTATTGCTATGACCGGCGAAAGTCCTCCGACCGAATCCACGTCCGGCTTGTCTATCTGGCTGAGAAGCCCCCTCGAGTCCGCCGACAAACTCTCCAAGTACTTGCGGTAGCCCTCGGCGTAAATCGTGTCGAAAGCAAGCGACGATTTCCCCGAGCCACTCTTGCCCGTAAACGCCACAATCTTTCCGCGCGGAATATCCAAAGAGATGTTTTTGAGGTTGTTCTCCCTGGCTCCCCTCACGCGTATCATATCGTTGAAATTTGTTTGCATTACGCCTTCGTGTCTATTTTATCTTCGACAAATGTTGACTTTTTTCCAGAAAAAACTCGTCTCCGCCGCCATAACCTGCGTCTCCATTTTTGTGATATTCGCGTTTGCGGCGGGATTTCTGTTTCTTCTGTCGGAGTTTTTAAACTACTTCGGAAGCGTCATTTGGCCGCTTGCCGCGGCGGCTATAGCGGCGGTTATCCTGCAGCCATTTGTGGATTTCCTCGTGTCGAAATTCAAATTCTCGCCGCTTTGGGCAACGATATCGGTGTTCGCAATTTTGACAATTCTGTTGGCTTCGGTTGCGATATTGGCTCTTCCAAAACTCTCCTCCGAAATATCCGCAATAGCCTCAGAAGTTCCGTCCCTCTTAAAAAGATTCGGCGCGTGGCTTGCGGAAAGATTCCCCAACATGAAGGGCTATATCGCCCAAAAGATAGCCGAATTGGAAGGCACCGACATATCCAAAGCAACTTTGAACTCGGCTTTTGGAACGATAAAAAATCTCTTCAACACCGCTTTGAGCGCCACGAGCGGAGCAGTGGGAGTAGCGGCATTTTGCGCCGCGTTCGCGGTGGCTCCCATATATCTGTTCTACATGCTCACCCTAAAGACGGACCTCTGGGAAAAGCTCGAGCAGAACATGTCGTTCCTGTCTCCGACAACGAGGGAGGACGCCGTCTTCTTTGCGCGCAGATTCGCCGAAATCATGACTTCGTTTTTCAGAGGGCAGCTTCTAATAGCTTTTATAATGGGAATCCTTTTCGGGACGGGACTTTGGATTGCGGGAGTCAAATTCGGATTTTTAATGGGATTTATAGTGGGAATGTTAAATATAATTCCCTATTTCGGAACAATAATCGGATTGTCGACGATACTTCCTACGGCGTTTTTTCAGGACGGCGGAAGCCTTTTGTTGGTTGGGGTATCGCTGGCTATCTTTATCGGTGTGCAACTGGTAGAGGCCTACCTGTTGACCCCAAAAATAATGGGAAACCGAACCGGAATGCACCCGATGGCTATAATATTTTCCGTTTTCTTCTGGGGAGTTGCTCTAAACGGAATACTCGGAATGATCCTTGCCATACCGCTTTCAGCTTTCATATCGGCGGCATGGGGAAGAATAAGAGTCAGAATGTCCGGGAATACTTTGTCGGATCCGGAACTCCCGCAAGCTTGAACGCCTCCCTGCGCTCCCTGCACGTTCCGCATTGCCCGCAGTGGATTTCGCCCCCCTCGTAGCAAGACCACGTCTCGGAAAAGTCCACTCCCAAATCCGCGCCCAAACGAACAATGTCCGCCTTTGACATTCCTATGAAAGGCCTTTCCAAAGCGACAGGATAATAGTGGCACAAAGACAGGGCCTCTGCGAGCGCCCCGGCGAATCGAGGGCGGCAATCGGGATAAATGGAATGGTCTCCCCCGTGGGCCGCGTAGGCAACTCCGCGGCAATTCAAGGCTATCGCCCGCGCGGCTGCAATGGAGGCAAATATCATATTTCTGTTCGGAACGACCGTAACCGACATATTGGAGAAGTCGTAATCCGATTTTGGAACGTCGACTTTCTTGTCGGTAAGGGCGTTTTTTCCAAACAAACGGGCAAGATTCGAAATGTCAGCCACGTCGAAGGGAACCCCCAGCTTGCCGCACGCCTTGCGCGCAAAATCTATCTCTTTTAAATGCCTTTGCCCGTAATTGAACGACAATCCCCCAGCCAGCTTTCCTGATGAGGCTAAAAAATACAGCATTACAGTGGAATCCAAACCGCCAGAGCATATCCCTAAAACTTTGTCGTTCGGATTGTTATAATTTTTGTCGTCCACGCTAACAATTTCCTTACAATTTCCTACCAATTTACTGTTTGCATAAAAATAACGCCCGGATTTATAGCAAGGTTTTATGTACGGATTTTTCCAAATTGTAGGAAGTCTCGGACTGTTTCTCTTCGGAATGAAACTGATGAGCGACGGACTCCAGAAATTGTCGGGAGACAAGCTCAGATCCATAATGCGCTCAATGGCCGGCAACCGCGTCAAGGGAGTGTTTTCCGGGCTTACAATAACCACCGCCGTACAGTCGTCGAGCGTGACTACAATAATGGTCGTCAGCTTCGTCAACGCCGGCCTCCTCACGCTCAAGGAATCAATCGGAGTGATAATGGGGGCGAACTTGGGAACGACGACCACCGCGTGGGTCATAGCGTTTTTCAGCTTCAAGTATTCGCTGTCCACCTTCGCCCTGCCGATGGTGGGGCTCGGAGTGATTCTCTCGTTTATAACAAAAAAACAGGGGTGCAAAAATTTCGGAGAATTCGTAGTCGGATTCGCCCTTCTTCTGATGGGATTGGACTTCCTGACGAAATCAGTGCCGGATCTCGGAGCGCATCCGGAGGCCCTCCAATGGATATCCCATTATTCCGATATGGGATTCTTCTCGGTTCTGCTCTTTTTGCTGTTCGGGGTGGTGCTTACCATGATAGTGCAGGCTTCGAGCGTGACGATGGCTATAACAATAACTATGGCCGCCAAAGGTTGGATATCCCTTGAACTTGCCGCGGCTATAGTTCTCGGGGAAAACATAGGCACTACCATAACCGCAAACCTCGCCGCAATTCCCGCCAGCCTAAACGCAAAGCGCGCCGCCTTCGCCCATTTTTTGTTCAACGTGATAGGCGTTGTTTGGGTGCTTGCAGTGTTCCACTACTTCATAAAAATGGTATGCTTCATCATACCGGAAGGAACAACCTTGTCAGCGGAGTTCCTGCGCGCCATGAATGTGTCGGACATAGCTTCCCTACCTCCCGAGGCGCGTGCCGACCTCCTTTCCAGGGCCGTCATTCCCGACAGGCTCGCGCTATTCCATACCCTATTTAACGGATTGAACATACTCGTGCTTCTCCCGTTCGTATCCCAGATGGAAAAGATCGCCAAGTGGGTGCTCAAAGACGCCCCGGACAGGAAGCGCCGCACTTCGATTCAGAGAGTGGAATACCTTACGAACAGCCTTCCGGAAATGGGAGAGCTGGCTTTGCTGGAAGGACAAAAAGAACTCGTCAAACTTGCGGAGCTGTCCGGAAAAATGTTCAACGGGTTTGTGTACGTAATCCAAAATCCCGACAAAGACCTGAGCAAAGAGGTAGCCGAACTTCGCAATTTGGAGGACGAGAGCGACAAGCTCTCTATAGCCCTCACGAACTTTTTTGTGCAGTGCTCGGCGCACGATTTGAGCAGAAACAGCCTGTCGCTGATAGCCAGGGACATGATAATAGTACCCGAACTCGAGGACATGTGCGACTGTTGCTACAGGCTGATAATGCACGCCCGCAAGCGCTACCGCAGGCAGTTTCTGGACAAGATGCTCCAATCGGACACCTTCAAGGAGTTCTGCGAGCAAATGACAAAATTTGTGGATTTCGCGGACGGCAGCCTGTACAAGGAAAAAATATCGAACTCAGATTTGGAAAACGCCCTCAAAATAAGGGAGGACTTGGACTCGGTGAGGAAAAATCTCAGAAGGGCTGCCATAAGCCAAATGGAGTCGAGCGGAGTGACGAAGGGAGGCATACTGTTCATAGAAATTTTGTCGCAGTGCGAACGAGTGAACTCGCATGCGATGAATATTCTTGAGGCTATGAATCCTAAAGGAGCCGACATTTAAGCGCTTTTTTGGGGAGTTGTTTGAAACAAAATTGGCTCGAATGCGTTGACATAATTCGGAGCTGTCGTATTCTGCGTCAAAAAGAGGGGAAAATGAAGGTGGGAAATATCGAACTTGTGGGGTCGGAGTCGTTTTTCGTAAAGATAATAGACGCTCCGGGAGGAATGTCGCCGGCCGACGCGGAATCGTTCGTTTCGATGTCGCTCGAGGACTCGTGCCCGCTTCCTCCCGATAAAATCTGCCGTGGATGGATAGCCCAAAACGGAAAGATTGCTATATTTGCCGCCTCCAAGGAGAAGTCGGAAAATTTTTCAAGAAGCGGAGACGAAATTCCGGACTATGTGGTTCCTTCTGCTTCTCTTGCCCTCTTTGCGGAATTTCCGGAGGAAAACGTCTTTGTGGCGGACGACACTTCGATATGTTCGTTAAAGACGGAGGGTGGAAAGTTGAAGGATTTTCAAGTAGTGAAAATCGGAAATGAGTTCGGAAAGGCTGTCGAGGAGCTTCGAGAAATTTCCGAACTGGAAAACCCTCCCATTTTCAAATTGAAACAATTTGATGGAAAGAGATACGCCTCGGGAATTTTCGCAAAAGTTGATTCCGAAGGGAAATTTTCTGGAGAGGAAGTGTCGTTTAATTTTCCGCTAAAAAAGCTTTCCACTCTCGATTTGCGGGACAGGAGAAAGCTGAAAAAGATGAATTCCGAAGCCCGCAAAGAAAAGGCGGAAAGGCTGCTTCTTTCCGCAGTTCCGGCGGCGGTAGTTCTGTTGCTTTGCTGGCAGGCGGCGGTTCTCTTTTTCTCGCTGAAGACGGGTTCGAGGGATTTGGAAGTGTCCGAATTGGAGAAGGCGTCCAAAGAGATTGAAAAGCGGAGCGAGCAAATAGCGGAGCTGACAAAATTCGGTGGGGATAAATTGCATCCGCTCGCGATTGTGGCATTCTTGAACGACTTGAGGCCCGACGGAGTGGTGTTTTCGAAAGTTTCGGTGGACGACAAGAAAGATGTGGAGATTCAGGGGAAGTCGAAATCCATAAGGCTGTTGGATTCCTACGTCAGGGCATTGAAGGGAGATTCCAACGTGGCGGGAGTAAGCGTAGAGAGCCGCTCGGCAAGATCGGAAGCGCAATTTACCATAAAATTGAAAATCAAAAAGAACATTTAGCCGTGAAGAGGGAATTGAAAAAACTGTTTGGGAAAGCCCGATTCTGGTACGAATCAAAGAGCGCCAGGGAGAGGTTCATGATACTCGGAGTGGCTTGGATTCTTCTATTTTTGTGGTTTACGGCGCTATCGGGAAAGACGAGGCACCTCTTCGGAGCATCTGCGGGATTGGACAAGCGCGAAGAACTCGCGCGGCTTGTAATAAGCCAATCTCCGAAAATCCAAAAAAAATTGGACAACTGCCTGAAAAAATTCGATCCCTCAAGAACGGTGTCCTCGATAAACCTCCAAATCTTCTCAGAGAACTGCGCCCAGGACGCCGATCTGTCCTATTCTCTCTCTTCCATAACTACGAACGACGCCGGGCGCTTTAAAATAAACAACCTCACGCTTTCCTGCTCGAAGGCAAGCATGGATTCCCTCGCAAAGTTTGAAGATCGCCTCTCCGAATACGAGCCTTACATATCCGTATCCAAGGCGGTATTCGACGGCGACTCCAAAGGGAACGCGAGCGCGCGGTACAGCATAAGCTCCTTTGAATTCGCTCCCGAAGAAGGGAAATAGGGCAGAAGCCGAGCGGCAAATTCAGTCCCTTTCCGAAGCCAAAGTGTAGATGTTCCTTATATCCTCTTCGTCGAGCTTTTTTATGGCGCCTATGGTTCTTGTTCCGTCGAAGCTGCACTTCCTGGCAAGCTCTTGAATTTGCGGCTGGCTCGGTTTTATATTAAGCCCGGACACTCCCGTGGGCATTCCTATGTCGGAAAAGAAATTTTCCATTCTGCAAATTCCGTCGAGAGCCGCGTCCACAACCGATTTCCCAGATATTCCGAACACCATGCGGGCAAGTTTGGCAAACCGGGCAGCGTCGGCATTTAGAACGTATCTTGCCCAAGTTCCCCAAATCGCGGAAAGGCCCGCCCCGTGCGGAACGTCGAACATTCCGCTCAGTTCGTGCTCGAGCTGGTGGCACGCCCAATCGCCTATAAATCTGTCTCCGGTAAATCCGTTGTGGGACAAGCTTCCAGCCCACATTATTTCCGCCCGGGCGTCGTAATTTTTCGGATCCCTTTGGAGGATTTTCGCGTTTTCCATCACAACCCGAATCAGCGCCGCGGAAAGTTCGTCGTTGATTTTTGAAGTGTGCGGAACGCAAAAGAACCGCTCCAGCGTGTGCATTATTATGTCGACGCAGCCGCTGGCTGTCTGGTACGGAGGGAGAGTCGCTGTGAGCTCCGGATTCATTACCGCAAACTTGGGGCGCGAGTAATCTGAGCTGCAACCCCGCTTTAAATTTCCGTTTTCGTCGTTTGTAATGACGGAAGACTCGCTCATCTCGCTTCCGGCGGCGGCTATGGTCAAGACGACCCCCACTCCCGCGCAAGCCTTCGGACGAGCCTTTCTGCAATAAAAGTCCCACACATCGACTCCTGAATTAGCCAAACCGTAGCCTATGCACTTAGCCGAATCTATCGCGCTGCCTCCACCCACAGCCAATATGAAATTTATCCCGTTTTCCCTGCATATTTCGATGCCCTTTCTAGCCATCGACAGGCGCGGATTCGGCCGCACTCCCCCAAGCTCAACAAATTCTATACCCGATTCTTTCAAAGAGGACCTGACTCTGTCGAGAAGTCCGCTCCTTTCGACGCTTCCCATTCCATAGTGGAGAAGAATCTTCGAACCCTTCCCTGCAAATTCGCAAACCAGACTGCCTGTTTTGCTCTCGGTTCCCCTTCCAAATACTACTTTAGTGGGAGCGTAAAATTCGAAATTTTCCATATTATTCCAAAACTTTCTTTCTAAAAATTAATGTCGACATAGGAGGCAGAACTACCGACGCCGAATATTCGTATTCCCTGTATCGAGATTTTTTCGCGCGAATCTTTCCGTTGTTGCCCCGGTTCTTTCCTCCGTAATCCTTCGAATCCGTATTCAAAATCTCCTCCCAATCTCCGCCCTCCGGAAGCCCTATCGGGTATCCGCGGCGCTCGATGGGAGTGAAGTTGGAAACTATCGCGTAAAGATTTTTAGAAGTCAGGCGCAGGAACGAAAATACGCTGTTGTCGCCGTCATCGGCGTTTATCCACCTGAACCCGCCTGGATTGAAGTCGCCCACGGCTATGGATCTATCGGCTAAATATATTCCCGCCGCATCCCGGACAACCCTGCGGATTCCCTCGTGTTCCAAGTAGCGCAACAGATGCCATTCGAGCGATTCCTTATATCTCCATTCGCAAGTTTGTCCGAATTCGTTCCCCATAAACAGGGTTTTCTTGCCCGGCCAAAACCACATATAGGCGTACAAAGCCCTCAGATTTGCTATCTTGTCTCCCCAATACGCACCTCCCATCTTCCCAACCATCGGGCTCTTTCCGTGAACCACTTCGTCGTGGGAATAGACGAGCATAAATTTCTCGGTAAATTGATAGACTGAAGGGAATGTCATCGAATTGTGATGGTACTTTCGATTTATCGGATCCTCTTTCAGATAGTCGAGAGTGTCGTGCATCCAGCCGAGATTCCACTTCAAATCGAAACCTAGCCCCCCCTCCTCCACCGGCCTCGTCACGCCTTCGAAAGTGGTGCTCTCCTCGGCTATCATCAATGATCCTTTGAAGTTTTCGTGCACGGCCTTGTTGGTTCTCTTAAGAAAACTTATCGCCTCCAAATTTTCCGAACCGCCGTATTTATTGGGAACCCACTCTCCCTCTTTGCGGGAAAAATTCAGATAGAGCATGGAAGCCACCGCGTCGACCCTCAGCCCGTCGACGTGAAATCTGTCGAACCAAGCAAGGGCGCTTCCCATAAGGAAATTTGACACTTCATTGCGGTCGTAGTTGAAACAGAGAGTTCCCCAGTCGGCATTGGCTCCCTTTCTGGGATCTTCGTGCTCGTAAAGATGAGATCCGTCAAACTGGGCAAGAGCAAAGTCGTCCCTCGGGAAGTGCGCCGGAACCCAATCCATTATCACTCCTATTCCGCTTTGATGAAGAATGTCTATCATCTTCATGAACTCAAGCGGAGTTCCGTATCTGTAAGTCGGAGCAAAAAAACCCGTCACCTGGTATCCCCACGAACCCTCAAATGGATATTCCGAAAGCGGCATAAATTCCACGTGGGTAAAATTCATCTCCTTGCAGTAGTCCGCCAAAGGCTTCGCTATCTCCAGATAGCTCATCGGACGCGCTCCGTCCTCCACTACCCTCTTCCACGATCCAAGATGGACCTCGTAAACCGAAATAGGAGATTCGTCCGGTCTGAAATTTTTTCTCGAAGAAATCCAATCGGAATCCTCCCATTCGTAGCCGCTCAAATCGTAAACTACCGCGTCGTTATACGGCGGAGGCTCGAATCTCACAGCGTACGGGTCCGTCTTCAAAAATGGAGTGTCCGACAACTGGGACAAAATTTCGTACTTGTACTTGGCGCCCGCTTTCACCCCGGGAATAAATATCTCCCAAATTCCCGATCCCCCGAGCAGACGCATCTGGTCGTACCTGCCGTCCCTGTTGTTGAAATCGCCCACCACGCTCACTCTGCGGGCGGTGGGAGCCCAAACTACAAACGATACGCCCTCAACCCCGTCTATTCTTCGAAGATGGGAACCCATGTGCTCATATATTTTCAGCTGCTCCCCTTTGCCTATCAAATAGACGTCGCTCTCCGATATGGAGGGAAGAAACGAATACGGGTCTATCTCCGTCCTTACGGAGCCGTCGTAGCCCAACACCTCGAATTCGTATTTGAAAATTTTGCGTTTTCGCGGGAGGAACAATTCGAAAAACCCCGACTTGTCGAGACGAGTCATCGGCAATTTTTCCCCTCCATGCAAGGGAACCAAACTGCATTTTTTAGCGTTTTGGATATAGGCTCTAGCCACCAGGCCGCCCTTGCATTTGTGCAATCCCAGAAAGTCGTGGGGTTTCGACGTGTAAGCCCCCGTTATGGACTTCAGCTCCTCTTTGCTTATTATCATAAAGCTCAAATTTCGCGAATATCTCTTCTCATAGCCATGGGCTTCGACAAGATTTCGGAAAGCACGAAAGCTCTCGCCAAATCCCCCCTCGAATTCAATCCGAATCTTGTCGAAGCTTCCGGATTTGCGGGAACGTCGCATTTCTTGGAGACTCCGATTTTATTTTGCTCCGCCAAAAGAGAAACCAACTTCTTCTCTACCTCCGCATATTCGTCCGATTCCCCTCCGGAAAACGCTTTGTCCTCCACGAAAAATTCGCTGTCTGGAGCTTCCTCTCCAATTTTGTAAAGCTCTATTTCTCCGCGATTGTCCGGAGCCGAATCTTCTTCGGCAGGCTTATTCACGCAACCATCAAAAACAAACTCCCTGCCGACAGACCTCTTGCCAGGAAAATCTGACCTTCTGTTTGCCGTCTCATCGCCGCGCGCTCCATCGCCCTCCGAATACTCATTGCCGTAGAAGATTTTTTTGAAAACCACCGGAATAAAATACGCCATCGCTATTATGATTCCGGCGACTACTTCAAAATTATTCTCGAAAAATTCCACGGCAAGCTCCCTTTACTTCTTTTTGTCCTCCTGCTTGTCTCCGGATATGCTCTTGCGCATATCCGTATCCGCATTAATGTTTTGCAGCCTGTAGTAGTCCATGAACCCCATGTTTCCGCTCTTGAGCGATTCCGCAAGAGCCAGCGGCACCTGCGCCTCCGCTTCGACAACCTTGGCCTTCATCTCCTCAACTTTTGCCTTCATTTCCTGTTCGAGAGCCACTGCCGCCGCCCTGCGTATTTCCGCCTGTGCCTGGGCCATGTTTTTGTTGGCCAACGCCTGGGCCTCCTGGAGCTTGGCTCCTACGTTCTCCCCGACATCCACGTCCGCTATATCTATCGAAAGAATCTCGTACGCCGTGCCGGAATCCAAGCCCCTCTCGAGAACCACCTTCGAAATTCTATCGGGATGCTCCAGCACAAATTTATACGAATCAGCCGAACCTATAGTGGTGACGATTCCCTCTCCTACTCTCGCGATAATCGTCTCCTCCTGCGCGCCTCCCACGAACCTGTCCAGATTGGTTCTGACAGTCACTCTGGCCCTCACTTTCACTTGGATTCCGTCTTTTGCCACTCCATCGATAGACTTTCTTCCCTGGGAAGGATTGGGGCAATCAATCACCTTTGGATTTATTGAGGTTCTGACTGCCTCCCCGACAGTTTTTCCCGTTCCTTTGGTAGCCAGGTCTATCGCGCAGGCCTGCTTCCACGACAAATTCATTCCCGATTTCTCCGAGGCTATTAGGGCCTGGATAGTGGGTATCAGATGACCTTCAGCCAAATAGTGCTCTTCGAGCTGGTTTATGGTCAGATCCAGTCCCGCCTTCACAGCCATTATTCTGGAGTCGACTATCATTCCGTACGGAACGCCCCTGAGCCGCATTGCAATGAGTGTGAGCATACCCACGGGAGCGCCCGCCAACAAAGCCTTCAGCCAAGTGTTTATGAAGCTCATCACAACGATAAACACCACTATAAATACGACAAGCAACAACACCATCACGGCAAGCATCAATCCGCTCATATTTTTCCTTTTTTATGTTTTAAGAAGTTTGAGATTCTTTTTTCACTTTTAATCCGAAAGGATCAAATCCTAAAATTTTAACTTTATCGCCTGGATTTATCACCGATCCGTCGGAGGAGGCGTCGATAAGATTTCCGCCTACCTCTACCTTTCCCGAAGGCGCTATTGGAGTGGCCGCCACTCCGGAAAGCCCTACGAATTTTGAAAGTTTTTCGTCGACGTACATCACCGCCGAGAACTTCTCCTTTTGTCCCGAACCGTTCTCGAGAACCATTTTCTTCCAGAGAGAAGTCTTTGGAAGAAATTTTCCGAGCAGCGCTATCAAAAGCGCCGCAATTACTATCCCTACAAGAACCTTGAGAATTCCCCAGCCTGCGAATTCGAGATTTTTCGACATATCGTATTCCAGAGACATCCCCGCAAGAGCCCACGCTATTGCTCCGAACATCAACAATCCCCCTATGCCCGCAAGAACCATGGTTCCCGGGAAAAACATCAGTTCCAGAGCAACTAAAATAAGTCCTATGGCAAAAAATATCGCCCCCTCGTATCCCGCCAGACCCGCCACATGCGCGCCGAACAGCACCACGAGCACGCAAATCGCCCCGAGAGTTCCAACGATTCCGAAATTCGGGGTTTTAAACTCCACAAACAGCAGAAAAAATCCTATTCCGAGGATTATCGACGACCATTTCGTGATAAGTTTCGAAAGCTTTTCCAGGGGAGTAAAGTCTATGTTTTCCACTTTAAAATTTTTTGATCCGAGCGACTTCTCCAAAACGGATTCCACGTTGCTTTCTGTTCCGTTTCCGAGGAGCGAAGCGCCGTCGACTTTTTCGCACGCTTCTTTTGATGTGAGGCTCAGCAATTCTCCGTCGTTTTTTATAATCGCCCCCTCTTTCGAGACCAAACGTCCCTCCGGGAAAACCATGGCAGCCAAAACTTGGGCTCTGCGCTCGTTGCAAAACGACCTGACCTTTGCCGACATGAAAGATTTTATTTTGCGCTTAAGGGATTCGTTCAGATCGCTTCCATCGGAATTTACCGCCTCCGCGGCCCCCATCACTCCCGAGGGAGAAAACCATATCTCGTCGCATGCCCCCGCTATTATTGCCCCTGCGCTTACTGCGTTCGAATTGACATAGCAGATAGTTCTCCCCTTAAAGCCGCTTATCTTTTCTATTATTTTCAAGGTTGAATTCAGGTCCCCTCCCGGAGTGTCCATCTCTATCAAAAGTGCGTCCTTGCCCTTTGCCGCCTCTATTGCCCTCTCGATTATGTACGTCTGGGAAACGGATATTTCCCCGTCCAATTTCACGGAAACAACTTCGGCATTCTCAACCACTGCCGAATTAGGCTCCAAATTTTCCGCCAAAACCACGTCATTGCCGAGATTTTGAACGTTCTGCGCCCCGGCAAAAGATAGAAAGAATGCGCAAGCCAACGACAGCGACAAAATTTTGATTGTTGGGTAGCTCCGCAGGAAATTCATTTGCCAAAAATGTAAAACAGTTTTTGCTTTTTTAAAGCTTTTATTGAAGAAAAATACGGAAGTTTCATGTCGGAAAAAATGCTTGCAAAGGCGAAAACGGTAAGCATTCTGTCTGATTCGATTTATCATCAAGGAGAACGCCGTGAGAGACGACTATCTAAAGCAAGCTCAAAAGAAAATTGAAGACCCGAACATTCTCATAAACGTGGTGTCCAGGAGGGTTAAGCAGCTCAAGAACGGCTCCAAGCCGTTGGTTGAATCGCTCGAGAGGCTGGCGCTGGAGGATATAGCCCTTCTGGAGATAGTGAAGGACAAGATTTCCTACGAGCTCTACCAACCCCACTCCGAACAGTAAGGCGAGCGGCTTTGCTCGAGTCGACACGCCGCGCTGTTGAGTATTCTGGCGCGGCTTTTTTATTTTAGATATGGCGCGGAACAAAGAGGCGAAGAAGCTTCCCGAAATAAAGAACCGGAAGGCTTCGCACGACTACTTCATAGGGGAGACCTTTGAAGCGGGCATCGTATTGCGCGGAACGGAAATAAAGAGCCTCAGATCCGGGCAGGCGCAGATAAACGACGCCTTTGTCAGAGTCGACGGCAAAGAGGCGATTTTGTACAATGCCCGAATAGCCGAATACGGATTTGGAAATCTAAACAACCACGATCCCGTTTCCGAGCGCAAACTTCTGCTCCACAAGAAGGAGATTTTGAAATTAAAGTCCGAAACCGCCTCCGGAGGTTCCGCGATAATTCCGCTTAAGATATACTTTAAGAAGGGGCTTGCCAAAATTCTAATAGCCCTGGCCACCGGCAAGAAGCTGTACGACAAGCGTGAAGACCTGAAGAAATCCGCCGCAATGAGAGAGGCAAAAAGGGAACTCTCAAACAGGCGCTCTGGATATTAGAAATGCAAGCTCCAAAACTCGGCAAAAGCTTCCGACCTTCCTATCAAAACGCCGCTTATTCGAAGGAACGGAAAAACGCCGAACTCTTAAAAAATCCCTATTTTTGAAAGCGAGTAAAGGCAAGGAATAGTCCAAATGGAAACTCCAAAACTTCACATAGTTCTTTATTGCCCCCAAATTCCGCAAAACACGGGCAACATAGGAAGAACGTGCAGGGTTCTCGGTGCCAGGCTCCATCTGATAAAGCCATACGGATTCAGAATAGACGAAAAAAGCCTCAAGCGCAGCGGAATGGACTATTGGAACGAACTCGACTTGGCGGAGCATTCCAACTGGGAATCGTTTTTGAACTCAGACAAGTCACCTCCTCTCGACAGATTGTGGCTCCTGACCACAAAATCTCCGAAATGCATATACGAAGCGGAATTTAAAGAGGGAGACGGACTTCTCTTCGGGCGCGAGGACGCTGGGACTCCGCTTTTTATCCACGAACTTCTAAAGGACAGAAGTTTGAAAATCCCCCATCAAGCCGACGATACCCGCTCGCTCAATTTGTCGGTATCCGTGGGAATTGCGGCGTACGAAGCCGCCAGGCAAACTATTTTTTCAAAATTTTTAGCTCCATCATGAAAGCATTTTCCTTTTTGAAGAGATTCGGGCTGGAACCATTCGTGCTGTGCCTGTTCGGAATGATTTTTCTCGCGTGGCTGGATCCCGAAATAGGAATTTCCGAAATCTGGGGACTTTCCCTCGGAGACCTAGCAAATTGGGGAGTCAGCGTGATTTTCTTCTTTTATGGCCTCAGGCTCAACAGGGAAAAATTGGCTAGCGGATTAAAAAATATAAAGCTGCACGCCGTCGTTCAATTTTCCACCTTTGTAGTGTTCCCTATTCTCGTCTTGTGCTCCATGTTCCTTTGCGGATTCGACGCCCAAAAAACAAACTCTTCCTCCTATTATCTCTGGATAGGAATGTTCTTTTTGGCTACGCTTCCCTCCACGGTTTCATCGTCGATGGTGATGGTGTCCATAGCAAGGGGAAACCTAACTGCCGCAATTTTTAACGCGAGCCTGTCGAGCCTTGCGGGAGTGTTTATAACTCCCGTCTGGATGTCTCTGTTCCTCGGTTCGGTCGACGATTCCCACGAACTTTCCGAAGTGATTTTAAAGCTCGTAATTCAAGTGATAGTTCCCGTTTGCGCCGGAGTTGCTCTGAACGTAAAGTTCGGCGCGTTCGCCGAAAAGCACAAATCCACCCTGCGGAAATTCGACGAGTCGATAATACTTTTGATAGTATATACGTCTTTTTGCGACTCGTTTCACAAAGACATGTTCTCCGACTTTCCCGCTTCCGATTTAATTTTGCTATCGGCCGCCTCCGTAGCGCTATTCTTCGCGGCGTACGGATTGATATACGCCGAGTGCAAAATCTTGAAATTCAGTACCGAAGACACCATAACAGCACTGTTTTGCGGATCGAAAAAATCGCTCGTGCACGGATCGGTGATGTCGAAAGTTCTGTTCTCAAACCCCGCCACCATAGGAGTGATACTGCTCCCTACAATGCTTTACCACGCCTACCAGCTAATAATAGTTTCTGTTATAGCAAAAAAGTTCGGCAAGAGAAGCTAATCTGCCTCGATGAGATCCAAAAGCTGAAACGCCGGCGGAATCTCCCTGTTTGAAAACAAAACTGGACAATTTTTTCCTCCGACAAACGAAGGTTCGATTCCGTATCCATCGTCCAAAACGAACACGTCGTCCGCCGCGTGGGATTTTCCATCTAAGAATTTCCCCCTGAGTTTTTCCAGCGCCCTTCTTGCCCTCTCCCGCGAACCGTCTCCAATGTACCAAAAGCGGGCGGTCGAAGACCCCAAAAACCAGACGCAGTCCCTTCCAAACTTCAAGCCCTCCGCCTTTAAAGCCGAATCCACATTCTCAGCTAAAAAATCCCTTTCAGACTCGCACACCACCGAAAGTTCGCAGTCGATTCCTTCGAGACCGGAAATAAATTTTTCGGCCTCTTCCGCACCGCATTTTAGGAACACGAAATCCGCCCCTCTTTTTGCCGCACTAAGCGCCGACTCGGCATCTCCGTCGAATGCGAAGAAATCTTTTGTTCTCTTTTTAGCCTTCTCCTTGAGAGCCGCGACCGGATCGGAAACCTCGCAGTAATTAAAATATTTGAGCTTTTCAAACGGCACTTTGAGCGCGTCGAAGCTTTTCCCGTTTTTTCGGGCGGCTATTTTCGAAAGGATTCTCCTCGCAAGCGGAGTGTTAAAAAGGCATTTCGGATGCAATCCCGCCCCGAACAAATACTTCACGGCTCCGAAAAATTTGAGCGGAAAATTCTTTCCGTCGTAAAAAAATCTTCCCCAAAGAGGCCTGTCTATTTCCCGACGATACCTGAGCCCTTCGAGCAAAGACCGGGAACATATCCCGTCCGCCACCACCCACACGCTTGGAATTTTTTTATCCATTGTTGTTTTCTACGGCCATTCTCGTGAAGTTTATGAAGCGGGAAGCGATGGGAATTTCGTTTGCAAACAGCGTCAGTTCGTATTTTCCCTCGGACTTCACCACAAAATTGCGTATCCCGAATATCACCTCCGGAGTCTCGTCCGTAGATCTGCTGCGAATAGAACCTTTCAAGTCGAACATCTGCTCGCCTTCGGAATTTGTAAGCCTTACGGAAATATCCGTGTTCGGCTCGCAGTTTGTAAGAGAGCAGAAGATGTAAAACTCCCGTATGCAATGCGGGTACGACACGGCGCTGACGGAATTAAAAATTCCGACCAAAGTTTTCTTGCCGGTTGCCGCGTCCGTAATGACGGTGTCGCACACGAGCAGCGCGAGTGATATTGTCGGAGAATCGAACACGTCTTTCATAAGAAAAACTCTACATAAAACCCTATGGCTAGTAAAACACTATTCCTCAAAAAATCCCCCTGCTAGCTATGCCGATTTTAAAAATCAAAGCCCCATCCGCTGAAATTTTCCATGCCGCAAAAATATCGAAGTATCCAAGCTACACGAAGAACTTTGCGCTAAAACCTCCCATGATTGACGGCAAACTACCCGTAAAAAAATCCCCGTAAATTTGCTTGATTTTTTCCGATTTAAGAGAGAATAAAAACGAGGAATTGATTGGCGCGCCGAGCTTGTTCGGCGGTTTTTTCGATTCCTCCTTTTTCACGGAAAGCGCCAAAGATGAAACGCTCTAAAAAGACTTCCTCCGAAGGGGGAATTTCGCTGCAACATTCGAAAGTTTACCAGGAATTTCTCGCCGAAAGGGAGGAAATCATGAGGCACAAATGGCTCGAGTCGGAAAAGGCCGGGCACGACATCGGGTACGACAGGGCCGTTTTAGATTGGATCATGAACCACAGGGACAAGTGGCGCAAGCGCAGGCGCGCCCAACAAGCCCAACATTAGACGCCGGGCAAAAAAAACGCGGGATCCACAAGGTCCCGCGTTTTTTTGGTTTAACAAAGGCTACTTCTGCGCCCCGGCGTTGATTGCAGTGATGACTTCCTGCGATATGTCATACTGGGGCTTGGAGAAATGGCACGCTCCCTTTTCAATTATGAAGTCGGCCTTTTTATCCTCGGCGATTTTTTTGATAACCTCGCCTATCTCCTGCATGTGGACAGCCCTGATCTGCTGGGCGTTTTTGCTGACCCGCTCGTTCGTCTGGTCGCTTATGGCTTTCATTTCCGCCTCAAGCTGGCGCAGCTTTTGATAAATGGGCGCTCCCTCTTCGCGCATTATCTTCTCCTGGGCGTCTCTGGAAAGGGCAGGATTTTGAGCCTTTTCCTGAATCGCCTGAAGCTGTTTGGCATAGTCCTTCGCCTGCTTGTCCATAGTTTGAAGTTGTTGCTTCGCGGCGTCCACAGAGGACTGCAACTGGGACTGAGCTGACTTAGCTTTGTAATAATTGGAATAGACTTGAGCCATGTCTATCACGTAGATCACGGGAGAAGCCGAAAGAACCGAATAAGCGGCAAACGCCGCGACCAATGCCAATATTTTTTTCATACTCCGATTGTTATAAGTTTGAATTTCTCTATTGTTTCAAAAACCTCGAAAATTTTCCAGCTTTTTTTAAAAGTCGCTCCAGTTATGACATCGCAACTGGAGAAACGTTCGAGGGTTTATGAAATTTTTACCGCCATCATGCAATTTTTTTAGAACACCGTTCCGAAAGAAAAGTTAAACTGCATTCCGTCCGAGTTGAAGTCTCCCGTGCGCAGGGGGAATCCCAAATCTATCCTCATCGGGGCTCCCATCAATATAATCCTGAGCCCTATTCCGAAGTCCGAATTGTAATCGCTCGGATCCCAATCCCACTCGTCGGAATTGACAAACCCTATATCGTAAAATGCCGCCAACCTCACTGGATTGAACAATTCCACGGAATATTCAAACGACAAAAATCCGAACGTATTGCCTCCCAAAGGCTCTCCGGTGGCGGGATCTATAGGCCCAACTTTCCTGTATTTGAATCCCCTCATGTTGTAGGCTCCACCGAGGAAGAATTTTTCGAAAAACGGAACTTCCTTTCCGCCGTATCCCATCACGCTTCCCGTTCTGCCCACGATTGAAAACACCTGGTTGCCGAATTTGAAAGTGGGTATCCACCAACCTGCCCTTACCTCCACCCTGTAGAGGTTCGTCTGCCCGAGAAGGGGTCCCCCTGCCAAGTCTTGGGTTATTTCAAAACGAGTTCCGCGGGTAGGCATCATGTAGTCGTCTCTGTCGTCGCGCAGGAAAGTGAGGCTTATTTGCGATATCGACCTGTTGCCCTCCTCTTCTTTGACCACGTAGGGGGCGTTCGACTCCACGTCGTAAATTTCCACATTTTCTATCTTGTACGAAAGCCTTCCCTCAACCAGCTCGAACAGGCGCTTTCTGAGATAGTTTTGCATTCCGAGCCTTATTTCCGAATAGTAGTCGGAGTAGTATCCGGTATCCGTTCTATACAAGTCGACTCCGTAGCCGAGTTCCCTGTTAAAGAGCCAAGGCTCCTCGAAGCTCAATATAATTTGGTTAGACTCCAATCCTATGGTTCCGCGAAGCCTAAATTTTTGGCCCGCGCCCTGGAACCATCCGTCGGGATTTGCTATATCGAAGTTGCTCTGCGTCACTTCGACTGTGGCCACCAAATTTTCCACCGTGCTGAATCCCGCTCCGAAAGTCAAATTGCCCGTCCTGCCCTCCTTGACGACTATCCTCATGTTTCGCCTATTCGGAATATTGGTGTTTTCGGGAGCTATGGAGACCTCGTCAAAAAACCTCGTGTTTCTCAAGCGGCTTTCGGAAGCCTTCATTCTGCGGAGATCGAATATGTCTCCGGGAGCCAAGGCGAGATTTCGAATAATCACCTCGCTTTTGGTTTTCGTATTTCCCTGTATGTTTATCGACTCCAAATAGAATTTTCCGCTCTCTATAATTTCTATTTCCATGTCGATTCT
>CASDUP010000006.1 GCA_949283955.1 uncultured Verrucomicrobiota bacterium | reverse complement strand
AACCTCATACTGGACTTTGGAATGTCAGATCATGGCATGACAAGCGAACAGCTTGCCGCCCAAGGGATCACTTCGGAAATGATAAACGCAACGGGATCCGGGGAGAGTCAAACAATATCGATATTGGGCATTAGATTTAATACGGCGTCCTCCACAGACGATTGCTACGTGCTTATAAAAAATTACATAGCCGGAGAAGATAAGGTGTTGTCATACACGAAGCTTTCCGAACTCGAACTGAACGGAACACTCGCTTATAGCGACAGTGTATTGGAAGATAATATACTTCGCTTCGACGGCTATATGGATTCAGAAAAGTACGGAGTGGATTATTACCTTGCGGAAGTGGAAACTACCGACGCATACGGAGCTTCATGCTGGGAATACTACATAATTCCCGAGCCGGCAGACATTGCGGCGCTAATAGGGGCGATTGCTCTTGGTTTTGCCTTCTTGCGCAGAAAAAAGTAAAGCTGCCAAAATACAAAAGCGGATATAAAGGAGCGTTTAAAAACGCTCCTTTTTTATTAAAATATTTTTCGCCAATTTTTTTGCGGGACTTGCTTTGCCTGCGTTTGCCGCATTTTATGTACGGTGTTGATAGTGACTTGTCTTCTTTTGTCTTGAAGATTAAAAGAGTGTTTTTGGTATTTAAAAATTAATTGACACTTACAAAAAATATATTCATCTTTGCTGTAATTCAATATTGTATACTTATATAAAGATTCTATGTTAAAAAGGATATCGCCAGTAGTATTCGCTTCGTTAAAGAAAATTTTTCTTGCGGTCGTTATTTCTGAAGGAGTTTTGAGCAATGTTTGCCGTCACTGTTTATTGGAGGCGCAGTTTTGGAGGAGAGGGAATGTTTTCGTAGCCAGCAACATCTTTAAGATACGAATAGCTTATAAACGAAGCTGGCGGCATCGTCAATATAGACAAGCCCTGAGGGGAAGGGAGATTCTGAGACGGCGGCGAGGGCTGTCTGAAAACTGGGAGGAGAATGTTTTGGTTTATGAAATAAATATTTATAATCAAAAAAATGTGTCGACTTTTCGGAATTAAAAATATAAATATGAGTATTCTTAGAATTAATTTGAACTTTATTTAACTAGGAAATTTGTATATGAATACGCGCATTGTTTTTAGGGGGTTGTTTATCCCGACCTTCTTGTTGGTTTTTGCCAACGCGTTTGGAGCTACTTCGGCTTCAAACAATGTTTATTGGACGCGTGGTTTCGACGGGACGGGAATGTTTAATGAGACCACGACAAACAAGGTGTTTATCGAAGACGGTGGAACGGTATTTTCCGACAGGTTGGTAAGCGGAGCGAACACTATTGCCGAAATCGATGCACTTGGGATTTTGAACGCAGAAACTGGTGCAAGAACTGATGAAAGTGTGACGGCAGACTATGCGGGGGACGGATCGGTGTATCTACATATAGGGTACATAAATTCGGGATTTACCGGAAGCGGGAGCGAGATTCAAAATGTAGATCTCAATGGAGATCTTGTTATTGGAAGGTTGGGAATAGAGAATTCCTATGATCGCGGAGGCGAGACGAAAAAGAACACGAATATCGCTACAGTAATGAGCGCTGGAGACTCCGATTATTCTCTTATATTCGATTATACAGGCACGGCGGATCAGTTGGTGTTTTTTAGGAAGAACGGAGGGCTTTTAGACACCTACGCTACGACCTTTACTTTTGACTGTAATGTCAAGGTTACGAATGGATCGGTCGGAGGGGATTATCTATTCAGCAGTAGTTCGAATAATCATTTGGTATTCGGATCCGTCGACCACCAAAGAACTTTGACATTTGAAGACAGCGGCAATTATGAAGTTAATTTATTTTATTTAGGGGGATTAGCGAGTGTCACAGTCTATAGCGACATGATAGTAAATGGAGGTGGAAGATACGTATTTAGAGGTCTTGGATCCTACTATGTGGAGGGGAACGTTTCGTGGAATGTAAAAAATAGTCCTGGGTACATGTCGTTTATGACGCTTTCGGGGGACAGCTCCACGGGGTATGCTGCGGGGGAGGCCGTGTTGAACGGAAATTTGGCGGTGGATATTTCCAACAGCTCAAGTTCTATGGATATTTTTTACCTGGGTAGAGCGGGAAATTCCGTCACTGTGAACGGAGCTATAAACGTAAAGGGCATGGTATCGGAAGCGGGAGGTGTTTCTCTTTTCATCACAAAAGTGGCGGATCAGACGATTACCGTAAACAACTCCATAAATATAGACAAGTTAAGCGCAAAAACCACCTCTCGTGTATTCTGTCTGAATGGGAGTGAGGGGCGGATAAATGTAAACGGAAAAATCACAATAAACGACACTGGGACTGCGGCGTTTTTCGTGTACGACGATTCTCCGACAAGTGGAGGCGGCAATACAATAACTTCAAAAGGTGACATTGAAATAAACAGCATAACGTCGAGCGATTTTGAAGTCATCAGAATGGGAGGGGAGAACGGAACTGCCGTTTTTGACGGAGATTTATACATCAACAACAAGACCGCCAACACATCCACGGCCTACGGATACAGAGTTTATGATAAATCCGGGCTTAGTTTGACGATCAATGGAAATGTAAATTTGAATGGCAAGTACAAGGGATATATTTTGTCTGTGGGGGGTGGAGCGTCTGATTCCGTGGTGAACATGTATGGCAACATATCCATTATGGATAGTGTTTCCACTACTTCCTTATTCTACAATAATTCCCTATCTACTCCGATCAATTTTTACGGAGACATCACAATTACAAGTAATGTTTCGTCCACAACGCTATTGGGAGGTGCTCGGGCCAATGGAAGTGTGACGAATTTCTATGGGAAATTGGATTCGACCGTAAGAACGGCGGAAACGTCTTTTTCTGCCACGAACAATGGTTCGATAATAAACTTCAGGGGTTTGGTCGACAACACTTTTAACAACTTGGGATTGAGGTCGAGTATATACAATCTTCTCAACACAAACAATTCTTCCGCCTTGAACATTCAAACTTATCTCGGATTTGGAAGCAAGGCGAGAGTGAATGTATTTGGACAAAACCAGTTAAAACTCGCTTCGCAGGCTGAAATTTATCTTTGGGGAGCTTCGGAGGGAGTTTCCGGAACGATAAATTTGAACGGAAGCAGCTTGGAGATTGGAGGAATTTATTTCGTTGGCGCGAGCAGGAGACTTGAGGTGGACTTTGGAATGAGCGACCATGGAATGACGAACGAGCAACTCGAGGCATTGGGAATTACTTCAGAGATGATAAACGCAACCGGAGCGGGAGTTTCGCAAGTGTTCTCGATTGGTGGTGTGAGATTCAGAGACGACACTTCTTTGAATGATTGTTATATTCTTCTTAAGGACTATGTTGTTGGTGAAGATAGAGTTTTGTCGTATGTCAAACTTTCGGAATTAAGCATAAATGGAACAATAGCTTATAGCGACAGCGTGTTGGAAAATAATCTATTTAGGGTAGAGGGCTATACGGATTCGGAAAAGTACGGAGTGGATTATTACCTTGCGGAAGTGGAAACTACCGACGCATACGGAGCTCCATGCTGGGAATACTACATAATTCCCGAGCCGGCAGACATTGCGGCGCTAATAGGCGTGCTTGCTCTCGGGTTTGCCTTCTTGCGCAGAAAGAGAGCTTAAAAATTGGAGCAAATAAAAAGCGCAGCCGGGGGCTGCGCTTTTTTTGTAGGGTAAAATTTCTCTATTGCAGGAAGGAGTCCGGCAAGGTTCTGTTTGCTATATCGTCGAGAATGAGCTTGAGGGCTTCGTCTTGGCTTCTTGCTCCGTCGAACGCCTTGTGCACTCTCGAACGCACGCTCACTGTTCCGTTTTCGGCCTCTCTCTTTCCAACGACGAATATATTGGATACTTTTTCCGTTTCGGCTTTGCGGATTTTTGCTCCAAGTTTTTCCGATCCCGAGTCGATTCCCACCCGCACTCCTGCCTTCTTTAATTTTTTATACAGGGAGTCCGCGTACGCCTCCGTTTCTTCACCGAGCGGTACGATTCGCACCTGTTCTGGTGCGAGCCAAGTCGGGAAGTTGCCCGCGAAGTGTTCGATTAGCACTCCGGTGAATCTTTCGAGCGATCCGAACGGGGCTCTATGTATCATTATTGGGCGGTGGGGTTTGTTGTCGGCCCCGATGTAGGACAAGTCGAATCTTTCGGGCAGGTTGTAGTCGACCTGAACGGTTCCGAGCTGCCATTCGCGTCCTATCACGTCCTTGACTACAAAATCTATTTTTGGTCCGTAGAATGCAGCTTCTCCGGTTTCCTCCGTGAAGGGCACGCCGAGGGATCTTGCGGCTTTTCTCAGGGCGGCCTCGCTTTTTTCCCAATTTTCGTCGCTGCCGACGTACTTTGAACTCTTGGGATCGCGGAGTCCAATCCTGACCCTATATTCCTTCATTCCGATTTTTTCGAACACCGCCTTAACCAGATCGAGGCAATTTTGAATTTCCTCGTCGAGTTGTTCCGGGGTGCAGAATATATGTGCGTCGTCCTGTGTAAATCCGCGAACTCGTGTCATTCCGTTCAATTCACCGGACTGTTCCCAGCGGTACACGTTTCCGAATTCGGCTAGCTTGACGGGCAGATCGCGGTATGAATGAGGATCGGATTTGTAGATTTGCACATGGAAGGGGCAATTCATGGGCTTGAGCAGGTATCCGTCGGTTTCTCCGGATTCCAGTCTCGGCTCGAATTCCGAAACCTTCAATCCCTGTTTGGCCATTTCCGCGAGCGCGTCCCGCTCCACTATTGGAACGAACTGGGAATCTTTGTAATAGGGGAAGTGCCCGCTGGTTCTAAACAGTCCAAGCTTTCCTATGTGCGGTGTGAACACTTGCTCGTATCCCTGTTCGTTAAGCAATTCCAGAATGAAGTTCTGAAGGCTTTGGCGAACTTTAGCTCCGCGCGGCTTCCAGAGAATCAGGCCTTGTCCTACTTTGTCGTCTATTGCAAATAGGCCCATTTCTTTTCCGAGTTTGCGATGGTCGCGGAGTTTCGCCTCCTCCATTCTCTTCAGGTAGGATTCCAACTCTTCCTGCGTCTCAAACGCGGTTCCGTATATTCTCTGAAGCTGCTTGTTGTTTTCGTCCCCGCGGTGGTAGGCTCCGGCAACGGACAAAAGCTTGAAGGCTTTTAAATCCTTGGTCGAATCGGCGTGGGGCCCGGCGCAAAGATCGCAAAATTCTCCATTTTTGTAGAAGGTGATTTTTTCCCCTTCGGGAATGTCGGAGAGGCGGCCCAGCTTGTATTCTTCCTGTCCCGATTGGCGTATCAAATTTTCCGCTTCGGATCTCGTCGCCTCGATCCGCTCGAATTTTTGATTTTCGCCCGCTATCTTTTTCATTTCCGCCTCTATGTTTTTTAAATCTTCGGCGGTAAACTTGTGGGGAAGGTCGAAATCGTAATAAAATCCCGTTTCCGTAGCGGGGCCTATGTCGAGTTTCGCGTCGGGAAAAATGCGCAACACGGCCGTTGCCAAAATGTGCGAGGCGCTATGCCTTATTTTGAGCAGGTTTTCATTCATAACTTTTTATGGTGTATCGACGAAATGGTGGACTTTTAAAGGTTCTTGTAAAGCGAATTCAAATGTAAAGCTTCCATTATTTTTTTCGATAAAAAATATCGACAGAAGGGTTGCTCGATAATACGAATTCAAGCGAACACTTTTTTGGAGGATTATTGTTATGGGTAAAAAAATTCCCGTCACGGAAATAGATAAAAAATCCGCACAGGCTCTCGAGAGCGCTCTTAGCATGGTTAACAAGCAGTTCGGCGAAGGTTCGCTGATAAGGTTGGGAGACGCGTCTAAGATGCAGGTGGATACGATAAGCACTGGTTCTGTCGCGATAGATTTGGCTTTAGGAGCGGGGGGATTGCCCCGCGGCAGGATAATCGAGATTTATGGTCCCGAGTCTTCGGGGAAGACAACATTGTGTCTTTCGGTAATTGCTGAAGCGCAGCGCAAGGGAGGGAACGCGGTGTTTATAGACGTGGAACACGCTCTCGATCCGCGCTATGCTAAAATCGTAGGGGTGGATTTGGAGAATTTGATGGTGGCGCAGCCGGAATGCGGAGAGGACGCTCTCAACATAGCGGAGACTTTGATAAGGTCGGGAGCCATAGACGTGGTGGTGGTGGATTCGGTGGCTGCTTTGGTTTCGAGGCAGGAGCTCGACGGACAGATGGGCGACACCACCGTGGGGTTGCAGGCTCGAATGATGAGCCAGGCCATGCGGCGCCTTACTGCGGCGATAAGCAAGACCCAGTGCGTTTGTATTTTTACGAACCAAATTCGTGAAAAAATAGGAGTCATGTTTGGAAATCCCGAGACGACTCCCGGCGGAAGGGCGTTAAAATTCTTTGCTTCCGTTAGGATAGACATACGCAGAATAGGGCAGATAAAGGATCCCTCCGGAAAGGTGACGGGCAATAGGACCAAGATAAAGGTGGTTAAGAACAAGGTTGCTCCGCCGTTTACCGAATGCGAATTCGACATTATGTACAACGAGGGAATATCCCAGACGGGCAGTCTTATAGATTTGGGGATAGAGCAGAAGATTCTTGAAAAGAAAGGCGCGTGGATTTCCTACAACAACGAATACATAGGCCAGGGCAGGGAGGCTGCGAAGGCGAAACTAAAGGAAAATCCCGAGCTTGCGGAGGCTATTCGCAAGGCGATAGAGGAGAAGACTACAGTTGTGGGCGGTTCCGCTCTCGGCGAGAGCGCGGGAGACATTTTGTAGTTTAGCTGGAAGCTGCCCAAAGGGTTTTGTCTTTTATACGTAAGTTCTTTGCGCTTGCAAGTGGGATGGGCTCCCAAAAGCGGATTCGGTTTGCGCGCGCAAAAACTGGGAAGCGGATATTGAAGAAAACGAATTGTTTAGCCTTAAATTTGAACGGGATTTGCTTGATTTTAGACTAAGAAGACAATAGATTATCGACTTATGAAAAAAAGGGAAAGCAGGAGAGGGTTTATCAAAAAAACCGCGCTTCTTTCCGCGGTTGTCGGAAGTGGCGCTTTAAACGGTTGTGCAGGAGTGAAGCCTGAGGAGCCGAAGTTGGACGGCGCTTCGAAAAAAATTCTTGAGAAGCCCGTGGGGGAAATCACGGAGAAGGAAATTAAGGATGTAAGAAAGGCCTTTTCGAAAAAATATTACTCCCAGTTTAAGAAGGCTTACGACTATAAGGGCGACGGAAAGTGGAAAATTAAGATTCTCGGATCGTGCGCCGGAAGCGAGCCGTCGGAGAACCACATGTTTACTTCATGGGTTCTTGAAAAGCCAAATGGGGATCTCGTTTGGTTCGATTGCGGTGAGTGTTGCGCCCAGACTGCCACTCTCATGGGAATGAATATTCTTCGCGCAAAACATATGTTTATTTCGCATCCGCATTCCGACCACATAGGCGGGCTCGGAGGATTTATCCACACGGGTTGGGCAATGCATCGTATAACGAAAAAGCCGTTTGATTTTACCGTTCATGTCTCGACTGAAAAATCGGTAAAGGGCGGAATGTGGCTGGTCTCGTCGGGGAGAGACTTGAAAAACGTAAAGGTCGATGTCGTAGATAAAGACGGGGAGATATACAACGACGGGGAACTTTCCGTGGAGGCGCTGGGGAATCTCCACATGCCCAAGACCAAAGACGGTAAGCATGTTTCATATTCGTACAGGATAAAGCTTCTGAAGGATCCCAAGAAGACCATCATATTTACCGGGGACATTCGCGCTTTAGACGAGCTTGCTCCGTTCCTAAACGACGGATGCGATCTGTTGATGATGGAAAACGGGCACCACTACCCGAACGTTGTCTGCAAAAATCTCAACGAGAAGTATCCTGGAAAAGTGAAGGAGCTGATGATAATGCACCTGAGACCGGGAAGCATACACAATCGGGAGTTCGAGAAGCCCTTGGCGGAAAAATATTGGGGCAAGCCGATAATTTTTGCCGACGACAGAATGGTTCTCGAAGTGTAAGTGGGAAAAGGGCGCGCGGAATGCGCGCCTTTTTTTGTCATATAGCTTTTGAAGCTTCGTATGCGGCACCTATTATGCCGGCCCGATTTTCCAGTTCGGCAAGGGCTACATCGCAGTTCACGTCGATAAATTTAAAAAATTTATCCTTTTTCGATGTGACCCCTCCTCCGATTATCATCAGATCGGGCCAGCAGAGGCTTTGAACGTAGTTCAAATATTTGCTGAATCTTCCGGCCCACTGTTTCCAACTTAAATCGTGGCTTTTTCGCACGGCGTCGGAGCAAATTTTTTCGGAGGCGATGTATTTTCCGCTTTTTTTATCCCTCATTCTCACGTGGCCGAATTCGAGGTTTGGAGAGAGTTTTCCTCCGGTAAAGAGCGAAGTTCCTATTCCGGTTCCCACGGTAAATACCATGACCACTCCTCCGCAATTTTTTCCCGCTCCGAATCTTATTTCAGCGGAGCCGGCGGCGTCGGCGTCGTTTAGAACCCAAGCTTCGCGTCCGCACTTTCTGCCTATCTCTTCTGCTAGATTCACTCCGATAAATTTTCTTCCGCCCAGATTGGCGGCCGTCTCTATGATTTGCGACCTTACAACGCCGGGAAATCCGCAGCCTATCTTTCCCTTCCAGCCGAACGCCGATACTATTTCCGATATTGTGGCTACCACGCTTTCCGGGGAATAGGGAGTTGGGGTTGGAATGCGAATTCTCTGGCTTGAAAATTCGCCCTTGTTCAAATCGACCACGGCTCCCTTTATTCCCGAGCCGCCTATATCGATTCCCAAAAATTCGCGCTTCTTCATGGAAGGCGATTCTTGTCGGGAGTTTTCTTTTCGGCAAGAATTTTCGAATCGGGTTCGGCAAGGGGAGTTTTCGTGTTGCCAAGAGCGAGAAATTCTTCAACTATCGGGACAATGAATTTTATTCGCCATATCGCGGCGGTGGCCGCGTTTGTTGCGGCGTTCGTGGAAGCGCGCGCGGAGCTTGTATGGACTCCCCAGACGGGGTGGGAGATTCGCGGGGGTGTATTGGCGAACATAGTGGGCGAGAACGTGAACGTCGGCAACGCGCTGGAAGCGATGAACGAGGGCAAGAAGGCGTTTGACGAGGGAGAATATCTTTCGGCGATAAATTACTACCAAGTTGTGATAAACGAATATCCGGATTCCCTTTTTGCTCCGGAGGCATATTTTCAAATTTCCCGTTCGTATGTAAAGAGGGGGCAGTTCGAAAATGCTTTTGAGAGTCTTCAAGAGATAATAAAGCGCTATCCCGATTATCCGAAGTTCAACCAAGTTATAGGCGAGGAGTTCAATATCGCGAACATGATTCAGAACGGGGCGACTCCGTACCTGTGGGGTTGGTTTCCGTGGTTTACGGATTACAACGACGCGATAAAATTTTACGAGCAGGTTGTAAAGAATGCTCCGTACGGCGACTACGCTCCTCTTTCTTTGATGAACATTTCGCTTGTTGCGGAGGACATAGGCAAGTACGAGACGGCGTTCGACGCTTTGGATAGGCTTATAAATACCTATCCGAGCAGCATGCTCACTCCCGACGCCTATTTGCAGATGGCAAACATATACCGCCAGCTCGTTTCCGGTCCCGAGTACGACCAGACGCCCACGAAGAACGCCATAAGTTTCTTTCAAGACTACCTGATTCTGTTCCCGAACGAGTCCCAAGTTGCGCACGCCGAGGAGGGGCTTGACACCATGCGTGACATTTTGGCAAGAAGCAGGCTGATATTGGGCGACTTCTATTATTATTACAGGAACAACCACACCGCCGCGTCGATATTATACAACGAGACGATAACGCTCGGTCCTTCCACTCCCGCGGCCGACGAGGCGCGAGTGCAACTTAGGAAGATAGCCGACGGGGTGTTGGCGCCGATGACTCCGTACGATTGGTTTTGGGGCAGGTACGAGAAGCCTTCTATCGACAGTTTCGAGGACGAGACCCGCATAGACGAGTTGAATGCGGACGAATTTGAGGCGATGTCTGTGGACGCGTTTCTGGAGACGCCTGGTGCTTCCGTGGGCGAAGTCATATCGCCGGACGGTAGCGTGCGTTCGTACGAGAGTTTGGGGCCGCTGTACGGGCCGGAGATGGACCAGTTTTTGTTTGAGGACGGTTTTTACAAAGAGGTGGAGGACGCCGAGGAGAGCCTTTAGACGCCATGAAATTTTTTGCGAAAATATTTTTGTTGTTGGCAGGGTGCGCTATGGTGTGTTCGTGCGCGAACTACAGGTTGGCGGGTACGGGCCGTCCGTTGCCGTTCGACTCTATATGCGTTCCTCCGGTAAAAAATATTTCCTACGCTCCGCAGGTTGCGGCTCTTTTGTCTAACGCCGTGATAAACGAACTGTCGAGGGTTCCGAATCTTTCGGTTGAGAATGCGGACGAAGCGGACGCGGTTTTGGAGATAAAAATAGTCGATTACATAAGGCGCACCGTGGCTACACAAGGTCGCGACACGGAGCTTGCCGCGGCGAGTTCCCTAGAACTTATCGCCTCATGCACTTTGAAGAATTTGAAAACTGGCGAAGTGATATTTTCCGACAGAAAGGTTCGCGCGCGCAATGTTGTGTACACTTTGGACAGCAACGATCAGATAGGGGAAGAATATCAGAACATGCCGATATTGGCCCGGGAGCTTGCCGTCAGAATAAAAGACACCGTAATAGGGATATGGTAAATTCTTTAGAGCTTTCTCCGTCGATATTGGGCGGAGACGCGGCGAATCTGGCCGAATCTGTTTCGAAGATAGAGGAGGCGGGACTCGAATGGGTTCATGTCGATGTTATGGATGGACATTTCGTTCCGAACCTTTCGTTTGGGCCTGGGGTGGTAAAGGCGCTCAAGTCGAGGTTTCCGAAAATGTTTTTCGACACGCACCTAATGCTGGACAATCCGAATCTCTACATTTCCGCTTTTGCGAAAGCCGGTTCTGACTTGATTTCCGTCCATGTGGAGCCCGACTATCCCGTGTTCGAAACATTGGACGAGATACATCTTGCTGGGAAGAAGTCTGGAATAGTGGTAAATCCTAAAACGCCCGTTGGGGAGGCGGTTCCGTACTTGCCGAAGGTCGACTTGGTTCTTGTTATGAGCGTTCAGCCTGGATTTGGCGGGCAGAGTTTCGATCCTGTGGCGCTGGAGAAGATATCGGCTCTTGCGGAGCTTCGGGAGGAGATGAAACTTTCTTTTAGGATAGAGGTTGACGGCGGGATAACCTCCGGGAACGTATCAGAATGTATAAGCCGCGGGGCGGATACTATCGTTGCGGGCACGGAGTTTTTTAAACGCGGAGAGGATTTAATTTCCGCGATGGGAATCCGCAAAATTATCTCGGGTGGGAAAACCCGATAAAAAACCTGTCTCTTCCCGACGAGTCCGGGCGCGCGATTCCGTCGTATTCAGGGAACATTTCCGACAGTTTTTTTGGTTGTTCCGGGGAGCATTCGCAGATGATTGCCCCGCCGACGTTTAAGAACTCCCTTGCTTGCGAGAGTATTTTTTTCAAGTCGGCAAATCCGTCGTCTCCGGATCTCAGGGCTGAAGAGGGATCATAGACGCCCACTTCTGGTTCGGAGGAATCCACGTCTGAATCGGACAAATACGGGGGATTGGCGGCTATCAAATCGAAATTTTTCTCCGCCACGTTCTCAAACCAGTCCGATTTTAAAATCTTTACTCTGTCCGACAATGAGAGCGATTCCCGATTTTCGCGGGCCAGTTCCAAAGCGGAGTCGGAATTGTCTATTGCCACAACTTCGGCGTTCGGGTACCTGCTTGCCAAAGCGAGCGCTATGGCTCCGCTTCCGGTTCCCATGTCTAGAATTTTTATCTGGGATTTTTCGTCGGGAAATAGCTCTTCGGAGACTATCTCGCAAAGCTCTTCAGTTTCGGGTCTGGGAATCAGAGCGCGGGAGTCGCTTTTAAGCGTGATTCCAAAGAAATCGACGTTTCCGAGTATGTGCTGCAAGGGTTCCCTTTTCGCGCGCCGTTTCGCGTATTCCCTGAACTTGTCCAAGGATTCCCCCATTACGGGGTGGTCGAACTTTAGAAACAGGTCGAGCCTCTTGCAGCCCATTGCTTTTGCCAAGAGATGCTGGGCGTCGATTTTTGGGTTCGGAACACCTTTGGAGGCGAAGTATTTTTCGCATTTGGAAAGTATTTCCAAGACGCTTTCCATCTATTTTTCCTTCGATAGTTCAGCTATCCGCGACGCGTAGTCGGCCTCTTCCAAGGCCGTTATTATCTCCTGGATGTCGCCGTCCATAATCTGTTGAAGCGAATGCAGGGTAAGCCCTATCCGGTGGTCGGTGAGCCTGCTTTGCGGGAAATTGTAGGTGCGTATTCTCTCCGACCTGTCTCCGGAACCTATTTGGTCCCGTCGGTTTTTTGCGTACTTTTCGCTTTCCTCCCTCTGCTTCAATTCCAGAAGCCGGGACCTGAGTACCTTGAGGGCTTTGTTTTTGTTTTTCAACTGTGAGCGTTCGTCGGCGCACTTGACTATCATTCCCGTGGGCTTGTGCAGTATTTGAACGGCGCTGTCTGTGGTGTTGACGCCTTGCCCTCCGGGGCCGCTCGCCCTGGCTATAGAAATTTCTATCTCCGAGGGGTCTATTTTTATGTCGACTTCCTCCGCTTCCGGAAGCACTGCGACAGTCGCTGCAGATGTGTGGATTCTTCCCTGGGCTTCGGTGACCGGGACTCTTTGAACCCTGTGCGTTCCGCTCTCGTATTTCATGGAGCGGTACACGTCTTCTCCGGAAAGCAGGAAGCATATCTCCTTAAATCCCCCGGCAGGGGATTCGCTCATGCTGAGGTTTTCAACCTTCCAACCTTTTCCGTCCGCGTAGCGGCAGTACATTCTGTAAAGGTCTGCGGCAAACAGGGAGGCTTCGTCGCCGCCCGTTCCGGCCCTTATCTCGACAACCGTGTTGCGGGAGTCCGTGGGATCCGAGGGGATCATCTCCTTTAAAATGGAATTCTTCAGCGGTTCCAGTTTTTGCTCGAGGGAGGCGACGTCCTCCTTTGCCATCTCGACAAAATCGGGCTCCGAATTTTCCCTTATAATGGCGTTGTTTTCCTCGATTTGCCTTTCCGTTTCTTCCAGTTCTTTGTAGAGATCGCGCAGCCTCGAGAGCTGCTGCTGTTCTTTTGAAACGGCGTGGGCAGTGCGCTGGTCGTTGTAGAAATCGGGCTCGGCCATTTTTTTATTCAGGTCTTCGAGCCGCTCCAGAAATGGTCCGATTGGTGGTATTCCTTCCATTATATCTCAGCAAAGCGTAGCCGAATTCACTTCCGCCGCGCCGAACAAAGTGTTGCTTATGGTCACTCCGCGGTCGTCGGTTGATGAACACGACCACAACAAAGCGGAAAGGGCAACCGCGGCGGCTATTTTTAGCATCGCTTTCATTCTCGGAGATTGTGGAAAAAATTTTTTCCAAATCAAGCGCTTTTAGAATTTCCGCAGGGCTTCTAAATTTTGGTTCCCGAGGGAACCACTCCGTTTTTCGTGACGATTAGAATTCCGTCCCGAACGTAAAACGGATCGCATTCCCATTTGTCGGGTTTTCCATCTGGCGAGAGGTCGCAGTCGTCTCCTATGCGGGCATTTTTGTCTATTATAGCGTTTCTGATGCGGCAATTTTTTCCTATTCCCAGATTGGGCAATCCAGTTCTTTTGTTTTCGGCCTTTTTTTCCACCGTTTCAAACATGTCCGCGCCCATCATCACCACGTTTTCCAGATGGGAGCCGTTTCCTATTGTGGAGCGCAATCCGATCATGCAGCGCTTTAGGTTCACCTCGTTTAGCACTGAGCCGTCGGCTATGTTGGAAGAGTCTATGGTGCAGCCGTAAAGTTTCGTTCCAGGCAGGTAGCGGGAGTGAGTGAATATGGTTTTGTCCGGCCGGTAAAAGTCGAACTGGGGCAATTTGTCCGTCAGCGCGAGATTTGCCTCGAAGAACGCACCCACCGTTCCGATGTCTTCCCAATATCCGTTGAATATGTAGGCCATCAGTTTCTTTTTGCCGAGCAGTCCCGGGATTATTTCTTTCCCGAAGTCCATTTCCTCTCCCGACATCGCTTCGTCCAGCACTTTTTGCGAAAACACGTATATTCCCATCGAAGCCAGGCAGTATTCGCCCTTCGTTTCTCCGACATAGTTGCGGAGATCTCCCTTCAAAACGAGTGAGTCTATAATTTCCTCGTCCTTTGGCTTTTCGCAAAATTCTGTAATTTCGAGGTTGTCGTTTATTCTCATGATACCGAGGCCTGGAGCTTCTTTGCGGGGCATCGGTTTTGCGGCGATGGTTACGTCGGCTCCGGAGGCGACGTGGTAATCTATCAGTTTTTCGAAATCCATCTGATAGAGTTGGTCTCCCGACAGAATCAGGTAGTAAGAGACTCCGTCATGCCTTTCGAAATGGTGCATATTTTTTCGGACGGCGTCGGCAGTTCCCTGGTACCAGTCGTTTCCGCCGTGGTCTGTTTGTTCGGCTGCGAGTATGTCTATAAATCCCTTGCCGAAGGCGTCGAACTTGTACGTTTGGAGAATATGCCTATGAAGGGAGGCGGTGTTGAATTGGGACAGGACATAGATTTTATTGCAGCCGGAATTTATACAGTTGCTAATGGGAATGTCCACGAGCCTGTATTTTCCGGCGAGTGGAACCGCCGGTTTGCAGCGAGATTTCGTTAGCGGATAAAGGCGCGTTCCGCGGCCTCCTCCCATTATTATGCTTATTACATTTCCAGCCATCGCGTTTTTCCTATGGTAAACTCCGAACGAATCGGAGCGGATACGGAATATAACCACTCCTTTGTGAAAATCCAGTTTTTTCGATTATTTTTAACGGCCGCTTCAGTTTGTTCCGATGTTTGCAAGAAAAACCGCGCGAAAAAATTTTCGCGCGGATCTCCTTCCGAAATTTCGGGAAAATTCTCAGGGGAGAATTCTGAAAAAGACTCGTTTTCCCGCCTGGATTACGATTGGTTTTTCGGGGCGTTGGAGAGAGAGGAAGGGATCGCCCACCTTTTGCGAGTCCATTTTTATAGCTCCCTGTTCAATCAATCGGCGGATTTCCTTTTTGCTTGGGAAAATCGACGTGGCGGAGATTAGGTTGACGAGGGTTTCGTCGTCTTTTCCGGAACTGAGCGAGTCCCAATGGAATTCGCTCATGCTTTCCGGGATCTCGTTTTTGGAGAATACCTTTTCGAAATTTTCGAGTTCCGCGCGACCGGCCTCCATTCCGTAGAACATTGCTACAAGCAGGCATGCGAGCTTCTTTTTTGCTGCCATCGGGTGTTCGGTCTTCAAGCGCTCTATTACGGAATCTCCGTAGAGCATGAGATATTTGTAGTATGTCCACATTGTGTCGTCGGACACGGACATTATTTTGCCGAACATGTCCTTAGGGGAGTCGTTGAAAGCTATGTAGTTTCCGTAGCTTTTCGACATCTTTTTCGTTCCGTCGAGCCCCACGAGAAGCGGCATGGTAAGCACGGCCTGGGGTGACATGCCGGCCTCCCTCTGAAGGTCTCTTCCGACGAGGTTGTTGAAGAGTTGGTCGGTTCCTCCGAGCTCTACGTCGCTTTCGACCATTACTGAGTCGTAGCCCTGCATGAGAGGGTACAGAAATTCCACTATGGAAATCGGGGTATTTTCCGCATATCTCTTGGCGAAATCGTCCCGCTCCAACATTCTGGCAACTGTCATTTTTCTAGCCAGATCGAGAGTGTCTGCGAATGTCATTTTCGAGAGCCACTCGCTGTTGTAGTGGACCTCGGTTTTTTCACGGTTGAGAATTTTGAAGGCTTGCTCCAAATAGGTTTCGGCATTTTTTGAAACCTCCTCGGGGGTCAGTATTGGGCGGGCTACGCTTCTGCCGCTCGGATCTCCGACGCAGGCGGTGTAGTCCCCTATAATCAGCACGGCGTCGTGGCCAAGATCTTGGAATTGGCGAAGCTTGTTGAACACCACCATATGTCCGAAAGTGAGATCTGGACGTGTGGGGTCAACTCCGAGCTTCACGCGCAGCTTCTTGCCTTTTGCTATCTTTTCTCCCAATTCGTCTTTTCCTATGAAGGTGTCGGCGTTTTGGGAGATAATTTCCAACTGGTTTTCCATGGATTATTTTTCGATTAAACCGGAATCGTGGGTATATGTGCGACTTTCGTCGGCCTCGTAGTCGGAGGGGAACTCGCCCTCCCTGTGGCGCATTTTCACATAGTCCCGCTTGTCGTACCCGACGTATATCTGGCGGGGTCTGCTAATCTTTCCCTTCTCCTGTTCGGCGACTTCCTTCCAGTGCGCTATCCAGCCGGGCATGCGGCCTATCGCAAATATCACCGTGAACATGTCGATGGGCATTCCTATGGCCTTTAAGATTATTCCGCTGTAAAAGTCGACGTTGGGGTAGAGATTGCGCTCTATGAAGTACGAGTCGTTTCTAGCGCGCTCCTCGAGGCGCATAGCTATATCCATCAAGGGATCCTTCAGCTTTACAATTTTTAAAACTCTTTCGGCCGCTTTACGAAGTATTACGGCGCGCGGGTCGTAGGTCTTGTAAACCCTGTGGCCGAATCCCATCATGCGGGCCTTGCCGCTCTTGGCCATTTCTATAAATTTAGAGCCGTCGTCGCCGCTGTCGTGTATCTCCTGGAGCATTTGCAGAACGCGCTGGTTTGCGCCGCCGTGCAGGGGTCCCCAAAGGGCGCACACTCCGGCGGAAACGGACGCGAACAAGTTCGCCCCGCTGCTTGCCACCATTCTTACGGTGGAGGTCGAGCAGTTTTGCTCGTGGTCGGCGTGCAGTATGAATATGAGATCGAGAGCCTTCGTGATGTCGTCGTGCGGATAGTACTCGTGGTAGGGCTCCGTGAACATCATATGGAGGAAATTCTGGCTGTATCCCAGATCGCGCTTTGGGTAGATGAGCGGGAGCCCATTTTTCATTCTGTACGCCATTGCCGCAATGGTGCGGACTTTGCTCAAAAGCATAGCGGCCGCGTCGTCGAAATATTCCAAGTCCTGTTCGCGGCGATTAGTGGCCATGTGGGGATAGTAGCAGCCGAGAGAGTTAAGCAGCGACGAGAGTATCGACATAGGGTGCGCCGAGAACGGAAAACTTCCGTCGAAGAAATGCATCATAGCCTCGTGGAGTCCGGCGTTGCGCAGAACTTTTTGGGAAAATGCGCTCATTTGTTTTCTTGTGGGAAGCTCTCCGTAGATTATCAGGTAGGCGGTTTCCGTAAACGTGGAATTTTCCGCGAGAACCTCAATGGGAATTCCCCTGTACCACAGCTTTCCCTTTTCGCCGTCGATGTATGTGATTTTGCTCTTGCACGAACCGGTGTTCGCGAAACCGTCGTCGAGCGTTATATAGCTGGTTTCCGCGCGCAATTTGGATATGTCTATGCCATCGTTTCCCACGGTGCTTTTCACGATGGGGAAATCGTAGCTTTTATCGCCGATTGTCAATTTTGCGTTATTTGGCATAATATGTGTTCACATATTGAAATTTAACGGCAAATGCGCAACGAAAAAATTTCCGTTTCGACGAGTTCGAACGAGCTTTCTTTGTTCGGGCGTTTTCGCCGGTCCGAACATTCTTCAAAGATTCGATTTTTAGAATTCCTAAATTTTTTCGGTTTTTTCTAAAATTTTTCGAAAAACTTCCGGAGCTTTTAGACTGCGGAGAGGAAATTTTTATACAAGGCTATTCCCTTTGCCTGGCTTTTTTCCGGGTGGAATTGGGTCGCCAAGAGGTTCCCCTTAGCCACTGCGCTAGCGAAGTTGATCCCTCCGTATTCCGTGGTTCCGAACACTATGGATTCGTCTGGGGTGGATACGCAGAAGCTGTGGACGAAATAAAATTGATCTTTCGGTGAGTCTATTCCCGATAAAAAGCGCTCGCCCTTTTCCCTTTTAAAATCGACGTTGTTCCATCCCATGTGAGGGATTTTAAACCCCTTTTGGGGGCGCATTTTCTTCACTTCCCCCTCAAACACTCCGAGGCACGGAACGGGGGCTTCCTCAGATTTTTTGAAGAGGGCTTGGAGTCCGAGGCATATTCCGAAGAAGGGCTTGTCGGAGGAAATCCACTCGCGAATCGAGTCCGAAAAGCCCGTGGAGTCGAGAAGTTTCATGGCGTCGGAAATGGCTCCCTGTCCGGGGAAGACCAAGATTCTTGCGTCCGATATTTCGGAGGGGGACGATACCACTTTCGCGTCGGCTCCAGCCGCCTGCCACGCGCGAAACACGCTCATGAGATTGCCCATTCCGTAGTCTATTATCGCGACCTTTTTAGACATATCGAAGCGGCTCAAATTTTTCCCTTTGTAGTGGGAAGGTTGTTCCCCCTTCTAGGGTCTATCGCCACAGCCTGTGAAAGGGCTTTTGCGAAGCATTTGAACATGGCTTCCGCGGCGTGGTGGGGTTCGTTTCCGTACTCCAGCTTTACGTGGAGATTTGCCCCGGCCGAGTTTGCAAAGGCTTGAAAGAACTCCCTGCAAAGAGACACGTTGAAGTCGCGGACGCGGCGCTCTCCGTCGTCGGCGTCGTAAATAAGGAATGGGCGGTCGCAAAGGTCTATGGCGACTCTGGCAAGAGTTTCGTCCATCGGGAGAATGAAGAATCCGTAGCGGTTCATGCCCGCCTTGTTCCCGACGCATTTTTTCACGGCTTGTCCGAGCACTATGCCCACGTCTTCCACCGTGTGGTGATAGTCGATTTCTATGTCTCCGTGCGCTTTCAATTTTAGATCGAAAATTCCATGCCTCGAGAAAAGTTCCAGCATGTGGTTGAAGAAGGGAATTCCGGTTTGCACGTCGTATTCCCCGGAGCCGTCCAAGTTCAGCTCCATGGAAATTTGCGTCTCTTTTGTTTCGCGGGTTATTTTCGCCTCTCGTTTCATGACTTCGCGCCTTTGGTTTTTTGCTTGTTTAGCGAACCGCATTTGCATTCCCTCGTCCGCTTTTCAATCCATTCCAGAACGCGCTTTTCCAGCGCTGCCATCTGTTCCGGAGTTCCGATTGTAATCCTAATTTTCGAATTTATCTCCGGAGAGTTCGGGAAGTATCTTACCAAAACTTTTTTGCTTTTCAAGAACTCGAACAGCTCTCCTGCCTGTTTTGGTCCGGATTTCCCGCACGGGGTTTTGGGTTCCACGAGCAGGAAATTTGAAGAGCTTTTCGGATGTTGCCAACCGAGCTTGTCGAAAAAAGACTCCGCTTTTTTCCGTTCGCGCAAAACTGCCGAAACTACCTTGGCATGGTATTTTTTGTCGGAAATGGCCGCGGCTCCTGCCGCCTGCGCGAGCCTGTCCAAGTTGTAGCTGTCCCTGACTTTGTCGAGGGTGGATATAACAGCGGGTGATCCGAGCGCCCAGCCGACGCGCATTCCCGCAAGTCCCCAGCCTTTGGAGAGAGTTCCGCTTACTATCAGGTTTGGATATTTGCCGACAAATTTCGCGGCGGAATATTTCGCGAATGGGGCGTAAGCCTCGTCCACCAGGACAAGCCCGTCGAACTTTTCCAAAATTTCCGCGACAGTTTTTTCGTCGAATCCGAATCCCGTGGGTGCGTTTGGATTTGTGAAAAAGAGAATGTTGGCTCCGCTTTTTAACAGGGCTGGAATGTCCAACTTGAAGTCTTTTCCGATGGGAATATGGACAATTTCGCTCCCCTGTATTTTGGCGAGGACCGGATATAGGGTGTAGCACGGGTCGAAGCTTGCTATTTTTCTCGCCTTGTCGGAAAAGGCGCGCACGGCCAAATTCAATACGTCGTCGCTGCCGTTTCCGGCAAGAACGTTTTCGGGTTTCAAGCCAAAAAATTTGGCAATGGCGGATCTGAGTTCGAAGCTCGACGGATCCGGATACAGCCTCAGCTTTTCGCCGGAACCCAGTTCGAGCTTGACGGCGCTTACCGCCTTTGGAGAGGGGGGGTACGGCAGCTCGTTTGTGTTGAGCTTTATCCAGCCGCCTCCTTTCGGCTGTTCTCCCGGAACGTACGCGGACACTTTCTGTACCGCGTCGGAGACATTTTTTTTGTCGAAGTTTTTTTCTTTAAATTTCATGATTGTTTCCGCCTTTCCGCCTCGCGGGCCATTCGTGCGAATTCCCTCACGTCCGGAATCTCTTTCAGCCTCTCCCCATTGCGCGAGCGCTCCATGTAAGGGTCGGTTTTGCGCTCAAGGTTGAAGGGCTCCTCGGGGAGATTTTCCTCGTCCAAGTCGAGCTCGTCGAGCGGATCGTATTCGTCAAAGAACATGGATATTCTTCTCGGTTCCTCAACCAAAATTTCCATGGGATTTTTCACCTGAAAATTTTTGTCCACCATTTCGAACAAATGCGGGTGGCGCATCTTCTCGTAGCGTGACTTCAGATTTTCCACGTCTCTGTTAGGCACTCCCGAGCGCCGCGACAAAAGCACGCAATCGGCAAAATGCGATAGCGCGTCGAAGTATGGAGTGGTCTCCTTTGGGAACATCGAATACATGGAACAGTCGAACACGCTCCATATTCTAGCCAGCCTGGCGTTTCCTTCCGAAAGCTTGAGGGTTTCGGAGAAGTCCTCGACGTTGTCGGCGGGAGACTTCGTGGAGTCCCCTATGAACAGAATCTGGGTAAATTTTTTCTCGTCGAGGGCGGCGATTTTCTTTGCGGCGTCTTCCGGAGACGAGTAGCGCATGAATCCCGCGTTCGGAGCGGAGGCTATCCCCTTGTCGAATTCGGTGGGCACTTCGTTTTCGGAGACGTACACTCCGCAAAATTCGTCGTCGCCCAATGCCGAGGAAATTATTCCCCGGGCTATTCCGCATCTGCCGCTCGTGGGACTGCCCAAAATCAAGTACGTCGGTATGCTCATTTTTTATCCGAATCTCTTTTGAAGAAGTTTCAGGTCCGCAAGAACGAGCGCAGCCATCGCTTCCACAATTGGAACGGCCCTTGGTAGCACGCACGGATCGTGGCGTCCGCGCCCGACCACCGTGGTGGGCTTTAGCTCGCGCGATATGGTATTTTGTTCCTTTGCTATTGTGGCGGTCGGTTTGAACGCCACCCTAAATTTTATCGGGAATCCCGAGCTTATTCCGCCGAGTATCCCTCCGGCGGCGTTCTTCCCTACGGATATCTTTCCATTCTGGTCGATGGAAAATGGGTCGTTGTGCTGAGATCCGAACATTCTGGTTCCGGCGAATCCGCTGCCGAATTCGAAGCCCTTGGTGGCAGGAATGGAAAGCATTGCGTGGGCAAGCAGGGCTTCGAGCCTGTCGAAAGAGGGCTCTCCCAGTCCCGCTTCAAGGCCTTCTATTCCGCATGCTATAACTCCCCCGACGCTGTCTCCTTCGGCTTTTGCCTTCTTTATAAATTCGAACATTTTTGCGGCGGTCGGTGCGTGTGGGCATCTCACGGGAGATGCCTCGACCTCCTCGAGCGATGGAAGTTCTTTTAGAGCTGGCATTGCTATGCTGTGCACGCTTTCCACCCAGGCTCGAATTTTTACTCCGCCGCCCAAAACTTTTCTGGCGACTTCTCCCGCGGCTACTCTGGCAATGGTTTCCCTCGCCGAACTCCTGCCTCCCCCGCGCGGATCCCTAAAGCCGTACTTTGCGTCGTAGGTGAAATCGGCGTGGGAGGGTCTCCACAGCTTGGCTATTTCCGAGTAGTCGGCGGGGCGCGCGTCCGTGTTTTTTACCAGTATGCATATCGGGGTTCCGGTAGTCTTTCCCTCGTACACTCCCGATTCTATAGAGCAGGTGTCGGACTCTTTTCTGTTGGTGGATATGGCGCTTTGCCCGGGGCGGCGCCTGTCGAGGGCGGGTTGAATGTCGCTTTCGGACAGGGGAATTCCAGAGGGGCAGCCGTCGATAACGCAGCCGACCGATTTCCCGTGGCTCTCCCCGAATGTTGCGATTCTGAAAATTCTTCCGAAAGTGTTTCCCATGCGACTATCTGAATCCAATTTTATTTCGTTTTCAAGTAATTAACGCTTGCAAAGTCGGACGGCAAAAAAGTTTTGCAAAAGCATCGTATTTTGTCCATAATTGCCCCTATGACACGTATAATAGCGCTATTCTCACTGACATTGTTAATATCATTTGCTTCGGCGAAACCGGCGAAGGTTATTTTCGACACCGATATGGGAAACGACGTTGACGATGCCCTCGCTCTTGTGATGCTTCATGCGTATGAGAAGGCAGGGAAGCTTTCTCTAGGCGCATGCTCGGTAAACAAGGCCAACGTTTACGCTCCGGTTTATGTAAGCGTGGTCAACGAATTTTACGGCAGGGGGGACATACCGATATTTTTTCTCGGCACGGAGGGGCCCACGAAGAAGGACGGGCTGTTTAACAAGCAGGTTTCGGAAAAGACGGATAAATTCGGGGCGTATCAATATCCCAGAAGGGTGGATACGAAGTCGGAGTTGGTGCCGGCAGTGAAGGGTTTGAGGAAGTTTTTGGCGGATTCCGAGGATGGCGGAGTAGTATATATAAGCGTGGGGTTTTCCACGAACGTATCAAATCTCCTCAAGTCCGAGCCGGACGAAATTTCTCCTCTTAGCGGATCCGAACTAGTGGCAAAAAAAGTGTCGTATTTTTCGGTAATGGCTGGTGACTTCTCGGGTGTAGAAAAACCAGAGTACAATGTTGTAAAGGACATTCCGGCATTTAAGTATTTTGTTGAAAATTGTCCGGTTCCGATAGTGTTTAGCGGATTCGAAGTGGGCAAAGCGATTTGCTTCCCGCACGATTCGGTCGATACAGACATGTACAGGGTAAAAGGGGGGAATCCCGTGGCTGACGCCTACAATCTGTACGCTGCCCGAGCGGGTAAAAATACAAATGGCAGGCACGACAGACCTTCTTGGGACATGACGTCCGTTCTTGTGGTGGCCGAGCCGAGCTCTTTCGATTTGAGCGAGCCGGGGGTTGTTTCCGTCGACGAAAAAGGGAGGACTTCGTTTACCCAAAAGGCGTCCGGGAAACACAGATATATTCTTGTTCCCAACGAGAGGGATATAAAAAACATCATAGAGAGAATGGAGGATCTCTGTTCTTATAATCCGACACAGAAATAAGAGCTATGGACAGGAGGAAATTCGGTTTTTCAATATTGGCATCGGGAGTATTGGCAGGCTGTTCAATCCCGAAAGCACGTAGTAAAAAGTATTCCCTTTCCGTGACGGGGGAGAATCTGTTTCTCGCGTGCGAAGGGGTGGAGAAGCCGTCCAAAATAATGGTTATTGGCGATGCCCACATATCCTATGACAAAGGTCTTGAAGAGCCCTATTTGGGATATGCCGCCAGAATGCACAACGCGTCCAAAAAGAGGCCCAAAAAGGAAGCTTTGGCGGCGGCTCTAAATCGCGCAGGGAAGGAGAAGTACGATTTAGTTTTGATTTTGGGAGATCTGATAAATTTTCCATCGGAGTACAACATCAAGACTGTTTGCGAGTGCATGAAAGCGTCGCCTGTTCCATGCAGGTATATTTCCGGGAACCACGATTGGCACTTTGAGGGAATAGGTCCGGAAACCCCACAGGTTGAAATTCACAACAAATGGATAGAGAAATTGTCGCCCCTGTATTTCGGAAGGAATCCCTATTGCTATTCCGAAGTGGTGAACGGTTTAAAATTTATTTTGTTGGACGATTCTGCAAACTCCATTTCCCGGGAGCAGCTCGACTTTGTAAGGCGCGAGCTGGACGAAGGCTTGCCTTCGATATTTTGCGTACATATTCCGTTCTACTTTGAAGGCAGGGGTCTGGGCTTTGCATGCGGAAATCCGAATTGGGGAGAAAAGACCGACAGAGTGTACAAGATTGAGCGCAGGCATAAAAATCCGCCGAAGCAACCCGACGGGAACTTCGAATTGAGAAATTTGTTGATGGAAAATCCGAATGCGATAGGGGTTCTTGCGGGGCATACGCATAGAAAGACCGAGGACTACAGCGGAGGGAAGTTCCAAGTGGTCACGCCGGCATTTTTCCAGAAGCAGCAATTTCTGACTTTGAACGTCGTGCCGGTTTGATAGTGGGGCCGGTTTTTTGTGGGGCATTGTGGAGTTTGCTTCTTTGCTCCGAAAATTTTCCGGCAAAAAAAAACGGCGGACAAATGTTCCGCCGTTTTCTTGTATTCTTGCAAAGAGCTGTTTATACGAGCTTGTACTTTCCGGGAACCGGAACCGGCCCCACGGGCTTTTTGACGAACTCGAACTTTTCCGGAGCGAGGCTTTCCTGGGATTTTTTAACAACCCAGTCGAATTTGAATTTCTTTCCAGAGAAGGCGCTCATTCTTCCCGCTATGGCTAGAAGGCACGAGTTGACGAGCTTGTCGACCGTGTTAATCCGTCCCCCGCTACGTATGGAATTGAGCAGGGCGGAGTGTTCCCTTTCCATGCACTCCGGCCTTTGGAGCTCGGGTCCTGCTTGGAATATAACTTTGCCCTTGAGGTCGGTGATAAGCTGCTTGCCGTAAAGTCCGGTGTACATGATTCCCTTCGTTCCTGTCACGCGTTCAGTAACCTCGCTTTGGCAGCCCGGATCCTGCTGGCAATAGCTCTGGAGCCGCAGGCCGTCACCCATGTCGAAATCTATCGCAAAATGGCTGAATCTATCTCCGTATTTCGGGTAGGGAAGATCGGTAGAGCGACCTCCCATTCCCCTCACATCGACAGGCATGCGGTTGTCCCCAAGCGCCCACATTACTACGTCCAAATTGTGAACGTGCTGCTCGACGATGTGGTCTCCCGAAGTCCATATGAAGCTGAACCAATTGCGAACTTGGTACTCCACCTCGTCGACCGGAATTTCCTCGTGGTTGAGCTGAGCGCGTCCCACATAGTCGCTGGAGTTCCAGTAGCACTGGGCCGCCATTATGTCGCCTATTTCGCCGTTCTGGACGCGCTTAATTATTTCTTCGTATCCACGGTGGAATCTGCGCTGCGTTCCGCAAACTATGTTCAACCCCTTTTCGGAGGCCTTTTTGGAAATTTCGAGAACTTTGCGCGCCTGCACGATGTCAATGCAGACGGGTTTCTCGAGAAAAGCATTCTTGCCCGCCTCGACTATCTTCTCGAAGTGGGGCGTGCGGAAGACCGGAGGTGTGGCCTCTATTACAACATCGATGTCCTCCTTTAGAAGCTGGTCTATTGCGTCCCAGCCAACAAACTTCTTTACGTTGTTTTTGTTTAGGCATTCTTCAAAGGACTTTTCGTCGAGAGAGATTCTGCCCCTTTTGACTCTCCGCGCGTAGCTCTTGCTAACCCTTTCAAGGGCGTCATCGACCTTGTCTTTAAAGAGATCGGCTATGGCGACAAGCTTGATGTTGCTGTCGGCGCAAATCATGTTCAGAAGGGCTCCGGTTCCGCGTCCTCCGCACCCTACTAGCCCCACTTTGATTTTGTCGCTTCCCTTAACGGAAGCAAAGGAGAATTTCGGCAAAGTCGCCGCCGCTCCTAGTATTGCTCCGGTTTCTACGAATTTTCTTCTATCCATCATATTCCTTTCATGTTTTAACGATTGCAAAATAAGTTAATTTTTTTCTAAAGCGGTAGAGTTCTCTAATCCAAGTCGACGGCCCTGTAGGCGGCCATCAATTTTTTGTCGCCCTCGAGGCTCTTTTCGGATTGTCCGTGTTCCATTCCGTAGATTCCCGAGTATCCCTTGTCGTGGATGTACTTGAATAGACTTTTGAAGTTTATCTCTCCGGTTCCGGGCTCTTTGCGGCCGGGAACGTCGCCCTGTTGGAAGTAGGCTATCTCGTCCCAGGCGTAGTCTATGTTTTTCATCAGATTTCCGTCTGTGATTTGCTGGTGGTAGATGTCGAAGAGAATCTTGCAGCACTTGCTGTCGACAGCGCGGCAGACGGCGTAGGCTTGGGCGGTGCGCTTCAGCCATAACAGGGGGTGGTTCTCTATGTTTAGGGGTTCCAGAACTATTATCAGGCCGTGCTTTTCGAGGGTGTCGCAGCAGAACCTGAGGTTGTCAACGACATTGGCAAATTGGAACTCTGGCTGGATATTCGGAGCTTCCAATCCGGGAAGAACCGTCGACCATTTCGCGTTGACTCGCTTGGCCAATTCGCATCCTTCCTCCATCTTCTTCTTCATGTATTCTCTTGCGCGCTTCTTGTCGGGCTTGGGCTTTTTTGAAGTGTCGTCGGGCATTATAAAGTTGGTCATGAGTGCGCAGTTAAATGGAATAAGGGTGCAGAATACCCCCATTTCCATTCCGAGATCCGACATGGTTTTTGCTATGGCGTCCTGTTCTTCGCGGGGCCTGTTAGGCATGCCGTTGTCTTCGAGAGCCCTGAAGCCGCAATCGTAAAAATACTTTATCTTGTCGGAGACGCTCAGGCCTTTGAGAGTAGTCTTGCATTGGTTCAAATTGGGAGCGAATTTCAATTTGAAGGGTTTTGCCGGATTGGAGGGAGAAACCTGGGCTAATGCTCCTTTGGCGAAAATTCCGCCGAGTGCGGCGGCTATAGTGGTTTTTGTGAATTTTCTTCTGTCCATATATTTTCCTTTTTTTAAATTGCGTTAGTTGCCCTTTTCCGCCTTTAGTTCGGCGACGCGCTTTTTTGCCTGGGGCATGATTGCGTCGCGTTTGGCTGCTATGCTTGTGCGCTTGTTTGCCAAAACAATGGCAGTTTCCAGTTCTTGCGCGCGGAGGGCGTTTTCGGCCAAATATCCGAAGGTGGGAATGTCAATCTTGGCCCTTTGGGCCACTTCGACCATTCCGATTTGGGCGAGAATTTTCGTTCGTTTGTCGTTCGCGGCCTTGGCTATTTCGACGAGAACGGGAAGTGCATTTTGCGATCTCCATTTTCCGAGAGATTCAACCGCCTCTTCTTGGAATCCTTCGCTTGCGAATTTTTCCACAATTTCGAGTGCAGCCTCGCCTCCGTTGAAGTGGAGAATTTTCAATAGGAATTTGCAAACCTCCGGAGGATATGGATTTTTCTCCATTTCCACCGCTATTTTTTCCACTGAGGCGTCGTCAAAGTTTTGAGAGGCGCATTTCATTACGGCTCTTTTGGCGGCATTCGATACTTTTTTGTCTTTTTCGCCCAGCATAGCCTTGAAGGACGAGTCGAACATTTCGGCGTTCGATATGAGGACAGCTAGCTTGAAGATTTCCATTTTTTCTGCGGGGCTTTTGGATTCGTAGTTGTCGAACAGCCCTTTCCCGAGGTAGGACAAGTCGGTGGCCGAGACGGCTTCGGAGGCGAGCTGTTTCCTGTCCCTGCTTGCGGAGTTGTCGCGCAAAATGCCTCGCAGTATTTCCACGGTTTTATCCGACTTTATCTCGAGTATGTACGCCACGGCAATTTGGCGCATTTTTGGATCCTTTAGTTTTTCCGCGAAGCCCAGAATTTTTTCGACGTCCGAACCTCGCTTTGCGGCGGCATAAGCCAGGGCTACCACGGACGCCTCGCCTTTGGGCTTGGCTTTGCCGAGAATTTTTCCGCTTTCCTCGTCGCTTCGGTTGGCAAGCGCATATATCATCATCGATTGTAGATTCGGGGAAAGCCCGTCGAGATTCTTGAGCCGGGACGGTATTTCCGCTTCGGGATTGTCGATTAGGAATCTGGCGGTTCTTTCGTCGCTCCAGTTTTTGCAAATCTTGCCGGGTTTTTCCTTGTCGAGAATTTTTCCGCCTTCCTTGGCGCGGGCTACGGCCTCGTCCAATCTGTCCTTTACGGCGCGGTTTTTCTGCGACTTTGCAAGTTTTGAAAAATTTTCGATTTCCTTCGAATCCTTTAATCCCGCTCCGAGCAGAAATTCCGCCAGATACTCTCTATAAGTTTCCGTTCCGTTCCCGGAGGAGATTTCGTCGAAAATGAAGTTTCGTATCTTTTGGGAGTATGCCAAATCTCCGGAGTTGGCGAATATTCCAAAGGCGATGTCGTTTATTTTTTCGTCGGATTCTCCCTCCTTCATTTTTGAGAGGGTGGATATTTCTTTAGTGCAAACTTTCGGGCTGAGGGGAATGCGCTCTGCGGGGGCTTCCTTCATCTTGAGGGGCGCGGTGTCGGCATCCAAGTCTCCTGCCGCGAATTGTGCCAGGCGCAAGTAGAGCTCCTGAATCTTGGGATTGGCATAGTTGCGCCAGTCGTGCCCAAATCCCCCGTAGGCGAACCTTCCCTTGCCGTACTTTTTTATCCAGGCAAGAGGAATGTCTTTATCTTTGCGGATTTCGGATTTTAGCCCGTATTCGGAGGTTCTGGGGCTCTTGTCCGCGTCGACACGCATTAGAACCCTGACCTTATCCCGCGAGAAGTCGTCCCCGAACATATAGATTTCCTCTTCGACCCTGAAAGTGGGAGTGTCCCATATTCCCTTTGTAATGGGCGAAGTTTCGTCCTCGACGAAAATCGTGGCTGGAGCCCCGTCGATTGTCCACGGGTGGTAGAGGAAGTTGCCTCCGACCATTTCTATAAATCCGGGATCTTTTATATCTCCATTTCTGTAGGCGTCGACTCCGGCGTGTATTGCGAAGACTCCCCCTCCATTTTTGACGAACTCCAGCAGGTTTCCGAGCAGTCTCTTCGAATTTTCCACGGTTGCCTTGCTTTCCTCCGGAGACATAGATTTCAGCTCTTTTGAAGATGCCCCGAAGCACATGCCTGTGGAGTTGTTCAATATTACGAAATCGTATTTTTTGAGATTTTCCTTCTCAAAATCCGAAGGATTCTCCGAGACGTCTATCTCCCACACTCCGAGCCTGTCGCCCATTTCGACCATAGCGAGTTTTGCGGCTGGTATTCCGGATACGTGCCTATACGAGCAAGTCTTGGAATACATGAGGGCTTTGCGCTCTTTTTTTGGGGTTGCGGCCGGATTTTTTGGGGTTGCGGAACAGATTTTTTCTGCCTCGTTTGCCGAGAGCTTGTCCACGAGAGCGCCGAACAGCGGTGCGGATGCGGACATTGCCGCGGCGGCGAAAACAAATATTTTAAAAAACTTTTTCATGGCGGATATAAAGATTTACGCGTTCCAGAAATTTTCCCACTCTCCGCGGTTCTTTCTGCGGAGGAACGAATTTGCCTCTTCGTCGCCTGCAAACGAGCGGGTTTTCCAATCCCATTCGAGCGTTCTGTCGAGCTTATAGGCGATGTTTCCGATTATGCACACTTCGCAGGAGGAGGCTCCCACTTCGACCGGAGCCACCACGGGCCTCCCCGTGAGAATTCCATTTACGAAGTTTTCCGTATGCCCTTCGCTAAGATACGGGGTGTCGAGCCCTGCCTTGACTTTGGCGGTTCTGAGAGCGGGCGTGCTTGCCCAGAACTTGCCTCCCCTCGATCCGCTCGCCACTCCCTCCGTGCCGACGAATGTCACGTTGGCGCCAGGCATATTCGCCTCTCTCTTCATGATTTTGGGCACCCCGTAAACTACTTTTGCCCCGTTTTCGTACGTGTAGATTACGGATTTTTTGTCGGATTTAAATTTCTTGTTCTGTTTGCCGAATACCTCCACATACTTCGGGCCTTTGCCGTCCATATTCAGGCCCCATTGGGCGATGTCGTAATGGTGGGCTCCCCAGTCGGCTTGCATTCCGTTTCCGTAGTCCGTGTGCCAGCGCCATTCTCCCCATTCGTAGGCGTAGGGATCACCCGATTTCAGAAGCGGGTGGAGCAGGTGTCTGGTGTAGTGCGTGTACGGAGCCGGCCCGAGCCACATTTCCCAGTCCATTCCTTTCGGTAGGGGTTCTTTTTTCCAGTTGTATAGAAGGGGGAAGCGGGGGGGTATATTGCACCAGACGGTCTTTATATCGCCGAGCATTCCCGTGCTTGCCAGGAGAGCGGCCCTTCTAAAGCCCGAGTCGCTCCTCTGCTGGCTGCCAGTTTGGAAGACCAGGCCCGATTTTTTCGCCTCTTCGACGACCTTCCGACCCTCCTCTATGGTAAACGTGAGGGGTTTTTCGCAATAGACGTGCTTGCCCGCGCGGAGGGCGAGAACAGATTGGAAGGCGTGCCAGTGGTCGGGTGTTACTATGAATACCGCGTCCAAAGACTCGTCTGCTATCATTTCGCGGAAGTCTTTGAAGGTTTTGGGGGAGTGTTTGATTCCCATTTTAGAGTACATATTTTCTATGTACTTTTTTCTGTTGGAGAGCCGTTCGTCATCGACGTCGCAGATTGAGTGCAGGACGCAGTTCGGATTGTTTGCGGCGTTTATGATGTGTACGTATGACTGTTTCCCCAGGCCGACTATTCCTACGTTGAGTTTGCCGTTGGATCCGTTTTTTTCGGACGCGAATATTCGCTTTGAGATCATAAATGGCGGAATTGAAGCCGCCAAGAGTCCCATATGTGAGACAAATTTTCTTCTCGATAGTTTTTCTTTCATGAGATGATCCAGTTTAAAAATGTCGAATGGGGACAAGGAGCCCCCTGTTTTGGCCGGCCGGCAAAGAACCATAATTCTACAAAATCTCCCCCCGAAGATTCCCTATTTCGATTCCTCGACGATACGGGAAAACCGCAACCTGCGCACCGACAAAGTATAAGCCGCCCCGTAAAACCAACCGGAAGTATTTACATCGTCCGTAGGAATGTCAATTTTTTTTTGTAATTTATGGGATAGAGTTGAAACTTGGGGGGAGATAGGGATTGCTTGTCAGGACAAGGGTTCGCCTTCGAGGGTGGTGACCGAGGATTTGTTAATTTTTAATTTTATCAATTTTCCAATTTTCGATTCGTCCGATTTGAAAACGGCCTTTCTATGGGTTCTGGTTCTTCCCATAAAAGTATCATCTCCGCGCTTTGCTCTTCCCTCCACGAGAATTTCCGCGATTTGTCCCTCGTATTTTTTGTTGTATTCGGAAGATTGAACGGCCAAGACGTCCAGGAGGCGTTGATTTCTGCTTTCTTTGACTTTTTCTGGGATATCATCGTCCTTGTCTGCGGAGAGGGTTCCCTCTCTTGGGCTGTATTTAAATATGTAAGCCATGTCGAAGGAACATTTTTGGAACATTTTGACGGTATCTTCGAATTGCGAGTCTGTCTCGCCGGGATAACCCACTATTACGTCGGTGGAAATCGAAATGTCGGGAACTCTTTCCCTCAGTTTTTCGGCTATATCGACAAAAACCGACGACGTGTAAGGGCGTTTCATGCGCTTTAAAATTTCGTCGTTTCCCGACTGGAGGGGTAGGTGGACGTACTCGCAGAGCTTTTCAAGGGATCCGTAGAGGGATATCAAATCGTCTCTGAAGTAAGAGGGGTGGGGCGATGTGAAGCGGATTCTTTCGAGTCCGTCGATGTCGTTGATTCTTTTGAGGAGTTCTGAAAAGGCCTTTGGTTTGCCGAAGTCCCTTCCGTAGGCGTTGACGACCTGTCCGAGAAGAGTCACTTCTTTTGTTCCACGTTTGGTGAGGCGCTCTATTTCGGATATTATATCGGGTTCGGGGCGCGATCTCTGTTTTCCTCTCACTTTTGGCACGATGCAATACGAGCAGTTCATTCCGCAGCCCTGCATTATCGAAACGAAAGCGCAGGGCTGGAGGATTTTTTCGTTGTGCCTGTATATTTGCAGGTGGGACGACGGATCGTCAGACACGTCGATTATTGCGGAGCTCTTTCTAAATTTTTTCAGGGGCGCGCGTGGGACAGATACGGGGTTTGAGATTCTCTCCCTTGCTATTCTCAGAGCGGTTTCGGCGACAAGATGGGTTTTTCTGGTTCCGAGGGCGAAATCTATTTCGGGCACTATTTGCGCGAGTTTTTCTCCGAGGTTTTGGGCCATGCAGCCGGTCACTCCAACTACTGGCAGCCCGGAAATTTTTTCTCCAGAGCGGGTTTTTCTGGTTTTCAGCCCGACGAGATGTCCGAGTTTTCCAATCGCTTTTTGTTCGGCTTGTTCGCGGACCGAGCAGGTATTTACCACGCAGATGTCGGCCTCTTTTTCGCTGTCGGTTATTTTGCAGCCTTGCTCTTCGAACTGGGCTGCTATATTCTCGCTGTCCCGCTCGTTCATTTGGCAGCCGTATGTGCGCAAAAATACCTTCATGGTGAGTTCTCTATATGACGGCGAAAATGCTAGTCGATAAAATTAAACTTTTTTTTCGTGGGAATTCTTGATTCGAGGAGGGGAAATTCTGTTTGAAAAACCTGTTAATCTATGCTTGGATTGAGCCGAATTCAAATTAGAAATATTATGGAAAACCAGAGGCCGATAGTTTTCAACAGTACCGTTTTGAGGGACGGGCACCAGTCTCTTGCGGCGACCCGCATGCCGACCGACCTTATGCTTCCCGCCTGTCCGATTTTGGACAGTGTGGGATTTGGAGCGATTGAATCGTGGGGGGGAGCTACGATAGATTCTGGGCTTCGCTTTTTGGGTGAATTTCCCTTCGACAGGCTCGACGCGCTCAAGAAGGCGTGTCCCAAGACTCCGCACATGATGTTGTTCAGGGGGCAGAACATGGTTGCCTACGCCCACTATCCCGACGACGTAATAGACGCGTTTGTGGCGTGTTCGGCAAAGCACGGAATGGACATTTTCAGGATATTCGACGCGCTCAACGATGTCCGCAATCTGGAGGCGTCGGTAAAGGCTGTCAAGAAGGCCGGCAAGCAGGCGCACGGCACGATATGCTACACTACGAGTCCGGTCCACACGGTGGATTATTTTGTCCGCATGGGGAAAGAGCTCGAGGAGATAGGTTGCGATGCGATAGTTATAAAAGACATGGCTGGTCTAATACCGCCCTACGTGACGTATGAAATCGTGTCGAAATTAAAGGCTGAGACTCGCCTGCCGGTATGGGTTCACACCCACGAGACCGCGGGAATGGGAGGGCCGACCTACTATGCTGCGGTTGAGGCAGGGGCGGACGCCATAGACACTTCCATAGTTCCTTTTGCCAACGGAACCGGCCAGCCCGACGCGGCGAGAATGCAGGCGATGCTTCGAGACCATCCCCGCTGCCCGAAATACGACATGTCGAAGTTCAACGAGCTCCGCAAATATTTCACCGGCGTATATAAGAAGCTCGGCGCCTACACGATGCCAAAGAACGAGGTGATAGACACCGACGCGCTCGTCTATCAAGTTCCGGGCGGCATGCTTTCCAACTTCAGGGTCCAGCTGAAGGAGCAGAAGATGGAGGACAAGTTCGACGAGGTGTTTGCGGAGGTTCCGTACGTTCGCGAGAAACTCGGTTGGATTCCGCTTGTGACGCCCACTTCGCAGATAGTGGGTACACAGGCGATGATGAACGTGAAATTCGGCAGGTGGAAGATGTTTACTCCGCAGGCGATGGACATAGCGCTTGGATATTACGGTCGCACTCCGGCTCCCGTAGATCCGGAGATACAGAAGCTTGCGCGCGAAAAGTCAGGTAAGGAGCCAATAACATGCAGGCCCGCCGACTTGAAGAAGCCCGGAATGGAGGATCTTCGCAAGGAGCTTCGCTCGAAGGGGATAAAGGACGACGACGAGCATTGCGTAATATATGCCATGTTCCCGCAGCAGCTGATAGACCTCTACACGAAGCCCAAGTCTGCTTACGCTCTAAAGCCCGCTCCGATAAAGGAAGCGCTCAAGGGAGATGGGAAGGTTTCGTACTTGAGGATAAATGTCGATGGGAAGCCCCACGATGTTTCGGTAGAAAAGTTGCAATAATTCTTTTTAGGGCCGCTGGCTTGCGAAGTTTCTCTTCGCCTGCAAGCGGCTTTTTGCCATGGAGGGGACGATTTTCAGCGTTGAGGAATTTGCCGTAAACGACGGTCCGGGCATAAGATCGACCGTATTTTTAAAGGGCTGTCCACTCCGCTGCCAATGGTGCCACAATCCGGAAGGGGTGGATTTTAAGCCCCAGTGGATTGTCAAGAAGGACGGCTCGAAAAGCTTGTGCGGAAGGAAAGTCGACTCGGAGGCTCTTGCAAAGGAGCTTTTGAAAAACGAAAAAATCTTTGCGATGAACGAGGGCGGGGTGACTTTTACCGGAGGTGAGCCTCTCGCCCAGGCGGCGTTTTTAAAGGACGTAATAGCCCGTATTAGAGGTAGAATCCACGTCGCGGTGGAGACGAGCGGATACGCTTCGCCTCAAGTTTTTGAAAGCGTGGTTGGACTTTGCGATTTAGTTTTAATTGATTCAAAGTCAATGGATTCTTCAATCCACGAGAGATATACTGGGGTTCCAAATTCTCAAATATTGAGGAATCTGAAATGGCTGTGCGGTTCCGGCAAAGATTTTATCGTCAGAGTCCCGCTGATTCCCGGGGTGAACGACACGCGGGAGAATATGGAGTCGTTGTGCGAGTTTGTATCGGGGGCGAAAAGATTGAATAGGATAGAAATTTTAAGATACCACAAAACCGCCGGGGCGAAGTACTCAATGGTGGGGAAAAACTATTCTCCGGATTTTGACACAAACGCATCTCCGCGAGTTTTCAAGGAGGTTTTTGAATCTTTTAAGTTGCCGTATATCGTCTTGTGAGTATTCTTATTGATCGTCTGGCGGGGAGAAATTGGCAACTTTTTAAGACCGCGGAATATTTCGCAAATTTACAATTTATTTGTGGAACTTCTTATCGGAGTTTATGCTCTCGATTTAGCGGCGAGAAAAATTTGCCCTAGATGAATTTTGTAGAAATAATTTTTAAGCCTTGATTTCGAAAATAAATTTTCAAAAAAATTTGACTTAACATTCTAGGGAAAAGACAATTGCCCCTAAAAAGGCATATGCCTGCTGCACAAAATTATGGCTGAAAAAATTCCTTCACTCTGCTTTTGCATTTGGAAAATTGAGGCTAAGTGGTGGCGGTGTGTTTTTAGATTTTTAGGGCGATGAAACCCCCTTCGGGGAGTCGTTGCCGCGAGCTTTTTCGAACAAATAGAAAGGTACACTATGAGACAGATAAAAATATTGAAATTCTGCGCTTTATCGGTGCTCGCCGTAACTACGCTGATTTGAGCGAATGGACAGGGGCTTCAAGCACGAGCGTTGGAAATAGAGTAAATTGGGTGAATACCGCAGGCCCGAAAGCCGGCGATGACTGGTTGTTCGACATAGACAATATGTCGGCGTACGTGGCTCGTGGTGACAAT
>CASDUP010000005.1 GCA_949283955.1 uncultured Verrucomicrobiota bacterium | reverse complement strand
CATGAAGAAGATGGAGGAGTACTCGATATTCGGAGTGCCCACCGTTCCGTCGGCAGAGGCGAAGGGAAAAAACAACCACAACAACGTCATTTTGTATAAAAAGGACAGGTTTGATTTGCTCGAAAGCGGAGTATTTTGGTTTTCCGAGACACCCGAAAAAGAATCCACAGGTTGGGGGGCGGGATATCCTCGCAACTGCAACTGGGGAAAATTTCTGGATAAAAAGACCGGGAAAACTTTTTATTATTTTAACATGCACTTTCACCATAGAGGCGAAAATATTCGCTACGAGTCGGCGACATTGCTCGTGAAAAAGATAAAGGAAATAGCGGGCGACGAACCGTTTTTTGCCATGGGAGATTTGAATTCCCATCCAAATACGAGGGCGATAAAAGTGTTAAAGGAAAGCGGATTTATGTTCGACTCCCGTGAATTGTCTAAGGCTCCTCCTTATGGTCCCAAATTTACGGGTAATGGTCGGTACAACGGAACGGGAGTTGACATAAAAGGTTTGATAGACTGGATATTTGTTTCGAAATCCGTGGATATTTTAAAATACGGAGTTTTGACAGACAACCAAAACGGGGTGTGGCTATCGGATCACTTCCCGGTTTTGATAAAGGCCGTAATAAAATAGAATTTTTTTTTAAGCGCCCGAGAGAGAATCTCGGGCGCTTTTTTCATGGGGAGAGCCTGCTTTGAGTAGGCAAACATTTTTTAATACAAAGGAAAAATCAGAGAATTTTTGTTGCGGATAGCCGGAGCCTATGCGAAACTGCCCAAATGTTGGAATGGCAAATAAAGCCCCTCTCAAAAAAGTCTTCGAAAAGCGGAAGGGATATAAAAGCGGGAGATACCGTGGTGTGCGCTGTTTTTCTCGATTCGATGGGGAATCTTGAGCGAAGGGATTTTTTGAAAGACGAGTTCGACGAGTCCGTTCTTGCCGCCGGTTTTGTTGGACGCTGGGAGAGGGTGGTGGGTGAGAATCCAGAGGAGGACGAGAGGGCGGCGAGAAAAATCGCCATGGCAAGTACGGAGGATTTTTTTCTGTCGCTGTGCGACGAAAACTCTCCCGTCGAAGCAGATGAAGTCGACGCGCTAAAGCAGATTTTATCGCTGCTTTTGGAGCGCAAGAGGATTTTAAAACCTCTCGGCAGACCCAGTGGGGGGGTTCAGAAATATCTGCATCCGGCGAGCGGAAAAGTATTCGATGTCCCGCAAAAAGAGCCTTCTGAAGACATGATTTTGAAGTTGGGGAGCCAGTTGGGGGCCATAATAGTGTGACGCGCGAAATATTAGGGTTTGAAAATTTTAAAATATTACTGCTTAATCTTTGGGAAATTGGTATGAGAGACTTATCTAAACTTGTTTTTTGTTTGGCGGCGGCTCTGTTGTCGATTTTCTTCGCGTCGTGTTCCAGCTCCGGAAACGACGACGAAAAGTTGATCACGTTCCACATCGGAACTTCCAGAAATATTTCTACGGGACTTACGAAAAGTCTCGTGACCATGCCCCAGTCCGGTTTTACGCTTGTGGTGGACAACGATCCGTTCATGTACAGCGGCGATTTAAACAGAGTTGACGTGGCGAAAATCATAATGCCTGCGAGCGGAATGCCCTTGTTCGGATTTCTCTTCGACTGCAACGACAGCGGGGTAAAAAAACTCTACTACAAGAGCGCGAGCAATATGGGCGGATACATAGTCATGCTCTATCAAGGCGCCCCCGTAGGGCTTAGAAAGATAGATGCGCCGATAGACAATGGAGAGTTGTTTATCGTGCCGGAACTCCCCCTCGACACGGATTTGCAGGAGAAGGCGGACGATATGAATGCTTCTATAAAAGCAATAGGGGAGATTGTAAAAAAGAAGCGCGAAGAAAACAGCGGAATTTTCTAGCGGGTTTTGTCGGAGATTATCGAGATGGGGTTGGGAGCTTTTTTTAGAATGTTGATAGGCGGGGTGCTGCGCTTGTCGGTTTTGTTGGCGTGCTCGCTTGCATGGGCACGGGCGGAGGCTGCCGTTGTGTGGCCGACCCCATCTAAACTTTTTGCGGAGGGCGCAAAACCGGAAGAGTTTTTGCAGCCTACTGCCTCGGGAAAACCCATGAGCGGGGCTTTCGGAGATGTCAGAAGCGACGGTTGGCAGTTCCACGAGGGAATAGACATAAAGCCCGCAAAGAGAAGCAAAAAAGGCGAAGCTTTGGATTCGGTCTATTGCGCAATGGACGGAAAAATCGCCATGATAAACACAGTGGCGGGAAACAGCGGATATGGACGGTACGTGGTAGTTACCCACGGGGGAGCGCTCGACGCGGATATCTATACCCTTTACGCTCACCTCTCCGAAGTGGATTCCGATATTTCCGTCGGTTCCGAGGTGAAAGCCGGAGACAGATTGGGCAGAATGGGTAGAAGCGCATACTATGGCATTCCGAAGTCGAGGGCGCATCTCCATTTTGAAGTCGGGCTCAGAATCTCAGATTCATTCGACAGATGGTACTATTCAAAAAAGTTCAAGGAGAAGAATTTTTTTGGAAATTACAACGGCTTAAATCTCGAGGGATTCGATCCGTTGGCGTTCTTTCAGGCGGCAAAAGACGGCAAGTTAAAATCTGTGACGGAGTATGTGAAGTCGCTTCCGACGGCGCTTGTCGTCAGGGTTTATACGAGAAAAACTCCCGACTTCGCAAAGATTTATCCCTCTCTTACGGACTTAAGCGGCTATCCTTACGGCTGGGATATCCACTTCACATGGCACGGCCTTCCGAAAAAAATGGAAAGAATAAAAAATCCGAGGCAGGGAGCCAAAAGCGGAGAGGTGGAAATAAGGCAGTATTCACCAAAGGAGTTGTCGCGCAAGTGCAAGAGAATGGTAAGGTTCGACAAACAGGGAAATCCGGTTCCCACAAACGAACTTAAAGACAAGTTGCGCAAAATATTTCCGTAAATAATTCAAAGAAAAAGCTTGCGCGTAAGAGTAAAATAAACAGTATCTGCACGCTTAAATGCGTCAGAGTGTTCGGCGGTCCTTAGGCGGACAAGCGTGGGGATTCGGCGAAGATTCCGCGGAACTTTCGCAAAATTTTTCGTGAAAGTTTAGACGGAAGTCCGGCGAGTGGCTGGGCTTCGGAGTTCGAATCGAACTTCCAAAAACCGCGACAAGAATAGAATAGGCACATCAAATGGCTGAAAATCAGGCTATAGACAAAGCGGCGATAATAAAGGAATATCGCCTCGACGAAAAAGACACGGGCTCCTGCGAAGTTCAGATAGCCCTGCTTACCGCGCGCATAGCGCACCTTACGAACCATCTGGCCACGCACAAGAAGGATTTTCATTCTCGTCGCGGCATGATAGCCATGACGGCTAAGCGCAGGTCGCTTTTGGATTATCTCAAACGCACCGATCTGGACCGCTACAATTCTATAATCTCCCGCCTCAAGCTTCGTCGCTAAGGGCGGACCAGAGGCAATCCGACGCGCGGTTGCCTCTTTTTATTTTCGCCTAAAGCGAAAATTCGGGCCAAAAGGCGTCGAAAATTTTTTCGAAGGCGTAGGCCCATTTCAAACAAGTTTTCACGCGGAAATAATCCGCGCGAGTGGAATAGCCGAAATGAACGTCCGATCCGTTCTCCGGCGCAAAAAAGAAGGAAGAAAATGGAACAAAAATATGAGGTCGAGGTAAAGGATCTCGGCATAAAATTCTCCACCGGAACTCTCGCCAAGCAGGCGAACGGTTCTGTGACTGTAAGTCTCGGAGACACGAATATAATAGTAAACGCAACGGCCGCGGCGACACTCCGCCCGGAGCAGGATTTTTTCCCGCTTACCGTAGATTATCGCGAAACGTTTTCGGCTGCCGGAAAAATTCCCGGAGGCTATTTCAAGCGCGAGGGCCGTCCCAGCGAAAAGGAAATTCTCACATCTAGGCTTTGCGACAGGCCTCTTCGTCCCTTGTTCCCCAAGGGATTCATGAACGAAGTGCAGGTGATAGGGCTTCTCCTTTCGGCTGACATGGTCAACGAACCCGATATTTTGATGGTAAACGGAGCTTCTGCGGCTCTTGCCATTTCGGACATTCCGTGGAACGGACCGATAGGCTGCGTGAGGATAGGCGAAATAGACGGCAATTTCGTAGTCAATCCCACCCACGAGCAGATGCTCGATTCCACCTTGGATCTCATATACGTGGGCAATTCGAGAGAGATGATGATGATTGAGGGCGCGGCCGAAGAATGTCCTGAAGACAGATTCATAGAGGCGCTCCAATTTGCTCAGGAACAGATACAGAAGATTATCGAAGCTCAGAGGGAATTGGTTAAGATTTGCGGAAAGGAAAAGCGCGAATTTCCCCTTATAGTGTGCCCGGACGAGATTTTATCGATGTGCAAGGAGTACGTCGGCGGAAGGCTTCTCGAGGCGGTGTTCCAGAACAGCAAGCTCAAGAGGCAGGCGGATGTTGACGCGCTCATGGAGGAGACGGCGGAATTCGTAAAGGGAAAAGTAGGCGAGGAATCCTTCGACAAAAACAACGTGAAGATGGCTTTCGAAGTTTTGCAGGAGGAAGTCTATCGCGGCAATATTTTGGACGAGGGCAAGAGGTGCGACGGCAGAACCTACATGGATCTGCGTCCGATATGGTGCAAGACGAACGTTCTGCCCAAAGTCCACGGGAGCGCGATTTTCACGCGCGGCGAAACCCAGGCTTTGGTTCTGACCACTCTCGGAACGAGCCGCGATTCTCAGGAGTTGGACGGGCTTACGGGAGGTTCCAAGGAAAAGTCGTTCATACTCCACTACAATTTCCCGCCTTATTCCGTTGGAGAAACGGGAAGATTCGGAACTCCCGGAAGGCGCGAGATAGGACACGGAGCCCTCGCGGAAAGATCGCTTTTGCCGGTTCTTCCCTCGGAGGACGAATTCCCCTACGTCATCAGGGTTGTTTCCGAAATAATGGAGTCGAATGGCTCGACCTCTATGGCTTCCGTTTGCGGAGGCTGTTTGAGCCTCATGGACGCTGGAGTTCCGATTCGCACTCCCGTGGCGGGAATCAGCTGCGGTTTGGTGACGAGGCGCGGGGAGGACGGAGAGATTTGCAAGCACGTCGTTCTCACTGACATCATTGGAGCCGAGGACCATTACGGCGACATGGACTTCAAAATTTGCGGCACTAAAAACGGCATTACAGGTTTCCAGCTGGATCTTAAAATAGCCGGATTGCCGATAGATATAGCAAAGGAAGCCATATATCGCAACCGCGATACCCGCATGAAGATTCTCGAAATCATGGCTGGAGCCCAACCCGGACCGAACAAAGAGCTGAAGGATTGCGCCCCCCAGATCAAGGTGTTGCAGATAGATCCCGAAAAGATTGGAATGCTCATCGGTCCCGGAGGGAAAAATATCCGCCGCATAGTGGAGGTCAGCGGAGCCCAGGTCGACGTCGACGACGACAATCCCGGAACCGTGCGCATCTACGCGAATTCGCTCGAGTCCATGAACAAAGCCGTTTCCGAGGTCGAGCTTGTCACCGGGGAAATAGAGGTTGGTAAGACCTACAAAGGAATAGTTCGCTCGATAAAGGAGTTCGGGGCTTTCGTGGAATGTTTGCCGGGCAAAGAGGGGCTGGTCCACATATCGGAGCTGGCGGACTTTAGGGTGAACAAGACGGAAGACGTCTGCAAACTCGGGGACGAAATGCTAGTCAAGTGCATAGGAATCGACGACAAGGGCAGGGTAAAGCTCTCGCGCCGAGCGGCTCTTTGCGAACAGCAGGGAATCCCCTACGAACCGCGTTCCCGCGAACCTCGCGGAGATTTCAAGGGCGAGCGGCGCGAACGCCGCGAGCGCCGAGAAAATCGCGGAGACAAAGAAGAGTAAAAAATTTCGGGCGGATGTTTTTGCATCCGCCCTTTTTTTTTAAGTGAAGAAAATTCCGGAAAATTTTTAATTTTTTTTTAAGGAATGATTTTCTTCGCGCAGAAATTCGAAAACGATATTTTGTAAAAATAGGCGAAAAAACCTCTTGCCAAACTGTATGTTTTTTTGAGAATGACGATATCTAAAAGACGGCGCCTCTTTGGGCGGTACCGTCTTTTGTTTAGGGAGGATTATGCAAATTGGGGTTTACGGGAAAGGTAAATTCGCAAGGGGTCTCGGATTTATCCGGGAGTTCCGCCTTTGCCGTCCAAATTTTTAAAGATATGAAAAGAGTTATAGGAGTATTTTTTTGCGCGTGCACGATAGTTTCGGCTTTTGCAAAATCGGTGGAACCCGGCACAATAAACGTCCCGACTGCTGTCGCGGCGATGGCCAACGAGCTTAGGATATACCGCTACACTGGACAAATAATACCGATTTCGCTGGTAAATATAACTTCGCGAATCTCCGCCGACTTAAAAGAGGTGGGATTCAAGGAGGGCGACTACGTAAAAGAGGGCCAGCTCCTGTACACTTTCGATTCCACCCGCTACGAGGCGATACTAAAGAGCGACAACGCAAAAATCGCGGAGTACGAGGCAAAATTGATGTACGCAAAGCGCGACTACGAGAGGACAAACGAACTTTTGAAAAAAGGGGTTGCCACAAAGGACGAAACCGAAAGCGCCCAGAGCCAATACAAATCCTACCAGGCGGCTTTGCTAGGGGCCCAGGCGGATGTAATTCTAGCTGAGGACGACTATTTCCACTGCAAAATATTTTCTCCCATTTCCGGAGTCATAGGGCTTACGAACTATACCGAGGGAAATTATATAACGCCCAATTCCGGAGTTTTGGCGACTATAGTCCAGCTCGATCCCATAAGGCTTCGCTTTTCCATGAGCACGCGAGACTTTTTGAAGAATTTTACCGACATAGAGGGATTGAAGAAAAATTGCTCGGTGAAAATAAAACTGAGCGACGGCACCTTTTATCCGGAGGAGGGCGAAATAGAATTCGTAAACAACGAGGCAGTGAAATCGACGGACACGATACTTGTATTCGCCCGCTTTAAAAATCCCAAGTCTATATTGCTTCCCGGCAACACGGTGGCGGTTTATCTCCAGCACAAGGGCGAAAACCACAAGGTTTCCATACCAGTGACGGCTCTTTTGCACGACGACGAGTCGTCGTACGTTTACGTGGTCGATTCTAACAACATTCCGAAGCGTCGGAACGTTGTTCTGGGCAGAACGATAGGGGGCGTTCAATTTATAGATTCCGGTCTTTCGGAGGGGGAACGCATAGTTAGCGACGGGCCGCACAAGGTCATAGAGAATGTAAAAATCAACTCTACTAACTAGTATGTTTTCCAAGTTTTTTATAAACAGGCCGAGATTCGCCGCGGTGATAAGTTTGCTCATCGTGATAACGGGAGCGTTGACGGTCGGCAAACTTCCCATAGCAGAATACCCGGAGATAGCTCCTCCGATGATAAGGGTTTCTGCCACATACAAGGGGGCAAGCGCGGAGGTTCTTCGCGACACTGTGGCTCTGGTTATAGAGGCCGAGCTGAACGGACTGGAGAATTTGCTATACTTTTCCTCCGAGTGCGACAGCAACGGATCGTATTACTGCTCGCTCAACTTCAAGACCGGAACCAACCAAGACATAGCCATGGTCGAGGTTCAAAACGCCATAAAAAGGTGCGAGGCGAAGCTGCCCAGCGAAGTCATGCGAACCGGAGTTAGGGTGAGAAAGCGAACGAGCGACCTCTTGGCAAGCTTTACCTTCCAAACCGACGGAAGCAGAATGTCGGAGATAGAGCTGAGCAACTACGTCTCTACGGTAATCGTCGACGCAATAAGCCGAGTCGACGGGGTTTCCGAGGCGAACGAGTTCGGAGGGCGAATATATTCGATGAGAATATGGGTCGATCCGTTTCGCATGAGCGGTCTTGGAATTTCCGTCGACGATATAATCGACGCGGTCGAAAGCCAGAACATCCAAGCGGCCGCCGGAATACTCGGATCCGAAGGAGGCAACGACTACCTGCAATTTAAGGTCGACGTCAAAGGAAGGCTGAAGACCGTCGAAGAATTTGAAAACATAATAATAAGGAGCGATTCCGAAGGGAACATACTCCGCCTGAAAGACGTAGCAAGAGTGGAGTTGGGGGCAAAGTCGTACAGTACAAGCTGCATATTTAACGGAGACAGCGCGGTGGGGCTTGGCGTCTACCGAAACACCGAGGCCAACGCCCTCAATACAATCAAGGGAGTCAGGGCGGAGCTAGAGCGGCTAGCAAAAAATCTGCCGGCTGGAGTAAAGTGGAGCACTTCGTACGATCCTACGGAGTTCATAATAATTTCGATGCGCGAAATTTTTATAACGCTCATTTCCGCGCTCGTTCTGGTTATTCTGATAACCTACGCATTTTTGCAGGACTGGAGGGCTACCATAATTCCGGCGATAGCAATACCGATATCGCTCGTTGGAACCTTCACGGTGATGTACGCGCTGGATTATTCCATAAACCTATTGACGATGTTCGGATTGATATTGGTCATAGGTTCGCTGGTCGACGACGCCATTGTGGTGGTTGAAAACTGCCAGTCGGTGATGCTGAGCGGAGTTTCGGACCCTAAGGCAGCGTCGATAAAATCGATGAAGCAGATTACCGGGGCTGTTATAGCTACTACTCTCGTGACGATAGCCTGCTACATACCCCTTGCTTTCTACGGCGGCATGGTCGGAGAAATCTACACCCAGTTCGCGGTGACGATGTGCGTGTCCCTTGCTATCTCCACCGTGGTGGCTCTTACTTTGAGCCCGATGCTTTGCTCGCTGATAATCAAAAAGCCCAACTTCTCTCGCGGAGGAATTTTCATCCCGATAAATTTCGCGATAAACTCCTCGAGAAAGGCCTACCTAGGAATAGTTAAATTTCTCGCACCGAAAATAATTTTAACAGCGCTTTTATTCTGCGGAATAGTGTTTGCCGCCTACTACTTCATGGGCGGACTAAAAACTTCGTTCATTCCGAAGGAGGATAAGGGAACCATCAGATGCGACGTAGAATTGCCTCCCGGAGCTACTCTTGCCAGGACCAAGGAAACCACCGAAAAATTCGCAAAACTTATAAGCAAAATAGACGGCGTCAAAAATTACATGATAATAAACGGATCCGGAGCTCTGAGTTCCAACGGAGAAAACGTCGCAAACGTCATAATAAGGCTGGAACACTGGGATCTGAGAACTACACCCGAACTCCAGCTCGACGCGCTAGTGGCAAAGGTCCAAGAAGCCGCCCAGCAGATTCCCGAGGCAAAAGTTATATGCTTCACTCCCCCCGCCATAATGGGATTGGGAAAAACCGGAGGAATGAGCTTCATGCTTACCGCTTCGGGGGAAACCGACATTTCAGCCATGACCGCCAACGCCGAACGCTTGGCTGCTGAAATATCAAAAATACCCGGAGTGCTGAGCGCAATGACGACAAACGCCAGCACCATTCCGCAAATAACCGTAGATATAGACAGGGAAAAAGCCGAAACCTTGCGGGTGCCCGTGAATTCGATATTCACGGCTCTTCAGAGCAATATCGCCTCTTACTACATAAACGACTTCAACATTCTCGGAGACGTCTTTCAGGTAAACATGCAGGCCGAGCGCGGAATGCGTTCCAACCTGAGCGATATAATGGAGCTTCAAATACCGACCTTGGACGGCGACATGATACCGCTTAGCAATTTGGCAAGCGCGCGTTTCACGTCGTTTGCGAAGGAAATAATAATGTTCAACAAACTGTTGGCCACCGAAATAAACGTGATGATAGATTCGACCGTCTCTTCCGGGGAAATAATGAAAAAGATAGAGGCGATGGATCTTCCGTTCGGATACGGAGTGGCGTGGACAGGAATGAGCTACCAGGAAAAGAACAACGAGAACAAAATCGTGGAGCTTATGGCGTTGGCGATTTTATTCGCATACCTGTTCCTGGTGGCCCAGTATGAAAGTTGGACGATTCCCATACCTGTGATGATGACAGTCGCCGTTCCGATATTGGGCGCGATACTGGGACTCATAATAACCGGGGAGTCTTTCAGCATATACGCCCAGCTTGGAATGGTGATGTTGGTGGGACTTACAGCTAAAAACGCGATATTGATGGTCGAATTTTCAAAGCAGGAAAGGGCGATGGGCGTTCCTATTTTCGAGGCCGCAGTAAACGGAGCTTCGCAGCGCTTCAGAGCGGTAATGATGACGGCTCTTTCGTTCGTATTCGGAGTTTTGCCGCTGGTGATAGCAACGGGAGCGGGAGCGGCTAGCAGAAGGGCAATAGGAATAACCACCTTTTCTGGAATGATACTTGCCACGGTGCTGGGAGTCGTGATGACTCCGTGCCTTTACGCTTTGGTTCAAACAATTCGTGAATACGTCAATGGAAAAATGGGGATAAAAGCAAGATGAGGATTTCTTATTTCGGATTGGTATTGTTGTCGCTTTTTGCGGGCGTGTCGTGCTCGACGGTAGATGAAGCAAGGAACGCCCAAAAAGATAGTTCGCTCCTGCCGGGAGAGAGAACCCTCTCTCCGCAGGATTTCAATATGCAAAAAGGGGCCAACTACGATCTAAAACAATTGGAAATGATAGCACTCAAAGCTAATCCCGCGGTATTTAGGGCAAGGCAGGATCTCATAGCCGAACAGCTGGAGCTTGAAATTGTAAAGGCCGATTACCTCCCGACAGTGGACGCAAATTTGGGATTTGAAGAGGGCACTTACACTATAACAAAACGTGGTCAGAGCGCGCACATGCGAGGTGACGGATACGGCGAGTTGGATTTCAAACTTTTAATATACGACTTCGGAAAGACCGACGCAAAAGTGGCGCAGCAATTACAAAATGTAGCAATGGCGGAGAAGAATCTGATTCTTGCCGAAATAAACGCGCTGTACAACGTCAGGAGGGCTTTTTTCGAGCTGAAACGCTGCATAGACCTAAACATAGTGGCCGAACAAGCGGTTCTGCAATATAAGGAGCACTTGGATCACATGCTGGCCAAGTACGAGCAGGGTAAGGGCACTAAATACGAATGCTCAAAAGCCAGAGTCGACTATGATTCTTCAGTTTTGGAGCAAATAACAACCTCCAACAATGTCCGCATTGCGCAGGCAAATCTCATAAAGGCGCTTGGCTTCGACAAAAATTTCGAATTCGTCATAGGCGAAGGTACAATGGTCGATATAGAACTGAACGTGGATCAACTAATGCTGATAGTTCGCGAAAACGATCCCGCTCTCGGAATACTGTACGCGAATTCAAAATGCGCCTCCAGTTATATAGACGAACAGATAGCAAACCTTTATCCGACGTTGAGCATAAGCGCCGAAGCGCTGTTTTCTGGGGTTTCGCAGGGATGGCCGGCGGTATGGAATATGGCGGGCGGAGTGGAGATCATTCAAAATATTTTTAACGGCAATCGAAACATAAATAGGATAAACCAAGCGGTGGCTCTTTTGAGAAGTTCGAGAAGTCAAATATCGGAATACGAACAGGACGTCTATGCGAGATTGACCACAGCGCGCTTAAATTTGGACAAATCGAAAAAGGCATACGAAGTAGCGCAGGCTTCCGAAAAGGTTGCGAAGGAGAATTTGGATATAGTGACGGAGCGTTTCAATGTAGGGAAGGCGTCCTCGTTGGAGCGCACTGACGCGCAAGTGTCCTATACTTCGGCGCAATCGGACGTTGTAAGCGCCAAGTACGACTATCAGGATGCGCTTGCGACCATAGCGTATCTTATAGCCGAGATGCCAGAGTATGCAAAAGAGAGAGCAGGGGAAGGCGAAGCTTCTTTGAGTGATGCGAAGTCGTAAAATAATACAGGGGATGTCAAAAAATTATTGACTGAAAAAGTAAAAGGCGACATCTTGCGTGGATTTAAAAGGAGAGATGGCAGAGTGGTCGAATGCGCCTGACTCGAAATCAGGTTTGGGGGCAACTCCAACGGGGGTTCAAATCCCTCTCTCTCCGTTTAAAATTTCGCGCAACAAGCCCATTTTCAGCAAGTTCTGAATCTGGGTTTATTTATGTCTGCCCACGGTCTTTTGCAACTACTTGATTATTAGGGTTCAAAAAAAGCCCCTGTCCACCAGACGTG
>CASDUP010000004.1 GCA_949283955.1 uncultured Verrucomicrobiota bacterium | reverse complement strand
GCCTGCTACCCTCAAACCCGCAAAAATAAAGGGTTTCCACGTGGACACCCGTTAGTTATAGCTGGCTGCGCAGGTAGGGATCGAACCTACGACCAAGTGATTAGCCGTCACCTGCTCTACCGCTGAGCTACTGAGCACCAGTGTTTGAAAATTCAAAGCTCGCCTTATCTCCGATTTTTTTTACCTTGTCAATATATTTTGTTTAATTTTAAGGAAACATTTTTCGCTTTTTTTGAGTCTCTATATATACAAGCCTGAAGTCGAAAAATGGCAAGCATGCGGAAAATTTTGTTCTTCCTGCCGTTTCTATTTTTAGTATTGGCGGAAGGAGGATACTGTTATCCTGAGGAGAAGGTTTTAGATCCAGGGAAAAAATTTTTTTCGAAAATAGGTGGAGATATGAAGAGAAACTATGGGGAAGCCAGCCTTTCGCCGGAACAAAGAGCCGTTCTGTTCGAAAAAAAGACGGAAGCTCCATTTTCGGGCGAATTTGACAATTTTTTTAAGAACGGTGTCTATGTGTGCGCGAATTGCGGGGCTCCTTTGTACCGATCCGAGGATAAGTTCGATTCGGGGTGTGGTTGGCCGGCATTCGATTCATCGTTTCCGTGGGCGATTTCAAAATCCGTAGATGCAGATGGAATCAGAACGGAGATTTCGTGCTCAAGATGCGGCGGACATTTGGGGCACATTTTTTCCGGCGAAAATTTAACTCCAAAAAATATTAGACACTGCGTAAATTCTCTTTCCATGAAATTTATTCCATCATCGGAGATAGGGGTAGCTGTGGTTGCAGGAGGTTGTTTTTGGGGAGTGGAAGATTACATGCGAAGAGTTAAAGGCGTGATTTCCGCTATGTCGGGATATGCAGGAGGAACTCTTGAAAATCCCGACTACGAGACAGTTTGCAAGGGCAAGAGCGGGCACTTTGAATGCGTCGAAATTCTCTTCGACAAAAGAGAGGCTTCATATTCGGATATTTTGAAAAGATTTTTTGAAATGCACGATTTTACCCGATCTGATGGGCAAGGTCCGGACATAGGCCCGCAGTATCGTTCGGCCGTATTGTGCTTAAATTCCGAACAGGAGAGGGAGGCAGGGGAGATTGTGGAGAAGCTGAGAAAAATGGGATTTGGCGTGGCTACTCGGATTGTTCGGATATCCAAGTTTTATCCAGCGGAGGAGTATCATCAGAGGTATTACGAGAGGAAGGGTGTAGAAGCGAAATGCGGCGCTCGAATTTTGTTCAAGAAATTGTAGCCAAGGAGGGCATGAGTTTTTTCTCGATGAATCGGCTGTATTTTTTCTGCACGGGAAGTACGGAAGCGGAGAATTTAGGGAGTTTGTAGAGCAGCCGTGGATTTTTCGCGAAACTTGCGAGCAATTTGAATGCAGAAATGTTTATGTCTCCGCTCTCGAAATCCATTATGGAATCGAGAAAATCCGAGGACAGTTCTGTTTTAACTCCCTCACTGATTATTCTTATGTGCAAGAATTGCGAGTCGCTTTCCTTCAAAGCGGATTCGAGCAATTCTCCCTCCATATCGACCCCGTCGAATCCCATTTTTCCCAATTCGAATTTTTCATTCGGCTGGACAATCTTTTTTGAAGAGGCGATTTTCGCCGTTTGAATGCCGAGGGATTCTTTCAACTTTTCTGCGACGTCTCCCTTTGCAAACCCGATAAAATCTCCGGCGGATATGTCGGGTTTGCACGCTCCGCAGCATCCGCATAAGATTGTTAGGTCGGGTTTGGTTTCGGCGACAGCCCTCTTCATTCTTTCTTCCGAGGCTTTACAGCCAAAGCCGCACAGCAAAATCGACAATTCCGCCGAGCCCCATTTTTTTTGCCTTGTAAAATCTCCGGCTCTTAGCCGCCTTTTCCTTTCTCCTGCCATGGAAAAAGCGGCGGAAGCCTCTACGGCCATGGGAAATACGAGTAGAATTTTCATGTTTAAAAGGGCAGTTCTTCGGCGCTTTTGGCAGCGCTTTCCATGGTGCAGGGCAGGCCGGTTTGAATCCAGTCTCCAACCCGGAAGAGGTTTGGCAATTCCGTTCGGACGCCGGGTCGATTAGACTCGCTGGTGAAATCCGCTCCGATAGTGGCTCCGGAGAATCGCCCTATCATCATGTCTCCGATTTCAAACTCTCCGAAAATCCTAAAGAGTTCTTTTTTTACGTCGTCATTTTGCATCGGGGAAGCCTCGGAAAAATTCAACGCCGACACGGTTATTCCATAAATTCGCCTATCGCATTTTTGGCATTTAGAGGTGTGGTCTATTAACCAGTGGAAGGGGGAGCCTATGATGCACGCGGCTTTTCCTTCGATTAGGCGTTTTTCGGAAGTGAAATAGACGTTTAAGATGTCGTTTCGGGATAATTTGTCGGCGTCGAAATCCGGTTTAATTCCGCTATTTTTTAAAACACTGGATATGGATTTTGGGGGAAGGGCGGATACGGCCCAGTCGCATTTTTCCGATTCGTTTTTTGAAGTGGAAAAGCCGACAATTTTTCCATTTTCTAGGGAGAAAGTTTTCAAAGTCTCGGAAAATTTAATTTTTGCCCCCACGCTTTCCAAAAATATTTTTGCTCTCGGATAAAACGATTCCGATATAGACGATTCGGGAAATATTATATCTCCATTTTTTCCGCCCTTTAGAGAGGACTTTTTCAAGGTGGAGACCAGAAGGCTTGCGTTTGTTTTATCTATTGGAGTGTTTAGCGCCGAAATGCAGAATGGTTCCCAAAACGTTTTTACTGAGCTTTCGGGAATTTTTTTCCGCATTAGGAATTCTCTTGCCGTCTCATCTTTTTGCGGGTGCGCAAGCCCGAATTTCAGGGACAGCAACAAGGAGAGATTTCCCCGAAAACCCGCGATTTTTAAGTATTCCAAAGCCGAAAAAGCCCTTTTTATGACATTTTTCGAAAACGATACTATTTTTGTGGTTTTTGCGGTGGAAAAAATGAATTCCAAGCTTTTAAGGGGGGCGAAGTTTTCTTCGTCCAAAGTGTTCAGAATTTTGCAGTATCGGAAGAAGTTGGCGTAGCAACCCATTAAGGCATGGCTTCCGTTGTCGAGCCTTATTCCCGACCACTCGAAAGAGGAGGCTCTTCCCATTGGGTGGGACGAGCTTTCGTACATCGTCACATCGAACCCCTCGAGTGCCAACTTCAGAGCTGCGCATGTTCCGGATATTCCGGCGCCAAAAACCGCGGCCTTGCCGAACTTTCTCTCGCCTTTTTTGCGCTTTGAATCCCTTATGGCAGAGAGGGCCAGCAGTATTTTTCGGGGTTTTGAAATCTTTAGGGGATAGGGTGGAATTTCGAAATTCAGCCTGTATATGGAGTCTAAGATTGCCCCGTAGATGTTTCGCATTATCAAGGCTGGGGCCAGAGCTTTTCTATCATCGTCGGGCAGAAGCCTGTCTGCTTTGTTGAAGAAGTGCTTAGCCCTAAACCACATCATTTTAAACAGAGCTAGGGTCTTTTCTCCGGATCCATTGAGATCGCTTTTCGACACGCCGAACGCCCTCATTTCGTCGGAGGGAATATATACCCTGTCGTGCGAGAGCAAATCGTCCCTCACATCCCTGAGTATGTTTGTAAACTGCAAGGCATATCCAAGCGCCTCGGCGTACTCTTTTGTTCTCGGATTTTTGCATCCGAATATGCAAATCGAAACCAATCCCACGGCGCATGCTACTCCGTGGCAATATTTTTTTATATCTTCGAACGTTTCGAAAGGTTCCGGGTTTGTGTCGCGCTCCACTCCGTCTATTATTTCCAAAAGATCGGATTTTGAAATGTTTCTTCTTTTTACTAGACCGCGCATTTCTTCACCCAAAGGGCACAGGGAACCCCCGGAATACACTCTGCCGATTTCTTCCTTCCACCATTTCAGGCTTTCTTTGCGCTCCTCGAGAGGGGAACTTTCATCGTCGGCTATGTCGTCCATCAGCCTGCAAAAGGCGTAGAAAATCTCCATGTCCCTAGCCCTGTCTTTTTCCATGCAAAAAAATGCAAACGCCAGATTGGATTTCTTCCGTTCTACGGCGTTGCGCGCTGATTTGGAGCTTTCCGTGTTTTGATTCATAGGGGAATTAGAGATCGAAGCAGCGCCGAGATTTTGTCGAATGTTCCGAGTTTGGGGCGTCGGATTAGCGTGTCGTATTTTTGGGATTTGATTTTCTTGAGAATGGCTCTTCCTCCCGAAAGGGTTAAGCGTATTTCGAGGCTCAGGGGAAAGGGTAGAAAATTTGGAAGGCTTTC
>CASDUP010000003.1 GCA_949283955.1 uncultured Verrucomicrobiota bacterium | reverse complement strand
ACTCTTCTATCGTCATACGTTAGACGGCGGTATTTCGGTTTTGTCATAGTGCTTTTCTTGGTCGAAAAACATCTACTCTACATTCCCTAAGCCGCTTGTCTAACTCCTTTAGCTTTTATGCACTGGAGATTTTAATTCGCGAATCCAAAACTATGGCACAAAGATGAAAAATATCGTAAAATTTCTCATAGTTTCAGTTCTTTTGTACGCTTCCCATTCCCAAGCGAAAGAATACATAAAAATCGCCACTTTTAATTTGAGGCTTGCACCGCCGAAAGCGACCGGAACCCTCGACGGGGAAAACTGCTGGAACAACAGGAAAAAGATCGCGGCGGATCTCGTCAAGTTTTACGAGTTCGACGTGTTCGGAACGCAGGAAGGCTGGAAACACCAGCTCGACTATCTCGCCCAAAATGCGGGAGGATACAAGTGGATAGGGGTCGCCCGAGAAGACGGAAAAGAAAACGGCGAGCATGCCGCCATACTTTACAATCCGAAAAGGTTCGAACTTTTGGATTCGGGAACTTTCTGGTTTTCCGAGACTCCCGATGTCCCGTCGAAAGGTTGGGACGCGGCTTGCCGGAGAGTTTGCACTTGGGGCAAATTCAAAACACTATCCGACGGAAAAGTTTTCTTCGTGATAAACTCCCACTTTGACCACAAGGGAAAAGTGGCCCGAATGAAGGAGTCTGAAATGCTGGTTGATGCCGTCGAAAAGATAGCAAAGGGAGCCCATGTATTCGTCACGGGAGATTTAAACGCATTCCCAAGCGACGAACCCATAAAGAACCTGACAAAGTCCAAAAAACTCTTCGACTCCCTCGATAAAGTCGAAAGTACACCCTATGGGCCCGTCAGTACCTTCCACGGATTTTCAGGAAAGAGCGCAAAGAGCGAATTTGCTTCAAAAGCCTCCGACGTGGGAAAACTGCGCATAGACTACATTTTTGTCTCCGATGGAATTTCGGTCAAGAAATATGGAATTCTAACAAACTCCGAAAATCTAAAATTCCCCTCGGACCACTTCCCTGTAATGATAGAGGCGAAACTTTCCGATTAAAAAAAAACGAGGTTTTGCTTTGCAAAGTCGAAAGCTTTTGCGTAGATGCTTTACCTCGTCGAATTTTAACCGCGAAAGTGCCGCATGAAAAAAGTCGCATACATAGTCATCGCTTTTTACGCAGCGTCGCTGCTGCTTTTTGCCCAAGAGGAGGTTTCGCCGGAAAAGGCGAAACCTCTTTCCGTGAACAGTTCGGACGCAATAGCCCTAGAGCATGCCCCGTCGTTGAGCGTGTTCTCCGTAAATGTGCACTATCCCTTGAAGAAGGATCCGGAAAAAATAGCCTGGGAAAATCGAAAAGATATGCTCTTCGACATGCTGAGATTTTACGACGTGGATTTCGCATGCTTCCAGGAAATGTCCAAACCTCAAATGAGGGATTTGCTCGCTATGGGAGAGTTCGACACGTTCTCCATGCCTCCCACCCCGTCTCTTGTCAGATACCAGGGAAACGCCATAGCGTGGAGAAAATCCCGGCTTGAGGCGCTGGACAAAGGCGCGTTTTGGCTGTGCGAAGATCCCTCAAAGCCGGGAATATCGTGGGGAGCCATGAAACCTAGAAACGTCGTCTGGATAAAGTTTAAAGATCTATCGACTAACAGGGAATTTTTCGTGTTCAACACCACCCTCGACCAAAAGAGCGAAGAGGCCCGGCTTGAGGGTGTAAAGCTGATACTTTCCCAAGCGGCAAAGATTGCCCAAAATGCTCCGGCAATACTGTCGGTCGACGCCACCGGAATAAACCCCTCCGACGTAAGCAAGGAATTGTCCGCAAGCCTCAAAGACTCCAAATCGATATCCGAAAACGGACATTACGGTCCGAACTATTCGTTCCACAACTTCACCGGAACGCGACAAATTTCGAATCCCGAAACTTCGACATTTATATTTGTTTCGCCCAACGTGAAAGTTAGCAGCCACGCGAGTTTGAGCGACAACCGCAACGCGGCCTACCCTTCCGACTACTTTCCGATTTTGACGAAAATAGAGATGAATTGACGAAAACGCATTGAAGGGCAAAATTTCCATTTTCGAATTTGCCGGACGATCTTCGACTGACATGAAAAGGCTATTTACAATATCAATCGCAATACTTGCGGAAGCGCTTGCCGTTTCGAACGCGCAGGAATATTTGCGCTCCCCGAGCGACCCCACTCTCACGGTCTGTTCCATAAACATGGACAACAACCAAGACACGTGGAACACTAGAAGGGAGCACATAAAAACCTTCTTTATATTCCACATGCCCGAGATCGTGTGCGCGCAGGAAATAACGAAGGAAAATTTGGAGTACTTCGACGAATTGCCCCAATACAGGCGGATTGAATACGGATCCGGTTGGGGAGGGAAGTCGGGATTTTTCAACTCGATTTTCTACGACATAAACAGATTGAAGCTTGAGGATAGCGGAAACTTTTGGTTCTCGCAAACCCCGAACGAATTTTCCACAAGCTGGGGTGCAAAGTCGGCGCAGTCGTGCTCGTGGGCAAAGTTTAGGGATAAGACGACGAACAAATTGTTCGTCGTATTCAACCTGCAATGGTTCGACTCTACCAACGAAATGAAAATCCAGTCGGCGAGGCTTCTTCAGAAAAAGGTGAGGGAAATAGCAACTGCGCTTCCGTTTGTGATATGCGGAGATTTCGGAGCCCCTCCGGACGCACCATTCATGATGGGAATAATGCAAAACATGTTGTTTTACGATTCGAAAAAACTTTCCAAAAGCGGCTCCTACGGCCCCGACGTCACAGAGCACGACCCAAAAGGAATTGTTGATTTAAAAATCCATAAGCGGACAAACTACATATTTTGTTCGCGCGGGATAGAAGTGTTGAAGCACGGAACCATGAGCGACGGGGGAGTCGACGATTATCTCTCCCGAAAATTTCCGATAATAATCCAAATCGAGGTAAAGTAGCGCCATGAGAATTTTTCTAACATTCATACTCGCCCTCTCTGCCCTTTGCGCTTTTGCCGAAGAACCGCAGCAAACTGCCGAGAAAAAATCGGAAGGCTCTCCCGTAAAAGTATCGGAGGCCAAGCCGTACTACACGGTGTGCACGTTCAACATGCTCTACAATCTGAAGTATTGGAACGTCCGCAAAGAGATTATAAAGTCGGTAATGAAATGGTACGACATGGATATAGTCGGAACGCAGGAGCTCTCCGACGCCTTGGTCGCCGACATAATGCGGGTTGGAGGATATAAACATGTCGGGATAGGCCTTTCGAAAAACGGCAGGCTGAACAACGCGATATTTTACAATCCGAAATACTTCAAGGTAGTGAAATGGGGATCGTTTTGGTACGGTCCCAATCCCGAAAAAAGATCGAGAGGCTGGGACTCCTTCGAAGGTCAAGTGAGGGCCTGCGTATGGGCAAAATTTGAGAATAGATCCACCGGACAAATATTCTACTTTTTCAACAGCCACCTAAACCATCTCTACCACAACGAAAGATTGAAATCCGTGCATGTTTTGAAGGATCAAATCGTCAAGATTGCCGGAAAGGGAGCCACGGTAATATGCACGGGAGATTTCAACGACTCACCCGAATCGGCAGTGTTGCAATATATGACCCAAGACGGCTTCATAAACAATGTACGCGATGTTTGTCTTACTCCTTTGCACTATCCGATCTGTTCGTCGCACGGATTCACCGCAAAAACCAAACATGGGAGCGTGATAGACCACATTTTGACTACTAAGGACATCTCTGTTTTGAGATACGCAATAGTCACCGACGGATGGTTGAAATATGAAGTTGATCCCCCTCTTGTGCCGGAAGACATAGGAGACGGCTCCAACGGATATTTTCCGTCCGACCACTATCCAGTGGTTGCCAAGATTCGCTTCGAAAAGAAAGATTCAAAAAGCGAAGAAAATTAGTCTTCTATCCTCTCGCAATATAGCTTCGGGATTGGACATATTTATGACATCGGCTCTTTAATCGCGGCAGCTTGGAAATTTCCACTCAAGATTAAAATAAAGACAAAGTTAGACTTCTATGCGGTTTTTGATTGATTGGCACCGATAATTTTTCATATCGCGCACAAGGCTTTTTCGAGCATGCTTGCAGACGAGTTTTTTCTTGCCGTACAGCAATGTCGTTTTTTCCCTCATCTCATTGAAACGAGGAAACTGTCTTAAACGAACAAGATAATTATCAACTGCGCCGTCATTACCCTCAAAAACATCGAAAGCGGATAGACCGTTGAATACGCCACGCTCGGCTTGTCCATAGTTCCCGATATAGAATTGGAATAGGCGAGAGCCGGAGGGTTTGTAATGCTTCCGGATATCACTCCTATGAAGGTGAAGTAGTCCATCTTGACGAAAAATTTTGCCACAACTCCCGCTATCAAAAGCGGAACTATTGTTATAATCGCCCCGTAAAAAATCCAGACCAGCCCATTTCCCTGAACCACCGTGTCCCAAAATTTTTCTCCGGCTCCTATTCCTACTCCCGCCAAAAACAAGGCAATCCCCACCTCTCTCAGCATCAGATTGGCGCTTACCGTGGTGTAGGGAACAAGCTTAAATTTTGTGCCGTATCTTGCGATTAAAATCGCCACCACCAAGGGTCCCCCGGCCAGTCCCAGTTTCACCGATTGCGGAATTCCTGGAAGAGTGAACGGAATGCTCCCAACCGCCACTCCGAGAAATATTCCCAGAAATATCGGTATTAAGTTCGGCATTCTAAGTTTTAGCATCGAGTTTCCGAGAATCTTCTCGACGTTCCCTATGGAGTCGGAACTTCCCACGACTGTCACCCGGTCGCCCATTTGAAGCTCCAAGTCCGCGTAGGCCACCAAATCTATTCCCGCTCTGTTCACCCTCGTTATGTTGAACGAATATCCCCCGAACAGACCCAATTTTCCCAAAGTTTTTCCGGCAACTCTCGAATTTGTTATCATTATTCGGCGCGCCTCAAGTCCGGACTGGATTTTTTGCCATTCGCAATCGGTTTTGTCGCCTATGAATGTTGTGACGAACTTTTCGTTTTCGGCGTCGACAACCACAAGCAGTTTGTCTCCGCGCTTGATTTCCGTTTCGGGGGTGGCTATGTCGATTTTCCCGTCCTCTCTGCGAACTCTCGATATGACGAATCTAGCCCCGTGAAGATCCAGTATATCGCCTATTGTGCGACCGAAGAGCACTGGGTTTTTCACTTCGATGGAAATTCTGTGCGCGTGGGTTTTTCCGTCAGAAGCCCCTTGTTTTTCCAACTCCTCTTTTATGTTGTCCCTGAATGCGAATCTAAAGAGAATTATCACTCCTATTGCGCCCAAAACTCCCAGCGGATAGGCGACCGCGTATCCCAAACTTATAGATTCGTCCGAAACCCCGTTCATTATATCCGAATAGGCCTGCTGCGCCGCTCCCAAACCGGGAGTATTTGTCACAGCTCCGGACAAAATGCCCACCATGGTTGGTATGGGAGTGCCTGTCGCGAAGTGTATTGAAATTGCGGTTGCCACTCCCAAGAGAACGACACCAACCGCCATCATATTCATTTTTAGACCTGTTTTTTTGAGAGAGGAAAAGAAGCTCGGCCCGACCTGCAATCCTATGGAATAGACGAACAAAACGAGTCCAAATTCCTTTACAAACTGCAACACTCCATATTCTACGCTCATTCCGAAGTGCCCGAGAGCTATCCCTACAAACAAAACCCATGTGATTCCGAGGGAAATTCCGCCTATCTTGAGTTTTCCTAGAGCCACTCCGAGGGCAATGGCGAGGGAAAATACGGCAATCCCGTGCGCCACATCGCTGCCGAAAAACAAATTTTTTAGCCAATCCATATAAAGTTCCGTTTTCTCTGAGGAAATCCCGAAAAACGCGCCGGGCACGCCTTCAAAAAAACGCCGAACTCCCCGGCGCAAACTTCCTCAAGTGGAGAGTATCGAACAACAAATCAAGACAAAATCAAGAACAATTTTGAAAAATTCCGAACTGCTTTAGCCGGTCAAATTTAATTCTCAAAACGATTTTCTAACCTGCCCGAAGCCCGCTTCCCACAAGCTAAAACAAGTAAAATTTCCCTTTGAATATCCGCAAAAAAGCGCCCGGAAGATTCCGGGCGCTCCGGGAGAAAATTCCCTATTTTTTCGGAGAGAGCTTTAGCACAAACCCGCCCTCTCCTATGGTTTTCACATCTAGAATGTCTCCGGATTTTACATCGAAAACTTCCCTAACGTAATCCGTTGCTTTCGCGCCCGGCTTTTCCGAATCTCGGAAAAGCTCCGCGGAATACGTCCCGTCGGGAGGCAAGAATTTCGAAGAATCCACCTTGAACCCGCGGGCTGACTCCGTTCCGTTCATTCCTCCGACGTACCAGGTGTCTCCGCTCTTTCGGGCTATAGAGGCGTACTCTCCGATTTTCCCCTCGAGAGGAACTGTCTCGTCCCAGGAAGTCGGGCACGAAGATATGAACTTCAAGACTTCCGGGCACGCTTCGTAGGCATCTGGAGAATCGCACATCATCTGCAAGGGCCCGTAGTACAACACAAACTTCGACATCTCGTGGCAGCGCGTTCCCATCACCTCAGGATCTGTCCTCACCGCTTTGAAATCCTTGGAGAAGGAGTTTTTCATTCCTCCCGGAGTGTAGTCCATTGGCCCGCAAAGCATTCTCGTGAATATGAGATCCACATTGTGGGAGGGAGTGACTTTCTTCGACCACTTGTTGTATTCATTGCCCAGAACTCCCTCGAAATTTATTAGGTTGGGATAGGTTCGCTGCAAGCCGCTGGGCTTGGCGCAACCGTGAAAATCAAGTATCAGTTTGTTTTCGGCGGCGAGTTTGGCAGTCTTTTCGTAAAAATTCATAGCGGCTGCGTCGTCGCGGTCGCAGAAATCTATCTTTACACCGTCAGCTCCGAGTTTCTTAACAAGGGCAAAAGTCTGGCCGGGGTACATGTCGGCCGTCTGGGAAAGCAGCCACAGCACGATTTTTACATTCTTCGAATGGGCGTAGTCGACGAGCGCCTTCACATCGAAGGCCAATCCTTTGTCTCCGAAAATCGCCTCGTGGACACCCTCTTTCATTTCTCCCACGTCCGCTCCCGTAAGCCATCCAGCGTCCACAAGCACATACGGAATTCCGTTTTTCGACGCAAAATCAACATAGCGCTTGTATGTCTCGATGTTCAAGCCGGGCTTAAATGGAGTATTCTTGAGACCAAAGGCGTTCCACCATTCCCAGGAGCACATTCCTCCCTTCACCCACGAGTAATCTCCCTGGCTGGGGCGGGCGAGCTTATAGACTGTATCGTTGCCCGCCAATTCGGAATCGTCGCGCGAAACTACAAAAGCCCTCCACGGAAATTCGCGGTTGGCCTTCGTATCGACTAGCCAATCGTTGACCTCTACCACCTTCGGAATATAGACCTTCTTGTTGACAAATTTCTTCGGATATTTTGCGAATATCGCCTTTAGAGGATAGTTTTCGTCGTCTCCGGCAGCTATTCTCATTCCAGGATAGTCGCTTACATCGCTCTCCAAAACGGCCACTGTCTTGCCGTCCGGAAAACGCATCAGGATCGGAAGCGAAGCGTTCTTCACTTTCTTCATTCCCTTAGGGGTAATTCTCGTGTGCGGGCACTCAAACGAGGAACTCTTCAATCCGCGTTCAATGTGCGCTATCAAGTCGAGCGACTCGGGAACGGGAAGTTCGAGAGTCTCCTTCAAAACTTTCATGTTTCCGTTTCCGAGCTTGGAAATGAACCTGTACGCGAGGGCGTCGTTGTAGGCCCGCATTACGATCTCGTAGGCTCCAGCCCCGAAATCCACGCTTACGGAATTGTAGTTGTCGGGACTCTTGCTCCTTATTCCGAGCGGAACGGAAATTTCTCCGCGCGCGTCGGAAACGGAAATCTTCGGAGAAGACAGATCTATCTTCGATCCTATTTTCCCAAGGCTGGTGTCCAGGGCGATTTTGCATTTGTCTAAAACCGTATTCCCGTCGACTTTGAGGGTCAGCAGAAGGGCGTCGTTGGACTGCTCCAGCACTCCTTCTATTTTTCCGTCGGGAGACAGCACGCGGGCGAGCGCGGTATCTATTGGGCGAACCACTTCCGGAGGCTTGCTAGAACAAGCGCAGATTACAGCAGAAATACCCAGCGCCGCGGCAAGCGCCGCTCCCATTTTGCGAATCATTCCTTTTGCCATAAATTCATCTTTCTCGATAAGTTTTTCGAAGACCGCCAAAAATCGGCTCCAACGGCTCGATGAAATGGTTAAGATTTACACGTGTTTTTTCAACTAAAATTTCCAAAATTTTCCTTTAAAAAAATGCGAATCCCTCTTAGGGTCAAATTCCTATGAATATCAGATCTTGCTGTTTTGCGGCAGGCGCCCTTGTGGTGTGCTCCGCCTTGTTTTTGTCCGGCTGCTCTTCGGTTCCGAACAAAAGTTTAAAAAATAGAAAAATCGCTGTACAGACATACACTTTCCACAAATTTACTCTCGAACAAACCGCCAAATCCCTCAATGAAATCGGGGTAAAATACGTCGAATGTTATCCGGGACAAAAACTCTCGAAAAACTTCCCAAACGATGTAGTGGGAATTAAGATGTCGAAGCAAGCCCGGGAGGAAATGAAAAAAATTCTGTCGGAAAACGGAATCAAAATGGTTTCATTCGGGGTGACCAGCGCGAAAGACGAGAAGGAAATAGAAGAGACATTTAAATTTGTAAAGGAGATGGGCGGCGGACAAGTCGTCACCGAAGCCGATTTTAAGCAAATTCCCCTTTGGGAAAAGTATTCCAAAAAGTACGGAATACCAATGGCGCTGCATTTCCACCAAATAAATAGACACAACCAGTACTATTCCCCCGACGTCATGCTCTACATCACAAGCCACTTCGACGTGTTCGCCTGCCCCGACGTCGGCCATTGGGCAAGAACCGAAGTGGATCCGGTGGAAGGATTGCGAAAGCTTCGCGGGAAATTCCCGAATGGACTCCATTTTAAAGACCAAAAAACTTTCGGAGACCTTTCTTCGGACGGAGCCGTGCTCGGAGAGGGAGTGTTGGACGTGAAGGGAATGCTAGCGGAACTGGACGGACAAGGATTCGACGGCTACTTCATCATTGAACACGAATCCTCCTCCGACAGCGACAATCCCGCTCCCCCAACAAAAAAATGCGTGGAATATCTTAGAAACAATTAAAAAAGGACGGGGCGCTCGGATATTACCGGGCGCCCCGCTTTCATACACTAACACACACTAATAGTCGGAAATGCAATTTCAACGTTTCTTTCGAAAACAATATGATGCCATTATATTTTCTTCCAAAAGTCAACATTTTTTTGTCATTTTTTTTCTATATTTGTGAAAAATATTGACATTTTTTACATATTTATTTTGTTTTTAATATTTTATAAAATTTTATTTTCTTCGCTTTTTCTAAAATCAATTCAATATTTTTCAATATACATACATTTTATTGTAGAATATTGACTTTTTTTCGGCGTAGAAAGCGAAACGAAAGCCAAAAAAAACGCCGTTATTTTTAGGTTTCGGAGATTTGCGATAAAAAAATGCGAGTTTTCGCGCGAAAATCGGAAGCCACTTTTTGGCCAATTTTCCGATGAGCTGTGAACATTTGCAAAAACGGGCAGTCTAATTATAGCAAGTCCGCGGATCGGGATCCCCACCTGCCGGGAGATGGAAATTTTTCGCAAGCAAAAGAGCACGAAGAATTATTTCCTCGACTTTTGGGGCGACATGTGCTTTAAAATGGTGTTGCGGGGGTTTTGTATCCTCATATTCCTAACATAGCAAGAAGATGGCAATCAAGAGTATTATCGGAAAAGGCGGAGCGAAGGCTTCCTACGCCTACCTTATAGAGAAGAAACGCGACGGTCACGAATTTACGGAGGACGAGGTAAGGAACATTGTGGATTCCATACTGGACGACGAAATTCCCGACTACCAGATGGCGGCTCTTATAATGGCCATATATTTTAAGGATATGGCCGCGCAAGAAATGGCGCTTTTCGCGGAGGAAATGATACTCACAGGCGAAATGCTCGATTTGGTGGACATCACGAGGCCGAAGGTGGCGAAGTACTCCACAGGCGGAGTCGGCGACAAAACCACCATGATTCTCTCTGCAATAGGAGCCGCATGCGGTGTTGTTGTTCCGTGCATGGCAAGTCCGGACGAGGATTTCGTAATTACAATACACGACAAGCTCTCCTCCATACCAGGCTTTAAGAGCAAGCTTTCCATAAACGAGTTTAAAAAGCAGCTGGCGACCATAGGTTGCGCTATTTGCGAACACGACGCCGCTATATCGCCCTCAGACGCGATAATATATAAGATGCGCCAAGCCACCGCCACGATTCCGAGCCTACCCCTCATAACAACGAGCGTTCTGAGCAAAAAATTCGCCGCTGGAGCGGAGGGCTTGGTAGTCGACGTAAAATGGGGGAACGGATCGTATTTGCGCGACTTGGAACAGGCCAAGCAGCTCGCACGCACAATCACCCGCGTAGCAAGGGTTATGAAGCGCAAGTGCGTGGCTCTTGTGACGGACATGAACCAGCCTCTTGGAGACAGCGTGGGAATGGGGCTTGAAGTTCTCGAAGCATTGGACTTTTTGCGCGGAGGAGGAACGGAGGAGATGAGAGAGCTCGTTCAAAAGCTTGGAATGGAGCTTTTGAGGCTGGCGGGAGTTGCCGGCTCCACTCTTTCGGCCAAGCAGTCCGTTGAGAGGGCCATAGAGGACGGAAGCGCCCTGAACAAATTTTTGGAAATGATAAAAGCCCAAGGCGGATCGGCTCCGTGGCTAAAGGATCCCTCGAAATATCCCATGCCCAAGCACGTCCGCAAGCTTCCCGCGCCGAAGCGCGGATACGTACACAACATCAACGCCGGCATGATAGCGCGCGGAGTACAAATTTTGTCCAGAACCAAATCCGGGAAAACAGATCCGTACGTCGGGGTCACACAGATAAAGAAGGTCGGAACCCAAGTCAAACAGGGCGAACCACTCCTCATGATCCACTACAACGACGAAACAAACCTCGATTCGGCTATAGACTACCTTCGCAACGCCTACCGTTTGGCTCCCCGCCGGCCGAATCCCCCCCAAGTGGTCGTGGAACGAGTCGCCTAGCGCGGATTTTCTCTTAGCCAAAATAGTGCAAAAAACGCCGGAGTCTCGACTCTGGCGTTTTTTTTTCGGAGTGGAGTTTAATTTTTCTGAAGCTTGCCTACCTTTGAGGACAACAATGCCAGAACGAGTCCGGTTATGGATATGAGGCCAAAGGATACCCGGAGGCTCGAAGCGTAGGCTACGTATCCTATCAAGGGGGGACATATTAGAAACCCGAAGAAACCTATGCTTGAAACGGTCGCAATGGCAAGCGACGGAGGCAGGTTTTTTGATCTTCCCGCTATGCTGTAGCAGATTGGAATGATGGAGGAGACTCCGAAACCTGTCATCATGAAACCAATTGTGGCGACGTAAAATGACGGATGAGCAACGGCAGCCCCCATGCCCGAAAATATGAGAACTCCCCCGGCAAATATAATTTTTAAAGCCCCGAATTTGTTTATCAGATAGTCTGCGAGAAATCTTCCCGTGGCCATGGCCGTCATAAACGCCACAAATCCAACCCTCGTCAAGGCAGGGTCGGGCCTTACAACGTTTTTGATGTAATCTCCGCTCCAATCGAACATGCACCCCTCCGTGCACCAGCAGGCAAAAGCTATAAACCCGACGATAACTATGAGCGAGTCGGGCCTTGCGAAAATTTTTCTGCCTTGCTGCTTGGCCCTTTCAAACGACGGAGGCATCAGATGCCTCCTGCACAAGACGAGAGTCGACGCCGCCAATACAAAAGCCCCCGCAAACTGGCTCTTGTATCCGATTCCCGAACCTACGAGAAGAGTCGTAAGAAGACCTCCCGTCACTCCCGCCAAGCTCCACATTCCGTGGAATGCCGCCATTATGCTTCTTCCGTAAACGCTCTCTAGATCGACCGCCTGGGTGTTGATGGAAATATTTTGCATGTTAGCCGACAAACCGAAAAACACCAGCCCGCAAACGAGCTGCCAAAGCGAATTTGACAGTCCTATGCACACGAGGGCAAGCGGATATAGAAAAGTACCGAAAGTCATTATGGTTCTGCTTCCGAACTTGCTGACCAAAATTCCCGTGGGCCACATCGCGCAAACCTGGCCGAGAGGAATGGCCAAAAGAGCAGTTCCGAGCTGGGCGTCGTTGAGAGCAAGATGCTGCTTTATATCTGGAATTCTGCTCGCCCAACAGGAGAACACTATTCCCTGGAGAAAGAAAAACGCTCCTATCGCCACGCGGTGTTTTAGATTTTCCGTCGCATGAAATTGCATATTGTAGAAACTTTCAAAAAAGAGTCATCTGCTCCGATTCGCCCTCTATTCCTCCGGCCAACTTTTCCGAACTTTCCAGCATTTCAAGAAATTCCCCCTCGCTTATTATCCTCGTCCCGAATTCCTGGGCGTTCCTCATCTTGGATCCGTTCGATCCTTTTGCCGCTATAAGGGCGTCCGTTCCCTTCGTCACAGACGACGATATTCTCCCTCCAAAATTTTCTATCAAAGTCTTCGCCCTGCTCCTGCCCATCGACTCGAGAGTTCCGGTAATCGCGAACGATTTTCCAAAGAAGGGAGATTTTTGCACGGAAGGATTGAAGAGCGTCTCGGAAGAATCCTTGAAATTCAATCCGGCTTTTCTCAATTTTTCTATGGTTTCGGCGTTGTGTGGATCGTCAAAAAACGCCCTAATCGAAAGCGCCCTGACGGAAGAGGAGTTCTTCGACGCTCCCCCAAATCCGTCAATAGCGCTTATTTCCTCCGCCGAAGCGCCCATTAATGCGTCGAGAGAACCGAATCGCTTTGCCAAAATTTTCGCGAACCTCTCCCCTATCTCGAGAATTCCAAGCCCGAAAATCAACCTCCACAACTCCCTGTTTTTAGAATCCTCTATGCTCTTTACAAGATTGTCCGCGCTCTTTTTTTCGAACTCTTTAAGCGATAAAATCTTTTCCCGAGTGAGCGAATATATGTCCGCAAAATCCCTGACTCCTAGATGTTCCACCAACTGTCCTACGGTTTTGTCTCCAAGTCCCCGTATGTCCATACAATCGCGGGAGGCAAAGTGCGACAACCTCTCCACTATCTGCGGCGGACACTCCGCGTTAGGGCACCTGTACAGCATCTTCTCTCCGTACCGCTTCAAAAGCGTTCCGCATTCGGGACAATGGGTGGGAAATTCAAACGGGACAGACTCCGGGCCCCTCGACTCGGCGACAGGCTCTATGACGGCTGGAATTATTTCCCCCGCCTTCTCAACCACCACCTCGTCGCCCACACGAATATCTTTTTCCGAAATATATCCGGCGTTGTGGAGAGTAGCCCGAGCAACCATGGTTCCCGACAAGCGAATCGGCTCGAGCTCCGCCACGGGGGTGACTGCCCCTGTCCTTCCCACTTGAATTGTAATCGAAAGGAGTTTCGTCTTTGCCCTCTTGGCCCTGTATTTCCACGCGACCGCCCAGCGCGGCGAATGGCTCGTCATTCCTGCCTTCGCATGAAGCGAACAATCGTCGAGCTTGACCACCGCCCCGTCCGTGTCGAACGGAAATTCCGACCTTACCTCCTCAAGTTCGCAAATTTTTTCAAAGGCTCCCTTAGACCCCTTCGCCGTTCCGAACCAGTTGACCGCCGGCAAACCAAGCCCCTCCAAAATACCGGGAAGATCCGATTGCCTCTCGAAAACAAATCCTTCGCTGGCCCCTATCGAATAAAATATCGCCTTCAAAGAGCGCTTCTCCAACACGCTCCTGTCTAAAAGCTTCATTGTTCCCGCAGCGAGATTCCTCGGATTGGAAGGAAGCTTGCGCTCTATTTCGGAAAAATCCACGGCCGGAGACGAATCCGAAAAGAAATCTCTCTCCCGGGCCTTCGAAAGTTCCCTCGCTTCGTACTCTCTTCTCGCTTCCTCCCTTATCCGCTCAAATTCTCCCCTCTCCATGTAGCATTCTCCGCGAATCTCCAAAAGCTTCGGAAAGGAATTTCCGGAGAGTTTCAAAGGAAGATTTTTTATTACAAAAGCATTGCACGTTATGTCGTCCCCAGACTCTCCGTCGCCCCTCGTAAGAAGTCGGGAAAGTTTTCCGTTTTCATAAACAGCCGATATTCCCGCCCCGTCTATCTTCGGCTCCACGCAGTAGTCTAGATCTCCCTCTTTGCCCAAAATCTTGCGAAGCCTCGAATCGAAATCCTCTAGCTCCGAAGTGTCGAACACGTTGTCGAGGCTAAGCATGGGCGACAGATGCCCCACGCTCTTGAATCCCTCAGATGAATCCGATCCCACCCGCTCCGTCGGAGAATCCGGAACGCGAAAACGCGGAAATTCCGACTCGAGCGAGCGAAGCTCCCTCACAAGCAAATCGAAATCGTCGTCGGAAATTTTTGGAGAGTTGTCTATTCTGTAATACCTATCGTGCCGCGCGATCTCCTCGCGCAACTCTTCTATGCGACGCTTCGCAGACTGCTCGTCCATATTTCGAGATAATTTCAGACGTGCCGAAAATCTCAAGAAATATTCTTCTTTTTCCGCCATGCGGTGTTTTTCCGCCTGATGTCTAAACAAAGCAATGTGCTAACCCGAAACCTTCCGATATTAAAATGCTAAAAAAAAGCTTGCATAAAAAGGAGTAATGTCCAGCATGCGACACTTCAAAATTCTTTGGATTGTCCCTATCGTCTAGCCCGGTCAGGACATTGGATTTTCATTCCAGCAACCGGGGTTCAAATCCCCGTAGGGACGCCAGAGGGTTTTTTTAAAGGGTCCGCTTAGTTCGGGCCTTTTTTTTTGCATATCGAAAAAATGCTCCCGGCAAACAAAATCGAAAATCTATTTTTTTAGAAAACACGCAGAGTTCCAAACTGCAAAACCCGACTCCTCCATTCAAATCCGGAAGCTTTACCTTCCGAAATTCCGACCCAAAAAAAAATATCCCGTTTCCTAGCAGGCTCCCGGCAAATAAAATCGCCTCGATTAAAATCCTTAAAAATCACTCCGACTGCATTGCGCCGAATCAAAGTCTTCCGCAAGAAGCAGGAGATCCCATATCAAATCTGCGCCCGTATTACCCACCGCTACGCGCAAACCTCCGCTTTGCCTAAAGCCACGCAACAGAAGAGCTATACCGATCCGCCGACAACCCTATTTCTTGCCCTTTATAAATTTCACCGCCGCCTCAAAGTCCGGAACACATATCGTGTTTCCTTCTAAGATTATCATTCCGTCGGCAAATCTTACATTTGCAGAAGAGTTGTATTCTTTGTACATGACCTTCATCAGCTCGTAATAGAATGCCGATTCTTTTGAAGTCGTATTATTGGGAGAAGCTACCGAGGAAGCGTTCAGCCAAAAATCGTTGAAGGCCTTTTGATCAACAAATATGCCCAGGAAGGAATCCGACATGCCGGAAAATAAACTTTCGGCAGACGCGTTTCCGCCTTCTCCAAGAACGCACTTCAAAGCATTCTCCCTATCCTTCGAATAGATAAGCGCTATTTGTTTTTCCGAGACTTTTACCGCCGTAACTCCGAACACCGAAACATACGCGTCGAACCCTCCAAACTTGTCTTTGCCTATCATCGACTCTTCAAGTTTTTTCTGCAACGCCTGGCTGTTAAAAATCTTTGAAGAGTCGTCAACCCAGAGATTCACGCAAATTGACGGCAATAACCCCTTGTTGTAAAAGGGAATCTTTGCCAAATCTTTCGCCGAAATATCAACCTGCTCCAAATTGTTTACGAAAAGAGCAAGAATCGGATCCATGGGCACTTCTCCAACATCGTTTCCCGCGGACTTCAAGAGTTCCTTGAAATTTTTATCAAATGGGGGAACCGCAAAGTTTACAAACAATTCGCAGTCCTTCAGTGCGTTCTTTATGGAATTCGGATTTTTTAGTTTCAAGGACGACAATACCAAGCCCAAATTTTTCGCCAACTGCGTCTTGCTCAACAAAACTTTCAACTGTCCGGTCTGATTAAAATCTACGCTCATCGAACTCGAACCGCCCAAAGCGTCCAACATTTCTAATTTATTAACGTTCGGAAGTTTTTTGACCATATCGAAGTCGAAATATACCAAACAATCCTCGTCGAGCTTCGAGGCGTCTCCGAATATCTTTCGGAACTTCGGATTATCAAACAGAGATTTTTCAGGAGTGCGCTCTATCGAAGCGGAAATCTCTTCGAATTTTTCCTTATCGGTAGCAAACAAGAAATATTCGTCGGAAACCTTCATGTAGAGCTCCTCATCTTTTCCCGACTTTACCACGTAAGTATCGCCGTCCGCTTTAACACCTTTTGCCGACGACAAAAACTTTCTCAATTTTTCGGAAATCTTATTATCGTTAAACTCCACCGCCGCCGCTAAATTTTTATCGCCTACTCCGTCCCCTTCACGAACCAAACGGCTGTCGGAATAAACGACTCCGGAATGTATGGAATTAAACAGTTCCTTAAACTCCGAAAGCTCCCCTCCTTTTGGGAAAAATATTTTTATGACCTCTTTTGCCGGCTGGCTTATTATATTGGAAGGAACTTTTCCGTTGGAAGAGAGCTTTCCCGAACCCTCTTTCACCGTCCGGTTGAATTCCGAACACACACTGTCAATAGTCTTCTTAACAAACTCGCTTTTGTAGAATTCGTCCACAAATTCGTCGAATCCCTTTTTCGACCTGAAGCTATTCTTTAAATCTTCGTCTATTTTAAAGTAGGCAAAAAACGTCGAATCTTCCGGCGCTATTTTAGAGAGATCTTTCTTTTCCGGAGAGCAACCCGAAAAAACGATAGACATCGCAACGCAGAACGCAGACAAAATTAACCTGTGCTTCATAGTAGCTGGACGATAGCGCTAATAACCAATTATTCAAGAATAAATAAAAAAAGATTGCATAACAAAAAATAGCAATTAGAAAGAGAAAAAAATGATGTGGATATGGGAGTTATGAAATCGATATTTCGTGCGTTTTTTCTTGTTTTTGCAGTTTTGTGCTGCCTGTCGGCGAACGCGTGGGAGTTTAAAAAAGTTTACATTATAAGACATGGCCAGAGGCCCTCGAGCGGGGATCCGGCTCTTACCGAGCTTGGAGTTTTTCAGGCTAGAATGGCGGGGAAACGTTTAAAAGCCGAAGGATTTTCCGGAAAAATATACGCTTCGCCCTACTTGCGCACCACGGAAACTGCCGTTGAAATAGCCAAGATTGTTGGCGGGAAAGTGATACTGTGCCCCCTAATCCAAGAGAGGACAAAGCACGTCGGAACTCCCCAGATAAAGAAGGGGAAAACGCAGGCGGAATTGGAGGAAAGATTTCCGAATTTCATATCGCCCACTCCGAAACTTCCCGACGACTGGCTTTACTCCGACAATGCGGGAGAGATTCTGGAAAAGCGCGTAAGGGAAGCTATAGACGAGGGAATGCGCGCCGATTGCGACGAATTTTTGCTTGTGGGACACAGAGCCACGGTTGTGACGGCATTGGGTATTCTGTTGAAGAACACGGGAATGGAATTAAAACTTCCCGTTTGGAATTGCACGATGGCTTATTTTATAATCGACAAGAATGGGAAGGCGAAATTTGTGGAATTTGGAACGGGTTTCATACCTCCCGAAAAAATAACGAGCAATTACAAACCTCCGCTTGTTCCGAGCCAAGATCAGGACGCCGATAAAAATTCGTCCGACAAAAAATAAAAATGCCATCGAAAGTTTTGTAATAACTTTCGGAAACAGCAGCCACCTAAACCGGGGGAGTGCCATCGAAAAATCCGCAGTGTTTTAAAAAATCCCGTGGCAAAAAAATGGGCTCTATGAACCGGTTTCAACTAGGCTTAAATCGCGAAAAATTTTATCGAGGCGCAATATAAAAAAGTTGCGCTATCTCAAAGGGCTCCTTTCAAGCCTGCGCTTAAAAAAAACTCCGACTCCAAGCTCCAAAAAAATAGAAACGCCTTCAAGCGCAAACCGCCCGCAAACCGCGAATGTGCGCGGCTAATCCTACAAAATCAGGCACGCTTGAATTCCCGGCCCGTGTACGCCCTCCACTAGAACCCCCTCGACGTCGGTCGTCTTTGAAGGCCCGCACACCCAGATGGCATAAGGACAATCCACCGTCTTTTCCAAACCTTCCAACATTGACGCTACTATGTCGGTTCTCTTTAAAACGGCTACGTGAATCCACGGGGCTATTGCTATCATTCTGTCGGAAACTCCGCTGTCCTTCATCACGAGAGCCCCGTTCTCCCCTATCGCAAACGACGCCGCGCTCACTCCGAAATCGTACGAATCCGGAGCGCGGTAACGGTCGAATTTAGTATCTATTTCGAATAGCGATTCGAGCCCGAAGGAGGATTTAAGGTCGGGATCCACAACTCCCTTTTTGCAGCCCTCCGACTTTAAAAATTCGGCAAGCTGTTCCGCCGAGGTGAACACTTTGCCGTCGTTTGACTCAAAGTTTCTCACGAACGCGCTCTCCGGACTCTCTCCGGGGGAAACCATTTTCGACAAAACTTCTTCCGCCGAAAATTCGAGCTTGGGTCTCTTGTTTTTTCGCGCTCCGTCCGCCGCGCGAATCCTGTCGAAAAATTCTCTCCTATCCATTTTTCCTAAACCATTTTCTAAATTTTCCTCCCTTAAATTTCGGAAGAGTCCTGCTCTTAAACCACCTGCCAAGCGGACCGAAGCGAACCATCGAAAGAGGTACAAAATTCGCCAGCTTGTTCAAACGCATCGCCAATCTCCACAGCCTCGGGCTTGAAGCGAGGAATGCCCAACCCTTCAAGTTCACGTCGTTCGGAACTCGGGCACCCTCCCTTTTCATTTTGTCGCGCATTTTCACTATCAAGTCGGGAAGGGGAATTTTAGCGGGACAAACTTCGGCGCACGCACCGCAAAGGGAACATGCCTTCGGCAAATCCGAGTAGTCGCCGTCTTTGCATATAAGGGGGGACAAAACTATTCCGAGAGGACCGGGATAGACCGCCCTGTAAGCGTGTCCCCCCACTAGCCTGAACACGGGACATCTGTTCATGCACGCACCGCACCTCATACATTTTAAAATTTCGGAAAACTCGCCCCTTAAAATGTCGCTTCTGCCGTTGTCCAAAAACACCACGTACATATCCAGCGGACTGTTCTTCGCCCCGCCCACTCCCCTGACGAAATCGGTATATATAGTCGAATGTTGGCCGGTTGCAGAGCGAGCCAACAAATTCAAAAATACCGACAATTCGCGCGCCGACGGAACCACCTTCTCAAATCCGGCTATGGCTATGTGAGTTTTTGCCCCAGCCATGGAAAATCTCGCATTGCCCTCGTTAGTGGCCAAAACTACCGCACCCTCTTTGGCCAGAATGTAGTTGGCCCCGCTTATTACGACGTCCGCAGCAAAATATTTTCTCCTCAGGTACTTTCGCGCGTTTAAAGTTATGTGCGAAGGCTCCTCGTCGTAGGCCCCTATGCCGTGCTTTTCGAAAGAGCGGGCTATGTCGTCCCTCTTCCTGTGTATGGCAGGCTTCACAATGTGCGAGGGCTTTTCGTTTTCTATCTGGATTATCAGCTCTCCAAGATCCGTCTCCACGGTCTCCACCCCGTTCTTTATAAGAAACGGATTGAGCTCGATTTCCTCCGTCGTCATGCTCTTTACCTTGACGACGCTCTTGGCCTCCTTCTCGCGAATTATGTCCAAAATAATCTCCCTTGCGTCCTTCGCGTCGGAAGCAAACAACACCCTCACCCCGTGCGATTCCAACGACTTTACGGCAGTCTCAAAATTGGAATATATATCCGAAAGCCTAATGGAATTCGCAAGCTCCCTCAGCTTTTCCCCGCAATCGTCGTAGGCGCGCCCCAGGCACTCGGCTCTCGCCTGCGTGCTCAAAACCGACGCGTCCGTCACAGCCTTTTTGACGGAGGGATTCAGGGAGGAGCAAAATTCGTCTATGGGTTGGTGTGCCATTAGATGTTTCCTCCGTTTTTTAGGGCTTCGAAAAACAAAGTCGCCGCGTGCTTTGCGGGATATTTTATCCCGAGCTTGTCCGCTATGCCTTTCTGGTGCAGAAGGCAAGAAGTGTCCGCCGACACGACCACATCGGGAGACGCCGACATGATAGCTTCAACTTTCGCCTTTCCCATCTCTGAAGAAATTTGGGGAAACACCACCGAAAACGTTCCTCCGAATCCGCAGCAAGAATCCGATTTGAAGTCGACCACCTCCACGCCATCTATCGACGATACAAGCCTCCGGAGAGCCCCCGGAGTTCCCGATCCTTTGCTGTGGCACGAGTTGTGTATCGCCACTCTAGTATTTGCCGGAAGTTTCCCGTCCAATCCGCCGACTCCCAAAACATTCACTAGGTAGTCGCACAGCTCCCATACTCTTTTCGAAAAATCCTCCACCCTCGACAAGACCGAGGAGCCTTCTCCCTTAAACGCCTCCGGAGCGCTGTGGTACAGCATCGCCGCGCACGAGGCGCTCGGAACCACCACGGGCCAATCGTTTCCAGAAAACGCTTCGATTGTGCTTAAAACAACTTTGCGGGCGCTCGCAAAGTCCCCGCTGTTGAACGCCGGCTGGCCGCAACAGGTCTGGTTTTCGGGAAACACAACCGAATCTGCATATTTTTTTAGCAGCTTTACGGAGGAAATCGCCGCCTCCGAAAAAATCGAATCGCAAAGGCACGTCGCCATGAAGTTGACGCGCCTTCCTACTACTCTGTCGTCTGGTGGTGTAAACATACGTCTGTTTGTCTTGATGGACCTACTTCAAGCTATAAAAAGTTATCGGTGAGGCAATGTCGAGTCAAACCCTTCCTCTCATGCTTCATCAACTACCAACCTGCTCGCACCACCTTAAACGCACTATTCTATCTGTAAAGACTATTTTTGGATTTTTTGGACTTTTTTTAAAACTTTTGTACCCAAAATGCGATTTTTTGAAAATTTTTTATGGTTTATCATTGTTTTTTTAGGAAAATATTTGACTTTTTTAAAAACGCGGTTCAGATTTAGTTCAGAAAAAAAGAAGGGAGCAAGAATCGGCTCATATGAAAACTGTCAAAGACATGCGCGAGATAGAAAGGCTGGTGAGGGAAGCCGTTTACAGCCGCTTGAACCTTGCCGTTCCGCCGAACCCTCTCGTGGTAAATGTGAGCGCCCGGCACGCCCATCTGACACAAGAAGCTGTGGAAGCTCTTTTTGGGAAGGGATACACCCTTTCGGTCCACAAAAAGCTCTATCAGGAGGGACAATTTGCGGCAAAGGAGTTTGTCACTCTGATAGGCCCGAGAAGCAGGATCATATCGAACTTGAGAATTTTAGGTCCGTGCCGCTCGAACAACCAGGTGGAGCTCGCCCTTACCGACGCGAAAGCGCTCGGATTTGAAGTTCCGATACGCAACAGCGGTGACATAGCCGGAACCCCGGGTTGCATGCTGATGGGCCCAGCGGGATTTTTCGAGCTCCAATGCGGGGTAATAAGGGCGGCAAGGCATGTCCACATGGGGCTTGAAGACGCGAAATTTTACGGCGTTAAAAACGGAGACTACATGAAGCTTAGGGTGTCGGGAGACAATCCCGTGGTTCTCGAAAAAGTGCTGTGCAGGGTATCGAAGGAGCTGAGGCTGGAAGTGCACATAGACACGGACGAGGGCAACGCCTGCGACATCGGGGAAAACTCCGTCTGCGAACTTTTGAAATAGCTATAAAAAGAAAGGCAAAAAATGAGTCAATCGTTGGGAATGATAGAGACGCGCGGTTTTACCGGATGCGTCGAAGCGTGCGACGCCATGGTAAAGGCGGCGAACGTTGAGTTCGTAAAGCAGATACAAATAGGCGGAGGATACACTACGGTGATAGTCCGCGGAGACGTGGGCAGCGTGAAGGCGGCCGTTGAAGCGGGAAAAGCCGCGGCCTCGGCGGTCGGAGAGTTGGCGGGAGCTAGCGTAATAGCCAGCCCGCACAAGCTGCTCGTGGACAAAATGGTTCTGTAATTTTTAAAATTAAAAAACTAAATATCATGAAACAAGCTTTAGCTATGATAGAAACCAAGGGCTTCGTTCCTGCAATGGAAGCCGCAGACGCCGCCCTCAAAGCCGCAAATGTCGAGCTTCTCGGCTGGAAAAAGGTTGGCAGCGGGCTCGTGGCCGTATTCTTCACCGGAGACGTGGCCTCCGCGAAAGCCGCTATGGAAGCCGCCTCCGAAGCCGCGGGAAAAGTCGGGGAAGTGAACTCCGTCGACGTAATAGCCCGCCCGCACGACGACCTGACCAAACTCGGCTGCTTCTAAAAAATGGGAAATTCCCGGAAAATAATCCTCGCCGTAAACGTCGGTTCCACGAGTTACAAGTACGCTCTCTTCGGAATCTCCGACGTCGATTCGGCAAGGCTCAAAAAGGGTTCTTTCGAACGCGTCTCGAATTACGAAGAGGCGATATCGGGCTCCCTTGCTGAGTTGAAGGAGGAGGGTTTTGGAGAGGGCGAAATAGACGCCGTAGTATTCAAAACCGTTCTGGGAAAAAACATCTCCGGACTTTTGGAAGCGGACGAAAGGGTTGTCGAAGCGCTCGAAGCGATGAGCTTCGTCGCCCCGGCACACAACCCTCCCTACGCCGCCGCCATAAGGGCGTTCGGAAAGATCCTTCCGAGTGCGAAAAAATTCGCCCTGTTTGAAACGTCGTTTTACGACTGGGCGGACGACGCCTGGAAGCGGTACGCCGTTCCGAATTCGTGGTTTGAGATAGGGATAAAGAGAAACGGATTCCATGGGGCAACGCACAAATACGCGGCCGAAAGGGTCGCCGAACTGTGCGGAAGGCCCGACGCGGCCGAAAGCGCGAAAATGCTCTACGTAAACAAGGGAAGGCTGCCCCTCGAAAAACCCTTCAGAATGGCCAACTGCCATCTCGGGGGATCGAGCTCCGTGTGCGGAGTGCTAAACGGAGCCGCGATAGGAACAAGCATGGGATTTTCGCCCCAGAGCGGGCTTCCCCAAAACAACAGGGTTGGGGATCTCGACGCGGCGGCAATACCTTTTGCGATGAGGGAGTTTGGAATATCGGCCGACGAAGCGCTCGCAAAGCTCTCGAAAGAGGGCGGACTGCTCGGAATAAGCGGAGTTTCAAACGACATGCGAGACATACGCGGGGAGGCGATGCGGGGAAATCCAAACGCCCGGCTTGCGATAGACACTCTCGCCCATTCCGCCAGATCCTACATAGGGGCGTGGCTGGCCCAGATGGGGGGACTCGACGCGATAAGCTTCAGCGGAGGAATAGGAGAGAACGACTTTGAACTGAGGGAGGAAATATTGGAACCCCTCGAAAATTTGGGAGTGTCGCTCGACAAAAAGAAGAACGAATCACTCCCGAAAAAATCGGAGGGAATCATATCATCGGACGACTCTAAAATAAAAGTCGCCGTGGTCGTCTCGGACGAGGAACTCGTCATGGCGCGCGAGGCGGCTCGGATTTTGAGCGCGCGCTGAACAATTTTACAAAACACAAAAACGAGAAAGAGAAACATTATGGCAAATGCTATAGGAATATTGGAAACGAAGGGACTCGTCGCTCTCGTCAAGGGGGTCGACGCGATGTTGAAGTCGGCAAACGTCAGCCTTGCAAATCAGTACAAGGATGTAGGCGGAGCCTACGTCAGCGTCGCAATTACGGGAGACGTCGCATCGGTCAAGGCCGCCGTCGACGCCGGAACAAACGCCGCCTCCGAAATCGGAACCGTGGTAAGCGCTCATGTAATAGCGCGCCCACACAACGATCTCGGAACCGTACTCGGATCGAACTCCATCGCCGCAAAAAAGTAATCCGCCATGTTTATAGGTAAGGTGATCGGACAAGTCGTCGCCACGCAGAAAGACGACAAATTGCGGGGGCGCAAGCTTCTGCTCGTCCGCCCGCTTCAGGTGGAAAACGAAAAAAATCCCAAGCTGTCCGAGTACAAAAACACGATAGTTGCCGCGGACACATGCGGGGCCGGAGAGGGCCAGATAGTTCTCTACGCCCAGGGATCGAGCGCAAGGCAAGCGGACGGGCTGAAAGACGCCCCCGTCGACGCCGCGATAATCGGACTTGTCGACGATATCGAGGCGTTTTCAAAACAGGTTTTCGGAAAGTAAAAATTTCGGAATCCGCAACTGAAACACCGCCGCGCGCGAAGCCAATCCGCGCAGCGGAATTCCGCGCCACTTAGCGGAAACAAGAGGCACAATATGGCAGATTTTGACGAAAACGCTGTGCGCGCGATAGTGCGCGACGTTCTAAACAAGCTGGGAAGCGGAGAAATCAAAAGCTTCAACATAGGCTCCGGACGCTCCGACAACAACGGAATATTCGACGACGTCGACGAGGCCGCGTCGGCCGCCTTCGACGCGTTTAAAGCCCTTTCCAAAGGGGGATTTGCCGCCCGGCAAAAAATTACGGACGCGGTAAAAGACGTCACCGTTTCCCGCGCGCGGGAGTGGGGAGAGTTCGAATTCGAGGAGACGAAGATAGGCAAGCTCGAGCACAAGATAGGCAAGCTCGAAATAATAAAGGGAGTTCCCGGAACAGAGTGGATCCGCCCCGACGCGTGGAGCGGCGACAACGGAATCACGCACGAGGAATACGCACCCTACGGGGTAATAGGAGCAATAACTCCGGTCACCCACTCCATTCCCACCATAGCAGGAAACATAGTAAACATGGTCGCAGCCGGAAACGCGATAGTTGTAAATCCGCATCCGGGCGGCGTAAAAAGCGCGGTTAAGGCAGTGTCGGAGTTCAACAGGGTCATAGAGAAAACTACCGGGATAAAAAATCTCGTCTGCTGCATGGCCCACCCTACCCTCGAAACTTTCGACGCTATATGCAAGAATCCCAACATAGCTATAATGTGCATAACGGGGGGACCGGGAGTGGTGAGCGCCGCCATGAAATCCGGCAAGAAGTCGATATGCGCCGGGCCCGGAAACCCACCGGTGATAGTCGACGACACCGTCGACCTGGACAAGGCCGCGCGCGAAACGATAGAGGGCGGCGCCTTCGACAACAATCTGCTTTGCGTCGGCGAGAAGGAGATTTTTGTCTTGGATAAAGTAGCCGACGAATTCGCCCGGGCCCTCGAAAGGAACGGGGGATTTAGAATTTCCGGATCCGCCCTCGACAGGCTCACTTCCGAAGTGTTCGAAAGGAAGGGGGACAAGTTCTCGCTCAAAAGGACTCTTGTCGGCAAAGATCCTCAAAAGCTCGCGGAAGCGGCCGGGACTGCTTGCCCTAAAGAAACGCGCATTCTTTTCGCCGAAACCGACAGAAACCATCCGTTCGTTATTGAAGAACAGATGATGCCCATGATACCGATAGTGAGAGTGGGAAGTTTCGAAGAGGCGGTAGACGCGGCAAAACGCGCCGAGCACAACTATCGCCACAGCGCGATTATCCACTCTCTAAACGTCGAAAGAATGACCTTAATGGCCCGCGAACTCAACACCACAGTGTTCGTAAAAAACGGCCCCTCCACCGCAGGACTCGGGCTCGGAGGCGAAGGGTACCTGTCGTATTCCATCGCCACCACCACCGGAGAGGGAATATCAAACCCAAAGACGTTTACCCGCAAGCGCAGATGCGTGATGGCGGGAAATCTCAACATCTTTTAATCGAAAATGCAACTGGCCAGAATAATAGGAAACGCGGTCACTTCCCACTCCCACAAGAGCCTGGAGGGCTGGGCGCTGTTCCTGTGCCAACCCATCGACGAAAACGGAAACGAAATCGGAGATCCGGTCGTTGCGATAAATCCGTTCGGGGGCGGAATGGGATCTCTGGTTGTGGTCTCGGCGGACGGAAAGGCCGCCCGAAAATATACCGGAGACAAAAAGACTCCCCTGAGGCATGTAGTGGTCGCGCTTGCGGACGATTGATATGAAAACGGCGAAAGTCATAGGATTTTTAACATTGTCGAAAAAACTCCCCGAGCTCAAAGGGGCACGCTGGGTGTTGTTGTCGCCAATGTCCAGAAGCCAACTCGGCGGCTCCGGCGATTCCCTGCTCTCCAAAAACGTGAATCTTGTCGCCTATGACCCGCTCGGAACGAAGCTCGGAGACACCGTTGGATACGTTGAAGGAGCGGAAGCATCGGCGCCATTCGACGTCCCCACTCCCGTCGACGCGTACGTCGTAGCGCTTTTCGACAGTATAAATTTAGCGAAGTAAATTGTTTTAACAGGAAAAGACATGAGAAAAGTATATACCGCAAAAGACGTGAGGGAAATTCTCGCAAAAGGAGGAAGCATTCCTTCTGACGCGATACTCACCCCGTCGGCAAAAGACGTTCTATCCGAAGGCGGAAAATTAGAATCTCCGAAGCTTGCTGCCAAGCCTCCCTCAAAAGAGTACACCGTTCCGGTAAAGGAATATTTCTGGGAACCCGGCAAGGATCCCAAAACGCCCGCTGAGATAGAAAAATTTTTCCACTCCCCAAAGATAGAAAAGTTGAAGTCGCTCATAGTGGATCTCGGACGCCGCTCCTACGGCAAAAATTACAACGACGGAAACGGCGGAAACTTTACGGTCAGAGTGGGCGACAACTTGGTATTGTGCACCCCAACTATGATTTCTAAGGGATCTATGAGCGTCGACGACATGTGCCTCGTCGACATGAACGGAACGCAGCTTGCCGGAAAGAGAAAGCGCACAAGCGAGGTTTTGGCCCACTTGGCAATAATGAAAAGGCAGCCGCTTGCAAAGGCCTGCTGCCACGCCCACCCTCCGCATGCAACGGCTTTCGCGCTGGCAGGCAAAACTCCCCCGAGGTGCGTAAATCCCGAAACTGAAATTTTCATAGGACAAGTGGGGCTTGCCGACTATGGAACTCCCGGCACCCAGCAGATGGCTGACAAGGTCGGTGAAATAGGAGCCACCCACGACTGCGTGTTTATGGTAAACCACGGCGTTATGACCTGGGCTTCCGACGTAGAGACGGCCTTCTGGAAAATGGAAAACGTGGAAGCCCACTGCTTCACCTCCATACTCGCCTACCAGCTCGGAGGCCCGAGAAAATTCTCCGACGCCGACGCCGAAGTTCTGATGAAAATAAGAAAGTCGATGGGAATGCTCGACAAGCAGGACGGGCTCCACTACCGCGAATGCGGACTTTGCGATTCCAACGAGGAAAATAGAACCGCCGTCTGCGCTCCCAAATGCTCCGCTTCAGCAAGCTCGGCAGAGGCCGAGGAGCTGGTGGAGAAAATAACAAAAATGATAATTTCCGAACTCGACAAACAATGAAAGTTTCAATCATAGGAGGCGGGGGAAGAGTGGGCTCGTGCGCGGCTTTCGCGCTCGAGTGCGCCGGGCTTTCGAGCGAACTTCAGATTATAGACGCAAATGCGGAAGCTGCCGAAGGAGAGGCTCTGGACCTCCTTCACGGATCGAGCGCTTTCGCAGGACAGAGAATTTACACCGGCTGCTACAAGCGCGCGGCAAATTCCGACATATTCGTAATAACTGCCGGACTCCGAAGAAAACCCGACGAAAGCAGGCTAGACTTGATAGGCAGAAACGTAGCCCTCTTCCGGCAAATACTCGGAAGCATTCGCGAAGGCGGTTTTAAAAGCGACGCTATTGTTTTGGTGGTCTCTAATCCTGTCGACATATTGACGTATATCGCTTCCCAGGAAATTGGACTGCCCGCCTCCCAAGTTATGGGACTTGGCACAATGCTCGACACCTCGAGATTTCGCTCGCTTATAGCCAAGGAGCTAAAGGTCCCATCGACCCAAGTAAACGCCACCATTCTCGGCGAGCACGGCGATTCGATGTTTCCCGTTTGGAGTTCCGCCTCCATAAACGGATTGCCCATCAAGAAGGAGCTCTCTCCAATGGTGCAATCCCGCATTTTCGAGCGCACCAAAACGAGCGGAGCGGAAGTAATCAAACGCAAGGGAGGGGCTGGATACGCCGTTGGAGCCACGATAGCCCAAGTGATTCGCGCGATAACTTTGGACACTCGGGAAATACTTCCGGTATCCTCCGTTCAAAACGGCGCGTACGGATTGCGAGACGTAGCAATTAGTGTGCCGACAATAGTCGGCAGAAGTGGTATAGTAAAACATGTAGAATTTGAACTTTCCCCCAAGGAGTCTCTCGCCCTTTCAAATTCTGCGGCCGAACTGAAGAAAACCATAGCAAAGTGTTCCCGGTAGAAGGAATCAAAACCAAACTCGCGCAAAACATTCCGAAACTTAGCAGTGCATAAAAGGCAAAAAAAAGCCGCGCTTTCCCGCGCGGCTTTTTCGCGTACTACTACGTTTTACCCGCGGCGGCGGCGAAGCGCAAACACCAACGCGGCAACTCCAAATAGAGCAGCTATCTCGGAAGGCTCGGGAATTACTATGCGATACTCCCAGCACTGCGTTCCGTACGCGTCCATAGTGACAAACTCCTCAAGATAGTAATCAATGCCGTACTTATCGGAGTCCATGTACCCCTCGATGCGGAATATATTGTCCTCGAGAGTACTGTCGCTGTACGCCAACCTGCCGTTGAGATCCACTTCGGAAAGCTGGACGTAGGAAAGTATTCTATCTTCGCCTACAGTGTAATTCTTGAACAATATGTAGCTGTCGTCCAGGGAAACTCCGCTTCCAAACACCACGTTCCCCAAGGAAAACACCTGGTTTTCCCCGGCTCCGGTGGCGTTTATCATCTCCGACGTTATCCCGCTTGCAAGCATCTGATCGGAAGTCATTCCATGGTTGCTCATTCCATAGTCTATGACGACAAGCCTCTGCCCGCCTCCAAAAGAAAGCGTTCCCATTTCCAAATCGCTTCCGTTCAGGTTTATCGTTGATGCTATACCTCCCGCCTGCGGAGCCCAAACGTTCCATGTGGAATTCAAGGACACGTTCATCTGGTTCTTGCCAAACATGTTTATTATAGTGGAACCTCCCAACCCGACATACGTCTGAGCCTTTATCGCGGAAGAATTGTTCGTGTTCTTCAGGTTGACCACTCCGCCTCTGAATCCTATGTTGTCGAATTCATTGTCGACCGATCCAGAGAAGTTTATTACTGCACCAGCCGCGGTTGTTCCAAAGCTAGTCTGCTGAGTTCTGCCTAAGGTGTTTATCTTGCCGTTAAAGTTTATAATGGAATTGTCCCTGATAGAGACTCCAAACAGCTGAGTGTTTGCCGTGTTGTCGGTGACTGTTATGTCGCCGTTGAACGTCACCGTACTACGAACGCCTACCGATCTGCCCGAATACTTCACCAAAGAAGTGTACGTCGTTCCCTTCTCTATCAAAATATCCCCGTTCATCACCACGCTGGCTCCGTCGTTGGCGCAATTTACATACACCAGCGACACATTCCTGGAATCCTCCCCGGCATTTTTTATGTTTATGTTGCCGTCAACTATTATGCTTTGGTTCAAATCGGATGTCGAAATATCGTCGCTGTCGGCGACTCCGAACAATCTCAGCTCTCCTCCTTTGGTATAATTTACCGTAATGTCTCCGGAAAAATTCGCCATCTGATTCATCTTGGTTAAATTGCAAAGCATTGTCAGAGTGTTCGAGGCAAGCGAGGAAATGCTGTTGATTGTGGTTTTGCCGTTTACTTCCAAAATATTTCCCTCTTTTGTCAAGAGATAGAAGTACGTCTCGCCATACGAACCCATGCTATTAACTGTGAAATCTCCATTCACAACGGCATTGGCCGGAGACCCAGCATCTCCCCCGTTCGACATCTGAACAAAACGGAAAATATTGCTGGACGACGGTGTCGTCAAATTTATTGAGGTGTCCCCTTCAATCGTAAAACTGCCATGCCCGCGATAAATGTAGTTTACCATGTTCCCGTTGCATATCAGATCGCTGTACATTACCACATTCGATCCCTGCGTGGTCATAAACAAAGTTGAT
>CASDUP010000002.1 GCA_949283955.1 uncultured Verrucomicrobiota bacterium | reverse complement strand
GCTCTGCCGACGTCGCTCTGGCTTCTCGCCCTTCCGGACAAAACCACCGCACCCTCTATTCCTATGAACGCCCACAGGGTGACAAGCATCGTGCTCTTTATTTGGGAACCCAAACTTCCGAGATTACTCTCCCCTCCGACGCTCAAGTGCCCCCAAAAATCGAAGGTGAATTTGTCCCATTTGAACACCACAATGGCAGCTATTATGAAAATACCTATCGGAACCAGTTTTCCCACCGTTCCTATCGTGTTTATAAACGAAGCCTGCCGCACGCCGTTCAATACGACAAAATTGAAGACCCATATAAGCATCGAACCGCCCACTATAGACTCCCAGTTGTTTCCCCCAGAAAACCAGCCCGGGAAAAAATAATTCAGGGCGTCCATCGTTATCACGGCATATCCCACATTCCCGAAAATCTGGCACAACCAGTATCCCCAAGCTATGGTAAATCCCGCGTAATCCCCGAATCCGTCTTTGCTGTACATGTAGATTCCAGCGGTCAAATTCGGGCGCGCTGCCGCAAGAATCTTGAACGTGTTTGCTATGAAAAAAATTCCCGCGCCCGTTATTATCCACGCGAGAATCACGGCGCCGGCACCGGCTCCCTGCGCCATATTCTGAGGCAGGCTGTAAATTCCCCCTCCGACCATGGAGCTTACGACTATTGCCGCAAGCCCCATGGTTCCGAGTTTCTTCACAGCCGACGAATCGTTGTCGCCTGACATGGGAGCAAGGGGATTATTCGACGACCGCAGGTTCCGCAAACTCGAAATTTAAAAATCCGAGAGCCGTTAGGCAGTACCCGAAAGCCTGTTCGATGTTTAAGTAGTTGTGGAATATTTGAAATTCGCTGTGCTTTTCCACTCCGCGAATTTCAAGTTCGTGGTTGAGCGACTTATTAAGCCAAAGCGTGGCATGCGCCTGCGCTATCTCATCGTCTATCCACGTGTCGAAATACTCTACGTACTCGGCGGCCCACCCTCCGATTAATTTTCCCTTGGAGTCTTTTCCCCAGCACACCCCGACTCCGGTGGCTATCGCCCTGTGGTCGGTCTGCATGGCACCGTTCCCGGCCATAATCACCTCCAAAACGGCTCCGTGTTTGAAGAACGGAACGCACTTCTCCACAGGATAGATTCTTCCGAACAACTCTTTGGGAAGAACGGAAGTGTAGGGAATTACGTTGAAGTTCTCTATCTTTGCTTGAAGCAAAGCCGAATCGTAGCAAAACGTCTCGAATGGCTGCGGAGGAATTCCGTCCTGCGCTTGGCCGGCTCCGCCGGTATGAAAAGCCAACGTTGGATATCTTGTGCCCAATACCATATTTTTCCTTTTCCTTAATTTTTGTTTTGTGGGGACAAAACGCCGAACATTTCACGGCCCTTCGGCGCCTTTCCATTTTCGCCGCCAAACCCGAAACGGTCTTCCAAAAAAATTTTACCGACCGAACGAGCAGCCGCGCATAGACGCTTTGTAATCGAAAAACAAAATTTGTTCCAAAAAAAATCCGAATCTGAACGATTCGGATTTTCGAATACCGGATGTATTTTTTTAACTACTTCTCTGATTCTGAGAGAGGCTCCACTTTTTTGGTTTTTGGATTCCATTTCCCCTCGGGCTTCACGTGCGAAAAGGGATTCTGCTTGGCGGCTTTTTCCGCCGCCTTCTTTTCCTGAATCAATTTTTTCGACGAAACGTACTTTTCCGGGGGAAAATGTTGAAGGCACCAATTCACCTGGGAGCGTATCGAAGACGAAGTGAACATCTCAGGATACGCCTTCACGGGAGAAAATCCCCTCCAAACCCACTCGTCGGAACCGGGAAATTTTGCCTGCATTTCCAATACGGCATACGGGCGAACCGACGAATCCCTGAAGGGGCCTCCGTGTATTGTGTTGGGATCTCCGGGAATGTAGTCGGTAGTTTCGTACGAGACGTTCCAGAGCGGAACAAAAATAAACTGGGCTTCCGAGGGATTCGAAACGACTTCATAGCCGTTTTCACGCAACCACTCTCCGGTTTGCGTCGCCACTTCCGAAGCCACTCTCGAAGTTCCGGCATACACCGAGAAAACCTCCGCCCCTCCCCTTGCCGGCTCCACATAAACCTTTTTGAGGCCTTCGAAGGACACTCCGTCCTTCATCTCCTGGGTGAAGTATGTGGCGCAACCGCAAAGGGCTAAAGCGAGGGTTCCCGCAAGCGCCGAAAAAAATCCTGACTTTTTCATGTCTCGGGATTCATTATGTAAAAACAAACTCCATGCAAACATTAAATTGAATAGCGCCAAATTATTGTTGAAATAAGCTGAGCGCAGGAACACTATATTGCGGGTAAAATACTATGGAAACTTACAAGATAAGCGTGTCGGCGATTTGGGAAACCATGAAAGACGAGGCTGAGAAAATAGCCGCCGGAGAACCGGCCATAGCTAAGATGATAGACGAGGTCTTTCTTTCAAAAGATTCACTGGCAGAAGCCGTAAGATGCAGGCTGGCAAGAAAGCTCGGCAGAAACGCCATGGAATACGGCGAAGTTTGCGATATATTCAAATCCGTAATGGACGAGAACGAATCCGTAATGCGCGCCATAGTAAATGATCTTGTTGCGATAAAATCCCGCGATCCCGCATGCGTAAATTTCATACAGCCCATACTCTATTTTAAGGGTTTTCACGCCATAACGACCCACAGAATGGCACACCTTCTCTGGGAAAACAACAGAAGGCATTTGGCATACTATTTTCAAAGCCTTTCCAGCGAGATATTCGGGGTCGACATACACCCTGCTGCCAGGTTTGGGAGCGGGATTCTCTTGGACCACGCTACCTCTTTTGTGGCGGGAGAAACTTCAGTGGTTGAGGACAACGTATCGATTCTACACGAAGTCACCCTTGGTGGAACCGGAAACGAAACGGGAGACAGACACCCCAAGGTAGGCTACGGAGTTCTGATAGGGGCGGGGGCAAAACTGATTGGCAATATAAAGATAGGCAGATGCGCAAAAATTGGAGCCGGCAGCGTGGTCTTGGACGACGTTCCGCCCCATACGACCGTAGCAGGAGTTCCCGCAAAGCCAACCGGAATAACGCGCGAGGACGAACCGGCCCTCGACATGAACCAACACCTCGATTGCAGAAGCGAACTATAAAAAAAAGCGGAGTGTGAAACTCCGCTTTTCGAATCTTTGTCAGTTGTTCTTTACCGCGTTTGCTACCGTATTTGGCGCTATTGTTCTGTCGGGCTTGGGAAGGCCTCTTTTTTCCTTGGATTTGTCGAGCAGATCTATCCAGTCGGACATTATCCTGAGAGCTTCGCGCAACTGGACGTCGAAATCTTCCTCTTTGTCGTCGTCGCTCACCGAAATGGTTTTCCCGTTTATTTTGCGCTTTAATTTTATTTTCTTTTGCTCGTCGCTCTTTTCGGATAGCTTCTCGTTTTCTATCGCGCTGTCCAAGCGAACCTGCCTCTTCGGGTAATTTTTGGAAATGAACTCCTTTTCCTCTTTCTCGATTTTATCGGCAAAGCTCTCGTCTTCTTTCAGCTTGTTTTCGCGATCCTCGTACTTCAGGCTGATATCCTTTTCCGATTGCCTCTTGGCTATCCTATCCACGCGCTCGTTCCACATTTTGAACTCTTCGAGCGTCTTTTGCCTCTCCTTGGACTTCTCGCCTAGGGTCTTTAACAATGTCTCCGACTCCGAAAGCGGAACCCCGTATCCCCACGCGCTCTCTATTAAGCAGGGAGTAATAGCGTCCCATTTCAAGGCGTAATCTTTGTGTTCCTCCCCTATCTCCAATCCGTCGTAAAGAGAGGGCAAAACTATGTCCGGCTTCACCCCCCGAACCTGTATGGAGTCGCCGTTGGGCAAATACCATTTTTGTATCGTCACCTTTGCCGCGCTTTTTTGGGACGGATCAAACCTGTCGAGATGGTACACCGCCTGAACAGTTCCCTTCCCGTGGGTGGCCTTGTCTCCTACAATAAGCGCCCTTTGATGGTTCTTCAAAGCCCCTGCCACTATCTCCGTAGCAGATGCGCTCATGCGGCTTACAAGTATCATCAGAGGACCGTCCCAAGCTATTTTGGGATTCTCGTCGGAAAGCTTGTGGACCTCCGAATTGGAATTTTGAACTTGAAGGACGGGTCCCGTCTTTATGAACAAGCCGGCAAGATCCACCGCCTCATTGAGGAATCCCCCTCCGTTGCGGCGCAAATCCAATATTATTCCCCTCACTCCTATTTTCTTTAGCTTAGTGAGCAACTCTTCGACGTCCTTCGATGTGCTGAAACCCGAAGAATCTTCGTTTTCGCCGTAAAAGGCCGGCAAGTCTATCACCCCTATCGGCACGGTTCTGTTTCCGAGAGGTATGTCGAAAACTTCAGCGCTCGCAAGCTTAGTAGTCAGCTTGATTTCTTCGCGCACTATCGTTATCACCTTCCTGGAGGAATTCGACGGCGATTCCACCAAAAGCCTAACTTTTGTTCCGCTCTTTCCGCGAATCATCTTAACCGTCTTGCGAAGTTTGAGCCCTATCGTGTCTATCATCTCACCGGTCTCCTGCCCAACCGCCACTATCTTGTCCCCGGGCTTCAACAGCTTGGACTTTTCCGCAGGACCTCCGGGCAAAAGTTCGGATATTATGCAATAGCCGTCTTTTTCCATCAGCATGGCCCCTATCCCAACAAGCGCGTTCCTGACAGATATGTCGAACTCCTCGAGGAAATATTCCGACAAAAACGCCGAATGGGGATCGTAAAGACGAGCAAGAGTATTCAGATAAACCTCCTGAATTTCCACGGAATCCGCCTTCTCGTAGTTGGAGATTATCCTCTCGTAGCGCTTGAGAACCTCCTCCTTGGCCTTCGCCAACTTCTCCTCAAACGTCTTGGGAGACTTCTCCTCAAGCTTCTCTATTTCGCCCTGGACTTTTGACTCGTCCGGCGGAGGCTCGACTAGATCACCGTCGTCTATCTCCACCTCGTCCGTGTAGCCCAACATCTGGTTTTCTATGTCGTACTTCAGGCGCTTATTCCAAAGCTCGTCGGCCTCGGCGTCGTCCTTGGGCCAATTCTCCTTGTCCCTGTCCGGGCGAAACGTGTCCTCCGAACTGAGGTCGAAAGGTTCGTCCATTCTCTTCTTTATCCACTCCAGGCGTTTTTTAGCCCGCTCTATGAACCTTCCGTATATCGAAAACGCCGGCAGAAGCGTTCCCTGCCTGAGATATATATCTATGCTGGGAGCGAAAAAATCTTGAAAGTGCTGTACGTCCTCCGTCGTGAAAAATAGCTTAAAGAAATCCAAGTTCTTCATGTACTCGCGCAAAAACTCGCGCATGTCCAATTCCGAAATCGGATTTTTTAGATAATGGCCCTTCTCCATGCAAAAGACGAGCCACTTTGATTCGCTGCGCATTTTCGGAGTTGTCTGAAGGGGAAGAACGTCCTTTTTCCGGGCGTCCTCCGCCTTGACTGCGACGGCGTCCCCTGGCTCCGAAGTTGCGTAAACCGGAGTCTGGGCCATGCACGCGCTCCAAATCTGCGACGAATGGAACGCCAAAAACACTACTATCGAAATACTTGTTTTGTAAAAAAGCGACATAAGTTTCCGCGTCATTGAATCATTTTTGAAGATTTTGACAAGTCCGATAAGAGCTTGTTCAAAAGTTTTCAGGAGGCTTATTTTTAAAAAAATCCACCATTTTTCCGGATTTTCAGGGAAATTTTTAAAAAGTCCTTTGAGATGTTTATTAGATTTTATCCCTTGCCCTTCTCAAAGTTTCCCGCTCCTCGGGAGTAAGCGACGAAAATCCTCTCGAAGAGATTTTGTCCAGTATCTTGTCGACTCTATCTCTCAGGTCGTCGGGATTTTCTATGTTAATTTTGAATGAGGTGGGCGTCTGCCAACCTACCTTCTCCTCCTTTTTTTTCCGGAAGGAAAAAGGCTTTCCGAGATAAATTTTTGCGAGTATGTATCCGGATATTAGCCCCCCAAGATGCGCCGAATATGCTATTCCCGACTGGTTCTCTCCCAAGATTTCGAACACGAGACACGACAGCGCCTCGAAAGCCAAAGTTATTTTAAATATAGTGAAGGGCTTTACCGATACCGGCAGAATGAAAAAGAGAAGGAACGCAAGAGGCCTGTTTGGAGCGGTTGCGCAAAAGCAGGCGAATACCGCCATCACCGCCCCGCTCGCGCCGATAAGTCCCGACGGCACCGCAGAGAAAAACCTCGCCGACAAGAGCCACAACAAGGCGGAAGCCAAGGCACCCGCAAAATAAACGAGCAAAAATTTTTTCGCTCCCAATCTTCCCTCAAGTGGAATTCCGAAAAAGTACAGGCCCACCATATTGAGAAACAGATGGATAAAATTTGCGTGCAAAAACGCATACGTCAAGACGGTCCAAGGGAACGCGATATTTTCCAGGGACAATTCGAACACCGAATAGACGCTTCCCGCTCCGAAAAGCCCGTCCGCAAAAAACGAAAATATGTAAACTGCGACATTCGCCGCTATCAAAGCGCCGACCGGGGTCCGCCAAAATTCTCCTCCCCAGCCAGGATAGCCCCGGAAATTTCCCCGGGGATTTTCTCCTCCCATGTAGCTTCTATCGTAAATAGACATCTTTTAAACTCTATCGGTGAAAACGACAAAATCTAAAAACAAGAAGGAGCCGTCAAACAGGTTTTTAAGGGAAAGGCTAAAAATTTCTCAAAAATTTTTCCCTGCCTTCGACAAAATTTCCTCCACGCACAGTTCGGCAAGCCGCAATCCAAAAATTCCCGTAACGATAGGCGAACTGCCCACCACTTTGTCACGGCCCGAAACAATATGTGATTTCGGATCCGGAAGCTCCGAGGAAAACACGCATTCCACTCCGCTACAGATTCCCCTCTCCCTCAACCCCTTCCTGAGTTTTGAAGCAAGCGGGCAGTTGAAAGTCTTTGATATGTCCGCCCTAAAAATTTTTGACGGATCTCTTCTCCTTGCCGCGCCCATGCTCGACACCACACTGACTCCCGACCCTTTGCATGCCGCTATCAGAGAAATCTTCGACGATAGCGAATCTATGGCGTCCGCCACGACGTCCGCGCCGCACTGCGCCACTTCCAAAGCGTTGCTGCCGTCTATAAAGAAGTTCGAATGGCACTTTACTTTCGCGGACGGATTTATGTCGAGAATCCTCTCCGACATCAATTCCGCCTTGTTTTTTCCCAAAGTAGAAGTAAGGGCTATAATCTGCCTGTTTATGTTGCTTTCCTCGACCACGTCGAAATCGAACAGTTCGAATTCTCCCACTCCCAGCCTCGCCAAAGCCTCCGCCGCAAACGAGCCGACCGCACCCACTCCGCATAACGCCACCTTGGCTCCCTCGAATATCTTTTGGGATCCGTATAAAATTTCGCTTCTGGAAAATCTACTCCCCATGATAAAACCTATCGAAGTTCAATCTCGACAACTCCGCCACCCGATCCACCCCGAGACCCAAAATTTCTGCCGACATCTTCGCGGCCCTATCGAGCCTAGCTCCCGCGCCCACTAGGCTATCCGAATCGCTTTCGAGCAAAAACCTATCTTCTCCCGCCTCTCTCAGGCAATTAGCCGCTTTTGGGAATCTGAGATTTCTCTCCCCGAAGGAAAAATATCCCCCGAGTTTTCTCAAGCGCGCCGCTATATCCGCCGAACAAGCCGCTCCGTGGATTAAAAATCCCTTTTTTCCAAAAAAATTTTCCGACAAAGCTTCGATAAGCTCCCCCCATGCTCCCACGCAATGGACGATTATCGGAAGTTCAAATTCCGAGGCTAGTTCAACCTGGAGTGAGAACAGATTTCTCTGAGAGCTCTTTCCGAACTCCGAAAAACTCCTCGAGTCAAATCCTATCTCCCCGACAGCATCCGCCTTCGGAAGAAAATTCTTCAATCTCTCCACCTCGCTATTACCCGCTTTTGAGGCTGGATGGAGGCCGTATGACTTGAGGATTTTTCCGGAATCTACTCCAAACCTGCTCAAGCACCGCCAATCCTTCTCGAAGCACGCCGAAAGGCAAACCTTGGAAATTCCGCTTTCCAATAC
>CASDUP010000001.1 GCA_949283955.1 uncultured Verrucomicrobiota bacterium | reverse complement strand
TTTTGCAATGCGAAGGTTTTTTACTAAAGCCGCAACAAACCGCCTCAATGGCAGATTGTTATTCTCAGATTAACTCAATCAAGCTATTGCTTTTGCAATGCGAAGGTTTTTTACTAAAGCCGCAACAAACCGCCTCAATGGCAGATTGATCTTATCAGATTAACTCAATCAAGCTATTGCTTTTGCAATGCGAAGGTTTTTTACTAAAGCCGCAACAAGCTGCCTCAATGGCAGATTGATCTTATCAGATTAACTCAATCAAGCTATTGCTTTTGCAATGCGAAGGTTTTTTACTAAAGCTACAACAAACCGCCTCAATGGCAGATTGTTATTGGGCGGCAGCCTTTGTCACAGCGTCGTCTGGGCTCTCGTCGGAATTGCTAAATCTATCAAATTTCATAGATATAAACTTAGTCACTCCGCGCTCCTGCATGGTGACTCCGTATATCGTATCGGCAGCGCTTACGGTATGCTTATTGTGGGAAATAACGAGAAATTGGGAATACTTTGTAAATTCCTTCAACATGTCCGTATAACGGCCTATATTGGCATCGTCCAACGGAGCATCCAACTCGTCCAAAACGCAAAACGGCGAAGGCTTAACCATATATATGGCAAACAACAGAGAAACTGCCGTCATTGTGCGCTGTCCGCCCGAAAGCAGAGACAAACTTTTTAGAACCGTTCCCGCCGGACGAGCCACTATCTCTATTCCGCTATCGAGCACATCTTCGCTTTCTACCAATTTTAAATCGGCCGTTCCGCCGCCGAAAATCTTTTGGAAGGTAAATGCGAAGTTTTTTCTTATTTGTTCGAAAGTTTCTTGGAATAAGGTGAGAGAAGTTTTGTTTATCTCGTCTATGCTGGAAACCAAATCGTTTTTTGATTTCCACAAGTCGTCTGTTTGAGTCTTCAGGAAATCGTACCTTTCTTTTAGTTCGGCATATTCCTCTATGGCTACGAGATTCACCGCGCCCATAGACGAAATTCTCTCCCTCAAATCCTTTATCTCCTCCTCCACGGCAGAAAAATCGAGAGAATCCATCTTCTCGAAATCTTCCTCTGTCGGTTCGCCGCGATTTTTCTTCGGTCTTGGAGAGGCGTCCTCCTCCAATTCGTCCAATTTTACCTTGACCTCGAACTCCTCGTCGGAAAGCCACATTTCGCGCTTCCAGTCTATCTCGGCGATAGGAGCCTCGTAATCGGCCAGTACCCTCTCGGATATGAAGTCCAACTTGGAGCGTATTTGAGCCAATGCTACGTCTATCGAATTTTTCTGCTGTGATTCGCGAATATGGGCTTCTCGCAACTCCGCCAAAGATTTTTCGAATTCGGAAATTTCTTTTTCGCAGCCGTCCAATCCCTCCCTGCTCTCTTCGATTTTAGCGAGCGTTTGGGAAAGCGATTCGGAAAATTTTTCGGATTTTTCCCTCTCCGAAGCGGATTCGGAATCCAAGTTTTTCCGTTGTATCTCCATGGATTCGAGCTCGGAATTTCTGCGGGCTATGAGAGAATAAGTTTCATTCTTTTGCGCCTCTATTTCACCCAGACCTCTTTCTAGATTTTCCAATCGAGTTCTTTTGGAAGCCAAGTCCAATCGAGTCTCGGAAAGCAAGGCGTATTTCTCGTCCTTCAATATTCTGATTTCGGCAATTTTTTTCTCGAGTTCCTCGGAGGATTTTCTCGACTCGAGTATTATGGAGTCGGCCTTTTCGAGCTCGGCGCGAGCCCTGTCCAACCTGTCTTGGGCTTCGAAACGCGAATTCTCCATTGAGGAAAGTTCCGAAGTTTTTCGCTCTATCTCGGCAGCCTTTTGCGACAACGCCGCCCTTGCCGAGTCCTTCTGGGCCACTATGGAAAAAGATTCCCTGCGAAGCTCCGCCGCAACTGCCCTGCGGGATTCCGACTCTGCCTCGCTAGCGTCGAGACGAGCCTGAATCGACATGGCCTTTTCATTTTCCGAAGTGAGGTCTAAGTTGTCCTTCTCAATCTCGGACTTTAATTTTCGAATCTCCTTTTCCCGAAGAATAAAGCTGGTTTCCGTATCCTTCTTTTCCCCAGAAGAGGCGAATATAATTCCCCTCGAATCCATGACGCTCCCGTCCCTGTCGACTGCCAGGGCAAATGAGAAAGCCGGATTGTCGGAGGCGAATTTTGCGAAGTCCGATATGTTCTCGCAAAACCAACATCCCTTTATCAAGTCCTCCGCCAACTCAGGCATATTTGGGGATTTCACTATTTCAGAAGCCGGAAATATTCCGCCTGGAACATTTGCGTCCGACTTTTTCGAGAAGGATCTCGGATTGCGAGTCTGAAAGCACGCCCCTCCAAAATTGCCGCTTCTTATCTCCGCCACCGCCCGGGAAATTTGGGACATATCCTCTATTGCAACCGCGTCGATTCCCGCTCCAAGAAGCGATTCGAAAGCCGAAGTCCAAGTCTCATCTACCTCTACGTTCCTACTGACAATCTTTACGGAATCCGGGGGGAAGATATCGGGCATTTTGCCCTTGAGTATGGCTTTGACTCCGTCGGAAAAGCCCTCCAGACGAGTTTGAAAATCATTGAGCAAGCTAAGCCGCGCGGTCTTGGCGGCAAGAGATCTGTCTTTTGCTTGTATTTCCGCCTGAACTTCGCGGTAGAGACCCCGAAGGCGATCCGACTCCTTGACGGATTCCTCTATCGAATTTTCCGCCTCCGCTATTCTCTCTTCCGACGACAAACTCGCCGCGTCCAATTCGGCAAGGCGGCTTTCCAAGGCCCCCGACTCCTCCTTCAGTTGAAATATGGAGTCGGAAACCGCCGCATGGCGGACCTGAAAAGATTTCAAATCCAGCTCGAGCGAAGTGCAATTCGAGCGAAGCCTCGTTATGGAACCCTCCGCCACGAGAGCGTCCTGCCTGGCTCTCGAAAGCGCGCTCTCCGCCGACCTTAAACGCTCTTCCAGAGCCTCCAATTCGGCCGTCTGCTCCTTGAAAATTTCGTCCGAACCGGACACGAGTTCGAGTTGGGTCTGTCTGACTTCCATATCGCCCTTGGCCTTGCCTTCGAGCGACTCGAGCTGCTCGGCAAGAGACTTCAACTCTCCTGAAATTCTCTCCGACCTCTCCTGCAAATCGTTCTTTCTGAGAACCGCAAACTCCGAATTTCTCTCTGACTGCTCCTTCATAGAGCGGAGCTCCGCCGCCTCCTGTCCGAGCCGCTCCATCTCCGAACGCCTTTCCGCCCGGAGAGTTCTCAGCCTTAAAAGCTTCTCCTCGCCCTCGGAAAGCTTGGCGGAACTTTCCATCATAGCCGAGGCAATCCTGTCCGACTCGCGGGCCGACTCTGTTTCGTCACCGCGCAGAATCGAATAATTCCTCGCGTTCATGGCCAAATCGAGATGCCTGAGCCTGAACGAGAGCCTTTTGTATCTGAGGGCTTTGGAGGCCTGGCGTTTTAGGCTTCCTATCTGCCTGGAAATTTCCTCAATTCTGTCAGTTGCCCGGGCGAGATTTTGGTCGACCAACGCGAGTTTATTCAGCGCTTCCTTGCGTTGAATTTTATACTTTGTTATTCCGGCTGCCTCTTCGAATATGGCCCGCCTGTCTCCCGGATTGGAGGATAAAATCTGGTCTATCTGACCCTGGACCATGAAGGAATACGAGACCCTTCCGACTCCCGTGTTCATGAAGAGCTGCTGAATGTCTTTCAAGCGGGCTGATTTCCCGTTTATGTAGTATTCGCTTCCGCCGTCCCTGAAGACTTTTCGGGAAATTTCGACCTCGTTGAACTGTGTTCCAAGCTGTTCCTCGCAATCGGAAAACACGAGTGAAACTTCGCAAAATTGCAGGGGTTTGCGGGATTCCGTACCTTGGAAAATCACGTCCTGCATTTTTCCGCCACGGAGAGCCTTGGCGCTCTGCTCGCCGAGAACCCAGCGTATGGCGTCGACAATGTTGCTCTTGCCGCAACCGTTCGGTCCCACTATGCAGGTTATACCTCTCGGAAGGTTTATTTGAACCTTGTCCGCAAAACTTTTAAATCCGTCTATTACAACCTGCTTTAGAAACATCGCTTTTTCCTGAAAATTTTCCGGTTAAACGGACTTCTTAAACTCCTCCAAAGCCGACGAGAGATTTTCCGACGAACCTCCTCCCATGGCAAAATCCGGCTTTCCTCCGCCTTTTCCGCCTATCATTCCGGCCAGCCTTCCGACAAGCTCCCCCGCCTTGATTCCTTTTTCTATAGCAGTTTTCGAGGCGAGCGCCAAAACCGTTGCCTTCGGGCCGCTTCTGAGAGCCAAAACCACCACGGAATTTTCCCTCTCTTTGGATATGCGAACCGCAAGTTCGCGCAGCATGTTCGGATTCTCCGCCGAAGCCTCCCCCACTATCCAGGCTATTCCGCCCTTCTCGACGGCACTCTTTGAAAGCCCTTTTGCAGCGCTTTCGGCCTCCGCCTTGCGGTAGGCTTTCAATTCTTTCTCCGCCTCGGACTTCGCGTCTATAAGCTTTCTTATCCTATCCGAAAGCTCCTCGGGCTTGCACGAGAGAGATTTCGCGGCGTCTTTGAGAATTTCCTGCGTCCTGTCGATATTCTCCAGGGCAGCTATTCCTGCCACCGCCTCTATTCTCCTAGTTCCGGCGGCTATTGCGCCCTCGGAGATTATCTTCACAATACCTATATCCCCCGTGGCAGAAACATGGGTTCCGCCGCAAAGCTCCTCGGAGAAGTCGCCCATCTTCACCATTCTGACAACCGCCCCGTATTTTTCGCCGAAAAACGCCAAGCATGTTTTGGGAACTTCCCTAAAAGGCATCTCCCTCCAGACGACAGGGCTGTTCTCCAAAATTTTCTTGTTTGCCAAAGTTTCTATTTCGGCGAGCTGCTCCGGAGTGGGCGCCTCGAAATGAGAGAAGTCGAACCTGAACCGGTCGGGGTCGACGTAGGAACCCGCCTGCTTGACGTGCCCCCCAAGAACCCTGCGGAGCGCCCAGTGGAGAATGTGAGTGGCGCTGTGGTGGCGCTGTATGGCGCGGCGCCGGAAGGAATCTACGTTTAGGGAAACCTCGCTTCCTATGTCGCTTTTCTTGAACACCCCCTTGCGAACCTTGTGAAGTATTCTGCCTGCCTTGTCTATTTTCGTATCGAAGATTTCACGGGCCATGCCGTTGATCTCCACAAAACCCGTATCTCCCACTTGCCCGCCCTTTTCGGCGTAGAACGGAGTCTGTGGAAATATCAGAAAATCCTCTTTTTCTCCCTCGACTATTGCAGAAATTTCCGACGGAAAATCCGCCAAATTTTTGGATTCGTAGCCGACAAACTGGGTTGCCCTCTCGACGGAGGACACGTCCGCCACGCTTATTACCTCCCTCTTCTGGGCAGATCTAGCCCTTGCCCGCTGCTTTTCCATCTCGCGCTCGAAGCCGACAACGTCCACCGGAAGATTGCGCTCTCTTGCTATTAGCTGGGTAAGGTCGAGGGGAAATCCGAAAGTGTCGTACAGTATGAACGCCTGTTCGCCGGAAATTTTCCCTTCGTTCAAAGTTATGCTGTCGAGAAGCTGAAGGCCCCTGTCGAGGGTTGCCCCGAAACTCTTTTCCTCGTTTTCGAGAACTTTTATTATAAGCTTTCTCTGTTCGGAAAGCTCCGGAAAAACGGGGCTCATTTTCACTATCACTGGATCCGCAAGCCTCGAAAAGAATCCGCTCTCCATTCCGAGCCTCTTGCCATACATCACAGCCCTCCTTAGTATCCGCCTGAGAACGTAGTTTCTACCCTCGTTTCCGGGCATTATTCCGTCGGCTATCGAAAACACCAGCGTGCGAATGTGGTCGGCCAAAACCCTGAACACGCAATCCGTAAGCTCCTGGGCGGACATGTCCCGCGGATCTTTCGGGAGAGTGGCGCGGTAGGTCTTTCCCGACATGTCGGATATGAAAGCGAAAATATCCGTGAAAAGATCGCTGTCGTAGTTGGAGGACATTCTCGAGAAATCCGTGAAGTTTTTTGTCGAAGCGGCTATCCCGGCCACCCGCTCGAGACCCATTCCGGTATCTATATTTTTGCTCTTAAGTGGAACAAAACTTCCGTCCGGATTGGCGTTGAACTGCATAAACACGAGATTCCAAATCTCTATGCACATCGGGGATCCGGCATTTACGAGAGCCCCGTTCGTATCGCCGTTCGGTGTGAGATCGAAATGTATCTCCGAGCACGGACCGCAAGGGCCCGTCTCGCCCATCATCCAGAAGTTCTCCTTCTTGCCGAAACTTTTTATGTGAACCGAAGGATCCATTCCCTCGTCTCTAAAAATTTTCTCCCAGACTCCGTAGGCTTCCGAATCGAACTCCGACGGATCTCCCTCGTTGGGCGAGTAAACGCTCGCATAAAGGCGCTCCTTGGGCATCTTCCATACCTTTGTCAGCAGCTCCCAAGCCCACTCTATCGCCTCTTTTTTGAAGTAGTCCCCAAATGACCAATTTCCGAGCATTTCGAAAAAGGTGTGGTGGTATGTGTCGAAGCCCACGTCCTCGAGATCGTTGTGCTTTCCGCCCGCCCTAATGCACTTTTGAGTGTCCGCCGCCCTCAAAAAAGGGCTCTTTTCCTCTCCGAGGAAGAACGGCACAAACTGGTTCATTCCGGCGTTCGTAAACAGGAGATTCGGCGACGAGGGCATCAAGGAAGCCGAAGGAACTATAGTGTGTCCCTTCGAATTGAAGAAGTCCAAGAAGCTTTTTCTAATTTCCGAGGAGTTCATATTGGGTTTGGCGAAAACTAGCCGTTGGCGTTTTTCAGATTAGAGCCTTTCTATAACGGCGTCTGCCATCTCCCTCGTGGAAACGGGAGCCTTTCCGAAGGCTATGTCCGCGGTTCTAATTCCCGAACACACCGCGCCCCGAACCGCCGATTCAATGCGCTTTGCAACATCGTCCAATCCGAAGGAGTATCTCAGCATGAGAGCCGCGGACAATATTTGAGCGCAGGGATTGGCCACTCCCTTGCCGGCGATATCGGGCGCGCTTCCGCCCGCCGGCTCGTACAGCCCGAACTTGAATCCGAGGGAATTTTTCGACACCCCCAGCGAGGCGCTGCAAAGCATTCCGAGCGAACCGCATATTACGGCCATTTCGTCGGAGAGAATGTCCCCGAACATGTTCTCGGTGAAAAACACGTCGAACTGGTTCGGATCTCTTGCAAGCTGCATGGCGGCGTTGTCGACGTAAAGGTGCGTGAGGGCTATTTCGGGATAGTTTTTGGATATGTACTCTGAAACGGTTTTGCGCCAGAGCACGGAGGTTTGAAGAACGTTGGCCTTGTCTATGGAACAAAGTTTTTTCGAGCGGGACATGGCGGTTCGGGCTGCCACGTCGGCTATGCGGATTATTTCGTCGGTCCTGTACGTCATGGTGTCGGAAGCCCTGACGTTGCCGTCGGGAAGATTCTCGACGCTCTTGTCCCCGAAATAAATTCCGCCTGTAAGTTCGCGTATGCACACGATGTCGATTCCGTTGGGAATGCGCTCGCTCTTGAGAGGGGAGGCCGCTGACAGCTCCCCGTACAAAAGGCCGGGCCTGATGTTGGCAAACAGTTTGTAAATTTTTCTCAGAGGGAGCAGAGCCGCGCGCTCTGGCTGTTCGTTGGGGGGAAGATGCTCCCACTTTGGCCCCCCGACCGATCCGAAAAGAATGGCGTCCGCCTCGGAGCACTTGTCGAGGGTTGATTGAGGGAGAGCCTTGCCGCACGAGTCTATCGCCGCTCCGCCGACGTCGCATTTGGCGTAGTCGAGGGTGTGCCCCCCGCACGCCTTTTCCAGGACTCTCAGAGCCTCTTCCATAACCTCCGGACCTATTCCGTCTCCGGCCAAAACCGTAAATTTCAAGTTTGCCATTTTTTACCTCTCAAAATTGCCAGCGGGCGCAAAAACCCGTATATTAAAGTTTCGATTAAAGCATCTTCTGCGCCTTTTTCCACAAAAAAATTCCGAGCCCCTTTGTCCTCCCCTCCCCGGCTTCATTTTTGGAATTCAGGCGTATTTTTCGGCGGAATAATAAAATGCTTGCGAAGGCTCGCCTATAATTTTCATACTTCCGGACCGTTTATGAAGAACTTCTACATCACCACCGCAATAGACTACGCCAACGGCTCCCCGCATCTCGGACACGCCTACGAAAAGGTGTTGACAGACGTCATAGCAAGATACGCGAGAATGTCCGGTAAGAGCGTAAAATTTCTGACCGGACTGGACGAACACGGACAAAAAGTTCAGCAAAGCGCCCAAAAAAGCGGAATAGAACCCTCGAAGTTCTGCGACGAACAAGCCGAGAAGTTCGTCTCCATGTGCGGTCTTCTCGAAATATCAAACGACGACTACATACGCACCTCCCAGCCGCGCCACAAAGAGGTTGTCAGGAAGATATTGCAGGATCTCTTCGACAAAGGCGAGATATACAAGGCCGAATACAAGGGATTTTATTCCGCCCGCCAGGAGCAGTTTCTTCAAAAGAAGGACATGGTTGACGGCAAGTGGCCGGAAATTTTCGGAGAGGTCTCCGAGATAACGGAGAGCAACTACTTTTTTAGGCTCGGCAAATACCAGCCCTGGCTCGTGGAATACATAAAGAGCCACGAGGATTTCATATTTCCCAGATTCAGGGCAAAACAGGTGATTGAATTTTTGAAGGAGCCCCTAAACGACCTTTGCATATCGCGCCCACGGGACAGGCTCGAATGGGGAATTCCCCTCCCCTTCGACGAAAACTACGTCACCTACGTGTGGTTCGACGCCCTTGTAAACTATATATCCGCCGTAGGGTACGGAACCGAAGAGTTCGGCAAATACTGGCCCGCCGACTTCCATGTCATAGGCAAGGACATACTCGTGCCGCCCCATTCCGTATATTGGCCGATAATGCTGCACGCCATAGGAGCCGAGATGCCCAAATCGCTGCTTGTGCACGGTTGGTGGCTTTCGAGCGGGGAGAAGATGTCGAAGAGCCTGGGCAATGTTGTAAACCCGCTGGAGCTTGTCGACATGTTCGGAGCCGACGCCTTCAGATATTTTTTAATGAGGGAAATGAACGTCGGGCAGGACAGCGATTTTTCCTCCGACCTCTTTTTGACCCGCTACACTTCGGATCTGGGCAACGACCTTGGAAATCTGCTAAGCCGACTGCTGAATATGACCCAGCGCTACGCCGACTCCACTGTTCCCAGTCCCGATGCCCCCGACGGAGAGCCTGAAATCACCCTCAAAAAACAGGCCGCAGATTGCGCCGCCGAGTACTTTAAGCTGTGCGACGGAATGCAGTTCCATATAGCGCTCGAAAGAATATTCGGTTTGATTCGAGGGATAAATAGATACGCCGAACTCAGGGCCCCGTGGAAGCTCGCCAAAGACGAATCCGCCGAAGGGAAGGCGCTTTTGAAAACCACACTGTTTACCATGGCAGAATCCCTGAGAATTTCCGCCGTGATGCTTTCGCCCGTAATGCCCGCAATCTCCGGCAAGATATGCTCCCACATAGGATGCGAGCTTCCGAAAAACTTTGGAAACTCTCTCGAATGGGGAGAAACTTTGTCCGGCAAAAAAGTCGGCGACAAAGTAATTTTGTTCCCTCGTCCCGCGGAAAAGTAATCTAAAGCGACTTTCCATGAAAAAATCCTTCTATAATCCTACGGGGATCGCCGCAGCGATTCTTCTGCTTTCCCTTCCGCTCCCCTCCTTTTGCGAAACAACCGAGGAAGCCGAAACGAGGGAATTGGAAGAAAACGAGATTACCGCCATGCGCTTCGGAGATTCGAGATACGACGTCGCAGCAAGCGCCCGCGAGATAAGCGAGGAAGATTTGTCCGAAAGCGGTCTTGTAGGAATTCCCGACGTTCTCAGAAGATTCGCCGACGTTTACGTCAGAAATTTTTCCGGCTCTCCGCTATCCGGCGACATATCCATTAGGGGCTTTGGGGAAAATTCGGGACAGAGGGTGCTGGTGATAATGGACGGCCAGCGTCTGAACCGGCTTGACATGTCGCCCGTAAACTGGGGACAGATACTCACGGAGGACGTTGAAAACATAGAGGTTTTGAAAGGAAGCCAAACCGCGCTGTACGGAAACTACGCTGCGTCGGGAGTTGTGAACATAGAGACGAAGAAATGGGGCCGCGGCAGCGGGACGAACTTCGGAGGTTTTTTCGGAACATACGGGGAATATGAAGCCCACGGAAGCGCGAGAATTTCCGAGGACGACTTCTACGCCGAAGCCAGCGCCAATTACTACCACGACGGAGGATATATAGACAACTCGCTCTCGTGGACAAAATTCGCGGGGCTTTCGGGAGGAATAAAGCCCGACTCCAAGAATGAAATAACCGCGTTGGTCCGCGTGGGAAACGAATTTTGCGATTTTCCCAAGCCGCATTCTTCGCACTCCGACATGGAAAACAATCCATCGTACAGCGACGGCTCAAACTCCCAAACTAACACGTCGTACGTGTTCGCGTCGGCTTCGTGGAAAAACCACGGGGACTTCGGCGAGGGAAGCTCCCAGCTTGGCTTCAATCTCCGGGACAGAGACACGCTTTATCCCTCGATGTACGGAGACTCGTCGAATAAGAACTTTCTCTACACCATATCGTTCACCCCCCGGTACAGGCTTTTTCTCGACGAACTCGAGAACAGCTACATTGAGGGCGGAGTCGACTTCTACTACGACTCGATGAACTCCGAACAGTACTCCGACGGGCACTACCACAACAAAACCGCCGACACAGAAATTACACGGGCCACTATCGCCCCGTGGGCCGCCGGGAACATGTCGTTCAACGAAATTTTCTCCGCAAGCGCGGCTGGAAGATGCGAGACTCTCCTAAATAGTTTCGACCACGATGCCGCCGATCCCTTCGACAACTCCGACACCCTCTGCGGCCTGGCTGCGCAGGTGGGTTTAAATGCCAGACTGGACGAGTCGTGGAACGTGTACTTTCGCTTCGACCAGCTCTACCGCTATCCTGCCGCCGACGAAAGCGCTGCCTATTGGGGATACATCGGGGACGGATTCAATCCGGATTTAAAACCCGAACGCGGACAAAACTACGAGATAGGAACGAACTTCTCAAAAGGCCCGTGGAGCGCCAACGCCGCGGTTTTCTACATGAGCCTAAGCGACGAAATCTCGTACGATCCCTACCTCTACGAAAACCGCAATATAGGCGACACCGATAGATACGGGGCCGAAGTGCGCCTCGCCTACGACGCGGAATCGTTTGGAGCCTCGACGTCGTGGACTTTCGTGTCCGCCAAGTTCTCCAAGGGAAGCTACGACGGCAACCGTGTTCCCCTAGTTCCCGAGATAGTTTCATCGACCCGAGTGTGGGTTTCCCCGCTGAAATTTCTCAAGCTCGAGCTGATATACCAGTGGACCAGCCCGCAATACATGGGAGACGACTTCTCGAACTCATCGGAGGAGATGCCCGCATTCTGGACGATAGACGTAGTGGCAAACTTTAGAATATCCGAAAACGCCAGGGCGTTTGTATCGGTATTAAACGCCACCGACGAAGCCTACGCGCTTGCCGCCTACGAATACGGCTACAGCCAAGCGTGGTACACCGCCAGGGGAAGAACCATAAGGGCTGGGATAGAGATAAGATTTTAGCATGCCTCCGCTTTTCATAACTCCGTTTGCTCGAATTCCCCCGAAGGAGTTTGCGGGATCGGAAAATCCTGATTCCAGAGCGGAGTTTTTGATGGTCGACAAAAATTCGGAGTTTCATTCCAGCGGGAGATCGGCGCTCTTCTCCATTCCGGATAGAATAAATTTCCCGAAGGGTGGAAGAATTTTTCTGCCCAGATGTTTTTGTCCGAAAATATGCAGGGCCTTGGGAAAATTTTTCGAGGTGAAATTTTTCGACGATATCCCCTCGGAGCCGAGCCCGAGATTCCAAACTATTTCTGGATTGAGGAAAGGTGACCTGGTTCTTGCCGTAAATTTTTTCGGATTGTTGAGGAACTGGGGAAAGTGGGACGAATTTCGCGCGGCAAACCCCGAAGCCGTGTTTGTCGAAGACCACTCACATGCGCCGTTCTGCGCAAGAAGCAAGAGCTCACCAAACGTGGTTGCTTCGTTTAGAAAAATTCTCCCGATTCCGGACGGAGCCTTCTCGAGAATTTCCGATTTTTCCATCGGAAGAGAGGCAAGGGCCATGTTTAAAAAACCCTCCTCCGGAATGAGGCCATTTGCCGCCGACTCCCTTGCCGGAGCGTGCATGGCGGAATTTGAAAGGAAGAGATGCGAGGCGGAAAACCTATTTTACTCCGCCGAGGGAAAACTGAACGCCGAAATATCCCCCTCCAGAATGAGCGGATATTCCCTCGAGACATTCCGCTCTCTAAAAATAGGCGAAATGCTGTCTGCAAAATTAAAGAATTTCTCGCTTTTAAAATCCGCCCTGTTTCCCGAAATCGAAAAATACGGGGTGGAAATGCCGGAATTTCCGAACGATCCCGACGAGATATTTTTTCCGGTTCTCAAATTTCCAAGCGAGAAAATGCGCGATAAATGCTTCGCGTTTTTGGCGGATAGGGGCGCATTCTGCTCCATATATTGGGGCGCGCTCGAGCCAGGCCAGGCAACAAAAGAGACATTAGAAGAAATTTCCAGGCGCATGATTGTGCCGCTTAACTTCAACAACTCGGCTTCAGAGGCAGAGATTTTGTCCGACTCAATTTTGGAGTTTTCAAAAAAGTTTTAGGCAATTTCTGATAAGCATTGGATTGGCATTTCCCATTCCGCTCTTGGAAATCTTCGACCCGTCGTCCCCGAGCAAAAGCTCGCAGTGGAAAAAATCGGGAATCTTTTCCTCCAAAGCCCTGTACAACAAAATTTGGCGGGCGGTAGATTTCAGCAAATCGGCTCCTCTTACAACCTCCGTTATTTTCATTGCTGCGTCGTCGCAAACCACTGCAAGTTCGTAAGAGGGAATTCCGTCCTTCCTCCAAACGAGAAAATCCGAAAAATCCGCTCCCGCTTCAAATGATTGGTCTCCGAAATTTCCGTCGGTAAAATTTATTCTCTCGCCCTCCCGAACCATAAATCTCCAATTGAATCCGGTCCAATTTTCAGAGCCGAAAATTTTCAGAATTTTTTTCGAGTTCCCCGCAAAGTCCGGCCTCAAAATTCTTGGAAACATAGGTTCCCCGTCCGGAGCGCGGGGAAACCCGGCTATTTTCGACCTGCTCGCACCGCAGGGATAAACCAATCCCTTCGCCGCCAGAATCGCCATAGCCCTCCGGTAAAAATCCCCACGTGCGCTCTGCTCGTACGGGCCGAAATCTCCCCCTTTTCCTCCTCCTTCGTCCCAGCTCAATCCCGACATGAGCAGATCGTCGACTGCCGCTTTTTTGTACACCTCCAAACATCTCGAAGAATCCAAGTCCTCAAGCCTGAACACTAAGACTCCCTCCTTGGCCCTCTCCATCGCCCTGCGAAAAGTTCTCAGATGGCCCATGTGCAAAAATCCCGAAGGAGTCGGAGCCAAACGTCCCCTATACTCTTTCATTTTTCGTCCTCCCGAGACCGTCCAAAAATTCCCTAAGCTCCACCGCGGTCTTTTTGCCTATCCCCTCAACCGACTCCAATTCCTCCACAGTTGCCGAGCGAACCCTCGCTATGCTTCCCCCAAACCTCTCCATGAGAGCCGCCTTCCTCTTCTCGCCCAACCCGCGAAAATCGTCGAGCACGCTCTCCCGTATTTTCTTTATTCTCAGCTCCCCGCTAAACGAATTCGCAAACCTGTGCGCCTCGTCCCTGACTCTCTGAAGAAGTTTCAATCCCTCGTCGGAGCGCGGAAGAATTATCTCCGAGAAGTTCTCGTCTATTACGGTCTCCTCCTTTTTAGCAAGCCCCACAACTCTCGGAGGTTTTATTCCCCTCTCGTCAAACGCCTTCAGAGCAGAAAACACCTGCCCCTTCCCGCCGTCTATCAAAACGAGATCCGGAAAACCCGACCCCTCCGCCGCAAGCCTCGCGTACCTCCTTCCAACCACTTCCCTCATGGAGCGGAAGTCGTCGTTTCCGACAAAAGTCTTTATTCTAAATCTCCTGTATTTTTTATTGGCCGGCTCTCCCTCCTCAAACCTGACCATAGAAGCCACGCAAAAACTGCCAGATATGTGGGAAATGTCGAAGCATTCTATCGAGCGCGGAAGAACATCCATCTTGAGGCTCCTCCTCAGCGACTCCATCGCTTTCTTGGCTACATATTCCGGAGAGCGGGAAATATCGCGGCTTATTTTGTCGTTGGCCCTGCGTGTCTCGCTTATTGCGGATATTAAATCCCTCCACTTTGCCGCGCGCTCGTAGTCTAGTTTTTCAGAGGCTTCTAGCATTTTTTCCCGCGCCTTCTCGATCGATTTTGAATCGGAATCCCTCAAAAATTCGAGCGCCTTGGAAACTCTTTCCGCGTACTCCTCCTTCGAAACAATGTTCGGAAATCCGCTTATTTCGGCGCGGGCGTCGTCGTAGAGCAGCCACGAATTTTCCCCTATCTTTTTCGGGCGGGCGTCCGACAGCAACACCCCGAAAAGTTTTTTTATCTCCCTAAGCGCCGAGCGCAAAGCCGTAGTGCCGAGATATGGCCCGAAATAAATAGCGCCGTCGTCCTTTCTGTGCCGTGCGAAAAGAAATCTCGGAAGCTGCGCGAACGTCTCAACCCTAAGAAGAAGGAAATTTTTGTCGTCCTTTTCGAGGGTGTTGTATCGGGGCTTCCAGCGCTTGATGAGGCGGCTTTCGAGTATTAGGGCTTCTGCCTCGGAGCGGGTCGTATAAAAATCGAAATCCGCCACGCTCTTTACCATGGAAGAAATTTTAGGGTTGTACATTCCGCGCCGGCCGGCGTTGAAAAAATACTGCCCGACCCTCCTTCTGAGGTTCACGGCCTTCCCTATGTATATGACGCTTCCAAGCGCGTCCTTCATCACATAGACGCCGCTGCCCGACGGCAAATGCCTGACTTTTTCCTTTAGCGACGGAACAAAATCCATGTCCTTTAAAATAGGGAAAGCTGCCTAAAGTTGCTGTCTCCGCCATCTCGGGAGGACGCGCGCTTGCGGGGAGACGAATCCAACTTCACGGCTATCGAATCCCCTTCGCTTTCCAACTCGTCCAAAACTTCCTTCGCCCTCGACAAAACCTTGTCGGGAATTCCGGCAAGGCGCGCCACTTGGATTCCGTAGGACTTGTCGGCGGCTCCCCTCTCTATTCTCCTGACAAAAATGATCTCGTCGTTCCACTCCTTCACGCACACGCGATAGTTGACCAGCCTCGGCAAGACCTCTTCGAGCTTCGTTATCTCGTGGTAGTGCGTTGCAAAAAGCGTCTTCGGGCCCTTAGATCCACCTCCGTGTATGAACTCTACTATGGCCCACGCAAGGCTCAGGCCGTCGTAGGTGCTCGTGCCCCTGCCTATCTCGTCGAGAATAATCAGGGAGTTGTCGGTGGCGTTGTTTAAAATATTGGCAGTCTCGTTCATCTCGACCATGAAAGTGGAGTTTCCCTTGGTCAGTTCGTCGCTCGCCCCTACCCTTGAAAATATCCTGTCGACAACCCCTATCCTGCATTCTCTAGCCGGAACGAAGCAGCCTATCTGAGCCATCAAAGTTATCAGAGCCACTTGGCGTATGTAGGTGGATTTTCCCGCCATGTTCGGACCCGTAATGAGGGCTATCTGGTTTCCGGAAGAGGAGAGAGAAGTGTCGTTGGGGACAAAAATCCTGTTTTTCGACGCTATCGACGGAGACATTTTCAGCGTCTGTTCCACAACCGGGTGCCTTCCCCCTACTATGGTAATCGAATCCGACTCGTCCACTTCCGGCATGCGGTAGTCCCATTCGAGTGAAAGTTCCGCCCAGCCCCTAAATACATCGAGCTCCGAAATTGCCGCAGCCGCCTCCTCGAGCTCTTCCGCAAATCCGAGAACAAACTCTATTATTTTGCCGAAGAGCTCCTCCTCCCTTATTCTGGACTGCTCGTCTGCGTGCAAAATTTCCCTCTCCTTTTCACGAAGCTCCGAAGTTGTGTAGCGCTCGGAGTTTGTCAGAGTCTGCCTTCTTATGTAGTGGGGAGGAACGAGGGGCAGGTTGGATTTTGTCACCTCTATGAAGTATCCGAAAGCTCCGTTGAATTTTATTCTGAGATTTTTTATTCCGGTGCTCTCCTGCTCCTTTGCCTCCAGATCGGCAAGCCACGAAACGCTGTCTTTCGAGAGAGCCCTTAACCTGTCTATCTCCTCGTCGAAGCCCTCCCTTATGACGCCCCCGTCCTGAATTTTTGCGGGCAGCTCGTCGGCCAAAGCCCTTTTGAGGTACTCCCTCAGCTCTCTGAACTCCGAAATTTTTTCGGAAAGTTTCAGGCATGTCTCCTCCTCCAAGCCCCCTAAAATTTTCCTTATCGGAGCAAATTGCGAGATGCTCTCCAGCAGCGCGCCGAGTTCCCTCGGATTGCGAACCCTGTTCTGGAGCCTTCCCAAAATTCTGGGAATGTCCCGCACCACCGACAGCAGCTCGCCCAGCCTTTCGCACTCCGCAGGATTTTCGGACAGTCGCTTGACCGCGCTTTGCCTTCTTCTTATTTCCGACACGTCCCTTGTGGGATACGACAAAAATTCGCACAGTTTTCTCGCCCCGCAAGAAGTCCTGGTTCTGTCCAAGACCGAGAGCAAACTTCCGCTGCGGCCTCCGTCGGACGACTTAAAAATCTCCAGGCTCTTCTGGGCCGCAGGATCTATCAACACGCAAGAGCCCGTCGAAAATCTCCTTATCGCGCGAACGTTCTCCGGCTTTCCCCGGAGCTTGTCCGACACGTACCAAACGAGCGCTCCCGCCGGGCCCGACAGTAAAGATCCACTCTCTATCCCAAATCCCGCCAAATTGTTCACCCCGAATAAATCGACTAGCTGCGCCTCCGCCCAAATCGGATCGAACCTGTAGTCCGACAGCAATGTGACGGGGCGAAAATCCACCACCCCCCTAAAAAGAGCATTCCATGCGGAAAGCTTTTCGGAGGTTTTCCACTCCGACGAGGCGTCCTCGGGAAGAATAATCTCCTTGGGATCGCATGCGGAAAGAAGCGGAAGAAAGTCGAAGGGGTTGTCGAAGCGCGCGCAAAAGAAATCACCCGAACTCACGTCGAGCCACGCCGCGCTGAGGGCCCCGCACTTCTTGTCTATGTCAATCGACATCGCAAAATTGCTGCGCTTTCCGTCGAGCTGTTCGTCGTCAAGGGCTGTTCCGGGCGTTATTATCCTGCTTATGGACCTCTTTACTATCCTTCCGGGCTTGGGAATTTCGTCCTGCTCGCAGACAGCTATCTTCTTCCCAGCGGACAAAAGCTTTGGGAGATACTGCGAAGCGGCATGGTATGGTATTCCCGCCATGGGATAGTTCGACCTCTTTGTGAGCGTTATGCCCAAAATCCGAGAGCCCTCCACGGCATCGTCGAAAAACATCTCGTAAAAGTCGCCCAACCTAAAGAGCAAAATAGTGTCGGGAGGCAGGGAATTTTTCGTCTGCCAATACTGCTCCATCATCGGTGTCTGTTTCTCGCCTTCCGACATTCCAATCTCCCTTAAAATTACCGCGCCGCATTAAAAAAAAATGTGGAAAATCTTTCAACTATTTTCATAAAATTCGATATTTAAAGATATGCCGATATACGAATACAAATGCGAAAAGTGCGGAAAACTTTTCGAAGTTATGGTTCGACCATCAGAGAAACCAAAATGCCCAAGGTGCTCTTCGAAAAAACTTAAGAAGCAAATATCAGGATTTTCCACACCCAAATCTTCGGGAGGGAAAAGCCGCTGTTGCGGACATTGCGGCTGCGGACATTGCGGACATTAAAAAATCAAAATGGCCCTCCCCCAAAATCCCGCCACCAAAGAGCCTGCGCTTGCCGCAATGCTCCCAATTCTGCTGGCGGCCGCGGCATGCTCGATTTCCGCGCTTTTGGTTTCGTGTTCATCTCCGGAGGCCGCCCGCGCCTCGTCGGACCCGCTCGCCCGGGAAAATATAGACTCCAACCAGACCTTATCGCAAAAGAAAATTTTGGAAATACTCCGCGCCGAAAAAAGATTGAAGTCGAATTTCTCCGACAACTTCCGCTCGCCCGAATCCATATCCGAAATAAGAAGAATAAACTCCATGTGGGAGGAGTACCTTCTCAACAACAAAAAAGACTTCCACGCCCTCGTTTTGTACGGGAAATTCTGCCGCTTCTCCGGAGACTTCCCAAGATCCTACTCCGCATTCCAAAAGGCAAACGAGATAAATCCGAACGTCGCCCTTGTAAAGCAGCAGCTTGCACTGTACGAGGCGGAAAACGGATTTTTCGACATCGCAAGGGAACACATAAACGAGGCTATATCCCTGTCGCCCGAAACCCCCTCCTACTACGAACAGCGCGCGGCTTTAATCTCGATATACAGAAGGAATCTCGTAGAGACGGGAAGGTTCCCCCAAAAAGTTTTGGACGACGAAATGCTCTCCTCCTACGCGAAAGCCGCCGAACTCCAACCGGGCAATCTGGACGCCCAGCGAAACTACGCTCTGTCGTTTTTCGACGTCGGAAAGGCCGACTGGAACAAGGCGCTCAAACAATGGGAGCTCGTTTTAAAGCTCTCCCCTCTGGAGGCGGAAAAGCGCGCCGCAAAAGTAAACATAGCCAGGGTTATGATAGAGCTAAACAGGGATTCCGAAGCCGAGGAAATTCTAAAATCCGTAAACGACGACTCCCTTTTGCAAATAAAACTCGCCCTGCTCGACATAATAGCCCGGGCAAAAAGCGGCGAAAAACAAAAATAGACGACTATATATGGACATGATTTCAATTATACGGGAAGGCGGAATCTTTTACCTTTTGCTTTTGATAGCCGTGACAATGCACGAATTCGGGCACGCTTTTCTAGCGGACAAGATGGGAGATCCCCTTCCGCGCCTTCAGGGAAGAGTCACCATAAATCCGCTCGCCCACATCGACATTGTCGGAACGGTGGTGCTTCCGCTGGCGACCATATTTTTGATGGTAGGTTCGGGTTTTCCCATTCTCTTCGGCTGGGGAAAGCCCGTGGAACTTTCCCTGGCCGACCCTAAAACCCGAACCAAAGTCGATTTGGTTTCCACGGCTGGCGGAGTGGGAATGAATCTCGTTGTGGCGCTCGTTTCGGCGGTTTTGCTGGGAATATTCTCCGGACTAAAAATGGGAGAGTCCGCCGAGATAGCGGGAATATCCATATTTATAAACTGCATGCTTTTTGTGATAAATATGATTCCGATACCGCCTCTGGACGGGGCCCACTTCCTGAAGCACCTGTCCAATATGAGCGACCAGATGTACTATTCCATATCTAGATGGGGAATCGTAATTTTTCTCGTGCTGATAAACATTCCGATTTTTTCGAGACTGGTAAGCTTTTGCGTGACTTTTCTAAGCCAGCTGTTTTTTATGGTCGGAGCGCTCGTAGGAAGAATTTTCTAAACCGGGAAAAAATATATGCCTATCTACAAATACGTAACTATAGAGCCCGACGGCAGCGAAGGGGAAATTTTCGAAGTGGAGCAAAGTATAAAATCTCCTGTTCTTAAAAAACACCCCGAAAACGGAAAGCCCGTAAAGCGGATTTTTGAAAAGCCCAACATAAATATAGAATACACCCCTGGACGCGAAAAATCGCTTTCGGAAATCTCCAGAATAAAGAAAGCAGGATTTGTGGTTCTCGAGAAGGACAAGATAAGCGGAAAATATTTCAAGAAGTAGAAACACTTAAAAAAAGAATACGTCCGTAAAAAAACGAAGACGAAAAAAAAAGCGCCCCCCGAATAGGAGAGCGCTTTTTTAAATTCTTAAATCCGATTACTTGATAATCGATTTAAAGTCGGCGCCGGGTTTAAACTTAACGACCTTGGACGCCTTGATGGTAATCTGAGCTTTGGTCTGGGGGTTGATACCCTTGCGAGCCTTGCGCGAAACGACCGAGAAGGTTCCAAAACCGATGAGCTGAAGCTTTTTAGACTTCTTGACGCCAGTCTTGATCGCGCTGAGAACGCTGTTGAGAGCGCGCTCTGCACAAGCCTTCGAAGCGTCTTTCCCGAGGAGTTTCTGGATTTCAACGATAAGTTCTGCTTTATTCATATTTGATTCTTTTATTTTGTTTTTTTTTGAGAACGAGGTCCCTTGAATGCTACGGACGCTAAATAAAAATACTGCCCGGTCAACAGAAAAAGAGACTTTTTTCAAAAAAAACTCCCCCTCAAATCCTTTTTATAAGCCACTTTGCGTCCCAATAATCACCTTTCTATTATTTATTGCCTTTATAAGATAAAAAAACATTGATAAAAATATTTTCATATTAGAAAAATTGGCTTGGGCTGTCGTTGGAATTTTTAAAATTCCGAGTTTTTTTCTATCCGTTTTTTTTATTCGAAATGCGGTCTTGTCACCAAACGAAGCTCCTCTTCTCGGCGGAAATGAGCAGCATGCTTCCCGCCCTTTCCCTCGCCGCTCTGGCGCAAAGAGCCAAAGCCCAAAATCTGTCGGAATGCCCGTTCGGACCCCTTTCAGAGCTTATTCTCACTCCCCCTCCGGCGAAGGATTCCCTGCGCACGGCCGTTATGTCGGCGAGCGTGTCGCAATCGTCGGGAATTCTGATTCGGGCGTCCTCGAACAGCGACCTCAAGGGATACGCGAGCTCCTCCTTTGCCGACTGGGTAAACGCTATTCCCTCGACCCTAGTCGATCCGTATCTGGATTCCGCCCTCTCCGCAAACTGCCTTCCCAATCCCGACTTGTCTATGCAACATCTTCTCAGATTCGGAAGCCTCAAAAACCCGTGCAGAACAGACTCCTGTTCGGAAAAGGGCACGTCTTTAAAAACCCTTACCTCCCTCGTGTACAAAATGTCGGAAATTTTTTCGCAAAGCCAAAACACGCTAAAGTCCCTGCTTCGCGCCACGTCCACTCCCAAATATAAGGCTCCGGAATTTTCTGAAAAGCCCCTCCATTTGTCGCCGGGGCGGTACAGGCAGTTTTTAAGCAGGGAATGTGGAACGAACGACGAAGAATCGTCGAAGGGTTCGCACATGTACTCCTGCATGAATATCTCCGAGGAGGCGCAGGAATTTTTTATGAAGTCGAAATATCCCGCCTCGTCCATGGACTGTATTTCCGAATCCGGAGAGACTTTTTCCTTTAGCCTTTTCAACAATCCCTGCTCAAGGGCGTCCTGCAAAGTGACCTTGTGAAGCGATATTCCCTTCGGATTCCCTCCGAACCTCGCCTCCTCGACAAGTTTGTTGAAAAAGTTGTCTGCTCCCCTGTGGGTGGATATGATTTCGAGATTTCCGCCCCATGTTATTCCGGGAAGCGCTATCGAATACAAAAGCTCCGGATCCGGATGTAGGGCGAATTCGTCCAAAATTCTCGTTCCCCTCTTTCCCGCCTGGGCGTCGGGATTCGACGAAAGCGACCACACCCTCGTCCCGTTGGAAAACTCCAACGCCCTCCCCGCGCACGATTTTAAAAACTCGCCTCCCGCAAGTTCCCTCGAGGCAATCCCCAAAATTTCCGCAAATTTTTTGCAATCCTCTATGAAGAGCTTGGCCTGAAGCTCGTCGCGGGAGGAAACCCACGAATCGAGAGTCCTCGAGGAGGCGGAATGCACCCGGACAATCGAATACGCCGCTGTCCAGCTCATTCCTATCTGCCTGGATTTCTCCATAAGTTTTATTCGAGAGGAATCCCTTATCCACTCGCGCTGGTACGGAAGAAAAAACGGCTCTCTCATCGCCCTACAAAAGACCAAGCTTCTCCTCTATCTCGGATATTGTATCCTCGTCCAAGCCTTTCGGCTCTCCTCCAGAAGACGCCGATTTGGACTCCAAATTTTTGAGCTGTATATTCGAAGCGACAAGCTTGTGGATTATTCCGGCAAGGGAACTCAATCCGGAGAGAGATGCGTCGCGCCCCTCCCCGCAACAGTAGTCGAAGACCGCCTCCCACGCTATGGAAAGCGACGCCTTGGCCGCCGCGAGAGAATCGGGAACGGCTTTGTCGGCGGCTGATTTGGCTTCGCGTATCCGCTCGAGGTGGGAATAGAATCCGGGCGAAAACGACTCTTTTTTAGTGCCCGACTCTTTTTTCCCTCCTGAAGTTTTTTTCGGAGAAGTTCGCGTGGAAGCCATTAAAATCCCTCCGATTCCAGGTAGTCTATTCCGAGCGCGCTCAGGCGAATTCTGAGATGGGCGGAGCTTATCGCGGAGCTGGAGATTTCGACATATCCCTTCTGCTCCAAGTAGTCCACCTCCGAACGCAATTCGGAATCTTTGAAAGAAAATCCCGCGCGCTCCAATCCCGCCGCCATCACGATAAAGGACAGCGAGGCTGGACGAGCCGCGTCGCACTGGAGCAATATAGCCCTTCTGAAAAGATGGGCGTCGTATTTGCGTTTTTTCTTCGTGGAGGGAGGATTCCCTCCGGAGTAAAACTTGTCCTTGGCAAAATTTTTCATAAAAGCGGGGCTAATTACGAATCGCGGCCCGACTTCATCGACAATCTGTCGGTCTTGAGAGTCAGTTCGGCTATTCTTTGGTTTGCTATTTGGGTTTGCGCCACGAGAGCGCTTATGTTTTGCGCGTTCCTGGATATGAGTTCGTGGACTTCCGAAAGTCCCCGGGAGCACTGCTTCTGCATGGCGCGCGTCTCGTCCCTTATTTCGGAGCGCAGCGTTCTAAGATCCTGAACGGCGTCTCCTATGGCTCTAAACATCTCGCTTCTTACGCCCTCCATCTGGGTGTGGGTGACGTAGGTGAGTTTGGGATCGGGTTTTTCCGAGTGGTATTCCCTTATTCTAAGAATTAAGTAGTAGGCCCCGAGCAGGGAGCTGAATGTCATCACGCCCACGCCGAGAACCTTCGCGCTTTCTATGTCCATATTCGCGATAATACCAGCTGCTCCACTTTTTTCAAATTAAGCTTGGAAACCTTTGATTGGAATAAAACTTTTGCAATTTTTGAGCGCCTATAAAACCGACAAATTTTCGAAAAATTTTTACTGGAAAAGAATTTCCGCGCGGAAAAATTCCCCGGTAAAAAACTATAAAAATATTAATTTTTTTTGAGGAACGGGAAAGTTATGGCCAATAACAAAGCAAAAACATCTCCCTGACGCGAATATGAAAACTTTACAAAAAATATTAAAATCCGGTTTTGCCTCCGGCAAATTCCCCCCTATAAAAAGAGCAAAATAGTTAAGAAAACAGAGAAAACGTTGTGGCTTGCAAACTCGCTCCGCTTTGAAGGCGAATAAAGTTCCGAAAAACCCCATCAAATAACTCCCCAAAAAAAACGCAAAAAAGCTGACAGGGACAAAAAAAGCCCCCCTTTGAGGGAGCGATAAAAGCGGGCGATCGGGTTCGAACCGACAACCTCGACCTTGGCAAGGTCACGCTCTGCCAATTGAGCTACGCCCGCGTTTGAAAAATAGTAGGAGGGAGAGTGCCCTTTTATTGGGCCATGTCAAGTTCCAAAACCGATTTTTTCCTGAAATTTTTCGACACAGAAAAGAAGTTTCCGCCCTCTAAATCCCTCGCCAGCTTGTCGTCCAAAAGTATTCTTATAAGCCCCTTGATTTTCGAGGCACTACCCTTTTTGTAAACTATGTAGAAAGGCAGGGACATCGGATAGTCGTTGTTGTAAAGAATGTCGGGTTCGGGCTTGAATGCGTATCCCCTCTCGGAATCCTTTCTGGGTTCTGACACAGCGACCACTTTCAAAGCTCCATGGTCGGGCTTCAACTTTCCTATGACTGCTATCGCGGAATTGTTCGTCTTTACTATATTGTATATGTCGGACTTGTTCTGGACGACACTTACCCACGGCGCTATGTTGTCCCCTTTAAAGCAGGAATATTTGAAAAGCTCCAGAGCAACTCCGTCGTTAAAGCTCGTCACGACGGGAAGTATGTTTCGCATGTTGCCCGCGCTTCCTATTCCCATCTGCTCCCATGTCTCTATCCTGTTTATCGCGTTTTTCGCGAATATGTCGCGAAGCTGCGCGGTGGATATTTCCTCGAGGGGATTTACCACGTTCACCACCACAATGGCCGCCTGATACGCAAAGGGAATCGCCGCAAATTCTTCGGGTATCTTCTGCTCCCTGGGCAATCCTATTATGGCTATGTCGGCGCTTCCGTTCCTGAGCTTGTCGAGCGCAACGAAAGATCCCGTCATGTCTATTTTTAGCTCCACTCCGTCTTTTTCGGCGAGAGTCGATACGCTTTTTTTTATTACCGGAGCGATTAAATCGCTTCCGACGAGGGTAATCGGAGCCGCGTCCGAAAAGGAGAACGCCGAAACGACGGCCGCCGCAAAAAACAGGCGCATTGCTTTGATGTGATTCATTTAAAAACTTTCGGTTGGTCACAGAGCAAACAGAACGCTTGGGCTTTTTGCAATTCTTTTCTTATCCTCTGCGGGATTGCAAACCGTTTTTTGCAAGTTCTACCAAAGCCTCTTCAACCGCCTCCCGAGTCGGCTGTTTAGCAACCGCCGAAGCCTTCAGGGAGAATTTTTTCAAAACCTCCGCCGTGCTGTTTCCTATGGCCACAATCTTTGGAGCTTTCGCCTTGCCGGAAAATAAAACCTTTGCGTTTTTAGCGAAACCCTCCACTGCCGAACCGCTCGCAAACACTACAAAGTCAGCTCCTTTTTCTCTAAAATCCGCCGCATCTTCTTTCGAAACAGACAAAACCTCCGTCGAGTAAACAGACACGCTGTCAACTATCGCGCGGTATTTTTCAGAGAGGCACTTTTCGAACTCCTCGTTCACCCTGTCTCCGCGCACGTTTAAAATTTTCAAGTTTTCCAGAGTTTGCATTTCCTCCATCGCCTCAGCCATCGCCATGGCGTTCGACTTTTCCGGAATGCAGTCGGCCCTCAGATAATATTCCCCGAGAGCCAGCGCCGTCCCCTCGCCCACGCACGCTATATTTAAAATTCCTATAGCCCTTATGTCGTCGTACTCGGAAAAAAACGCGTCGAAAAATCCCTTGACTCCGTTTCGGCTCGAAAACACGAGCCAATCGTAAGAGCCTATTCCTTTTAGGGCGTCGGACAAATCGGGAGAGGCCGGCGGGAAAACCGCCCGTATCATCGGAATCTCCAACACACTCGCCCCGAGAGTTTCCAGGCCGGCGCGCAAGCGCGAATTGTCCTCCCGAGTAAGCAGGATCCGCTTTCCCTTTAAAGGTTTGTTTTCCGCCATGTCAGTGAAAATAATTTTAAATTTCTTCTATGCCTCCGGGCTTCAATAGGTGAAGTCGTCCTCGTCCGACATGGAAAGAGCAAACTCCTCAAGCAGCCTCACGCAGCTTTCTATATCCCCAAGATCCGCCACCTCCGAAGGTGTGTGCATGTACCTGAGCGGCACGCTTAAAAGCCCCGTGGCTATACCCGACCTAGCCATCTGAATTACCCGCGCATCGGTTCCCGTGGGACGCGACTCCGCCGAAATCTGGTGCGGAATGCCCTTCTCTTCTGCCAAAGACAGAAGCCTCTCGAAAACCTTGTTGTTTATGTTCGGGCCCCTTGCTATCATCACGCCTCCCCCAAGCTTGATTTCTCCAAATTTTCGCTTGTCGCAATTCGGAAAGTCCGTCGCATGTCCCACGTCTATAGCTATCCCCACAGTGGGATAAACTCCGTAGGCTGCCACTGTCGCGCCCCTCGTGCCTATCTCCTCCTGGGTGGTCGCAACCGACGTAAGCTTGCACTTCAATTCCCCTGCTCTCTTTGAAAGCCTGCGCAAAACCTCAAATGCGCAATAACAACCCGCCTTGTCGTCGAACGCCCTCGAAGCAACCCTTCCGCCTCCAAGCTCTTCCACTCCGACGTCGTACACCGCCGGATCCCCTATCTTCACGAGCCTCTCCGCCTCTTGCCTGCTCGATGCACCTATGTCTATCCATATGTTCCACGTCTCGGGAACTTCCTTCCTCTCCTTTGCGTCCATCATGTGGACTGCCTTCTTCCCCGTCACGCCCTTGACCACTCTACCTCCGGAAGCGAGTATGCTCACCCTCCTGCCGGAAATCATCGAATTGTCGTGCCCTCCAAGCTGCTCGAAAAACACGAATCCGTTGTCGTCTATATGGGAAACTATGAGCCCTATCTCGTCCATGTGCCCGGCAAGCATAAGGGATTTCTTCCCCTCCCCTATCGACGCTATTCTGTTTCCCAAAACGTCGCGGGAAAATTCCTTTGCGAATCCCCTCGCATGCTTCTCTACTACGTCGGCAGCCTCTTGCTCGGTTCCGGTCGGGGATCTGGCAAGCAGCAGATCCCTTAAAAATTCGCTCATTTTCGCTTCTTCCATAATTTCCTAAATTTATCGGATTATCGCCCTAAAAGCTCAAAAAATAAATTATTCCTGGGTTTCGCCCCTAAGCTGCTGCATGGTTATTCCAGCAAGCTTGTACGCTATTATTCCAAGATCGTACTCCGACCCGGTAAAGTGGAAGGTGCGCTGTATGTGAAACTGGCTTTTGCCCGACTTCAACGCCAAAGCGGGAGAGTTTGTGGATATTTCATAGAAGGAATCCGCCCCGAAGTCCCCCTGACCGCGCGGCCCGTTGTTGAAAACACCTATGGCGTCCCCGTTCCCGGAGAGATCCGACCTTCTCCAAAGCGAGGGCATGTACGTCATAACGTCGAGCGGGCGAATATACAGAACCACAGTCAGAATGTTGTTTTTCATGTCGTAGCTCAAAACTATTCCCTCGCTTCTTTCCGGGGAAATCCCTATGCCCGAAAGTGCCCGTCCGTCCGCCTTGAACCGAATGTACGAATTCTCTATGAAAAGCCTGCCCTCGGCCGACGAACCGTAAAAATCGTCCGTGACGATGTTGCCGAGCTTGGACAGGTCGCCCCTGACATACGGGACAAACACGTTTACGCTCCTGTTTGCGTTGTAGCACGACTGTACGGAAATGTTGACCATTCCTCCCCTTGGAGACCAGTCTTCGTTTCCTACGTTTTTGAGCTTGTTGAAAGACTGGTAAGCCACGAGAGTGACGGAATTCGGAATTTCTATGCCCAAAATTTCCGAAACATTTTTTCTGTTAAGCACGGAAATTTCCCTTTCGGCTTTTGCGTGGACTTTTATTCCGCGGGAGTTTTCAAAATTGAAATCCTTTTCAAACCTCGCCCTGGTCTTGGAGGAATCGACGAGCTTCCACGGCTCCGAAGAAAGCTCCGGGGGAGCCGACCTCTCTCCGCCCTCGTAAAGTCCACCAGTCTGCTCGAATATCGAAAATTCACCCGTTCCGGGTCCCACCCAGAATCTGTCTTCCCCTCCCGCCTGCGCCGTGCGCAAATCGTCCTTTTTAAACGCGATCAGCGGCCTGTTTATCCAGCCTATGCTCGGGCCGTCCGCCCCTGCGAAAGTCGACGTCATCACCCTCGCCTGCCACTCCGGAGATACGCAAACTAGGGAATCCCCCTCTCCCAACAGCATTACCTGCACCCCGTACTCAGAAAAGAACGCCAACTCCTGCCCAAACGACCACATTTTGTATTCGTCGTTTTTCATGGAGTTTTCGCGGATTATTCCGCACGCGCAAAACAGGAGCGACGCGGGCAATAGGAATGTCGTTAATTTCTTCATTTGGCTGGAATCTTGCACATCGCGCTCCCTTCATCAATCCAAATTTTCCTATTCGAATCCTCCCGCCCCTCAAGGAGGATTTTGGAAAGGATATTTTTCTTAAAACGCGTTTTAAAAAAATTGACAAGTACGGAGAACAAACGCTATACGAAAGGTTTATTTTAACGCAATATCGCAAAAACACGCCATTATTTTATAGAAGATGCTTAATTTCTCAGAGCAATGTATGGACATGGCATTGTCCATTCTTGGCAAGAACTTGGAGGCCATAAACGAAGACGGCTCCATCACTCCTCTCGACGGGGAGACGTCATTCGACTGCGAACCCGGACACGCGGCCCTCGCCCTCGGCGAATTTTACCGCGCAACCGGCAAGACGGAACTTGAGGGCAAAGACATAGTTGATCTTTGCGCCAGGTGCATAACAAACCAGATGAACGCCGAAGTTCCCACCGAGGACGGGCTCGCCTATTCCTCGCTTGGACTGCTGTCGTTCGGGCCGTCGAAGGAGCGCAACGCGGTCTGGGCGAAGCTCTCGGAGGACACCCGCAAGAATATGGACAAGCAGCTGCTCGCCCGCTCCGATTTCAACGACGTCCGCCAAATATTCAACATAGCCAAATCCGTCGCGCGCTTCAGCATGGGCCTGAGCAAAAAAGACGACACCGGAAAACTGATAGACAAATTTCTCGAACGCATAGAACACGGCTCCGCGGGAAAATTTTTCGACGACAAGCCTTCGGAAGGCCTGGACGGTGTTTTCGACTCTGCCGGAGTTTCGGCATTCGTATTTATAAGGCAGTCCCTGCAACTCCACGCAAATATACATCTGATGGAGCGCAAAATTCCGTCGCTGAGGACTCTCGCCGAAAAGTACCTCCGCATAATGCCCGACATAGTCCGCTCCGACGGACTCGGATGGACTTTCGGAAGAAATCTCGGAGCCTACGGGCAAACGCACTGCATTTCTATGATACTGCAGGCAATGCGCGACAACTGGATATCCGAAGACAAGATGCCGGAGATGATGGACATACTCCGCCGCCTATTCCAGTTCTTCTTCATGACATACCTCGACCAGGAAAACGGCTGCCTCGACATACGCGACGCCGAACGCACTTCCGCGTCAAACTGCACGTCGAGAATGGCGAATTTCGACGCGGCGCGCTACCTGTGCCAATGGTCCCGCCTTGCAAAGACGATAGCCCGCCCCATGCAAGCCAAGGCCGCCCCGCCGAAGAGCGGAGGAAAGTACGTGGTTTTCGACAACTGCTCTCGCAAGGAGCAAGGCGTATTCATATACCAAAACGCCGAAACGGGCATGCACGTCCAGCTTCCCCTTATAGCGCCCGGAATGAAAGATTCGTCATCGTCGCTGGCTTTCCCGCACATGGCGGGGGTGTTCGACTGGCCCGCCGACAGGTATCTTCCGATTCTCGTTCCGGAACTGGTCTTCGGGGACAAAGTGACCACCCCATCTTACTACGGAAAGCGCTGCACGACGGGGCTGGGACTTAGGAACTCATTTTTCTTCCGCTACGAGCAGCCTGACCTAATAACTAAAGACGGAGAGATAATCAAGGGCCTGGGATCCTGCAAAGTTTCGTGGAGCTTTTCCGGGAACAAGATAACGGGAGAGTTCACCTACTCCGTGCATAACCAGGTCGTGTTGGATTCGATGAGGTTGATGGTGGCAATAGGCGCTCCCCACAGCGAATACAGGGTTCCGATGAGTTTCACGATGGGCGAAAAAGGGCTCGGTGTTGGAATAGAGAAGGACGACTTTCAAGGCAACTGGATAGACACCGAAGTCGTTTCTACAAACCCCGATTACAGAACTTACTGGGGAAAGATACACTATCTTCAGACGTACGAGCGCAAGCGCCCGATGACAATGAGGCCCGGAGTCCAATACAGGATAACGCTTGTTTTGGATCCGGAGATAGCGCTGTTTGAGTAGCGTGCCCCGGAATTCGAACGGAATTATCAAAAAAAACGAAAGAGAAGGCAAAAAAGTGTTGACGAAACGTCTTCCCCAAATAGTTTTCTCGTTTTTCTTTAATTAAATGAAAACGACAATAGCCAAGAAAGAAGAGCAAAAGCAGTGGTATCTGGTCGATGCGAGCGGCCAGACGTTGGGGCGTCTTGCTGTTAAGATAGCGAACGTTCTGCGCGGCCGCCACAAGCCCATTTACACGCCGAATGTCGATTGCGGAGACCACGTTGTTGTGATAAACGCCGAAAAAGTTATCCTCACAGGCAAGAAGGAGGAGGAGAAGGAATACATGTCCTACAGCGGATTTGTCGGCGGGGAAAAGTACAGGACGGTTGCCGAATACAGAGCTAAGCGTCCCGAATTTCTGATAGAGAACGCGGTAAGGGGAATGCTTCCGAAAAACAAGCTGGCCCGCGACATGTTCCTGAAGCTCCACGTTTACGCCGGGGCGGAACATCCGCACTCCGCGCAGCAGCCGAAACCCTTCAATTTTTAACTTACAAAGATGAGCGACAAAGAAATATTTGTATCTGTTGGAAGGCGCAAAACCGCCATAGCCCGCGCGCGTCTGTCGCGCGGAACGGGAAAGATCCTTGTAAACGACAAGGAAGTCGAGAAGTACTTTGGCACCCAGCCTCTGACGGAAGCCGCGCTTTTGCCGGTTGCGACTGCCTCGCTGCAGGGAGCCGTTGACGCCGACATCACTGTAAAGGGCGGAGGTCTCCACGGCCAGGCGGGAGCCGTCAGCCACTCGCTCTCCCGCGCGATAGAAAAATTCAATCCGGAGCTTCGTGCAGTTTTGAAGAAGGCCGGGCTCATCACGAGGGATCCAAGGGCGAAGGAACGCAAAAAATCCGGCCAGCCAGGAGCGCGCAAACGCTTCCAGTTCTCGAAACGTTAAAATTTTTCGAGACCGTGCAAGAAGCCCTTCCGCTCCGCGGTGGGGCTTTTGTGTTTTTTTTTCGTGACGGGGAATATAAACGCGACAAAAACTAAAACGAGATGGAAGAGAAGATAAGAGTTGGAATAACCGGAGCGTCCGGATACGCCGGAATAGAGCTGGTAAAAATTTTGTCGAGGCATCAGGGAGTCGAACTCAGGTGCGTGACTTCGCGCGGACTAGCGGGAACGAGAGTGTCAGATTCGATGCCTGCTCTAAGCCATCTTCTGGGCGAAGATTTCAAGTATCTTCCGAGCGACCCAACGGAGCAGGCGAAAATGGAAGATGTCGATGTGTGGTTTCTCGCCCTTCCCCACGGAGCAGCCGCCGAATATGCGAGGGCTCTGGTAGGGGCGGGAAAAACCGTCATAGATTTGTCTGCGGACTTTCGGCTGGACTCCCTCGACACATACAAAGAATACTACAAGTCGGAGCACCCGGCTCCGGACATGCTTTCTCTCGGAAAGTACGTGGTTGCGGAGCTGGTTCCCGTCTCGCGCTCCGACAAGCTCATAGCGTGCGCCGGATGTTATCCGACCGGAATCCAGCTTCCCCTTGTTCCTCTTCTTGAGAGGGGAATGGTAGATGCCGACCACATCGTAATAGACTCCTACAGCGGAGTTTCCGGGGCTGGCAAAAAGTCGGATTTGGCCTACGCCTACTCGGAGCGGAACGAGAGCGCTAAGGCCTACGGAATACCGAAGCACAGGCATTTGTCCGAAATAGAGGAGAGGCTGAACAAGGCTGCCGGAAAGAAATTTCCCGTGCAGTTCAACCCGCACTTGGCTCCGATGACCAGGGGCATTTCGACCACCATAACGGTTCCGTCGAAGGTATGCGGAGTGGAGGGGGTCTATAAGGCCTGGGAAGAGAAATATTCCGGCAGGCCCTTCGTGAAGATTCTCGAAAGCGGAACCTTCCCCGACACCCTTCACGTATGCGGAACAAACCGCTGCGACATGTCTGCCGCGTACGATCCGCGCACAAAAAATCTCGTTCTGACCTCCGCCATAGACAACATAGTCAAGGGAGCAAGCGGTCAGGCGGTCCAGATAATGAATTTGATGTTCGGTCTTAGTGAGACCGAGGGGCTTCTTTAAAGTCGAACTGCGAGGCAACTATGAATATAAAAATTGAAACGACCGAGGACGTTGAAGGACTCGGGTTGGTTAAAGGATTCAAAGTGTCGGGAATCGGATGCGATATTCGCGGCAAGGGCGATTTTTCGAGATTGGACACTGCGATAGTATTTTCCGAAACGGATGCTAACGCGGCGGGAGTGTTCACCACAAACGACGTCAAGGCAGCCCCGGTTATGCTCGACATGAGAAGGCTATCCGAAAATCCGCTTGCAAGGGCCATAGTTGCAAACAGCGGAAATGCCAACGCATGCACGGGAAACCGCGGAATGGAAGACGCTGAAAAGACCTGCCGGATAGCCGCTGGAGAGCTCGGGTTAAAGCCCGAAGAAGTTTTGGTGTGCTCCACTGGAAGAATAGGAGAATTCCTTCCGATGGAAAAGCTCGAGAAGGGAATAAAAGAGGCTGCGTCAAAACTTTCAAATTCGGCGGAATCGTCGAAGGCCGCCGCCAGTGCGATACTGACCTCCGACACGCGTTCGAAGACGGCAATATGCAGGGTTGATTGCGGAAACGGCAGTTCGTTTTCGGTGGCCGGAATGGCAAAGGGAGCCGGAATGATAGAGCCGAACATGGCCACTATGCTCGCGTTTTTGGCAACAGACGCAAAGATTTCCTCCGACAAGCTCCGCAACAGCCTCAAAAAAGCTGCCTCCAAAACGTTCAACAGAATGACAGTCGACGGCGACATGAGCACCAACGACACAGTTTTGATTTTGGCAAACGGACTCTCGGGAGTCGAGATTTCGGGCGAAGAAATCTCCGAAGCTTTCGACAAGGCCGTTTTGGAAGTCAGCAGGGTTCTCGCCAGAAAGATAGTAGGGGACGGGGAGAAGATCACTAAAGTTGTTGAAGTAAAAGTCCGCGAGGCGCGCGATTCCGAACAAGCCGAGAAGATATGCCGCTCCATAGGCAACTCGCTTCTGGTAAAGTCGTCGTGGTTCGGCTGCGATCCGAACTGGGGTCGCCTGACCGACGCTGCCGGATACGCCAGAACAGGCTTGGACTTCGAAAAGCTCGACCTTTATTACGACACCACTCCCGTAATAATCCAGGGACAGCCCAAGCCCGAATTTAAGGAGGAATGGAAGAAGATAGTTTCGCGCAAAACGTTCACGGTTGACATGAACTTGAACATGGGAAGCGCGGAAGAGAGCATACTTGCCGCGGATCTGACCGAAGGCTACGTCAACTTCAACAAGGGCGAATAACCCAAAAGCCACATGCAGGATTTTTACGAAATTACAAAGAAGGCTGGGATACTAATAGAGGCGCTTCCGTACATTCAGCGCTTCAGGGGTTCTACGTTTGTCGTAAAGTACGGCGGGGCGTTCATGGACGATCCAGACCCTGTGGTGAGAGGAAGGGTAGCCCAAGACATATCGTTTTTAGCTTCGGTTGGAATAAACGTGGTGGTAGTCCACGGAGGGGGAAAGGCTATAAGCCGAGCCATGCAAAAGTCGGGCCTCAAGGCGGAATTTAAGAACGGCCTGAGGGTGACCGACGAGAAAACCGTCGGGATAGTCGAGAAAGTTCTCAACGAGGAGATAAATTCCGAAATCTGCGAACTTTTGGGAGCCCAGGGAGCATGGGCGTGCCCCCTGAGGGGAAACGACATATTCACCTGCGAAAAACTTCTCTCGAAGGATCAAAACACGGGGGAAGAAATAGACTTGGGATATGTCGGCAAGATAAACATGGTTCGTTCCAAGCTCATAAAGAAGGCAATAGCCGACGGAAAGATACCCGTGATTTCCCCTATAGCCCTCGGTGAATCCGATCTGCACCCCTACAACACGAACGCCGACATTGCCGCTGCGTCGGTAGCCACGGCTCTCAGGGCCAGAAGGCTCGTTTACCTTTGCGACGTTCCCGGACTGATGAGAGATCCCAAGGATCCCGAAACACTCATACCCCACTTGAAACTCGGACAGGTTGCCGATTTGAAAAAAGAGGGAGTGATAGTTGGAGGAATGACGCCCAAGGTCGACAGCGGAGTATCCGCCTTGGAGGGAGGGGTCAGAAGGGTACACTTCATAGACGGATACCTTCCCCACAGCCTCCTGTTGGAGATTTTCACTGACAAGGGAATAGGCACGGAAATTGTTTTGGACACGATGTAAGGGCGAATATGACGATAAAGGAAAAATACGAAAAATACACCCTCGGAAATTTCGGTAAGCGCGATTTTGTCATATCGAGGGCGTCGGGTTGCCATGTTTTCGACGAGAACGGCAGGAAGTATCTCGATTTTGGAGGCGGAATAGCGGTGATGAGCCTCGGGCATTCCAACAAAAATTGGATAAAGACGGTAAAGAGCCAGCTCGACGAGCTTGTCCATTGCAGCAATCTATACCTGACAAAGCCGCACGCCGATCTGGCCGAGGCGCTGGTAGGACTGATAGGCAAAGGCCGCATTTTCCTGTGCAATTCCGGAACCGAAGCGAACGAGGCTCTCATAAAGCTCGCCCTGCTCCACGGAGCGAAAGTATCCGGGTTGGAGGGCAAGAAGTGCAAAATTTTGACGGCAAAGAACGGCTTTCACGGTCGCACTCTGGGATCCCTTGCTGCCACTGCGCAGGAGAAAATACAAAAGGGATTCTCCCCTATTCTTCCCAACTTTGAATACGGAGACTTTAACGACGCCGACAGTTTCAGAAAGCTTGCCGGAGAAGATCTAGCCGCGATACTGGTGGAACCCGTGCAGGGCGAGAGCGGAGTCACTCCCGCCACAAAGGAATTTTTGTCCGAACTGCGCAAGATTTGCGACGAAAAAAACGCCCTGCTTCTTTTCGACGAGGTTCAGTGCGGATGCGGAAGATCCGGAAAATTTCTCGCCTGCCAGAAGTACGGAGTAAAGCCCGATGCATTATCTATGGCAAAGGGAATAGGCGGAGGATTTCCGATAGGGGCGATATGGGTTTCCGAAAAGCATTCCGAACTCTTCACTCCCGGATCCCACGGGACTACATTCGGGGGCAATCCCCTTGCCTGCGCGGCCTCTCTTGCGGTTCTAAAGGAGATGTCGAAACGGAACCTTGCCAAGAACGCCGAAAAGGAAGGAAGGCGTTTGGCAAAGGGACTCGAGAAAATCGCAAGAAAATATCCGGATAAAATAAAGCTTACCCGCGGCCTAGGGCTTATGCGTTCGGTGCTTTTCAACGCCTCCGTTAAAAATTCCGACGCGTGCTCGGCGCTTCGGAAAAACGGGCTCATACTTATTCCGGCAGGGGCGAATTCGCTCCGCTTTCTTCCCCCTCTAAACGTATCGGATTCGCAGGTGGATTCGGCTCTAAAAATTTTCGACAAAACTATAGGAGAACTATGAGATCTTTTTTGAAAGACACGGATTTTTCGCCATCGGAAGCGGCTGAAGTATTTTCGCTCGCCTACAGGCTCAAAAAGCAGAGAAACGCCGGAATACTGAACGTTCTCAGGGGAGGTTCGTGGGGCCTGCTCTTTTTCAAGAAGAGCACCAGAACAAGATTGTCTTTCGAGGTTGGAGTCCACGAGCTCGGAGGGCACCCCGTGATGATGAACGCAAACGACCTCCAAATTTCCAGGGGAGAAACCGTTGAGGACACGGCCAAGATAATGGGAAGGTTTTTGCACGGAATAATAATAAGAACCTTCAAACAGGAGGACGTGGAGGATTTCGCAAAATACTCCGGACTTCCCGTCATAAACGCCCTGACCGACCTTCTCCACCCCTGCCAGACCTACACCGACATGTTCACAATCTGCGAACATTTCGGAAAGGGAAGTTTCGACTGCGACATTCTCAAGGGAAAGAGAATAGCGTTTTTCGGCGACACTGCATGCAACATGGCATATTCCCTCTCGCTTTCTGCCGCTATGTTCGGTGCTGAAGTAGTTCTTTGCGGGCCCGGGGAATTCCGCCCCTCGAAAGAGCTCGACGCCCTGTTCAAGAGCGCCAAGCTTAAACCCACGTGGAGCTTCACCGACGATCCTTCCGCCGCGGCAAAAGGTTCCGACGTCCTGTACACCGACGTCTGGGTCAGCATGGGAAAAGAGGACGAGAAAGAAGAGAGGCTAAAGCGCATGGCCCCCTACCAAGTAAACGAAAAACTGTTCAAGTTGGCCAAGAAGGATTCCATTTTCATGCACTGCCTGCCGGCACATGCGGGAGAGGAAGTCAGCCCCGAAGTTTTGGGCAGCCCAAGAAGCATAGTTTTCGACGAAGCCGAAAACCGCCTGCATGTCCAAAAGGCTATAATGGCAACTCTCGCGGAAATGAACAGATAGCTTTGCGCGCCGCACAGCCGGCGCGTTTTTTTCGAAGGGAAAATTTCTGTTGATTGTGGGCGGGTATTTGTTTGTATTTGTGGGTCGGTTTTCTTTCGGGGAAAAGAATTCGAGATAAGAGTAGAAAATTTTCCCGCAGGAAAAAAATCGGGCCGCGTAGATTCGCGGACTCAAAACGAAAAAATTTCAGACAGGTAAATCATGAAAAAGAATAAAGTGGTGCTCGCATACTCCGGCGGACTTGACACGTCGGTGTTGGTAAGATGGATCAAGGACAGATTCGACGCGGACGTAGTGACGTTCGCCGCGAACGTCGGACAGGAAGAGGAGCTGAAGGGACTCGCCGAAAAAGCCAAGAAGACCGGCGCCTGCGCCCATTACACTCTCGACCTCCAAGACGAGTTCGTTGCCGACTACATCTTCCCGATGATACGCGCAAACGCCATCTACGAGGGGCAGTACTATCTCGGAACTTCCATAGCGCGCCCCCTGATAGCCAAGGCGCAGATAGAGATAGCCCGGAAGGAAAAGGCCACGGCCGTCGCCCACGGAGCGACCGGAAAGGGAAACGACCAATGCCGCTTTGAACTTTCGTACGCGGCTCTCGCCCCCGATTTGCAAGTTATATCGCCGTGGCGCATGGACGACTTCCGCGCCACATTCCCGGGTAGAAGCGAAATGATAGCCTACTGCAAGAAGAACAACATAAACGTTCAGGCGTCGGCCAAGAAGCCGTATTCCATGGACAGAAACATGCTGCACATTTCCTACGAAGCCGGAATTCTCGAAGATCCGTGGTTTGATCCCACGGTTCCCTCGAACAAGGACATGTTCAAGACCACAAAATCCCCGGAGGACGCCCCCGACAAGGCCGAGTATGTGGAGCTCGAATTTAAAAGCGGAGATTGCGTGGCGGTAAACGGAAAGAAAATGAAACCGTCGGACGTTCTCCGCACGCTGAATAAACTGGGATCTAAGCACGGGATAGGCAGGGTTGACATTGTCGAGAACAGGTTTGTCGGAATGAAGAGCCGCGGGGTCTATGAAACTCCCGGCGGAACCATTCTCGCATTCGCCCACAGGCAGATGGAAACCATCACCATGGACAGGGACCTCATGCACCTGCGCGACACTTTAATTCCAAAGTACGCCGAGCTGGTTTATAACGGATTCTGGTTCGCCCCCGAACGCGAGGCGCTGCAGGCATTCGTCGACAAGAGCCAAGACACGGTAAGCGGAACCGTCCGCCTAAAGCTCTACAAGGGCAATGTAATCTGCGCTGGAAGAAAGAGCCCCCTGAGCCTTTACGATGAAAAGATAGCCAGCATGGAGGGCGTCGAAAGCGACTACAACCAGGACGACGCCACCGGCTTTATCAAGCTACAGGCTCTCCGCCTCCGCGAGAGGGCCCGCAAGCAGGGATTGCCGAAATTTTCTAAGAAAACAAAACTCGTGAGGGAATAGTCCGCGATATTTTCGCCCGCCCCCGTGGAGCGGGCGAAAGTCGGCGCTTTCTCTAATCGGGCGAATCGGGATTTTGAGATATGATTAAAATTTGCTGCATAGGAGCCGGATATGTCGGAGGTCCGACAATGACCATGATCGCCCGGAAATGTCCCGACATAAGGGTCGACGTTGCCGACATAAACGCCGAGCGGATCGCCGCTTGGAAATCTGACAAACTGCCGGTGTTCGAGCCGGGTTTGGACGAAATAGTGCGCGAAGTTCGGGGAAAGAATCTATTTTTCACCACCGACGTGGATTCGGCCATATCCGACGCCGACATAATTTTCATATCGGTAAACACTCCCACAAAAACCTACGGATACGGTGCCGGAAGCGCTTCCGATTTGAGCTATGTTGAGTCGTGCGCAAGGCGCATAGCCGATAGCGCCGACGGAAATAAGTTTCGGGTAATAGTTGAGAAGTCGACCATGCCCGTGCGAACCGCCGAAGTAATCCGAAAAATTTTCACTTCCCGTGGAAGAAACTTTCAGATTCTCTCGAACCCCGAATTTCTCGCCGAGGGAACCGCGATGAAAGACCTCGAAAATCCCGACAGGATATTGATAGGGGGCGACGACTCCTGCGAGGAGGGAAGGCGCGCAATAGACGCTCTGGTATCCATATATTCAAGATGGATTCCAAAGGAGAAAATAATCACTACCAACCTCTGGTCCAGCGAGCTAAGCAAGCTGACTGCCAACGCGTTTTTGGCCCAAAGAATAAGCTCTATAAACTCCATAAGCGCCCTGTGCGAAGCCACCGGAGCGGACGTGGACGAGGTCGCTCTGGCTATAGGAAGCGACTCAAGGATAGGATCAAAATTCCTTAAGAGCTCGATAGGATTCGGGGGCTCCTGCTTTAAAAAAGACCTCTTAAATCTGATATATCTCTGCGACCACTTCGGATTGCCCCAAGTGGCCCAATACTGGAGGGGAGTCGTTGAGATGAACGACTTTCAAAAGAGCAGATTTTGCGCGAACGTAGTCGAGTCGATGTTTCGCAATATAAAAGGAAAGAGGCTTGCCATATTTGGTTTTGCCTTCAAGGAGGACACAAACGACACCCGGGAATCTCCGGCCATAGATATTTGCAAATTGCTTCTTTCGGAGCGCGCAAAGCTCGCGTTTTACGACCCCAAAGTTTCTCCAGGGCAAATTTGTTCGGACTTGGGAATAGACGAGAAAGACTCGAGAGTAGAATTTTGCAAGAGCGCCTGCGAGTCGGCCAAGGGAGCCGACGCAATAATTGTGTTGACTCACTGGAAGGAATTTAGAGAGTTGGACTATTCGGAGATAATCAAACAAATGAACAAGCCCGCTTGGATATTCGACGGACGCAACTGCCTGGACCATCGACTTCTTATCGAACTAGGCTTTCTTGTGCGCGGCATAGGAAAGGGAAATCTGTCGTAGGCTTGTAAAAAGTAAGGTTTTGGAAGCGGCGCGATTTCCCGATTGTGGAGACCGCGCCGAAATTTTTTTAGAATTCCAGATTCGAGTCGAAAATAAATTTAAAACAAACAATGGAGTAAAGCCATGGAAGGATACAAAAAATACCGCAGAGACTATTCCGTAAATCTGAAGGATAGGCAATGGCCCAACAACAAAATAACCCGCGCCCCGATATGGTGCAGCGTGGATCTGCGAGACGGAAATCAGGCGCTTGCTATTCCCATGGGAATAGAGACGAAAATAAGGCTGTGGAACACTCTTTTGAAAGTCGGATTTAAGGAGGTGGAGGTCGGTTTTCCGGCGGCTAGCGACACCGAATACAATTTCACTAGGCGCCTGATAGACGGCGGAATGATTCCCGACGGGGTCGCCATACAAGTGCTCACCCAAAGCAGGGAAAAACTGATAAGAAGAACCTTCGAATCGCTCCGCGGAGCGAAGGAAGTGATAGTGCATCTCTACAACAGCACGTCGACCCTTCAAAGGAAGATAACTTTTAATATGGGCCGCGGGGAAATCCTAAAAATCGCCACTGACGGAGCGAAACTTGTCAGGAAATTGGCGGACGAATTGGAGTCCGAAGGCACGAAAGTGAGAATGGAGTATTCCCCGGAAAGCTTCAACGATACCGAATTGGATTTCGCCTTGGAAATTTGCGAAGCGGTTAAGGAAGTCTGGAAGCCCTCCCCCGAGAATAAATTAATCGTGAATTTGCCCGAGACGGTACAATACACGATGCCGAACGTCTACGCCGACCACATAGAGTGGATGAGCCGCAATATTTCTGAGAGGGACAAAGTTTTAATAAGCGTGCACACCCACAACGACAGGGGAACGGGAGTAGCCTCCACGGAGCTTGCGATGCTTGCCGGAGCCGACAGGGTTGAGGGAACTCTCTTCGGGAACGGGGAGAGGACCGGCAATCTCGACATCGTAAACGTTGCTTTGAACATGCACGCCGAGGGAGTGGATCCCGCTCTGGATTTTCACGATCTTCCGTCCATTCGCTCCGAATACGAGGAATGCACCGGCATGAAAGTTCCCCCCCGCCAGCCCTACGCGGGAGACCTCGTCTTCACGGCGTTCAGCGGATCGCACCAGGACGCCATAAAAAAGGGAATGGACAGGCGCGAAAAAATCCACGGGGAGGATTGGGAAGTCCCATATCTTCTCATAGACCCGAAGGACATAGGCAGGTCGTACGAAGCGATAATAAGAATAAACTCGCAAAGCGGCAAAGGGGGTGTCGCCTACATTTTGGAGGACAACTTCGGATTCGATATACCCAAGTCCATGCACCCTGAAGTGGGCGATTTCGTCAACGGAAAAGCCGACAAGCTCGGCAGGGAACTTTCTCCTCTTGAGATAAGGGACCTTTTTTTCGACGAGTTCGTAAAGCGCGATTTCCCCGTAAAGCTGGACTCGTACAAAATAGACTATTCCGAAAATAACGACGACGAAAAACGCGTGAAAATATCCGCTAAACTTTCGATACGCGGGGACGAAACCCAGGCTCTAGCATGGGGAAACGGACCTATAAACGCACTCGTAAAGGCTCTGGAAGCTCAGGGATTGAAAAACTTCAAACTTATCGATTATAGATCGCACGCCATAGGAAAGGGATCCGCCACAAACTCCGCGGCGTACGTGTGCCTTCAAAGCCTCGACAATCCGAATATTTCCGCATGGGGAGCGGGAATAGACTCGAACATAGAGTCGGCTGGATTGAAAGGGCTAATTTGCGCATACAACAGGCTGCAAAAAAAATTGGTTCCGTAATTTTCAAAAGGCGCCGATAAGTCCGGCGCCTTTTTTTGCGGAAAATATCGGAAGCAAATATTTTGATATAAATAGAGAAAAAACTTGCAATACCCCCCACAAAATGCAGACTCGGGACTTTAATTTAAATACGGGCCTGTAGCTCAGTGGTCAGAGCAGGCGACTCATAATCGCTTGGTCGTGGGTTCAAGTCCCTCCGGGCCCATTTTTATAAAGCGGCGTAGTAGCGCCGCTTTTTTATTTAGCCGCCCTGACAAAAAATTTTCCCACGCATATCCGTACACAATGCCCCTTCCGCCCAAATTCCACTAAAAGGCTATTCTTTAGCCGTTCCGCAAAAATTTCCCCAAATGAATCACGGCTTCCTCAAGTCGGGCGCACTCCCGACTCCAAGCCGCAAAATTCCCCTTCAAAAATTAAACCAAAAAATCGCTTCCCTCTATCCCCCTAAGCGCTCAGCCTGACGGAAAAACTTCTTACTGCTTTTTCCATCTCGTAAGGCGGGGAATCCATCTTGGCACATTTTTTTTATAGGTTGCATACTCCTCTCCAAACCTTTTTTCCAAACCAACCTCTTCGGAGAATATAAAATAAAACGTGTTTATAGCAAAAAAAGCCGCTCCCCAGATAAACACACCCCACGAAGCAAAAATTAACGACTCCCCTATTATCATCGCGATAACTCCAGACAACATAGGATTACGAACCCGCGAATATGGTCCCTCCACGACAAGTTTCTTTGTAGGATTCCACGGGGCCAGCGTACCCTTGCCTACGTTTGCAAAGAGCAACATCGTCCAGACCAAGAGAAACAATCCCGAAGCGAACATGGCAATCCCCAACGCTACAAGATAGACATTGCTTGAAAACGACAAACATCCGCTAAAATATAGAATCACAAGGGGAATGATTATCGTTGCATTAAACGGAAGAACCATAATCGCCCTCAGCCACGCAAGCTTCATAGATATTCCTTTGTCAAATTAAGGTTTTTTTTATTTCTTTGCCGAAACGGACGAAAAAAGAACTATAAAAAGGTCTTTTTTAACGCCGCCTTTGTTTTTCGATGAGTTTCTCAACAAAACCAAGTTGTCTTCGATAGGCAGGGATACTTGGGTCGAAAGCGAAGCTTCTTGAAATTTACAATTTATATCTAACAACGCCTCTTTGTCGTTTACTTTTTCCATTTTTGAAACAACTCTCGGATCGGAACTTCCCACCTTTACTACTTCCGAACTAACGATTTCTCCCCCTTCAAGTTTGGCATACAAAACATAAAAATTTTCCTCTTCCGATTTTTCCGATTTCCTAAACTTGTCTATCAATTTCTTTAGCTTTGCGTCGAGGCGAAGCGCTCCCTTGTTTATATTCGGCGATGACAAATTTTCTTTTTTGAGAAATTCCAATATGGGATAGTACTCCATCACTTTTTCTAAATATAACGTTTTGGAATCTATGTACCATTTTCCGTCGTGAAATTTTAAAACGGAATACGTGGCGTTGGTAAAAAATATGAAACATAAATCTCCCGAAAGGGCGTATGCTTTTATCTTCGATGAAAGAAGGAAGTCTAGAAACGACTTCATATGCTCCGACAATCCATTTTCTCCAAATGCGTTCGAAATATTATTTTTCGACAGAAACAATTCCGACAACTCCTCCGACTTTCCGTTTTTCAGATAATAAACGGAATTATTGTATGTGGCCAAAGGAGTGACTCCTTCCATAAATTTTTCGCCAATATTCGAAAGAGGCTCCTCAAACCATTCTCCCAACATCTCGACTTTGGCTTTTGGATTTGCCTCCGACGAAACTTCCACAACAAGCTCTTGAGGGTTATATTCCGATATATACACCGGAGCCGCGCCCGCTATTGCCGAAAAACAAACAGCCAACAATATCTGAATTTTCATAGATGCCTCCGTAAAATCCAACTGTCTCCCGATATTTTTTCCATGCAAACCAACTCCGGCTCAAAAACGCAGGAACCGACCGTGCCTTAGTTCATAACCACTCCGGAACTTTTAACATCAATTTCTTCCGATTAAATGTATTTCCGTCCGCTATAAAACTTCCGTCTCCGACGGCGTGAAAAGCCCTCTTTTCCTTTCTTGAAGTCTTCCACGCCGCAACGCCTTCGAGAATGAATAAATCGTGTTTTTTTATGTGGTCAACAATCCTGCATTCTATGTTGCACAGGCACTCTCCAACCAGCGGAGCCGAAACACACTTCGCCGAAACAGGCTTGAATCTGCACAGCTCGAACTTATCGACATCTTTGCCGCTGCAATTTCCCGCCTCGATAGTTTTGTCCAAAAGATCCAATCCTGGCACAGCAACCACGCATTCTTTATTTTTTACAAGGGCCTCATATGTGTAGTTCCAACTTCCGGTGCAAATTGCAAACCTCGGAGTGAAATCTATCACCATAATCCAACTGAGGGGCATGATGTTGAATTTTCCCCTAAAGGCCGTGGAAATCAACACCACAGGACCTTTTTCCACCATTAAGAAAGCTTTTTTTAGATCTATTTCTTTCATGTTATTGCAAGTATCCGCCGAACAATTCAGCCTCTTTCGGGCATGCTAACAGCCGTATTTGCGCCATTGCAAGCCTATTTGGCGGCCCGTTTTTCCCTATCCGATTATCTCCCCAAAATATTGGAATACTCCATAGCCCTTAAAGTGACGGGCTATCAAAATGGCCTCATTAAAAACAATGCAAAAAAAATCCCGACGAGAATCCGCCGGGATTTTCGAATCTGTTTTTATCTTGCCGATTATTTTTTGTTCTGCTCGACCAACTCGTCGGTAAACGACATCGCCGGCAAATCCGCCCCATCGTACAGCCAAACGTCGTCTCCGGCCCAGTTTTTCCAGAGATAGCGGACTCCCTCGATTTTTTCGCGGCGCCTGTCCCTATCTTTGGCGTAAACCGCCACTCCGGATTTCCCGTCGATAAACGCCTCCGCCGGAATCCATCCGCCCTTTAGCTTGACTTCAAAACCTCTTGACTTCCCCTTGCCGACAAGCCTCTTGTTTTGGACATCGAAACTAACCAGAGCTCCTCTGGGATCGTATTTGACTTGCTTAAATATGGGACCGTAGGGCATAACCTTCGAGTCTCCGTAAACCTCGCGCATCGCTATTTTCTCGAGACGCTCGCCAACTTTGTCCTTGAAGGGAGGATGAATATTTTTCTCCAATCCCAAATCTATTATGTTTGCCATGTAAGCCCTTTCGATATTCTTCGTCGCCAGGAATTGCTGCCAACGGGTCATCGGGTAGTCGGATTTGGTGGAGTAGGAAGTCAGCTGCACGAACAAAAACGGCAACTTGTCGTCTCCCCACTTGTCGCGCCACGACTCTATAACCGTTTTGAATTGGGGAATGAAATCTTTGAGAGTATCTCCCGAGGAATCAGCCTCGCCTTGATACCAGAGAAATCCCTTTACGGGGAATCCCGCCAAAGGCGCCACTTTGGCGTTGTAAAGATAGGAGGGGGTGGTGTTTATGGTCCACGGAGTGAGCTTCTCGGGCCTTCTCTTTATCGACGCGGGCTTCGAAGGAATCTTTTTCTTTTCGGCTTTAGCCTTCTTTACGCTCTCGTTGTATTTCGCAACCTCCTCATCGTATTTTTTCAAGGCGTCTTCGTAATTGTAGGCCGACTTTGCCTTCTTGTATTTTTCGTTGCGAGCCTTGGTGTAGTTAGTCTTTTCCAAATTCTCCTCGGGAATCCAAGCTATCATAGAACTACCCCCCCTTGCCGTGTGGATCAATCCTACGGGAACGTCGAGATCTTTGACAAGTTGCTTGGCAAAGTAGTATCCGACTAGGCTAAATTTCTTGGCATTTTCTGGATTGGACTCCAACCACGCCGAATTCTTTGGGAACTCATCTTGCGGCTTTTCTGCCGCGGCTCCCTCCCTCTGAATGAAGCAGCGTATCAACTTGCTATCCCCGGCGTTTTCGAGCTCTTTCTTAAAGCTTTCCGAATATTTATCATATTCGTTGGAAAGCAGGTGTGAAAACTTCATGGCCATGTTCGACTGGCCTCCGAGAACCCAAACTTCTCCCACGAGAACATTTTTTATCTCTTTGTCTTTTTTGCCAGCCTCCCAAACTTCTATAGTCATGGGATCCTTGCTCGCGGGAAGCCCGTTAAATGTTATTTCCCAAGAGCCGTCCTTGCCAACCGTAGCCATTTTGCGCTGTTCACCAAAGAGAACTCCGACCTTGGAACCGGCTTTCGCCTTGCCCCAGATTTTGAAGGGAACGTCTCTTTGAACCACCATGTTATCCGAAAAAATCTTCGGAAGCCAAACCTCCGCGTACGCTCCCAGACACATAAACGCGCCCGCAAACACCGCGACAAACTTAATTGCTTTTTTTATTTTCATCATATATACGCCCATAGTTGAAAAATGCTGAAAGGCACCGAACGCGCCTCGCTTGTTAGAGATAAAACCTATCCTCCGCAAAAGTCAAAGAAGAATTTATAGGCAAAACCTCAATTTATAGGAAGTTCGAAATGATAGTGGACGAGAAAAAAATTCGAAACAGAGTTTCCTCTGGACGTTCGGGAAGGAGGTTTGTCGGATTTATGATATTGGGAGCGTTTGCGGTGGGAGCTGCGGCGCTTCTATATACTCTTCTTTCCGAGGGAAAAAAGGCAATCAAACGCGTTTCGGAAGAGGCGTCTCCGTCCCTTGGAGCAGAGAACGTTCAAGTGATAATAAAGCCGAAAAAATGAGAGCCGACGAAACGCTGGTTAAGCTTGGAATATCGCCGAGCAGAAGCAAGGCGAGGGCCCTTATAGAAGAGGGAAAGGCGTTTTGCAAATCCGGAAACTCGGAATTCCCCATAGACAAGGCCTCGCGAAAAATTCCCGACGGAGCCTCGATTAGAATAGCCGAGGGCGCATTGACGGGAAAGTACGTATCGAGGGCGGGATTAAAGCTTGAGGCATTTCTCGACAAATTCGGTATAGATCTGCTCGGGGCAAAAATTTTGGACGCCGGAGCCTCCACGGGTGGATTTACCGATTGCGCGCTATCGAAAGGAGCGAAATCTTCGGCTTGCGTCGATGTGGGCAAAAACCAGCTCCACCAAAAAATCGCCTCGGATCCGAGAGTGGAAAATTACGAAAACACCGACGTAAGAAATTTGTATCCGAAAATTTTCAAGGGCGAATCATTCGATTTTATCTGCGCCGACTTGTCGTTCATATCTCTGGAAAAAATCCTTCCGCATCTATGGCCGCTACTTAAAATCGGCGGAAAACTCGTCTGCCTGGTAAAGCCCCAATTCGAATCCTCCCCGGAAATAATGAGAAAAAACAAGGGTGTTCTCCGCGATTCAGCGCTCCAATTAAAGGCTCTTAAAAAAATATCCGATTTTGCTAAATCCGAGTTGAAAGGATGCGAAGAGATAGGTTTTATGGAGTCGCCTATACTCGGTGGAGACGGAAACAAGGAGTTTCTCGCGGGATTCAAAAAAATCCCCGTTTAATAAAAACTATTATAGGCAGATGGATTTTCCGTCTTGAAGGCTGCAAAAACTCCCTCTTGGCTTGCGCGCGCTAATGCATGAATTGGAATACTAAAAAATGCCTCAATAGAAGGCGTTAAAAAAGTTTTCTCGCAAATTTTGGGAAATCCGCCCCAATGGAGTCCCGATAGAAATTCGAGTTCCTCTGCAAATAGGGCTTCAAAAAACATAAAACTACCGAATTTTGAAACACTGCTGTCTTGAAATTCGCCTGATGCCAAAGTTAAAAACCTAAAAAACCCTGGCTCCCGACACGTAGGTTGAAACAACTTTTCCTTTGAATGAACGCCCAAACCACGGCGAATTGCACCCCTTGGAAAATCCCTTTTCGTAGTTCCATTCGAGCTTTTCATCTATGAGTACGAAGTCGGCGTTGGCTCCCTCCGACAGGGATCCCCCTTCGACGTTCAATATCGACGCGGGATTTGAACTCATCAGCCCGACGAGTTTCTCCAGCTTCATTGCTCCGCTTCTAACGAGGGTTTCGTAGCACACGGCAAACGCCGTCTCAAGTCCGATTATGCCGTTTGAAGCGTAATCGAACTCCCTATCTTTGTCTATTTCGGAATGGGGGGCGTGGTCGGTTGCCACCACATCTATGGTGCCGTCGCACAGCCCGTTTATGAGGGCCTCTACATCCGCCCTCGTCCTTACGGGAGGATTTACTTTGTAGTTGGAGTCGTAATCTTTGAGGAGGGAGTCGTCGAGCGATATGTGGTGCGGAGTGGCTTCGGCCGAGACAGCCACGCCGCGCTTCTTGGCCGCCCGAATCATCGATACGGAAAGCTCCGTGCTTATGTGTTGGAGATGTATTTTAGTTTTTACGTAATTTGCCAAAATTATGTCGCGGGCAACTATTATATCCTCGGCTGCGCTCGGCCAACCGTTCAGCCCGAGCCTGACCGACCATTCTCCCTCGTTCATCTGGGACTTGGACGTGAGGGTCTTTTCCTGGCAATGGTCCATCACCAAAAGTCCGAACATTTTGGCATACTCCATGGCGTTGCGCATGAGCTCGTTGTTCTGCACGCAACATCCATCGTCGGTTATGGCTATAACTCCGCAATTTTTCAGGCTTCCGTAGGGGGCGAGTTTGGTTCCCTCCTGCCCAACTGTTATGCACGCGCTTTGATAAACCCTAACTTTAGCCCTCTCGGCTATTATGTCGTTTATTAGGCGAATGGTAGATGGGGAGTCGGCTGCCGGGATAGTGTTCGGCATTGCCACAATCGAAGTAAAACCTCCCGCCGCGGCTGCCGCAGTTCCAGTAGCCACGTCCTCCTTGTAGGTCTGGCCCGGCTCCCTCAGATGGACGTGCATGTCAACAAAACCCGGGCACAAAACAAGCCCTTTGGCGTCGATGCAAGACGCTTTCTTAGGCGCTTTGGCGGCAAATTTCCCACCTTCTATAAATATGTCCCGCCTCCCCGAAAATTTATTCTTCGGATCTATAACTTTCGCGTTTTTTATTATCAAATTTTTCATTCGAAAATCTCCGCTATTTGGATTTGCGAGTGTTCTTCATGCAAAGCCTCATCACTGCCATTCTCACCGCCACCCCGTTGGAAACCTGGTTCAATATAACCGACCTCTCCGAGTCCGCAAGATAGGAGTCGAGCTCCACTCCCCTGTTTATGGGTCCGGGATGCATTATTATCGCTCCCTTCTTGAGAAGCTTCTCGCTTTCCTTGTTGACGCCGAAAATTTTTGCGTACTCGGCTATCGACGGAAAATGGTTGCTGCTCTGGCGCTCGTGCTGAATCCTCAAAAGCATGACCACGTCGGCATCGGCAAGAGCTTTTTTCAGGTCGTAGCAGACTTCCGCCCCCATCGCCTCGAATTCCCTCGGAACGAGAGTCGAGGGCCCCGCCAAAGTCACGCACGCTCCCAGCTTTCTCAGAGCGTGTATGTCGCTCCTTGCAACCCTGCTGAAAAGAACGTCTCCGAGAATCGTAACTTTTTTCCCCTCCAGGCTGCCCAATTTCTCGCGCATGGTGAAAGTGTCCAAAAGAGCCTGGGTGGGATGCGCGTGCGCCCCGTCTCCGGCGTTTATAACGGGAATGGAAACCCTCTCTGCAAGATACTTCGCCGCGCCGGCCGCACTGTGGCGAATTATTATCATGTCGGTCATCAGCGCCTCCACGTTGCGGGCAGTATCCCTGAGCGACTCGCCCTTCACCAGGCTCGACGCATTGCTCGATACGCTTATGACGTCCGCCCCCAGCTTGTGTGCCGCCTGCTCGAACGCCGACCTCGTGCGGGTGCTCGGTTCGAAAAACAAGTTTACGACGGTCTTTCCGGACAAATATCCCAATTTGCCCTCCTCGCGTTTCAGCGAAGCCTTGAACACCTCCGCAAGAGCGAAAACTTCGTTTATTTCGCGCAAAGACAAATCTTCTATTGCGGTGAGGTCCTTGCGCGCCCAAGTGGGATTCGTGAGAAAATCTTCGGTAATCATTGTCAGTTTCGCCGGACTCTATTCCGGAGGCTGCGATTGTCAAACAAGAACGCACGAGCTTTTGTCTTGTAATGGGAGCTGCCCAATATAGATTCGCTCCCGATGAAAAAAGACGCACAGGCAAGTTGGGGGGGAAGATTTAAAGAACCCCCCGCGAAATTGATGCTCAAATTCGGCGAATCGGTTTCTTTCGACTCCAAACTCGCGCGCTTCGACGCCTTCGCCTCGAAAGCCCACGCAAAAATGCTAGCCCGAAGCGGAATAATCAAGGAATCCGAGGCGAAAAAAATCTGCGACGGCCTCGACGGAATAATTTCCGAAGTCGAATCCGGAAAATTTAAATGGGACACCGCACTTGAAGATGTCCACATGAACATAGAGCAGGCTCTCACAAAGAGGGTAAAATGCGCTTCAAAATTGCACGCTGCAAGATCCAGAAACGACCAGGTCGCCACAGACATGCGGCTCTTTTTCAAGTTCGCCTGCTCCGAGCTCTCTGGCAAACTTGAGCGCGCGATGAAATCCCTCGTGGAACTTGCCGAGCGCAACTCCGACGTAGTCATGCCCGGCTACACGCACATGCAGAGGGCACAGCCGGTCAGCGCGGCCCACTGGATTCTCGCGTGGGTCGAGATGCTCTCCCGCGACATGGAGCGCTTTGGATTCGCCTATCAGGGGGCCAACGTATGCCCGATAGGGAGCGGAGCCATAGCCGGAACCACCTTGCCCACCGACAGAATTTACGAGGCAAAGCTTCTCGGATTTACAGACGAAGGCGGAGCGTGCGTGACTCAAAACAGCATGGACGCCGTGTCCGACAGGGATCCGTTTTTGGAGTTTGCATTCGCCTGCGCCGCCTGCGGAACGCACCTGTCCAGAATAGCCGAAGACGCGATAATTTGGAACACTTCGGAATTCGGATTTGTGAAATTGCCTGACGCCTTCACCACCGGCTCCTCGCTAATGCCGCAGAAAAAGAATCCGGACGCCTTCGAGCTGCTGAGGGGAAAATCCGCGAGGCTGATTGGAAACATGAGTTCGCTCTTTTCCCTGGTAAAAGGGCTTCCGCTTACCTACGACCGCGACCTCCAGGAGGACAAGCCTCCCGTGTTCGATTCCTTCGAACAGCTTTCGATATGTTTGGACGTTTTGGCGGAAATGGCGGAAGGAATGGAGTTCGACAAAAAAAGGTGCCTTGAGGCTGCCTCCGACCCCCTGCTTCTTGCCACCGATTTGGCGGATTATTTCGTTGTGCTCGGAGTTCCGTTCAGGGAAGCCCACCACATGGTTGGCAAGCTGGTTGCAATATCGGAGGCAAAGAAGGTTCCGATAAACAAGCTTTCGGATTCCGATGTGTTAAAAATTTGCCCGAAGGCGGACAAAGGATGGCGAGGCGTGTTCGATTTGAAGAGGGCCTTTGAGATGAGGGAGAAAATAGGAATGCCCGGAAGAAAAACAGTGGCAGACAAGATAGCCTCTTGGAAAAAAATATTGGGATAGTTATGTTTATAGACGAAGCGGAAGTTCGGCTTCGCGCCGGAAGCGGAGGCAAAGGCAGCGCGGGATTCAGGAGGGAAAAGTTCATTCCCAAAGGAGGCCCCGACGGCGGAGACGGAGGCAAAGGTGGAGACGTTTGGCTTGTGGCCGACGAGAACGTGGGCGATCTCGAAAAATACCGCTACACTCCGGAGGTAAGCGCCGGAAACGGCGGCAAGGGAGAAGGCAGAATGAAGACCGGAGCCAACGGGGCGGACGCCTTTGTTAAAGTCCCCTGCGGAACTATGGCCTTCGATTTGGAAACGGGAGAGCTTGTTGCGGAAGTTCTTTTAAACGGCGAGAAAGTAATGCTTTTAAAGGGAGGCAAAGGAGGGCTTGGAAACGTCCACTTTAAAAGCTCGACAAATAGGGCTCCCAGACAATTCACCTACGGAGGCGAAGGCCAGGAAGGCTCGTACAAATTGGTCCTTAAATCCATAGCCGACGCCGGCCTTGTGGGTTTCCCCAACGCGGGGAAGTCGTCTCTCGTATCAATTCTGACTCCGGCTCGGCCAAAAATAGGCGCGTACCCCTTCACCACATTGGGAGTCAACATAGGAACATTGGTTTATCCGGACACTTATGAAAAACTTTCTATAGCGGACATTCCGGGACTTATAAAAGGAGCTTCCGAAAATAAGGGGCTGGGACACAAGTTTTTGAGGCATATAGAGCGCTGCAAAGTTTTGGTGTTTGTAATAGACATGGCAGGAACCGACGGCCGAAAGCCCTGGAATGACTATTCCGACTTGTTGGAAGAGCTCGCCCTCTACAACCCGAAGCTCGCCGAAAAACCCGTGATTGTTGCTGCAAACAAGATGGACGAACCCTCCGCCAAAAAAAATCTCTCCTCCTTTCGAAGAAGGCTGAAGGGTCTCGATATAATTCCGATATCGTGTTTGACGGAGGAAGGCATCGCGGAATTGAAGGCCGAAATTCTCAAGGAGTGCAAAAAAAATTCGTAGAAAAACTTAAAAACTTTGACAAGGCAGGCTCGAATTCCCTATTCTATTTGAAGATGAAAGGCGGTTTTACAGATTTGAAGAGAGCGCGCAGCTCGAGGCGTGCGTTCACCCTTATAGAAATATTGGTGGTGATAGCGATTATCGTGCTCCTGATGGGAATCACGACGCAAATGATGGGAGGCGTGCAGGATTCGCAAGGCAAGGCGAAGGCCCGTGCGGACATGGAGGTGATGGCCACGGGTCTTGAGGCGTTTAATGGCCAATACGGCGGGTATCCGAGACTAAACGCCGCCGCCAGCGAAAAGTTCACCGCCGGAGAGCTCTACAGATGCCTGATAGGAAAAATCAGGCTCACAGTGCGCAACGGCAACATAGTTATGGAGGAACAACCCACCAGAACTCCGTTTGTCGACGCGAGCAAACTCACCCTCGGAGACCCCCAGAACGAATACGCCACCGACGTAGATCCCGAAAAGAGCGGAGTATTTTTCGCCGATCCATGGAGGGAGCCCTACCTTTACTTTTACGACACTGCCACTCTGGTAGGAGCCGAATCCTCCTGGAAGGCCCCGGGATTCATACTTCTCTCGAAGGGTCCCGACTGCAAGGCCGCGAACACGCTTTCTATGTACAATACGGGAATCATACCCGACGAGCTCGACTACAACAACACCCAGATAAACGTCGACAACATAGTGCAAGGACGCGAATTTTAAATTTACCCTATCTATCGAACAAAATCAGCAAATTTGGAGAAATATATGAAGAACGCAAAAAGAGCATTTACCCTCGTCGAACTCATGATCGTAATATCGATCATCGGAATATTAGTGGGACTTTTGACTCCCATGATTTCCTCGGCGCAAAAGAACGCGACAAAAACCACCTGCAAAACTTTCTTCACTAACATAGCCACCGCGCTCGAGCAGTACAGATCCGAGTACGGATATTTTCCGACCTTCCTGACCGGCCGCGACAGGATAAACCTCGACGACGGCAGCTATTCCGAAAATTTCGTCAAGGCCATATCCGGAAGGGATACGGACGGCAGCCCCCTCTCCACGAGCGACAGGCGCGAGTTTAACAGAAGGGGAAAGATGTTCCTTGAGTTTACCGCGCAAAACCTCGTCCAGAAGAAGAACTCCTCCCAGTGGCGCGTGGTCGACTCCTTCGGAAATCCGAATATCTACATCTGCGTCGACGGCGACAACGACGGTTTTATAAAGCAGGGTTTCCCCACCGCCACCGACGGAATCAATCCGACCGAGCTCAAGGAGCTCGTTCCGAATCCCCAGACCGGAATCAGGGCAAAAGCGATAGTTTTCACTCTAAAGAAAGACTCCAAGAAAGCGTCGGCCGACTACGCCTCGGAGGACGTTTTCAGCTGGTAGTCGTTTAAACCTAAAAAATTTCGGGCGGTATGAAAAAATCCAGGCAGGGCTTTACGCTCATAGAGATGATGGTTGTCATCGGAATAATCGCGGCAATGTCCGTGGGTATAACGATGATAAGGGTTGACAACGCTTCGCAGGACATCTACGCGGCGCAAAGATCCATGATGACCGCCTTCTACGAAGCGCGTTCCACGGCGATGAGCAGACAGACGGACGCGCGCGTGATAATATATAGGGGCCCCGACGACGGCCGCAAACTCAGGCAGGTAGGGGTCATTTATAAGGTCACGGACGAAGACGGGGTGGTTCTCGGCTGGAAGTCGCTGAACAACGGCTTCGTCATGACAAGAAACGTGTTTTTTGTCCCCGACGGCTCCAACTTCGCTTCGTACGTAAAAGTCGGCAAAGGATACAACGACGGCGACATTTTCAAAAGCACGTTCAACAACGGATACACGGGAAATTACAATATCATGGGGCTGACCGATTTCCCGTCCGCTCAAACGCAGTCGATATCCGACGGAAACGGGGACTGGTTCTTCTACGAATTTTCCTCGGACGGGCTCTCGATGAATCCCGGAGCGATGGTTATGCTCTCGAAAGGCGCTATAGATCCCGACGGAAAGTACATAATCAACGATCCCTACCAGCAGCTTGGATTCGTAATAAGGCGGATCGGAAATACGATAGCGTTTACCGACTACGACGAAATGGAAGAAATTTTAAAATAGGAGGAACGCGACATGAAACCCCTATCTAAAAAACAAAGAAAAGCTTTTACGCTTGTGGAGGTGATGCTTGCCGTCGGAGTGATAGCTCTGGCGTTGACGTCGATGATAGGCCTTTTGGGCGCGATAGTGAGCAATCTCAACAATATTCGCTACCAGGACAAGGCCATCACCCTTCTTGCCAATCTCGAAACCACCCTTAGGATGCAGAGTTTCGACAAGGTATTCAAATGGGTAGCCAACCCCGCCACCCCCCACGTAGTGTACTTCTGGGACGAATTCCAAAGCGAAGACGATCCCGACAATACTAGCGTCATAACAAAGTCTTCGGAATTGCCCGGCCACACGTCGGGAGTTCCCCCGACGGACGACGACCTGAAAAATTCCACCGGAGAGGTGTTCAGGGCCAACATCACGCTTTACCAATCCGCCTTGAAGGGAGTGCACACAAGCATATCGTCCCCCGACTCCGTATTTTCCGGAGGCGGTCTGACCGGAGAGCCCGACGACTATGCCCTTTCCTACATTCCGATAAGCGTGGAATTTTTCGTGGAGCCCAGGGACGACATAACCAACGGCCCCGGCGACGCGGAAGTCAACGACCAGCGCCGTGTGTACGACGCTATAACAACGAAAATGCGCTAAGCCGGAAAAAGCGGTGCAACCAATTTATCTGCCGATATGAGAAATAGAACCAGAAAAGCTTTCACGCTCGTCGAAATAATGGCGGCGAGTGCGATAATGACGCTCATAGTTTTGATCGTGTTGACGATAGCAAATACGGTTTTGCGCACGTGGAACAGGGCCAGCGGACAGCTCCAGACCATGTTTGAGGGAGCGGTAGCGGGAGGAATAATAAAGGAGGATTTGGAGAGCATAAAGATAAAGAAGGACGGCAAGGCGTGGCTGCAGGTCGCCTACCCGACCAGCGTTGGCATGCTCACGGGAGAGAGCTATCTCGACACCATTCCGCTGCGCCCCCCGGAAGTGATGTTCTACGCCCCCACAATGCTTCGCCCGCGCTACACGCAGTCGGAGATGGCTTCCCTTGGAATGAACGACGGCAAGGACGCCGTCCAGATTCCCGGAAGTTTCTGCGCTATAAAATACCAAGTTGCTCTGAAGAATCCCTTTATGGTCGGTAGCGGAAGTTCTGCCGAGAACGAGATGCAGTACAACGCGTTTTACGGGCTTTATAGGGCGGTTATAGATCCGGAATCCACCGCGCTCGAGGGATCCGGCCCAAAGATTCAGGGTTTTGCGCAAAACGACGCAGACTATGCCTCGTACGAATTGGCTCTTCAACAGAACCTCTGGAACAAAACCTGCACCGTAATCAACGAAATGGGAGTAAAGCAACCCGGACAGAATTTGCGCAGTTGGGCGGTTTCTCCGGAAAACATGTTGGCAATGAACGTAGTCGATTTTCGAATGACCTTTGGGGTTTTTTATCCCAATCCCGACGCCGTGGGAAATACAGAAGAATCGACGTACGATGTAGCTTATATTCCGCCGGGAATGCCCTTTACAATAGGCAGGCAGATAATTGTTGACAATGCCTACAGAATTTCCACCGGCGGCGAAAAGGAGATGATTCCCGGAACCATGATCCGCGACGGATTTCTTTCCTTCATAGACATATCCATGACCATAATTTCCGACACCGGAGCGAAGGAAATGAAGGCTTTAATGAAGAGCGGTTCCATAGACACCGAAAAATTCAAGAGGCTTGTCCAGGAATTCGGAACCACAATATCCCGCAGAATTCAGCTTGAATCCGAACCGGCGGAATAGCCTGCGTCGGGCTGATAGAACTTTTCGGTTTGGAGCGCGGAGCGAAGTTTTGAAATTCCGCCCGCGCGCGGAAGGGTGCGGGATTTATCATAGAGGAATTTGGGTTGCTCAAAATTGCGCAGATAGCCTCGGATTTGCGAAGAAAACTCTAACGGGTTGCAAAATCTAAGCTTCTTTTTGCCAAACGTAAAAATTTCTTTTTTTGGAAAAAAAACGCGGTTCCACGCCGGATATTGGAAAGTTTTAAATCAAACGGAATAGTAAATTATATGACGCTAACTGAAGAGCAGACTGCCGAGCTGAAGAAATGGCTCGCAAACGGCGAAAAGCTTTCAAACGTTCAGACCATGCTTTCCGAAAAATTCGGAATAAACATGACCTACATGGAACTGCGTTTTCTAATAGACGACATAGGTGCCGAAATAGTCGACAAACCCGATGAGAAACCAGAAGAGAAGATAATTAGCAAAGAGGCCCAGGAGCCCGTTGCTCCTCCTGAATCCGTACAGGTTTCCCTAAGCCCGATTCAAAGGCCCGGCGCTATCGCCTCCGGAAGCGTAGTTTTCTCGGACGGAACGAAGGCCGAGTGGATACTCGACCAAACCGGCAGGCTCGGCTTGAACGGAACTCCCGAAGGATTCAAGCCTCCTGAAGCGGACCTTCCGGAATTCCAGCGCAAACTTCAAGAATTGATAATGGGACGCTGAAATAAGCCGTTTTATTGAAAGAGCGCAAGGTGAACATACACGAGAACCTTCTTATTTGCATAGAGGTGCTGGGACTGGTTGCGTTTGCCATTTCCGGTGCGCTTGCGGCCTTCAAAAAGGACTTGGACCTTGTAGGGTTTGTGGTGGTTGCCACGGTGACGGGAATAGGTGGGGGAACTCTCCGAGACATAGTTCTGGACAGAACCGTATTTTGGCTGCGCGACCCCTATCTTTATTCGCTCAATATATGCGTGTGTTCGGCCGTCATAACGTACATAGTTTCCAGATTCATAGAGAAGAGGGAAAATATAGTAAATTGGTTCGACGCCGTCGGGTTGGCGATGTTTTCGGTTCAAGGTTACCTTATTTCCATGCAGGTGGTTCCCAATGCCGAAATAGCTGTTGCAATGGGGCTATTTACAGGCTGCGGAGGAGGACTGTTGAGGGATATCCTTCTGGACCGTCAGCCGTTTATATTTAGGGGAGAGCTTTACGCCTCGAATGCGATAATAGGCCTGGTAGTGTTGTGGATGACTGACTTGCCCGTTCTTGCATTTACCCTGATATTTTTCCTCAGGGCGTGCACGATTCTTTACAAGTGGAAGCTCAAGTGAAGGCTAATCGACAGCGTCCGGAATCCTCTCTCCCCTGCTTTCTGCTTCCCTTGCCCTGCGTTCAAATTCCTCGAGCTTTTTCGCCTTAGAAATTCTCTCGAGGGCTATTTTTGTGGGCTTAAAATCCTTCATATCCGCGCGCGGATTCCTTTTTAGGCGCTCCGCGCCCTTTTGTATAATTTTGAGCGCCTCTTCCCTTTCCGGCTCCGTTTTCGCTCCTTTCAAAATTTCCGAACGCTCCGGCCTGTCGAACGAGACGATTTCCCTAGGATACATCTTGGCGTTTATTACCATTTCGCTATAGCTTGCAAGAGGGGACTTTTTCGAGCAAAGCTCGAAAAGCCGCTTCAATTCCGACACGGTAAGCGGAGTTCTTCCCGAAGGATTGTCGGGATAAGAACAATCGTCCGTGGGATAATACGGGGCGTTCAAATCTATCCAAAGGGCAAGAGCCTCCACATCGCCGCGGGATATATCGGTATCTCCGTGCCCCTCCTCGACCATCGATATCAACAGGCTTTTTCTGGCTCCCCAAGAATTCGCCTGAACGACGTCGTCTCCTCCCGCCCCTATTGCGGAAATCACGTTCTTGTAAAAAATGTCCAAATACGACTTGTTAAACACCAACCCCTTGTCTCCGCACAGCAATATGGAATCCTCTCCCTCGCCGTCGAAATCGTGGCATTCCAAGCAGTGCTTGTCGAATATGGGCTGGATATCCCTCGCAAACGAAAAAGGCCTTCCGCTCAGCGGCCCGGGGGATATTTCGGAGGGAGGCTTGGTGAGTGCAATGGATTTTTTTTGCATCGCCGCGGGCGGAGTAGAATTGCGGGACTCGTGGCAACCCGAACACGACACTATTTCTCCGTTTACTGCCGAAAAACCGCTCCTCATCGACTGTATCATTCTTCCGTCCTTGTCGCATGCTTGAAGATACAAAAATTTTCTCGCAGGAATTTTAAAGTACGCCGAACCGTCCTCCTCGACCGGAACAAGCCCGAGATCCACTTTGTTGTCGTAGTCGTCGAAATTCATAGCTGGGGGCTGCTGCCCCTCGTTTTCCCAAGCTCCAAGGCTCCAGTTGCGCTTTGGAGGGTCATCTACTACCCTGAGGAATTTTATCTCGCCCTTTTTCACCCCTTTCATGTGGGTTCCCTCGTAAACGTCGCTGACGTACACGAATGCGGTATCGTTTCCGTACTCGAATTGTGGAGGCATTGCCGGCGGGGGAGTTTTTTTCTCCAAAAGGTTCCCGTTAAATATTCCAAGCGGAATACTCTTCTTTCCCGCAAACCCCTTTGCTCGGGCTATAGGTGTCTCCTTTCCGGAGTCGAAATCCACAAGAAAAAGCCCCATCTCCTCGTTCTTTTTGCTGCCTTTAATCTGCTTTGAAACCAGAACAGAATTTTCCCCGAACGGCGACGGATACTGGTATTTTACCTCTATGTCTTTCATTCCGTCCGCAAAGGGCATGTTCTTAAAATCTATCCTCGAACGGGCCGACTCCGGAAAAATTTTCACCACGCTCTCCTCCCCCTCCAAACCGATATTTCTGTCTATCAAGGCGAGTGCTCCCCAGGGCTTGTCGTGGCATGCGGCAAGTATAGCGGCCACCTTGCCCGACTTCATCTGCGAAGCGTTCAAGGCCGCGCTTCTTGTAGATTGCCCCCAAAAAATCCAGTGCCTGGCTCCGTCCGGAGTGCACGTCCAAAGCCCCTGCGCCCCGGAAAAATTCCTATCCACATACTCCCATCTCGTGTACAGGATTCTGCCGTCGTTCATGACGCTCGGACCGTTTTCGAACTCTATGGAATTTCCTATCTGCACTATGTTTGTGCCGTCGGAATTCATCGAATACAGATTTCCCATTATGTTTCTGTTGCAGCCGCAATACTTCATGGCGCGCGTCGACGAGAACACTATTTTCCCGTTCGGCAAATACGCCGGATCGAGATCGGAAACCCCGCGCATTTTCGTAAGCTGCTTTACTTCCCCCGACTCCAAATCCGCCTCGTAAATATGGAAGTCGTCATCTTGGTTCCTGCGTGCCGAAAACACAGCTTTCTTTCCATCGAATGAAGGGCGCACGTCGCGTATCACTCCCTCGGGAAGAGAATATAGAACCCGCCTTTCAAAGATCTTCCCTTCGGAATCGAACGAAGCAAGCTCCAAGGACGAATTCCCGGCAAATCTCGGCCACACCTTCTCCCTATATTCCCCCTTCTGAAAAAACGACTCGGTGTTGTGGTGGTCGGTCGGATATTGCGCGTGGACGCAGTAAATTATGGTTTTTCCCGCAAGCTCCGGAGCCTGAAAGAACTCCACGCTCGAAAAAACCGGCAAGTATGCAAAAAACGCAAAAAGCGATGCTATCGTAAAAATTTTCATGCTCCGAAAGTTCCCTATTTTATATAGGCGGCGCTTAGGGAAAATTTTTAAGCAAAGCTCCCGCGAAACTCCTCCGAAAAACCCTCTCCCAAAAACCGCCTGATACGCTTTCCCATAAAAATTTTCCCTCGAGAAAGGTCAACAATAAATTATATTTAAAAATTTTTTTAAAATATAAAATATACTGTTCTCTCAATTAAATGTTTGACTGGTTTTTCAAATGCAGAAATAAATTTTCGAATATGAAAAAGGACAGCGGAAACTTCAAATACCAACGCTACCATATACCAAACGTCGCAAAGACGATAACGGTCTTGCAGGCGATGTCGAAGAAGCCGAACGGAATGACGAGAGCCGAAATAAACGCCGAGACGGGTTTTTCCGAGTCGATAATTTTCAGGATAATATACACCATGCTCGACTACGGAATGATAGTAAAAAATCCCGACAGGAGCTATTCCATATCCAAGAGATTCATCTCCCTTGCCTACGACGCCATTTCCGATGAAAACCTGATTCTGTCTTCGAGAGAGTCGATGAACGAAGCTCGCGACAAGCTGATAGAGCCCGTGATGCTTGGAATACTTTCCGACGACGCCGTGATAATGATAGACCAGGCTCCGGGGAAGAGCCTGTTCGGATTTACCGGCAAGATAGGCATGCGCTGCCCCCTCCACAGCTCCGCTCCGGCAAAGGCGATTTTGGCGTTTTTGCCGGACGACGAACTGGAGAGCATAGCAAGCAAAATAAAATTCGAAAAATACACTTCCAAAACGATAACCTCAAAGAAGAGGCTTTTGTCCGAATTGTCAGAGGTGAGAAAAAAGGGATACGCAATTGACCACGGAGAATATATGCTCGGGGCAAATTGCGTCGGGGTTCCGATATTCGATTTGCGCAGATACCCCGTTGCGTCGATATGGGTCACCGGGGCAAGCGAGAGAATTCCCGCCGAAAAATTCAGCGAAATCGGAGAGTTCCTCGTAAAAAAGGCCTCCGCAATATCCGAAAAACTCGGATATAACAAGTGAGGCTTTCTAAAAGTCTTCCGGCTTAGCTCCTATAAATTCTCGAAAAATTCCCAAGCCCGCCCTGCCAAAGCCGGAACATGCTTTTTTGCGCCCGCTCCAAGCGGCAAGGCGGAAGAATACGCATCGAAACTTCAAAAAAGCGTTGACAGCGCTTGGATTCGTTTTTTATAAGACAAAACAATTTTGTAATATGAATATATTTGAATTTGAATTTTTCAATCCCGTAAGGGTTGTTTTCGGAATGGGAAAGCTGTCCAAACTCGGAGAGGAAACCTCAAAGATTTCCAAGTCCGCAATGGTCGTAAGCTACAAAGACTCGACTTTCATAGCCGGGGTGCTCAGAAGCGCCGAGGAGAGCCTTCGCGAAGCCGGAGTAAAAGTCTGCCCGTTTTACGAGTTCGAGCAAAATCCCGATATTTCGACCGTGTCCGAAGGCGCGAAATTTGCGAGGGAAAACGGATGCGGAGTCGTGATAGGGATAGGTGGTGGATCTGCCATGGACGCGGCAAAAGCGGTCGCGGCGGCGGTGTGCTACGAAGGTGATTTGTGGAATATGGTTGCACACTCGCACAGCGGATCCGGAAACATAAAGCCCCCCTCCGAAGCCCTTCCCATAATATGCGTTCCCACTCTTCCGGCCACCGGAAGCGAAATGAATATGACATCGGTTCTCAGCAATAGGAAACTCGGGAGGAAGTCGTATATATGGGCAGAATGCCTCTTTCCAAAAATTTCGATTCTCGACCCCTCTTTGACTTTCTCCGTTCCGCGCAAGCTGACGGCGCTCGCATGCGCCGACGCCATATCGCACGCGCTTGAAATCTATATAAATTCGAGGGACGGAACCCCTTTGCAAACCCAATTCCAGGAATCGGTGATGCGCGTGAGCATGGAGTATGTGAAACCCGCCCTCGAAAACCCGAACGACGCTTTCGCGAGGGCAAATTTAATGTGGGCAGCCACGTGCGCCATAAACGGATGGGCCTATCCGGGAGACGGCTGGACTCCCATACACCAAGTTGGGCACGTCTTGACGAGCAAATTTGGAATATCGCACGGTGCGAGCATATCGAGCCTGATGCCGGCGTGGATGCGCTACAATTCGAAGCGCCGCCCAGAAGTGTACGAAAAATTCGCCGAAAACGTGATGGGAGTCGATGCGATTGGCAAAACGCGCGATGAAATAGCCTCCGAAGGGATAGAAAAATTCGAAAGGTTTTTGTCCGACATTGGGGTTCCTGTGAGCATTTTCGAATTTGGAATAGGAGAGAATAAGTTTGACGAAATCATTAGCGGTGTGCGGACGGTTTCGTTCAACGCCGACGGTGTGCTCAGCTGCAATCCGATAATGACGGAAAGCGACATAAGAAACGTGCTAAAACTCTCCCTTGAAATGGGAAAAACGCCGGGTAAAACTGAAACCGTTTGAAGAGCCCGAACTTTGTATCCTCGTATCGACCAACGCTGCCGATAAAACTGCGGAGTTTGAAGTGTCGATTCGACTTAGAGCAAAGCCGCCCTTCTCAGAAATTCGCGGTAGATTTTTTCGTACTCCGCGACATTTTCGGGAAGGCTTTCGGCTTGTATTTTATGGAGGGAATCCAACTCTCCGTAGTCGCTGAGAGACCCCACAGCGCGCATTGCCAAAGCCGCCGCGCCCAGGCTAGCGGCGTCCTGGTCCACCGAAGATTTCACAATCTTCATTCCAAAAACCCCGGCGAAAATTTCCCTCCAAAGGGCACTCTTTCCCCCTCCTCCAAATATGGGCATCTCAGAAATCTTAAGGGGATAACAACGGCCAAGGGCGTCGAGAGCGTACCTCAAATTTAGGGCTATTCCCTCTAGCCCCGCCCTCGCGATATCCTCCCTGCCGCTCGAAAGCTTTAATCCGAAAAGAGCCCCGGATATGTTCGGAGACTTCTCTATCATAGATCCCCCCGCCAAACTCGGATTAAAAATGACCCCTCTCGAACCCACAGGCGAGCGCGCCGCAAGCCCGTCGAATTCCGAATAGCCGAGATCCGGAGCTATCAAATTTTTCAGCCACCCCAAACTTGTTCCCGCCGAAAATATGCAGGTAGAAGACACGAACATTCCGTCCGCAACATGGGCAAATACGTAGGGCTTTCTTGCGAAATCTAAAACCGGCTCACTCGAACTCAAAGCTACCCAAGCGGAAGATCCGACACTTGTGTAAACTCTACCTTCGGAAGTTCCCATAGATCCGAGCGCCATGCACGAATTATCCACCCCTCCGCACGCCACAAGCGTTCCCTCCCTCAATCCCGTCTCCGAAGCCGCCTCCGAAGTAATCTTTCCCACAACGGCATGGCTCGGGCAAATTTCGGGAAAAATATTTTCCTTCAAACCTGCAAGCTTCAAAAAATCGGAATCGTAATTTCCCTTTTTGAGATCGTACGCCCCGCTGCCCGAGGCGTAGGAATTGTCCGTGCAGACATTCCCCGTCAAAAAGAAATTGCAATAGTCTTTGGTTCCCAACAGGCGTGAAGTTTTCGAGAACATGCCAGGTTCATTTTCGGCATACCACATCGCCTTGAATATCGGATAACACGACGGCGGAAATCCGCATCCGGTCCTCATGTACCAGTCTTTGTAATCTACTTTCGAAAAAAATTTTTCGGCCTGGGATTCGGCGCGCATATCGGACCATATAGGAGTTCTCTCGCGAAGAAGTTCGCCCTCCCTGCCTATCGGAACAACCCCCAAGCTGTGACCGGATATCGACACTATCTGGATTTTCTCCGCCGACACTCCGGACTCAGATAAAAGAGAAGCCGTAGCAATTTTCAAAGCCTCTATCCAATCACGCGGTCTCTGCTCCCTTATGAGGGATCCGGACGCGAAAGTTTCGTAGGAGGAAAACTTAAAGGCCAAACTCTCCCCCGACTCCGAAAAAAGCGAAGCCTTTATCCCTCCGGTACCCAAATCATAGGCTATTATCATCGTTCCTCTATCTCCGACAAAATTTTCAGAGCCGAAGAATATCCTATTCCAAACCTGCAAACTCCCATTTCTTTCATTTTCAAAACGGTGCCCAGATCTCTGACTCCCCCGGCAACTTTCAATTTAATACTATCCCCCACGGCGTTCTTTATCTCGCGAATATGCTCGTAATTGGTAGCACCCGCCCAACCCGTTCCGGTCTTAACGTAATCCGCCCCGCAATTTAAAACAATCTTGGCAGCATCAGCTATCTCGAACTTCTCAAGAAGAGGCGCTTCGATTATAACTTTGAGAGTCGTTTTATTTACGGTTTTTCTAACAGCCGCTATATCTTCCTCCACCTCTTTGAAAAGTCCGGATTTTAATTTTCCGATGTTCATCACCATGTCTATCTCGGTACACCCGCCTTTCAGCATTTCCTCCGCCTGTTCCACCTTTATGCGAGTGCTCTCTCCCCCTGACGGGAAACCGACTACTCCTCCCACGCCTACTTGGGGATAACCCGAAAGCTCTTCCTTCAAATACGGAAGAAACGAATTTAAGGCAAATACGCACACAAACCCGTGCTCCTTTGCCGCGGAAGCTATCATCTTAACTTCCGACAACGTCGATTGCGCCCTAACCGCGCTTATATCGACCAAACTTGCAAACTCTTTTCTATTCATACCACGCTCAAATAAACCATGCAACCAACGACAAGCCGACAGTCTTAAAAAATTATTTATATGTCAAGATTTTTTTGGATAATAAAATACTTATAAGATCTAAATTTTCGGGAGAACGATTCGCCGAAAAAACAAAAGCGCGACAAAATTTTATAATGGCTATTAAAAAAAACTCAAATTCGCTTCCTTCCTCCCTCTTTTGGCTCAAAGAGCTTTGAAGAACAAACCCGATACTCCACCTCAAAGAAATCTCTTTATTCAAACTCAAAAACGAAAAAAGGCGCGCTCTATATAACGCACCTAAACACTCCGCCTTTGAATAAAAGCAAGCAACAAAAAACTGAAACTTCAGCGTTTATTTAGAGTTTCAACACACTCTCTCTAAAACTCAAATACGCTTCCTTCCATAAGTCCTCTTCTTTTGGCTCAAAGACCTTCGGAGAACAACTCGCCGCTATTACCGCCCTTCCCTCGTTTAGAGAAGAAATCTCACCCGAGGCTTTCATCTGCATAATGGCATTTCCAAGAGCGGTAGATTCCACCGGGCCGGCGCAAACCACCCGACCTGTGGCGTTTGCCGTAAATTGATTGAGCATGTTGTCGCGCGATCCGCCTCCCATGACGTTTATTTTCCCTATCTTTATTCCCGTAAGTTCTTCGAGCGTATCGAACACGTACGCGTACTTCAACGCCGCGCTCTCTTGAATAGAACGGAATATTTCACCATGGGAAACGGGCACTTTTTTGACTCCCCTCCTTTCGCAATTTCGAGCTATAGCCTCCGGCATGTTTGAGGGCATCGTGAAATCCGGAGAATCCGGATCGAAGAGTGCGGAAAACGGTTCGCATTTTTTAGACTCTGACTCGAGTTCCGCATAGGACATGTCGGTTCCCTTTTCCCTCCATGCTTCCTTAGACTTTTGAACGAGCCACATTCCGGTGACATTTTTCAAAAATCTTATCGTTCCCTCCACTCCGACTTCGTTTGTAAAGTTGTGTTTCAACGCATCGTCCGTAGCCAAAGGAGCGTTCAGCTCGAGACCGGGCAGAGACCATGTTCCGCTGTTTAAATACGCCGGGTTGGGATCGGTGGACGGAACCGCCGCTACCGCGGAAGCGGTATCGTGGCTCGCTACCGTCGCAATCCTCAACTTGCCAAGCCCCAACTCGGGTTTGACAAATTCAAAAAATTCTCCGGCCTCCGAAAATCCGCTTCCAAAAATTTCCGCAGGAACTCCGACTTTCTCGAGAATATCATACGCCCAATCTTTGGCGAACGGATCGTAAAATTGAGTGCTGGAAGCGTTGGTTCTTTCGTTCTTCTTCGCCCCCGTAAACATAAATCCGAGCAGATCGGGCATCATCAAAAACGTTTTAGCCCTTCGTATGCCGCCTCCGCGCAATTCCGCGGACATCTGGTAAAGCGTGTTGAAAAATAGAAATTGAATTCCGGTTCGCTTATAAATCTCCTCTTTCGAGACCTTCTTAAAAACCTCCTCCATCATTCCGTCGGTTCTCGAATCCCTATATATGAAAGGATCGTTTATAAGTTCGTCGTTCGCGTCCAAAAGACCGTAATCGACCGCCCAAGAGTCTATGCCCAAAGACTCTATCGAATCCCCGTACTTCGAGCGGGACTTCGCCACTCCATCTTTTATCGAATTAAATATTCCCCGAACGTCCCAATGATACGAATTCCCAATCTTCACAGGTTCCGACGCCCAACGGGAAACTTCCTCTAGCTCTAATTTTTCCCCGTCAAACTTCGCCGCCATCACTCTTCCACTTCCGGCTCCCAGATCCGCCGCCAAATAAACCTTTTTATTCTTCATGTTTTTTTCTCCGTGATTATAAATATGGGTACGTATTGAAAATAATTGAAATACTTTAAAAACTTATTGTCAACTAACTTTTTCCCAATTTGAATAAGCCTAAAATATTTCATTTATAATATATTGATAAATAGGGTATTTTAAAAAAATATTCAAAATCAATCCCCAGCTTTAATGTTGAAAACCTGTACCAGCGGAGGAGACTTAGAAAAGTCCGAAGAAATGAATTTCCCCGTCGGAAACACGGGATTCTCCAAAGCCAAATATTTTATGCCCTCTCCGGCAGCCCATATTCCGCTCTGCGCGGCAGCAGGTGGAAAAATTGGTTGGAATGTATTGTTTTTTTTGTTATTTTTTTTGAAATCTTGTTCAAAAATAAGAGAATCGAGATAAAAATCCTCGAAAAAGAATATCAACTGGGAGGTATATTCTTCCGCCGACGCCATTATTAAGGGAATTTTCTTTCGCTTGCATGCTTCGGAAACGAGAAGTCGCGAGCGGAAGGAGTCGGTGGCGTCGATGCACAAGTCGGAGCCTTTCAAAAACTCCTTCAAATCGGAAAGGGATTTAGCTTTTGCCGAAAAGGGCAAAACTTTCACTTCCGAGTTTAACTTTCCCAATCTCTTTGCGAGAACCTCAACCTTAAGTTTGCCCTCGTCGGATTCCCTATACATCGTCTGCCTGTGGAGGTTGGACTTCGAAACGACATCGCAATCCAAAATTCTTATTTCCCCCGCTCCGGCTCCCACAATCAGTGGAATGCAAGCGCTCCCCACCCCTCCGGCTCCCACGATGGAAACCGTCGAATTCTTTAGGCGCTCCTGTCCTTCGAGTCCGAAATTCCAGAGCGCAACTTGCCTTTTGTATCTTTCAAAAATTTTTCCGGACATGCTTCTGCAATCATTTCTCCGGAAACGCAAATCTTCAAGCATTTTCGAAATTCGACTAAAAGCGAAGTAAAACCTTGCCCCTTCCAAATCTGGGGATAGTAAGGGACGGAGTATGAAAGATAAATGGGGCCTTGTTCTCGAAGGGGGAGGAATGAGAGGGGTTTTTACGGCGGGAGCGCTCGAAGCGTTCCTCGACGAGAACCTGGAATTTCCCTATGTCATAGGAGTGTCGGCCGGGGCGTCCAACGGGCTTTCGTATGCCTCGGGACAAAAGGGCCGCGCCAAGATTTCGAACATAGACCTGCTCGTAAAATATAAATACATCAGCCTTCTCCGATTGCTAACCCGCGGGGAAGTGATGGACTTCGACCTTCTCTTCGACGAATTTCCGAACAAAATTCTACCCTACGACTTCGATGCCTATTCCCGATTTTGCGAGTCCGGAAGGAAGTTTACGATAGTGGCCAGCAACTGCCTTACCGGCAAAGCCGAATATTTCGTAAATCCAAAGGCCGGGAAACATCTGCTCGAGGTTTGCAGGGCCTCTTGCAGCATGCCTCTTGTTTCGAAGATTTGCCTGGTCGGAGAAAAACCGATGCTAGACGGGGGAATATGCGATCCCATTCCCTTCAGAAGGGCAAAATCCGACGGTATAGAGAAGATTGTGGCAGTTCTCACACGCAATTTCGGATACAGAAAAGGAAAATTTCTCCTGCCTCCGTGGTCCTATAGAAAATATCCCGAAATTCGCCGCGCGCTGGCGGAGAAATCCTCTATATATAACGATTCAATCGAAGAGATGGAGGAAATGGAATCCCGGGGTGAGGCGGTCGTCATACGACCCGTCCGCCCTCTCGAGATAGACAGGCTGGAGAGGTCTCCGAAAAAGCTTCTCGAGCTCTACGAACACGGATACGAATGCGCGAAAAACAAGATGAAAGAAATTTTTTCTTTCTTGAAATGAGCAAAAATGAGCGGATTATCGCTCCAAACACTAAAGTTTTTATGTTCGACAGTTTCAAGGCAAGGGGATTCGAGAATTATCTGAAATCGGAGTTCGCGAGATTTTTCGAGAACGGCGGAGAGAGCGTGAAAGTCGACTTGGACACGGCGCAAAAGTCGTGCTCCATAAGCGCCGTTATGGCGGGTGAAAATTCGCCCATAAGAGTCCAGCTCTCGAAGTACGAAATAGTGTCGGAAGGGGAAGAGAGATTTCTCAAGGTGGTTGAAATTTCCTCGGACAAAAAATGGATCGATACCGCCCTGTCGGAATTTCTGAAGGGCAAAAAAATAAAAATCCCCCTATTCGTGGCCGCGGCGCTCTGAAATCGCTCGAACACAGCGCAAATGCTGCTGTCAATTTTTTTGGCGGTCTAAAAATCGAACCGTTAATTCCGATACTTCCCAAATATGAGCTTTGATCTCGGAATGGATTTTCTGAAACTTTCCGACAAAACGGAAATAGAATCGCTTCTTGCCGAGCGCAAACACCGCGGATGCGAGGCGAATTTCGCAACGCTGTATATGTGGTCTGCCGCGTACGGGACAAAAATTGCGCGCGGTTTTGGCTGCGTTGCGCCGTTTAATCCGAAATTGGGAGTGCTGCACTTTCCGATAGGGAAATTTCCCCCTCCGGAAAATTTGGAAAAATTTTACGAGGCCTTCGAAACGAGAAAACTGCTCAAGTACCATTTCTTCTACGACACTCCAAAAGCTTACTTGGAATCCCTCCCCGAAGCGGAAAAATTCTTTCGCCAAACTTCCGAGCCCGCCGAATTCGACTATCTTTACAGCGTTGAAAAGCTTTTGGAAATGCGCGGCGGAAAGCTCCGCAAAAAGAGAAATTTAGTCAGGCAATTCGAGGATTCACGCCCGGATTTTAGAACGGAAAAAATTTCTCCCTCGAATATGGAGGGGGCCAAAAACTTCATGTTGAACTCTCCGGAAGTACGGCATTTCCCTGATGAAAACGCCGCCATACAAAGGGCTTTTGAAAATTTTTTCGAACTTGGGCTCGAGGGAATTCTGCTTTATCCCGACACAAATTCGAACGCCCCGATAGGGGCCGCCATTTTGAACCGGCTCGACGCCGACGAATGGTCCGTTGCCTTCGAAAAGAGCGTTCATTCTGAACGAGGAGCCTCCCAGGAACTCGTGCTTGCCGAGTCGCGAGCAATAGCCGATCTTGGGGGCAAGCTGATGAATAGGGAACAAGATTTGGGCGAGGAAAACCTGCGCCATGCGAAGGAATCCTTGGATCCGCTTTTAAAGTACGAACGCATCAGGCTATCGCCTATGAAACCCTTCGGAGAAAATCGCCCCTCCGAAAAGGGCGTCGCGGCAATTCCGTACTCAATGTAGGAAGCAAGAGATGAATATAGAAATAAAGGAAACGTTCGACGAGTCGGCTTTTGCCGACATAGCGCGGCTTTTCGACGAAGAATCGTGGAGCGCATCTTCCCCCACCGACCCGAAGTCGGTTAGAAAATCGGTCGAAAACAGCTATTGCGCCTACGGAGCATTCGACGGGAAAAAACTCGTCGGATTTTTCCGTGCCCTCTCCGACGGAGTGTCGGACGCGTACCTATTGGATTTGGTAGTCGACAAGAATTATAGGGGAAGAGGAATAGCCTCCGCCCTGATAAAAAAAATCGTCTCCCGCTTGAAGCTCGACGGCGTGGAATGGATAACAGCCATATCGACCCCGGAAGGTATAGGGACCTATTCGAAAACTGCTTCAAAAATGCCCGGGCATGTCCCGTTTAGATTTTAATAAATATTCAAAAGCTTGACACGAAAGCCTGCATCATATTCCATTCGTTTTTTCTTATTGCGGTGGTAGTAGCTCAGTTGGTTAGAGCACTGGATTGTGGATCCGGGGGTCGCGCGTTCAAGTCGCGTCTACCACCCGTTTTCGTTTCCGAATAAAATTTCAAGACTTGCCGCATCGGAACGGGAAAAGGCCTCCACTTGCCGACCGCCTAAATACAAATGAAAAACCGGCCAAAAAACATACGGCCGAAGCTTTTGTTATCTTTTTGTTAGGGCCTCACATGCACCTTGACGGAAAAAAATCCATTTGCGATAAGCGGTCGCAATTACGAAATGAAAATAGACTATATACTCAGCATGTTCGCCCCGAAAGACGGAAAATTTTTTCCACTGCTCGAGGAAACTTCAACTGCTCTGAAAAGCGCCTCCGACGGCCTTGTCGAGCTCTTCGAACGCGAGGATCCGAAAGAAATTCCGGACATCTATAAAAAAATAAAGTCGGCCGAATTGGCTGGAGACAAAGTCACGTCTAAAATACACAAAGAACTTTGCTCCAGCTTTATCACTCCATTCGACCGCGAGGACGTCGACGCCTTGGCCGACGAAATGGACGGCTGCATAGACGGCATAAATAGAATAGCACAAAAAGTTCTTCTGTATGAACCCAAACGCAAACTGTATTTCGCACCTCAAATGGCAAAAATTATCTCCGACGGATCAGCGGAAATAAGCGGGGCCATAAAAGACTTGAAAACCATGAAAAGTTCCGACGGAAAACTCCGAAAGCACTATAAGGAAATCAAGCGCCTCGAGGAGTCGGCCGACCTAGTGTATGAAAAAACAATTTCGGAAATTTTCCATTCTGAAAGCGATCCAATCGAGCTAATCAAACAAAAGGAGATTCTGCACGAACTCGAAAAAACCGTGAACAGAATCAACAAGGTCGGAAAAACACTCAAAACAATATACGTCAAATACGCATAAAATGACGCTCCTTGTAATAATCGTCGTTTTCGCGCTGGTGTTCGACTTCATAAACGGATTCCACGACGCCGCCAACTCCATAGCCACAATCGTAACGACAAAAGTCCTCTCGCCCTTGCAGGCCGTTCTTTGGGCAGGCGCGTTCAATTTCATGGCATTCTTCGTGGCAAAATACGTGATAGGGGAATTCGGCATAGCAAACACAGTGGCAAAAACTGTAATAGAACAATACGCCACAATGCCAGTGGTATTCGCAGGACTGCTAGCGGCCATCGCGTGGAATCTGCTTACCTGGTGGCTCGGCATTCCTTCGTCGTCATCGCATACGCTCATTGGGGGATTCGCCGGGGCAGCCATTTGCGCATCGGGATTCGGAGCAATACATACGGGCGTGATTTTAAAAATCGCCTCCTTCATAGTTCTTGCCCCGCTAATAGGAATGCTAGTGGCAATAGCCATCACTCTCGCAATTTTGTGGTCGTTTAAAAACGTGCACCAGCACAAGGCCGAACGAATTATGCGAAAAATGCAGCTAGCCTCCTCCGCCCTCTTCAGCCTGGGCCACGGACTCAACGATTCCCAAAAAGTCATGGGTATCATAGCCACCTCCATGATAGCCGCCGGGCAAATATCCTCGCTCGACGAAATGCCAAACTGGGTCTCCATATCCTGCTTCTCTGCGATAGGACTCGGAACCATGATGGGCGGATGGAAAATCGTGAAAACTATGGGAGGAAAAATCACCAAGATATCCTCCCTTGAAGGGGTATCCGCGGAAACAGCCGGCGCAATTACCCTATTCATAACGGAAATATTGAAAATTCCTGTCAGCACTACTCACACTCTATCGGGGGCAATAATGGGAGTGGGCGCGGTAAGAAGGGTGTCGTCTGTAAGGTGGGGAATTACTATAAAATTGCTTTGGGCTTGGATTCTAACCATTCCGGTAAGCGCGGTTTTCGCCGCGGTTATTTATGCCCTCATATCTCCCTTTATATAAAAATTCTGAAAGAAAATTTTTTAATTTTGCCTGACGAGAAACCCCCGAAAAAACTTCGCAAACTATTTTTTCATGGAGCGCAGCGACCTCACCCTCGGCAAAAAATACGCCACCGCTCCGAACAGAGGAAAGAACGAGCACAATTCATACACGAATTCTATCCCGAAGGAGTCGGCTATTTTTCCGAGAACTGCCGACGAAACTCCTGCCATTCCAAAGGCAAATCCGAAAAATATTCCGGATACCATTCCAATTTTCATGGGAATCAACTCCTGTGCATAGACCAATATGGCGGAAAATGCGGACGATATTATAAATCCTATCAGGACGCTCAATACGATCGTCGTTTCGAAGTTGGCGTAGGGCATCGCTAGCGCGAAGGGCGCGCTGCCCAAGATGGACCACCATATCACTAGCCTCCTTCCGAACTTGTCTCCCACGGGGCCTCCCACGAGGGTTCCGAGAGCGGCGGAAAAGAGGAACACAAACAGCACAATTTGGGAAGTCTGCACGCTTACCCCAAATTTTTCCATTAGGTAGAAGGTATAGTAGTTGGATATGCTTACAGTATAAAAATTTTTTGAAAACACTAGAAACATAAGAATCGAAACCGTGATTATTATGGTTCTCTTTGGCAGTTTCGAAGCGTCGCTTTGAAGTTCGGGCGCGCTGCCGGATTTTCCGGACGCTATCCTGTTCGAATACCATCTGCATGCGGGAATCATCGCGACGAAGGCCGCAAGAGCCACTACCGAAAATTTGGAAAGTCCCGTTTGGTCTCTTACAAAGAGCGCCGCAAGGAGAGGCCCTAGCGAAAATCCGCACGATCCCCCCACCTGGAATATTGATTGTGCCAAACCTCGTTTTCCGCCCGAAGCGAACGATGTGATTCTCGAAGCTTCGGGATGTATCACCGCAGATCCCATTCCCGACACAAAAACCGACGCGAGCAAAAAATATATGTTGGGCGAATATGATATGAAAATGAGTCCAGCCATCGTGCAAAACAAACCAGCCGGAAGGAACCAGCCGCTGCTGCGCTTGTCGAAAATATATCCGAACACCGGCTGCATGAGAGAGGACGATATTTGGTATGTGAGTGCCACAAAGCCTATTTCGGCGTAGGACAGATTCAGGGCGTCCTTCAAAAGCGGATACGAGGCCGACACCACCGACTGCATTGTGTCGTTCATTCCGTGCACCATCGCCAGCGACAGCAATATTCCAAAAAAGAATTTCTTTTCTCCACTTTTTCGCATACGCCGGAAAATTAGACTCCCCAAAAACGAATTTTTCGAGAAAAATATCCTATCGAAAAAATCCGAAAAATATCCGAAAGAATTTGCCCAAACAAAAAAAATAATTTTTGTCGATCCGCATGAACATAGTCTCCCTGAGCGAAGTTTCCTTCAGATACGGACCGCGGATTTTGCTCGATACCGCGTCTTTGGGCGTCGCCAAAGGGGACAGGCTGGCACTTACGGGACCCAATGGCTGCGGGAAAACCACCCTCATGAAAATAATCGCCGGCAAACTGGATCCGGATTCCGGGCTCGTGGAAAAAATAAACGGATTAAAACTCGCCTATCTTCCACAGGAGGTTCCGGAAAATTTGAGCGGCAAAATAATAGACTTGGTATCGGAGGGGCTCGAAGGCCACAGAGAACCCCCATCAGACGAAAATTTCGAGTTCTGGAACACCGAGGCGAAAATTTCTTCAGTACTGGACAGCCTCGGACTTAAACCCGACCTAGAAACTTCGGAAATTTCGGCCGGGCTAAAAAGAAGGGCTCTTCTTGCAAGAGAACTTATATCCGACCCCGATTTACTGATGCTCGACGAACCCACAAACCATTTGGATATTTCGTCGGTTGTGTGGCTCGAAAATTTCCTGAAGTCGAGCGGAAAAACTTTAATTTTCGTATCTCACGACAGAACGTTTTTGAGAAATCTCGCAACGAGGGTCGTAGAGGTAGATAGGGGAAAATTGATATCGTTTTCGTGCGGATTCGACGAGTTCGTCCGCAGGAGAGATGAATTTCTCGAAGCCCAGAGGAGAAACGATGAAGAGTTCGACAAAAAGTTGAAGAGGGAAGAGAGCTGGTTAAGGCGGGGAGTAAAAGCCCGCAGGACCCGCAACGAAGGCCGAGTAAAGGAATTGATGAAACTCAGAAAAATCCGCGCCGCCAGAATGGACAGGTCCTCCCCCATTTCCTCTCTAAACATAGGCGAATCCTGCCCGACCGGACGAAAGGTGTTCGAGATAAAAAATCTAGAAAAATCCTTCGGGGACCGAAAGATAGTAGGCGGTTTTTCCACCACCATATACAGGGGTGACAAGATTGGAATAGTCGGGCCCAACGGTATAGGAAAGACGACTCTGGTAAAGCTGATTCTCGGCAAACTCGAACCGGACTCGGGCGAAGTGAAATTCGGAACAAAGCTTGAAATCGCATACTTCGACCAGCTTCGCGGAAAGCTGGATCCGCAATCCACTCCGTACGAGTTTATAGGGGAGTCCTCCGACACCGTATATACGCCAAAAGGCGGACAAAACGTGATGGGATACCTCCAAAATTTTCTCTTCACCCCAAACCAGATTTTGGGAAAAATATCCATGCTTTCCGGAGGGGAGAGAAACAGGCTAATGCTCGCCAAATTGATGGCTTCCCCCTCCAACGTGCTCGTATTGGACGAACCTACCAACGATCTTGACATGGAAACTTTGGAGCTCCTCGAAAACGCCCTTTCGGAGTTCGACGGAACTATTCTTCTCGTATCCCACGACAGGGCGTTTTTGAACAATACCACAACCGCAATATTCGGATTTGAGGGGAACGGAAAAATCGTCGAGCTTGTCGGGGGATACGACGAGTGGGAAGCCTATCTGCAAAAAAAATACCAGCCCTCCCCTGCGGAAAAGCAAAAACCCCGCCGCATTCCTGCCAAGCGAGAAAAGTTCACGAACAAAGACAGGGAGGAACTTGAATGCGTCCAGAAAAGAATAGCCGAAGTTGAATCGGAAAGCTCGGAGATATCGTCGAAGCTGTCGGATTCGGAATTCGTAAGGCTGAACGCGTCCAAACTTGGAGAGATAAGCGAACGCTTCGAAGAGTTGAAAAAGGAGGAGGAAAAACTGCTGGAACGCTGGTCGGAACTCGAGGAAAAACGCGAAAGGCTCGGATAAAAAGCTCCGGTGGAAATTTTCTCCATTCCCGTAGCGCGCTAAGAAAAACGAAGAGAAGTTCCCAAACATTCTTAGAAAAATGCTCCGTGACGGGCACAAACTTAAAGTTTTTTTGAATGGCTCTCGAAAACTGCTCGATGTCTTAATGCTTTTTTTGGCGGCAGGAAAGAAATATGGAGTGAGTGTTTTGCTCAATATTTGCGCCCGCAAAAACCGCATGCAAAATCTAAGCTCTCCGGCGAACACTTTTGCTTTTTTTACGGCAACGCCATTTCCCGAACAAAATTTGTCTTGCGGGAAAGAAAGCCGGCAAACCAAGCTCTAAAGAATTTTTCCGGAACGGCTTTCTCCATTTCTTACAAAAAAGCACAAAATCAGCTCTTGTTTTCGGTGTGCCTTTGTAGGGTTCTCCTGCTTATCCCGAGCAATTTTGCCGCGTGGGTTTTATTGCCGCCCGTTTTTTCCAAGGCACGGCGAATCAACTCGTCGGTGCTTTCTTTTTTGGAGGGAAGCGAATCGGACTCTTTGGAGGAAAAAGCCCCGGTGAATTCCTGGGGAAGCTCCCCGGGCGTTATAAGTTCCCCGGATCTCATCACCGCCGCGTTCTCGCAAAAATTGCGAAGTTCCCTTATGTTTCCCCTCCACGAATATTTCTTAGTCAAAATATCCATCGCCTCCGGGGAAAACTTAGGAGCGGGAACACCGTTGTCGGAGGCGTAGAAATTTATGTAAAAATCTAAAAGCGGTCGAATATCCTCCCTGTGTTCCCTCAGCGGCGGTATCTTTATCTCCACTACATTCAGCCTATAATAAAGGTCCTCCCTAAACTTCCCCTCCGAAACCATCTCCTTCAGATTTCTGTTAGTCGCGCAAACAATCCTAACGTCGACGGAAATATCCCCGTTTCCACCCAGCCTCTCAAACCTCCTCGATTCCAAAAATCTGAGCAGCTTCACTTGGGTCGGCGCGTCTATCTCGCCTCTTTCGTCGAGAAAAAGAGTCCCGCCGGAAGCCGCCTCCACCCTGCCTATCCTGCGAGCCACCGCGCCTGTGAAAGCGCCCTTTTCATATCCGAACAACTCCCCTTCGAGAAGATTCGACGGAATGGCCGCGCAATGTATCGCCACAAACGGAGCGGAAGCCCGGGGAGAGTTGTCGTGAATCAACCTCGCCACTATCTCCTTGCCTGTCCCAGTCTCGCCGAGCAAAAGAACTGTTGCCTTCGAAAGAGCGACTTTTTTCGCGACCCGCATCACCTCCCTCATGGAGGAACTCTCCGCTATCATCGTGGAAGCAAGCGGAGCCTTCGAACCGGGCTTTGCCGATTCCACACTCGCAGCCGACGCCGCCGCCATAGCCGCACTTCTTTCCACCTCGCCGGCCTTCGACAGTTTCTCGTCGCGGCGCTCCAGCGCCGATTTCAAAATCTCCTCCAACTTGTCTATATCTACCGGCTTGGATAAAAAATCGCTCGCCCCGCGCTTCATCGCCTCCACAGCCGCCTCCACGCTCCCGTAGGCCGTAAGCATCACGCATGCAGGCTTCGACGGCACGGAAACGGCCTTGTCTATCACGCTCAGTCCCGACTTGCCCGCCATTCTCAGATCTGTAATCACCGCGTCGAAATGCTCCGCATCCAGCATTCTTATCGCCTCGTCCGCGTTGGAAGCAGCGAAAGCGTCGTACTCGTCGGAAAGCGCCTGCACAAGACCATCGCGGGTGTGCTTTTCGTCGTCAACTATCAGTACGCTCTTCATTCTCTAAAAATTTTCGCCCTCCCAGACTATTAGTACGAGCGACTTGTCTGGCACAAGATTAAAAAGTTTTCGCATGTCTTCGCGCGAGAGCAGAACGCATCCGTGGCTGTTCGGAGATCCTATCTTCGATTCCTGGTTTGTTCCGTGTATATAAACGTATCTGGAATACGTGTCCACGTTTCTGCCGCTGGAATCAAACCCTCTGTTTACACCGGGCTCCAAACCTCTCAATCTCATTATTCGAGAGGTTATCAAATTCTTTTCCCTGTCCTCCAAACTTTGCTCCCCAATCGTGCCAACCGGAACCCTTCCCTTAAACACCGTGTCTATCGAAAGGCCTTCCCCTATTTTTCCGTCGACTATATGCGCCCCCAGCGGAGTACCCAAAGAATTCTCCAAACAAGACGGAGAGGTTCTCGAAGTGGACACCGAATATTCCGCAACATTTTCCCCTCCTCGGAAAACGTAAAGTTTTTGCTCGCAAATTCGCACGATTATGGAATACTCCGTCGGCTTTAAATTCAAGGCTTCGCAGGCTTTTAAAATTTTTGAATAGCAAGAATCAGACATGAAAAAGGAATTCAAGGTAGGCATTGTTGGCGCAACGGGCGCCGTGGGTCAAGAACTCATTGATCTTCTCTTCGGAAGAAACTTCCCGATGAAAAGCCTCACGCTGCTGGCTTCGGCGAGATCTGCCGGCAAGAAGATTCAAACTCCGGGAGGAGAATTGACGGTCGAAGAGGCAAAGCCGGAATCTTTCGAAAATCTTGACATAGCGATATTCTCCGCCGGTGGAAGCGTATCCCTGAGCCTCGTTCCCGAGGCCGCAAAGCGCGGCTGCGTGGCCATAGACAACAGTTCCGCCTTTAGAATGGACCCGAATGTCCCTCTCGTTGTTCCGGAGGTAAACGCCGACGCGATAAAAAACCACCGCAACATAATAGCCAACCCCAACTGCACCACGGCAATCTCTCTTATGGCTCTGTACCCCCTCCACAGAGAGTTCGGGCTGAAAAGATTTTTCGCCTCCACCTACCAAGCCGTGTCGGGAACGGGAGTCAAGGCCATGGAAGAACTGAAAAACCAAGTCAGGGCCTTCGCCGAAAACAAAAAGCTCGAAGCTTCCGTGTATCCGTACCAGATAGCCTTCAACGCCCTTCCCCACGTCGACGTGTTCCTCGAAAACGGCTACACTAAGGAGGAAATGAAAATGCTCAACGAAACCCGAAAGATAATGGGGCTCCCGAACGTTCAATGTTCGACCACCTGCGTTAGGGTTCCCGTCATGAGGGCACATAGCATAGCAATAAACGCGGAGTTCGAAAATCCCGTAAGCGTGGAAAAAGCAAGAGAAGCCATAGCTGGATTCCCCGGAGCCGAACTCGACGACAATCCCTCCGAAAAGAAATATCCCATGCCTCTATTCTATCAAAAGAAAGTAAAATGCGGAGTGGGAAGAATAAGGAGAGATTTGGCGTTTGAAAACGGACTTTCCTTCTGGGTGGTGGGAGACCAGCTCTGGAAGGGAGCCGCTTTAAATGCTGTTCAAATTGCCGAACTGCTTTAAGTTAGGCAATTTTTACAATTTGAATTTTTGAATAAATCCAAAAAAATAATAATCATCAAAAAAGCCTTTACTTTTCAAAAATCACCATTAGTCTGTACCCCAATATGAATACCAAGAAAGTTTCGATTTTGTCCCTCGCTCTCGTAGCGGCAGTCTCCTCGGTCTTTGCGTGGAGCAAGAAGAGCGAAAACACAGGCAATCTGGGAAGAATGTACGTTTCCTTCGAGGGCGGCGCGCAATTTTCCAAGACAGAGGTTGGCGGAGTAAAGACCAGCCCCACCGGCGCAAGCGCCGCGGCCGTCATAAACGCCCCTGTATTTAAACCCGCAGTAAACGTGTTTAAGGACATAAAGTGGGCCGGCCTCGATGCCCAAGTATTCTTCAATTACGACTACAGCGGAAAGTTCGACATCAACGGAACTGGATCCGACAATTCCTCCGCCAACTACGGAGTGGGAGTCGCCCTCGTTCCCTATCTCAACTTCGAGACGGGCTTCGAGTACTTCAAGGCGATCAAGCCCTTCGCCAAGGGATTTGTCGCTTATGAGTGGTACGACGACTACATGATGCCCGATATGACCACGAGCGATTTCGCCTATGGTTTCCAGGGAGGCGTAGAGGTTGTGATAACCGACAGAGTATCCCTCACTCCCCTCTTCCAGTGGGACACGAGCGCCGACAGCAACATTCCCTGCCGCAAGCGCGCGGGAGTGGAACTCTCCTTCTGGTTTAACGACCAGATCGGCACAGCTATCTTCTGGATGCACGATTTTGGAGCGACATACGCGGGCGACGTCGATGTGAAGCACGGAGACGTCATCGGAGCCAAGATCAAGATCGGCTTCATGAGGTAATATTCGAAAGATTTTCAAAAAAGGCGCGGCAAAAATTTGCCGCGCCTTTTTTATTCG